>CACEVB010000027.1 GCA_902562875.1 uncultured Pelagibacteraceae bacterium | reverse complement strand
GAGGCAAAGAAATAGTTTTTTCATCAGTATATATTTTTTTTACAACACCATCAAATAATCCTAAACCTTGATGTTCACCATATTCATATCCAATTTTAAACAATAATTGCATACCAACACATATTCCTAAAAATGGTTTTTTCTTAACTGAAATATTGCTCAATAAATGCTTGTCAATTTCATTCTCTCTTAACTTATTCATAGCTTCACCAAACGAACCTTGGCCAGGAAATATAATTTTTTTTACTTCATCTAAGTCATTTTTTGATTTACAAATTTTTACCTTTATATTCAGTCTTTGAATCACAGAATACAAAGACATTACATTGCCTATACCAATATCTAAAATTCCAATCATTTTAATAAATTAATCTAAACACTAAATATTTTTTCATTATCGTAATGGTCTTTGTATACTCCTCTGGAGTCAAAAATTAAATTTGAGTTTTTTAATATATAATTATAATTTATTTTATCATGATCTGTGACTATGAGAATCGCATCATGATTTCTTAAATTTTTTTGTGAAATTTTAATTGATTTTAGTTTAATCTTGTCTTTGAATTTTCTACCACTTTTAATCTTTGGAATGTAAGGATCATAATAATTTACTTTATATTTTCGTTTTTGTAATTGATAAATTATTTCATAGCCTGGAGTTTCTCTGTCGTCATCAATATTTTTTTTATATGCAATTCCAACCAGTAATATTTTTAGATTTGATTTCTTTGATTTCTTTTTTTTGAGAACATTTGATATTTTATTTACAATTCGCATTGGCATTTTTGAATTTATATCACCACTTGTTTTAATAAATTGAGCTGTGTACCCTTTTTTCCTAGATGCCCAATTTAAATAATACGGATCAATTGGAATACAATGGCCCCCTAGTCCAGGGCCAGGCAAAAATTTCATAAAACCAAAGTTTTTAGTTGATGCACTTTTAATTATTTCATAAATATTTAAATTAAGTTTTTCACAAATTATTTTAAATTCATTAATTAAACCAATATTCACACTTCTAAATAAATTTTCTAAAAGCTTTGTTGCTTCGGCGTTAGATAAACTTGAAGTTTCAACTACTCTATTAACAAATTTTTTGTAAATATTTATTCCAATAATTAAAGAGTCTTTATTATATCCACTCACAACTTTGGGAGTAGTTTTGTATGAAAAATTTTTCATACCAGGATTTTCTCTTTCAGGAGAGTATACAAAATATAACTCTTTTTTTTTTAGTTTTTTTTTTAAATTATGCTTTTTTATTATATCCTGACTTGCACCTGGATAAACAGTGCTCTCCAAAATAATTGTTTGATATTTTTTTTTAAAAAATTTAATTTTTTTAAAAAATGAATTTAAATAACTCATATCGGGTGACTTGTCAGAGTTCAGCGGGGTTGGTAAACATACAAATATTACATCCATTTCTTCTAATTTTTTAATATTATTAAAAAGTTTTTCTTTTGTACCTTTAAAGTATTCTAGTTCTTTGCTTTTTATATTTGATATATAAGATTTTCCTTTAATCAAACTTCTAGTTTTATTTTTATCAATATCGTAGCCATGAGTATTACACTTGGCTCTGATGAGTCTAAGAGCTAAAGGTAAACCAACATATCCAAGACCAACAATACAATATTTTAGATTGTTTGATTTGATTTTGTGTAATATTTTTCTATACATTTATATTATTTTTATAATATATATTTTAATTAAAAACTTATTTGCTTTTGATCAACAATAATTTATACCCTACGATTTGTGAAACTTAATTCACCAGAAATATCAGTTTATATTACAAACCATAATTATGGTAATTATTTGAATCTTTCAATAAAAAGTGTTCTCGATCAAACATTTAAAGATTTTGAATTAATCATTTTAGATGATGGATCTACGGATAACTCAATTAAAATTCTTAGTAAATTTAAAAATAATAAAAAAATTAGAATAATTTACCAAAAAAATGAGGGTATGATTAAATCTATTAATACAGCAATTAAAGCGTCAAAAGGACGATTTGTATTAAGACTTG
>CACEVB010000026.1 GCA_902562875.1 uncultured Pelagibacteraceae bacterium | reverse complement strand
TTTCGGAATTACCTAAAATTGAAAAATATCCTGACGGAATGACTTTGCCATCACCAAAAGGTAGAGATTATACACCTGGACAATTATTAGGATGTGTTTCAGGTGAGCTTGGTTTAAGAAAATTCTTAGAGAGTAACGGTCACGAATTAATAGTAACTAATAGTAAAGATGGAGATGGATGTGAAGCTGATAAACATATTGTTGATGCAGATATAGTAATTTCTCAACCGTTTTTCCCTTACTACTTAACTAAAGAGAGAATTGCAAAAGCTAAAAATCTTAAAATGGCAATTACTGCAGGTATAGGTTCAGACCATGTTGACTTACAAGCTGCAATGGATAATAAAATTGATGTTGTGGAGGTAACTTTCTGTAACTCGAGATCGGTAGCAGAACATATCGTTATGATGATTGTATCAATGGTAAGAGATTACCATACTCAACATAAAATTGTTAATGATGGAGGATGGAATATTGCTGATGCTGTTCAAAGATCATACGATGTTGAAGGAATGCATATTGGTACAGTTGCTGCTGGAAGAATTGGTTTAGATGCATTAAGAAAAATGAAACCATTTGATACTCACCTGCACTATTTTGACAGACATAGATTACCTGAAAGTGTAGAAAAAGAATTAAATTTAACATTTCATGAAACTGTAGAGTCAATGGTTAAGGTTTGCGATGTAGTAACAATAAATTGTCCACTACATCCAGAAACTGAAAACTTGTTTGATGATGCAATGATAAGTAAAATGAAAAAAGGTGCTTATATTGTTAATACTGCAAGAGGTAAAATTTGTAATCGTGACGCAATCGCAAAAGCATTAAAAAGTGGACAACTTAGTGGTTATGCAGGAGACGTATGGTTTCCTCAACCAGCACCAAATGATCATGCGTGGAGAAGTATGCCGAATCATGGAATGACACCACATACATCTGGAACATCTTTAACAGCTCAAGCAAGATATGCTGATGGAGTTAGAGAAATTTTAGAATGTTTTTTTGATGGTTCTGAAATTAGAAATCAGTATTTAATAGTCAAAGATGGTCAGTTAGCAGGTATGGGCGCTCACTCATACAGTAAAGGTTCTGCAACAAGCGGATCTGAAGAAGCTGCTAAATATAAAAAAGCATAATTAATTTAGTCAAGGTAGCTACTATAAACGGTAGCTACCTTATATATCATTCACAATTATCTAAATTTAGTTAATCTGATATAATGAAAGTTGTATCTTTAGTTTTATTTTTAATATTACCTATTAATTATTCATTTTCTGAAAGTTTAAATAAAGCTTATTTTGCAGGTGGATGTTTTTGGTGTATGGAGGAGTCATTTGAAAAACTAGAGGGTGTCAAAGAAGTGATTTCTGGTTACTCGGGTGGCACTACATCTAATCCCACATACAAAGAAGTTACTTTTGGAGATACGGGACATTTTGAGGTTGTAGAGATTATATATAATAACAATATTATTTCTTATAATGAATTGTTAAAAAATTTTTGGATAAATATAGATCCATTCGATGCGTTCGGTCAATTTTGTGATAAAGGTTATAGTTATAGATCTGTAGCATTTTATCAAAATGCATATGAAAAAAGTCAAATTGAAAAAAGTATTTCAGAAATAGAGAATAAATTTAGTAAAAGAGTTGTAACTTATTTAAGAGAATTTGAAGTATTTTATAAAGCTGAAGATAAACATCAAGATTACTATCAAGAATACTTACTAAATTACTTAATGTATAAAAAAGGATGTGGAAGAGAGGAAGTTCTTAAAAGAATTTGGAAACTTTAAAGAAATTTATCAAACCATTTATAATAACATATTTGTTATTTTCAGTAGCTATTAGTTTTTATCCTACATTTAACTTTTATTCATTTAAGGGGCAATTAATCATTTTAGGCGTTTCTTTATTTAATGGTTTTTTGGGAATTTATATAAAAAAACTATAATACGTAGGGTTCGGGTCTAGCAGTACTATTTAAAACCCTTTCAACATCAAAAACGCTTATATCAATTGTCTGATATTTGCCAGTCGTAATAAGTTCTGTCAGTGCTCTTCCTATTCCTGGGGCCTGCATCAATCCTCTCCCTGTAAATCCTGAGGCCATATAAACGTTCTCGTATTTAGGATGTTTCCCTACAACAGCATTGTTGTCCAATTTATTACAATCATAATAACCAGCCCAAGCACCTGTTAATTTTAATTCCTCGAATATTGGCACTCTTTTTGCAAGCGCCGGCCATACTAGTTCCTCATAATGAGACCAATCAGGCTCAAGATCTTTAGCATCAAAAGTTGATATTGGAGATCCTGCTAAATATTCTCCACCCTCAGGTCTCCAATAAACGCCTGAAGTTAAATCTCCAGTTAATGGCATTTCCTTTATATACTTTGGGCACTTTACTTTAAAAACTGTATGTTTTTGAGGTACAACTGGTATATCATCTAATAACTCT
>CACEVB010000025.1 GCA_902562875.1 uncultured Pelagibacteraceae bacterium | reverse complement strand
CAATGAAAAAAAAATGACTAATTTATTTAAGAATATAAAGAAAAAAATTAATTAACATATTCGTTTAATTTATTTCTTAATTTTTCTGGAATTTTAGTTGGTTTGCCATCTGAATTTACCGACACTAAATGTATATCGGCAGATGCTACTAGTTCTCTATTTCTTATAATATCTTGTTTCATAATAAAAGAAGTTTTTGTTATCTTATTAATAATAGTTAGAATCGATAGTTTATCTTCAAACATTGTAGGTTTTTTATATTCAATTTTGCACGACTTCACTATTATTAGTATTCCAAACTCTTTCTTTAGTTGAGTATTCGAAAAACCTAATTCATAAATAGCCTCAGATCGTGCTCTTTCTAAAAATTTCAAATAATTGGCATAATAAACTACACCACCTGCATCGGTATCTTCGTAATAAATTTTTAAATTAAATTTAAATGAATTAGACATTATTTAATCGTATCAAATTTCAATTTTTTTTAATACAACATATAATATGAAAATTTACGTTATTTGGCTATTAGGAGTAGTACTATGGAATTTTGGATATCCAACTGCACCTCCAATACTAGATGTTATTGCTGCAATTGCTTTGTCGTTTATGAGCATGGGGCTAAAAAAATATTTAAAATTTTAATTATTTGGATGAGAAATATATATTTTGATAATAAGCGACAGATTTTCTTTTAGAATTATCAGTATCACTCATTATTGCAATTCCATTTAATTTGTTTACATCTAAATTATGAAGTTTCGTAAAATGTTCTTTTACATTAGCTTTTACAGTAACCCATTCATTTAAATTTTCGATGGTAGTAGATAGAACATAGTCTATAGATTTTTTAGTATATGGACTTGGATTACTATGGTTAATATTTAGATTACTAGAAAAAACATAATTTATTGCTCTATTTGATAAAGGTGTTGCACCTGTTTTTTTTATTACAAAAACTCTAGCAGCATAATCATGCCCTTTTTTACTTTGCTCATTTATTCCTGATAAATCTTCCTCAACTTTCCAAGTTATGTTAATAATTGGAGTTAGATTAAGATCAATCATTATTTCTTTACCTAGCCCTGATGCTGAGTTATCAGCCTCAGCTCTCAAAAAGTTCCCCACATCATTTTTTCCAACTGAATAAAAAGTTTTTGTTTTAGCACCTCTAACTTTTCTAACTTCTAGATTATTTAACTCTTCTTCAGTAAACTCAAATACTTTTATTTCGTTAGCATTAGATGTGCTAAAAAAAAAGGCTGACAAAATTAGTATCTTAAAGTATTTAATAATCATTCTAATGCCTATAAGGCAGTTTAATAAATTTTCAATATTTTTTTGTAAAGCTAAAAAACTAGTATGTAGACCTGCCTCCACTAATATCGAAAACGGCTGCTGTAGAAAAAGAATTTTCTTCTGATGAAAGCCAACAAACCATTGATGAAAGTTCATTTAATTCTAAAAAACGACCCCTTGGAACTTTAGAGAGCATTTGCTTAACATGTTTTTTTGTCATTTGATTTAATATTCTTGTTTTTGCTCCAGCAGGAGTAATTGCATTTACAGCTATATTATACTTTGCAAGTTCTTTTCCTAATGATTTGGTTAAGCCTAAGACACCAGCTTTGGAGGAGCTGTATGCGCTAGCATTTGCATTGCCATCCTTGCCAGAAACAGAGGCTATATTAACTATTCTTCCATAGTTATTTTTAATCATATAAGGGACTATCGCTTTACAACAATGAAAGGTTCCATTCAAATTTATTTCCATAATTTGTTTCCAATCTTTAATTTTATAATTCCAAAGTTGTGTTGTTGGGCCAGTGATACCCGCGCTATTAATTAAAATATCTATCTTTGAATATTTGATAATTTTTTTTACAACTCTAGCAACATTATTAAAATTTGTTACATCGACTATATAGGAACTAAAATTATTATTTTTAACAATTCTCTTTGCTTTTTTTATTTGTGCTTTGTCAATATCCCAAATAATTACATTTGCTCCAGATACTAAAAATTTTTTAGCAATATCAAGTCCAAAACCCTGCGCACCACCCGTAATTAATGCAGTTTTATTTTTAAGATCAAATTTGTGCATCACTATTTACTAACTAATAAGTAATAAATTATAAAACTTACTATTGCACCGGCAATCCATGCAAAAGATTGTAAAAAATTTAGATTAATGTTCCAAATAGTTGATGATGCAAAAATAAAACCTATGAAAATTGAATACAAACTTTTTAAATGCCACCCCTTAGTATAATAGTATGTTCCATCTTCCTCTAAAGAGTGAATATCTTTATTTTCAATTTTTGAAATTCTAATTACAAAGTAATCTGCAATTATCACACCAAATATTGGACCAAAAAAAGAGCCTAAAGTGTCAATTATTGATAAAATACCTATTTGACTTAAAACAGGAAGCCATAGTAATCCAACAATAAAAGAAAATACAATAATAATAACTCCAGAACTTTTTGGATTAAGTTTTTTTGGTAAAAAATTTATAAGTACATTTTGTGATGGTATATAATTTGCTATTAAGTTAGTTGAACATGATGCAACTAAAACAAATAATAATACAACTACTGATAAGAAGGTATTATCGATTTTACCAATTATATCATTAGGATTTGTTAAAAGTCTT
>CACEVB010000024.1 GCA_902562875.1 uncultured Pelagibacteraceae bacterium | reverse complement strand
GCTAATTTTATTTTATCTTCTTCACAAACTACAGCAACATTGATATTTTTACCTGATCCGCTAGGTAAATTTACTGCTGTCCTAATATTAATTTCATTTTTCTTTTGTTTGTTATTAATTTGAAAACTTAAATCAATAGATTCATTAAACTTTGTTGTGCAATTATTTTTTATAATTCCTACGAGTTTTTCTATTGGCCTACTTTCTCCATCAATTATTAATTTTTTAAATCTTTTTGAACTCATTAATCTTTGACCTCTATACCCATTGATCTTGCAGAACCTGCAATTATTTTTATAGCCTCATTTAAATCATGAGCATTTAAATCAGACATCTTTTTTTTTTGCAATTTCTTCCAATTGTTTTTTGTTAATTGATGCAACAATGTTTCTTCCTGGTTCACTAGAGCCACTCTTCAGTTTTACTGCTTCTTTGATAAAATGACTTGCTGGTGGAGATTTAATAACAAAATCAAACTTTTTGTCTTTATACACAGTTATAATTACAGGAACTGGTTTTCCCATAAAAGATTTGGTTTTTTCGTTAAATGCTTTACAAAATTCCATTATATTTATTCCTCTTTGACCAAGAGCTGGTCCAACAGGGGGTGCTGGATTTGCTTGTCCTCCGTTTATTTGAAGTTTTACATAACCTGAAATTTCTTTTTTTGCCATTAACTCATTTTCTCCACTTGATTATATTCTAAATCTACTGGTGTAGGTCGACCAAAAATTGATACTGAAACTTTAAGTCTCGATTTTTCCTCATCAATATCCTCCACCAATCCGCTAAATGATGCAAAAGGTCCGTCTATAACTTGAACTTTTTCACCAACATTATATTCAACACTTGATTTAGGTTGAGCAACACCATCTTTAATTTGACCTAGTATCTTTTCAATTTCCTTATCTGATACAGGCACAGGAGCACCTTTTGAACCTAGAAATCCACTGACTTTTTTTATATTCTTTATCATATGATAAATATTATTATCCATTTCACTTTTAATTAACACATAACCTGGGAAATATTTTTTTTTTCTTTGTATTCTTTTTCCTCTTTTAACCTCAGTAATATCATGTGTCGGTACAATAATTTCCTCAATTTTCTCAGAAATTTTAGCTTTTTCTGCCTCCTCTTTTATTAACTGAGCAACTTTATTTTCAAAACTTGAATATGACTGAACTATATACCAATTTTTCATCTAAAAACTTACCTTTAATAAAATTTCTAATAAGAACTTAAAAATTTGATCAATTAATAGGAAAAAAATTGATGCCACTATAGCCATAGCAACAACCATTAGAGTTCCCTGCAATGTCTCTTTGCTTGTTGGCCATGTGACCTTAAAGGCTTCTTGTTTTACTTCCTGAATAAATTTTAACGGGTTTTTCATAATTATACCTTTTTGGCAGGAGCGGAGGGAATCGAACCCCCAACCTCCGGTTTTGGAGACCGGCGCTCTACCAATTGAGCTACACTCCTAAGGGAGTTTACTCTATTATTTTCGTTACTACTCCAGCTCCTACTGTTCGTCCACCCTCTCTAATCGCAAAATTTAATTTTTCACTCATTGCAATTGGTGTTATTAACTTAACTGTGAATTTTGCATCATCACCAGGCATTACCATTTCGGTGCCTGACGGCAATTCTACCTCACCAGTTACATCAGTTGTTCTAAAATAAAATTGAGGTCTATACTTTGTGAAAAAAGGAGTGTGTCTTCCACCTTCCTCTTTTTTTAACACATAGGCTTGAGCTTCAAATTTTGTGTGAGGCGTAACAGAGCCAGGTTTTGCTAATACTTGTCCTCTTTCAACATCAGTCCTCTCCACTCCTCTTAACAAAGCTCCAATATTGTCACCTGCTTCACCCGTGTCTAAAATTTTTCTAAACATTTCTACACCAGTACAAACTGATTTTTTAGTATCTCTAATTCCTACAATTTCAATCTCTTCGCCTGTTTTAACAACGCCTTGCTCAACTCTTCCTGTAACAACAGTACCTCTACCTGATATTGAAAAAACATCCTCGACTGGCATTAAGAAAGGCTTATCTTTTGGCCTGTCAGGTTGAGGTATATGTTCATCAACAGCTTTCATAAGTTCCATAATTGCGTTTTTACCCACAGCTTCGTCTTTACCTTCTACGGCTGCTAAAGCTGAACCTTTTACGATTGGTGTTTTGTCTCCAGGAAACTTGTACGAATTTAATAAATCTCTAATCTCTTCTTCAACTAAATCTATCATTTCCTTGTCATCAACTTGATCAACTTTATTTAGAAATACTACAATCGCGGGAACTCCAACTTGTCTTGCAAGCAAAATATGTTCTCTAGTTTGAGGCATCGGTCCGTCAGCAGCATTAACAACTAGAATTGCACCATCCATTTGAGCTGCACCTGTAATCATATTTTTTACATAATCAGCATGACCTGGACAGTCTACGTGTGCGTAATGTCTCTTCTCAGTTTCATATTCTACGTGTGCAGTAGATATAGTAATACCTCTTTCTTTTTCCTCGGGCGCCTTATCTATCTGATCGTATGCAACAAATTGAGCCCCTCCTGCTTCAGCTAAAACTTTCGTAATAGCAGCAGTTAATGTTGTTTTTCCATGATCAACGTGTCCGATTGTACCTATATTACAATGCGGTTTGCTTCTATTAAATTTTTCTTTCGACATTACTTTGTATACCTCACTTTATTTTTATCATTTGTTTAAATTGGAGCG
>CACEVB010000023.1 GCA_902562875.1 uncultured Pelagibacteraceae bacterium | reverse complement strand
AGTTGATAGAAAAAAAGGAGTAAATATAGATGTTTGAAATAGGATTAGGACACTATCTAACTCTTGGTGCAATAATATTTACTATCGGTATTGCAGGAATATTTTTAAATAGAAAAAATATAATTGTAATTTTAATGAGCATTGAGTTGATACTTTTGGCGGTAAACATAAATTTAGTTTCTTTTTCTTCTTATTTAAATGATTTAACTGGACAAATTTTTACATTATTTATTTTGACTGTAGCAGCAGCAGAAGCAGCTATTGGTTTAGCAATAATTGTTGTTTACTTTAGAAATGTAAGAACGATTAGAGTTGAGGAAATCGACAAACTTAAAGGATAAAATGGAAATTTTAACTTTATTCTTGCCTTTGTGCGGTGCGATCATTTCAGGTTTTTTTGGAAAATTAATTGGTTCTAGAAACTCAGAGATACTTACCAGTATATTCGTAAGTTTATCAGCGATTTTATCTATATTAATTTTTTTTTAAGGTCGTAAATTATGATTTTGAAAAAACTATTGTTATTACAAAATGGATTTCATCTGGAAATTTAGAAGTAAATTGGGCAATCAAAATTGATGCTTTGTCATCAATAATGTTTGTAGTAGTTACATTAGTATCTTCACTTGTACACATCTATTCTATTGGATATATGTCCCACGATCCACATAAACCACGTTTTATGTCTTACTTATCCTTATTTACTTTTGCAATGTTAACACTAGTTTCCTCTGATAATTTTCTTCAACTTTTTTTTGGTTGGGAAGGTGTAGGAGTATGCTCATATTTCCTGATTGGTTTTTGGTTTAAGAAAGATAGTGCTAATTCTGCAGCAATAAAGGCTTTTTTGGTTAACAGAGTTGGAGATTTTGGTTTCGCTCTAGGTATTTTTTTAATTTTTTATATTTTTGGTACTGTTAATTATAATGATGTGTTTGATCAAGTACCGTTTTATTTAAAGGATAAAATAAACTTTTTAGGAATAAATTTTGGTGCAATAGATGCTATTTGCTTCTTATTATTTATTGGTGCCATGGGAAAATCAGCACAATTTATGCTACATACATGGTTGCCTGATGCTATGGAAGGTCCAACACCTGTATCAGCTTTAATACATGCCGCTACAATGGTAACAGCTGGTGTTTTTTTGGTTGTAAGGTGTTCTCCTATATACGAATATTCACCCTTAATTTTAAATTTTATAACAGTTATCGGAATGATAACTGCATTGTTTGCAGCAAGTGTTGCAATTACCCAAAACGATATAAAAAAAATTATAGCATATTCTACATGTAGTCAGTTAGGATATATGTTTTTTGCAGCAGGTGTAGGGGCCTATAACATTGCAATGTTTCACTTATTTACACATGCATTTTTTAAAGCTTTATTGTTTTTAGGATCTGGTTCTGTAATACATTCTTTCCAAAACGAACAAAATATTAAACTTATGGGTGGGGTTTGGAAAAGACTTCCACTAACATACTTTTTGATGTTAATTGGTACACTAGCTTTGACGGGGTTTCCTTTTTTATCAGGATTTTACTCAAAGGATGCAATCATTGAATTTGCATTTTTACACAACTCAACAATTGGATATATGGCAGCAACTATAGGAGTTTTTACTGCTTTATTAACCGCAGTTTACTCTTGGAGATTAATTTTTAAAACATTTCACGGTGATTATAATAATAAAAATATACAAATTGAAAAAATACACGAGTCACCTTATGTAATGACACTGCCTTTAATAATTTTATCAATTGGAGCTATATTTGCAGGATATTTAAGTAAAGATTTATTTATGAACTTTGATACTTTTTGGAAAGAGTCAATTTTTTTACAAAACCCATTGTCTAAAGATCATCCTCCAGGTTGGTTTATAATTTTAACTCCTACATTGGTAACTTTATCAATACCTTTTTCTTACTTAATATTTGTAAAAAATAAAAATTTTGGTTCATACTTAGTTGAAACAAATAAGCCATTATATTTATTTTTAAAGAATAAATGGTATTTTGATGAATTTTATGACTACACGATAATAAAGCCTCTAAAAAAAATAGGGATATATTTATGGCAAGGCGTAGACGGTTTAATAATTGATAAATTTGGTCCTGATGGAATATCTAAATTAATTAAATTATTTTCGCTAAAAGCCACAAGGTTTCAATCTGGCTTTATATATCAGTATGCTTTTATCATGTTACTTGGTTTTTCAATAATTTTAACAATTTTAATAATTAAATAATGAATTTTCCAATAATCTCATCTCTTATACTTTTACCAACAATTGGTTCAATTTTTTTATTTTTCATTAAGTCAAATAAAAATAATATTTCTTTAAAATATGTTGCATTATTTATTTCGTTAGCAAATTTGGTCTTATCAATTTATTTGTGGTTAATTTTTGATAGAAACAATTCTAATTTTCAATTTATTGAAAATCGTGAATGGATACTCGGTTTAATAAATTACAATGTTGGAATAGATGGTATTTCTATTCTTTTCGTGATTTTAACAACTTTTATTACTCCACTTTGTATTTTATCTGTCAACTTTTCAATTAAATATCGTCTTAAGGATTTTTTAATTGCGATATTATTGATGGAGTCACTAATGATAGGAGTATTCTGTTCATTAGACTTAGTTATTTTTTATTTATTTTTTGAGGGTGGTCTAATACCTATGTTCTTAATCATAGGTATTTGGGGAGGTGAAAGAAGAGTTTATTCAGCTTTTAAATTCTTTCTTTATACATTGTTGGGGTCTGTCTTAATGTTAGTTGCAATTATAAGTATATATTGGATTTCTGGCACAACAGACGTTGTTAAACTTTATAAGATCGGAATTGATCAAAAATATCAAAATCTACTATGGCTCGCTTTTTTTAGTTCATTTGCAGTTAAAACACCAATGTGGCCTGTTCATACTTGGTTGCCAGATGCTCATGTAGAAGCACCTACTGCTGGATCGGTTTTATTAGCTGCTATATTGCTTAAGATGGCTGGATACGGATTTATCAGATTTTCTGTAGGCTTATTTCCAATAGCCTCTGATTTCTTTACACCTTTAGTTTACATATTAAGTGTTATTGCAATTATATACGCTTCATTAGTTGCGCTTATGCAGGAAGATATGAAAAAGCTTATAGCATATTCATCTGTTGCTCATATGGGTTTTGTTACACTCGGAATATTTACAATGACACCTCAGGGCATAGAGGGAAGTATATTTCAAATGATAAGCCACGGACTAATATCAGCAGCATTATTTTTATGTGTTGGTGTTATTTACGATAGAAATCACTCAAGATTAATCAAAGACTATGGCGGACTAGTATCTGTTATGCCAAAATATTCAATTTTATTTATGATTTTTACATTAGGCGCAGTAGGTTTGCCTGGAACCACAGGTTTTATAGGGGAGTTTCTAATATTGATGGGGGCATTTAAAAAAAGTTTTATAACTGCAGTATTAGCAAGTTTAGGAGTGATTTTAAGTGCAGCATATATGTTATGGTTATACAAAAGAGTAATTTTTGGGAATCTTATTAAAGTTAATTTAAAAAAATTACTAGATTTAAAAAATAGTGAAATAATAATTTTATGGTCACTTGCTATTCCTACTATTTTTTTTGGTTTCTACCCAGAGCCGTTATTTAGTACAATTAGTGATACGGTCAATGCTTTCATAAAAAATTATGAAGTAAACTTAAATACTT
>CACEVB010000022.1 GCA_902562875.1 uncultured Pelagibacteraceae bacterium | reverse complement strand
AAAATATTTACCACTTCTTTTGAAGCGATCTTTATAATTTATCCAATGATCTATAAATGAATATGATTTTTTTGATAATTGTCTTGAAATTTTTAAAGCTCTAATCTCTAGATTACTTTTCAAACTTGTTCCTGTGAGTACAAAATCAGAAATTTTTATAATTTTATTAATACTTTTATTTTTAAAATTAACTTTATTTTTTCTGAAAACATTTTCAGCTGGACCTTTTATATGAAATAAATATTTATTTTTTTTATGATTTTTTATCCAAAATGATAATAATTCTGCTGCTCCTGCATCATGTGAAATAATAGCTATTTTTGAATTTTTAATTTTTTCCATACTTTTTGAAATATACTAATTAAAAATTGAATATCCTTTTTATTAAAATCGTATTTACACATTTCAATACAAATAATATTTTCATGTAATTTTTTTGCATTTGGACAAATATTTTTAGAATAACTAATTTTATTTTTTTTAAAACTCCATGGAAAACCTTTTGATCCATATGCAATCTTTTTTTGATACAATGGAAGTTCATGAACTAATTGGTATCCTTTTGAAATAAAGTCTAATTTAAATTTTTCTAGCTCTTTATAAATTTTATTTCTAGAGACTCCTATTTGTTTATTATTTATTTTAATAGCATATACATAATAAGAATGAGTAAAATTTTTTTTTACTATCGGAGTTTCTAGACCTTTTAATTTTGAAAGGGAGTTGTTTAGTGAATTACAATTGTAATTAATTTTTTTTACAATTTTTTTTAATTTTTTTAATTGTTCAATTGCTATTGCGGCTATCAACTCTGTCATTCTAAAATTTGAACCCAACATATTTATAAGCTCTTTTTTATTTGTGCCTGCTATAGCCTCGCCATGATTTCTTAACATTCTCATCTTTTTTGCTAAGTAAGAATTATTAGTAACTAAAATACCACCTTCTCCTGTTTGAATATGTTTGTGTGTATTAAGACTGTATCCCCCTATATCAAAATGAGTTCCTATTAATTTATTTTTATAAAATGAGTATGGTGTTTGAGCGCTATCAGAAATAATTTTAAGTTTGTATTTTTTAGCAATTTTTTTTAATTCATCAATCTCACTTCCATGTCCAAAGATATCTACAGTAATTATAGCTTTTGTATTTTTATTAATTAATTTTATAATTTTTTTTGTATCTATACAAAATGTGTTGGGATCAATGTCAGCAAAAACTGGAATTGCATTCCAGTGCAATATTGATGTTGCAGTTGCACACATTGTCCAAGTTGGTACTATAATTTCATCCCCTGGCTCTATATCTAGTGCACCTACGGCTATCATTAAGCCTGATGTCCAAGAATTAACAGAAATAGCATGTTTAACTTTATAAAATTTACACCAATTTTCTTCTAATTTTTTTACATATTTTCCACCTAAGAAACGATTATTTTTATTTTCATCTTTTGAACCCAGAAAGTCAGATAATACTCCAGATTTTAAAACTCTTTTTGCAGCTAATATTTCTTGATTATCTATATAATTAAACTTTTTCAATTTCATCGATTAATTTTTCTGTTCTTAAAACTTTTTCAATTGGAATCTTATAAAACTTTTTTCCATTAATGTAATTATAAATATTATCGTATACATGTTTAAAAAAGTTATCTTTAATTTCTTTAGAATATTTATCAATATTACTCAATACTTTTCCATTTTTAAAATTACTGTCATTTATTATTTTAGATGTTTTTATAAAAATAGGATTTAATTGTAATTCCGTAAAACTATCCTTATTTATTATTTTAACATTATTAATTTCGTAATTTTTAATTTTATTAGAAACTAAAATAATTTCTCCATTAGAAAAATTAATTATTGCATCTTTTGTTTTATTTCCTTTTTTTAATGATTTTATATTTATTATTTTTTTTTTATCATCAAATATATTCATTAATAAACTTAAATGATGTGAGGCATTTTCTCTTAATGAAGAAGAATAATTAATATGGCATTGATGATATAGATTACTTTTTGTATTAATTATATTTATAAATGTTGGAATATATTCTCTAAAATAATTAATAAAAACATTTAATTTTTTTTTATTAATTAAGGATGCTATTCTTTTTGCTTGTTTTAAGTTATCTGATAAAGGTTTTTCGAGTAATATTATTTTTTTAAAATTTGCTAAATTGTTTATTATTTCTAGATGTGTATTGGGTGGTGTAGAAATTACTATTAAATCTGGCTTGGTAATTTTTATAGCATCTAAATAACTTTTAAAAGATTTTTTTTTATATTTTTTTTCAAATTTTTTTCTTTGATTTTTTTTAATATCTGCTCCTCCAATTAATTCAAATTTTCTATGATGATAGATTGTGCTGCTATGACTCAATCTTTTTTTATTGTTTTCATAGTCAACATCCATTCCTATATTTCCCAATCCAATTATTAAAGATTTTATTTTTTTCATTTTATTTCTTTAAAAATTTAGATTTTTTAATTATTTGTGAACAATTAAAATGGATTTTACCTTTAAAACTTTTTATAATTTTATCTAAAAAAATATAATCATTATAAGTATCAAGTGTTAATTTTAACTTTGGAAAAAAATTTTTTTTGTTTGCCTTGATATTTAATTTTTTAAATAAATTACTTTTTCTAATAAAGTATGTAACATGTTCTTTATTTAAATTTGTTTTTGAAATATGGTAAGATTTCTCTAAAGTACTATAAGGAAAAATCTCAATATCCATACCATCGGGGAATGTTTTTATCATATTATTAGACATATAATCTGGTTTATGCAAAAAATATAAATTAATCATTTTATCTACAATTTTAACATCAATTAAAGGACTATCTCCACATATTTTAACTATGTGTTCTACATTATACTTTTTTGCTGCACTCAGCACTCTATGAATTACATTGTTTTCACTTCCTCTAAAAAATTTTACTGGTAATTTTATCGAATTTACTAATTTGTTATCTTTTTTATTTTTTGTAGTAGCTAAAATTATTTGTTTTACCTTTTTAGATCTCTTTAACCTTTTTAACATAAGATGTATCATTGGAATATTTTTTGATTTATAAAGAACTTTTCCTGGTAGTCTGCTTGAATTCATTCTTGCTTCGATGATTATCGAACAATTTTTTTTCATTTTTAAATTTATTTTGGAGGGAACCTTAATTTAAAATCATTATTATTTTGTTCCCAAATTTCGTTATTTCTGTGCTTATTCACTATATCAAAGAACTCAATCTCATTCATATCTAAAAAATCTAAACTATCTTTAAAGTAAAGTTTTGGTAATTCATGATCATACTTTTTAACCAATTCTAAACCTTCCTTTCTTGTCATTTGGTTATTTTGGATCATTCTACATGCATCTCTTGTAGCTCTTCCAAACCCAAATTTTATATATTGCATATAGTAATAAATATTATCAATCTTATCGTCTAAGCTATCGAAATTTGTAAATGTTCCATCAGTTTTTCCATTTTTAACAGTCTTAAATTCTGGAAGCTTTTCAGATATAAATTTATAGTTTTCAAACATGCTCCACTTAAAAAAATAACTAAAATAATAAGCATTAATATTATTTTTTTCCAATATCTCTGGATCAGGATAAATATACATTGCTAGATCTGATAAATTAATATCATTTGAAACCCAATTTTCTGGATGGTCTCCAATCTGATGCTCGATCACTTCTTCAAATTTTCTTAATTTTTGACTTTTTTCGTCTAAAACTAAACCTCCATACTCACTTTCTCCATGCTCTGCATAAAAAATAAAAGGAATTTTAAAGTTAATGGCTAATTGTACAGGTGTTGAATTAATTCCAGCATCCCAAGCAACTTTTGGGTTTCCTCTTTCAATAAAAAATCTTTTAGACAATTTTTTTGATATTTTATTATTAGGTTTTATAAAAATACTATCAAATCCAGCTTTGATCAAAAGTTCTCTATTATAATTACCTAATTCATTTAAAATTAATGGTGAAAAAGTTACTAATAACGGATTTAAATCATACTCAAACTTAAGCTTGTATGCAATTGTTGAAGAATCTTTTCCCCCAGACCATGGAACAATACAGTCATATTTATTATTAAATTTCTTGTCTCTATTTTTTATTTTCAAAATTATATCTAAGAATTCTTTTTTTCTAAGCTTCCAATCTATTTTTTTTTTACTTTCGGAATGTGTACATGCATTACAAATTTCTTCTTCATTAAATTGAATTCTGGGCCTTGTATCTGGCATTAAACATTTATTACAATACTTCATAACTTAAATTCTTACGTCTATTTTTTTAGAAATCAAAAAGCTTTTTAATGATTGTAAGCTTTGGTTGGTAAAATGATATATATTTTGGGTACAAGCTCCAGAAATATTTGTTAATTTAAATAAATCGTATATATGTTGCCAATTTCCAGCACCTCCTAACGCTAAAATTGGAACATTAAATTTACTTGAAAACATTTTAATTAAATTTATATCATATCCTAATAAAGACCCATCATTGTTTACTGAATTAATCAAAAGTTCTCCAACTCCATTTTTTATGCAATAACTTGCCCAATCAATAGGATCTTTTGATGAATCTTCTTTTCCATTATTGATCATTAGCTTTATTTCATTGTTAATTTGTTTACAATCAATTGAAGCTACCAAAACCTGAGAGCCATATTTCTCAGAAATTTTATTTATTAATTCTGGTTTTTGAACTAATCCAGTGTTTATAATAATTTTATCAGCACCATATTCCATTACCTTTTCAACGTCTTCTAGATTTTTAATTCCTCCTCCAACTGTAATTGGAACTAGAAATTTTTTTGAGAAATTCTTTATATTTTCTAAAAAGTTTTGATTTAATTTATTTTTTTTTGTAATATCAAGTAATACTAACTCATCTAAGTGCCACAAATCTACAAAATTTTTTGTATATCTGTAATCTGG
>CACEVB010000021.1 GCA_902562875.1 uncultured Pelagibacteraceae bacterium | reverse complement strand
ATGGGCGTTACTTTTGCTGACGATAATTTTCCTGGGATTGATATTATATATCCTGATACCGGTTTTATAAGAGAAAAAAGAAATAATCTTGTCGGAATTGTTTTAACTCATGCACATGAAGATCACATTGGAGCCATCGCACATATTTGGCCAAATCTGAAATGTAAAATTTATGCTACACCATTTACAGCAACGCTTATAATTGAAAAATTTAAAGAAAAAAAAATTGAAATTGAAAATTATTTGCAAGTTGTTCAGCTAGGTGGAAAAATAGATCTAGATCCATTTAATATTGAATTTGTGAGTCTTACTCATTCCATAGTAGAACCCAATGGCCTAAAAATTGATACACCTGTGGGAACTATCTTGCATACGGGTGACTGGAAGTACGATCCAGAACCTTTAGTTGGGGAAAAAATAAATTCTAGCAGACTAAAGGAAATTGGAAAAAAAGGTGTAATGGCTATGATTTGTGATTCTACAAATGTTTTTAGTATTGGAAGATCAGGCTCTGAGTCAGATGTAAGAAAAAGTCTTTTAAATATAATAAGTAAATACAAAAAAAGAATAATCGTTACATCTTTTGCATCAAATGTAGCAAGGATGGAAACAATTTTTTATTGTGCAGAAAAAACTGGAAGGCAAATCTCTTTAGTTGGTAGATCGATGCAAAGAATTTATAAGGCAGCAAAAAAATGTGGCTATCTGTCTAATGTTATCAAACCAATTGATCCTAGGGATGCAAATAAAGTCTCTAGGGACAAAATAATTTATTTATGCACTGGAAGTCAGGGCGAACCCTTAGGTGCAATGAATAGAATTGCAAATCATATTCATCCAGATGTTGAAATAGAACCAGGTGATGTAGTTATATTTTCATCAAAAATTATCCCAGGAAATGAAAAGAAATTATACAATTTGCATAACAACCTGGTTAGGGATGGAGTAGAGGTAATCTCTGAAGAAACAGAATTTGTTCATGTTTCGGGTCATCCAAATAGAGACGATTTAAAAGATATGTATGAGTGGATAAAACCAAAATGTTTAATACCTGTTCATGGCGAACAAAGACATATGCTAGAACACATAAATTTTGCAAAAGAAATGGAAGTTAAATATCCAATAAAAGTTGAAAATGGAGATATTGTAAGGCTATATCCTGGTTCACCAGAGGTATATGACAAAGCACCTTACGGAAAAGTATTTTTAGACGGAAATGTTCCAGTTGAAGAGGAAGCCAAATCTATTAAGGAGAGAAAAAATTTATCATCTAATGGATATCTAGACGTAACTGTAGCGATCAATTCAAAAGGAAACATAAACGATCGTATTATTTTGAATTTCATGGGGATACCAATATATGAGATTGATGATTTCAAATTTGAAATAAGAGAAATAATTGACAATGTTTCAAAAACTTTTTCACTTTTAAATAGGAAACAAGAAGACAACTTTAAAGAAGGAATTAAATTATCTTGTAGAAAATATATTAAGGAAAAGACTGGAAAAAGACCATTAATCAATATAAATTTGTTAAGAGTATAAAATGTTTTTATCTAAATCTTTAATTCCAATTTTAAAAAATATTCCATCAGAAGCAAAAATAAAATCACATCAATTAATGTTAAGAACTGGTATGATTAAACAATCATCAGCGGGTATATACTCTTGGTTACCACTCGGATTTAAGGTTATGAAAAAAATAGAATCAATAGTTAGAGAAGAACAAGATAATATTGGTGTACAAGAAATTTTAATGCCCACTATTCAATCTAGTGAAATTTGGAAGGAAAGTGGAAGATATAACGACTATGGTGAAGAGATGCTACGAATTAAAGATAGACAGAATAGAGAAATGCTTTATGGACCAACTAATGAAGAATTAGTTACTGAAATATTTAGGAATTCAATCAAATCTTATAAATCTTTACCTCAACTAGTTTACCACATACAATGGAAATTTAGAGACGAGTTGCGCCCAAGATTTGGTGTTATGAGATGCCGGGAGTTTTATATGAAAGATGCATATTCATTTGATGTAGATATGGACGAAGCAATATATTCTTATAACAAATTTTTTCTCTCATATTTAAAAACATTTAAAAGACTTGAGTTATCAGCAATACCAATGGCTGCTGATACTGGACCTATCGGTGGAAATTTATCTCATGAATTTATAATAATAGCTGAAACGGGTGAGAGCAAGATTTATACAGATAAAAAAATATTTGACGTAGACTATTCAGAAACAAAAATTAGTAAGGACTCATTATCCTCACTAAGAAATAAATACGATACATTTTATGCTGTAACAGACGAAAAATTTAATAAAAAAGAATTTGATAATAAAGTTATTGAGGAAAATAAATTGATTACTAAAGGGATTGAAGTGGGTCACATCTTCTATTTTGGAGATAAGTATTCGAAAACAATGAATGCATCGGTTGATAACAAAGGTAAAAAAGAATACGTAAAAATGGGTTCTTATGGTGTGGGCGTGTCAAGGTTAGTTGCTGCCATTATTGAAGCTAAATATGATGATAAAATTGAATTAATGAAATGGCCAATAAATATCGCTCCATATCACTGTGTGATTTTACCACAAATTAATAAAAATGATAAATCAAATCTAGAAAAATCTATTAATATTTACAATAAATTAAAATCTAAAAATATAGATTGTATAATAGATGACACAGATGAAACTTTAAGTTCGAAAGTCAAAAAATTTAATTTAATTGGTATTCCATATCAAATTATTATTGGAAAAAATTCCGGACAAAATAATTTTGAATTTGGTGGGGTTGGAGAAAATTTATCTGTTTATAATGTTGAAAAAATTGAAAATATAATCTTAGAAGAATTAAAAAATTGATATCCAAATTAGAAAAAAAAATAACTTTAAGATATTTAAAAGCTAGAAAGACAGATGGTTTTTTGAATATTATTTCAATTTTTTCTTTCCTTGGAATAAGTATTGGCGTAGCAGTTTTAATAATTGTAATGTCAGTGATGAATGGCTTTAGAACAGAGTTAATAACAAAAATTATAGGCTCTAATCCCCACGTAGTTATTCAATCTTTTGATAGTAAAAATATTGATTTTAACATTAAAAATATTGAAAAATTAAAAATTTCAAAAAATATATTAATTAGTTCTAGAGGAGAGGCCGTAATTATAAATAAGAATAATACAAAAGGTATTCAATTACGAGGCTATGAAAGAAACGATTTTCAAAAATTAAAATTTGTAAAAGATGATAACTTTGTGGGCAACATTTTTTTAAACAGCAAACATATATCCATTGGTAAAGAGTTGAGTTATGATCTTAATTTAAATATTGGAGATAAAATTGTAATAATGTCACCTACGGGTATTGATACTATAATAGGAAAATTACCCAGACAAGAAGCTTATATTGTAGATTCAATTTTTGAAAGTGGATTAGTTGACTTTGATCTTAATGTAGCTTTTATTAATATAAATGATTTGAATAATTTTTTTGATTTGAATACAGATAATAACAAATTAGAGATTTTCTTAATAAATCCAATAGATATTAATAATGCTAAATTAGAAATTTCAAAAATTTTTAAAAATGATTTTATTTACACATGGAGTGATTTGAACAAGTCATTATTCTCAGCTTTAAAAGTTGAAAGAAATGTGATGTTCATAATTTTGACTTTAATTATAATAGTAGCTGCGTTTAACATAATTTCAGGACTAACGATACTAGTTAGAAACAAAACAAGAGATATTGCGATTTTAAAATCTATAGGTGTTCAAAACAATTCTATAAAAAAAATATTTTTTTTCGTAGGTCTTATAATTGGATCCTTGGCTACTTTATTTGGCATTATTTTAGGTGTGTTATTTTCAATATATATAGAGGAGATAAGAATTTTACTAAGTGAAATACTTAATATTCAAATTTTCCCTGAAGAAATTTATTTTTTGAGCAGGATGCCATCTGAAATCAATATAAAATCGATAAGTATAATTGCATTAATATCTATTTTAATTACAACAATAGTTTCTTTTTATCCAGCAAGAAAAGCCGCAAATATGGATCCAATAAAATCTTTAAAATATGAATAATGATATGATTAAATTAGTTAATCTCTCGAAAAATTATTCTGATAAAAATTTACATATATTAAAAAAAATTAATTATACTTTTAAAAAGGGTAAAATTTACTCGATTGTTGGTCCATCTGGCACAGGAAAATCTACACTTTTAAACATTATGTCTTTAATTGATAAACCTTCAAAGGGGGAACTTAATATTAATAAAATTAAAATTAATTTTAATGATAAAATTAAAAATGATACTTATAGAGCAAGACAAATTGGCATAATTTACCAAGATAACAATCTTTTAAAAGATTTTACAGCACTCGAAAATGTATTAATTGCCAGATTAACAATTGAAGATAATGAAAATAGAGCACTAATTGACTCAAAAAAAATATTAAAAAAAATTGGTTTAGCTAAAAGATTATCACATTATCCAAACGAACTTTCTGGGGGTGAGTCACAAAGAGTTGCAATCTGTAGGGCTATTATAAATAGCCCAAATATATTGTTAGCAGATGAGCCAACAGGTAGTCTTGATCAAAAAAATGCTAAAGAAATTTTTAAATTGTTAATTAAGTTAAAAAATAAAAATAGAGTTATTATATTTGCAACTCACAATTTATATTTCGCTAATATGGCTGATTGTAAATTAAAATTAATTAATGGTAATATTAAAAATCACAATGAAAGAAACGCAATATAAAAATTTTAATCATTTTAAACTTCATACTCAATTTTCGATATGTGAGGGAGCAATAAAGATTGATAATTTAAAAGAATACTGCAAAAATAACAAAACTCGAACATTAGGCATATGTGATACTTCAAATTTAAGTGGTGCCCTTGAATTTTCCGAGAGTTTGTCAAAAAACGGCACTCAACCTATTATAGGAACTCAAATTATTTTTAATGACAATGAAGACAGAGGTTTTTTAACTTTACTAGCTAAAAATGAAATAGGTTATAAAGAAATTTTATATTTGT
>CACEVB010000020.1 GCA_902562875.1 uncultured Pelagibacteraceae bacterium | reverse complement strand
ATACACATCAGGTAAAAAATGCATTTCATATGTTATCACACCATCTCCCTCGCAAGCTTCACATCTCCCACCTTTAACATTAAAAGAAAATCTTCCAGGTTTATAGCCTCTACTTTTTGACTCAGGCAAATTTGTAAACCAATCTCTTATTGGACCAAAAGCGCCAGTATAAGTTGCAGGATTTGACCTAGGGGTTCTGCCAATTGGTGATTGGTCAATATCAATTATTTTGTCAATTAGTTCCATTCCTTTTATACCTCTAAATGGTTTTGGTATTTTTCGAGATTTATTGTTATTTAGACTAAGATTTAATGCATTATATAATGTTTGTAAAACTAGTGTTGATTTGCCGCTCCCCGAAACACCGGTAACACATGTGAATGTTCCAAATGGAATTTTTAAATTTACATTATTCAAATTATTTCCACTCGCACTTAAAATTTGAAGAAATCTACCATTTTTAGCAATTCTTCTTTTTTTTGGTATAGGTATAAAATTTTTATTAGATAAATATTTTCCTGTAATACTATCTGCCTTTAAAAGTTCTTGATATGATCCTTGTGCTACAATCTCACCACCTTTATGACCAGCCTCAGGTCCTAGATCAATAATGTGATCTGCATTTTCCATAGTTTCTGTATCATGTTCAACGACTACAACTGTATTTCCTAAGTCTCTTAGTCTTTTTAATGCATTTATTAATTTTACATTATCTTTTTGATGTAAGCCTATAGAGGGTTCATCCAAAACATATAAAACTCCAGTTAACCCAGATCCAATTTGTGATGCCAATCTAATTCTTTGAGATTCTCCACCTGATAAGGTTCCAGATTCTCTTGATAAAGTTAAATAATCAAGACCTACATTTAAAAGAAAATCTAATCTTTCGTTTATTTCTTTTAATATGTGTTCAGCTATTTTTAATTGCCTTTTATCGAGTTTAAATTCTAATGATGTAAACCATTGTTTTGCATCATATATAGATTTAGTTGTTACTTGACTTATATTTAAATCGTTTATTTTAACACATAGTGCTTCTTCTTTTAATCTCTGGCCGTTACACCTTTCACAATCAGAGTCTGATTGATATTGGGATATTTCATCTCTTTTCCAATCACTATCTGTCTCTAGATATCTTCTTTCAAGGTTATTTATAACACCTTCAAATGTTTTTTTATGTGAATATTTTTCATATCCGTCATCATAAGAAAACTTGATTTCTTCATCATCTGACCCATAAAGAATTATATCTTTTATTTTTTTATTTAATTTATTCCATTTTTCATCTAGAGAAAATCCATAATGCTTTGATATTGATGCTAATGTTTGTGCGTAATATAAAGAAGTTGATTTAGCCCAAGGCTCAATAGCACCTTCAGCTATAGTTTTTTTTTCATTAGGCACTACTAGTTTAGGATCAACATTTAACTTTACTCCTATACCTTCGCATTCTTCGCACGCGCCGTACGGGCTATTAAATGAAAATAATCTTGGTTCTATTTCTTCAATTGTAAAACCACTTTCAGGACACGCGAATTTTGTTGAAAAAATTAATTTTTCTGATTTTCTGTACTTTTTTGGCAGGGTTTCGTTTTCGTATTCAACAAAAATTAGACCATTTGCCAAATTAACAGCTGTCTCTACACTTTCAGCTAATCTATTACCTATTGATGAATTAACAATAATTCTATCAACTAATACTGAAATATCATGCTTTAATTTTTTGTTTAATTCTGGAGTTTTTTCAATGTCATATAAAATGTTATCAATTTTAATTTTTCTAAAACCTCTTTTTTTATAAATTTGAATTTCTTTTTTATATTCTCCTTTTCTTCCTCTTACTACCGGTGCATATAAATATATAGTTGATTTTTTTGGCAGTAATTTAATTTTATCTACAATTTGACTAATAGTTTGTGATACTATTGGTTTACCTGTGAATGGTGAGAATGGAATACCAGCTCTTGCAAATAAAACTCTCATATAATCATAAATTTCAGTGACTGTAGCAACAGTAGATCTGGGATTTTTTGGTGCATTTTTTTGCTCAATTGATATGGCAGGGCTTAAACCCTCTATCATATCAACGTTAGGTTTTTTCATTTTATCTAAAAATTGTCTTGCGTAAGCTGATAGACTCTCAACATATCTTCTCTGACCTTCAGCATATATAGTATCAAATGCTAGAGACGATTTTCCTGATCCAGATATACCTGTTATGACAACAAATTTATCTTTAGGCACTTCTACTGACACATTCTTTAAATTATGTTCTTTTGCGCCCTTTATAACTATCTTTTTTTGCATAAATTTTCTTGCATTAGAATATTTAAATTAATATTCAAGTTAAATTATGTTATATATAAATATATCATATCATTATTTTAAAATATTATGGCCGGAAGTCTAAATAAAGTTTTATTAATTGGTCGTTTAGGCGCAGACCCAGAGATAAAACAAATGGTAAATGGGAAAAGCGTAGCCAGATTAAGTCTTGCTACAAGCCAGACTTGGAAAGATAAAAATACAGGTGAAAGAAAAGAAAAAACAGAATGGCACCGCATAGTTGTATTTAATGAAGGGTTGGTTAATGTTGTTCAACAATATTTAAAAAAGGGAGCACAGGTTTATATTGAGGGTCAAATATCAACTAGAAAATGGAAGGATGAGCAAAGTGGACAAGATAAATTTTCGACAGAAATTATTATTCAGGGATATAATTCCTCTTTAACTATGCTAGGTGGACAAAGCACAAATCAGTCAATACCATCTCAAAATAATCAAATCTCAGATGACACAACGCAAGTCAGAGATGATTTGGATGATGATATACCATTTTAATATATGTCTATTAAAGAAATAGAGAAAGACAAAAATATAAAACAGATCTCAATGTATGATGAGATGAGTTCTTCATACTTATCTTATGCGATGAGTGTGATCGTTAGTCGAGCATTACCAGATGTAAGAGATGGATTAAAACCTGTGCATAGAAGAATTTTATATGCAATGTATAAAGGTGGTTTTGATTGGACAAAACAATTTAGAAAATCTGCAAGAGTTGTCGGAGATGTAATTGGTAAATATCATCCTCATGGAGATCAAGCTGTTTACGATGCACTTGTTAGAATGGTCCAAGACTTCTCAATGAGCTTACCTTTAGTTGATGGCCAAGGAAATTTTGGATCTATAGATGGAGATCCTGCTGCCGCAATGAGATATACGGAGACTAGACTTTCAAAAATTTCTGAACATATAATAGAGGATATTGAAAAAGATACGGTTAATTTCAAAAGTAATTATGATGAAACCGAATATGAGCCTGAAGTATTACCATCAAAGTTTCCAAACTTATTAGTGAATGGTGCCGGAGGTATTGCTGTTGGTATGGCAACGAGTATACCACCTCATAATTTGGGTGAAGTTATAGATGGAACTTTAGCACTAATAAAAGATAAAGATATAAAACTATCAGAGTTGATGAAATATATTCCTGGACCAGATTTTCCTACTGGAGGAATTATAATAGGAAAAGATATTATTAAACAAGGATATAAAATTGGAAGAGGCTCATTCAAAATAAGAGGTGAAATACAAGTAGAAAATTTAAAAAATGGTAAAGATAGACTAATTATCACATCTATTCCCTACCAAGTGAATAAATCAAACTTAAATGAGAGAATAGCAGATTTAATTAGAGAAAAAAAAATTGAGGGAATTAGCGACATAAGAGATGAATCAAATAGAGAGGGTGTGAGAGTGGCAATAGATTTAAGAAGAAATATTGAACCAGAGACAGTTAAAAGACAATTATTTAAATTTACATCTGTCGAAACTTCTTTTGGTTTTAATACTTTGGCAATTGTAGATAGAAAACCAAAGATTTGCAATCTTAAGGAATTTTTAGAAAATTTTTTAAAATTTAGAGAAGATGTTGTAATCAAAAAAACAAAATTTGATTTACAAAAAGCCGAGGATAGAGCTCATATTCTTATAGGTTTATCTGTTAGTGTTGAGAATATTGATAAAATAATTAAGATAATTCGAACATCAAAAAATCCTGATGATGCAAAAAAAACTTTATTAGAAATTAAATGGAAAATTTCAAAAACCTCTAAATTAATTAAACTTATTGAACCTTCAAAATCAAAAAATTTCTATTCGTTATCATCTAAACAAGTTGTTGCTATCCTAGAGCTAAGATTACAGAAGTTAACAGCTCTAGGAATATCAGAGATTGAGCATGAATTAATAAAATTGTCTGAATTAATCAAACAATTTAAAAAAATAATAAGTTCCAAAAAAGAACTTTTAAATGTAATTAGTAATGAACTTAAATTAATAAAGGAAAAATATTCAATTCCAAGACGTACACAAATTATTGATGCAATACTTAATTATGATATTGAGGAAACTATACAAAAGGAGTCTGTTCTTATAACAGTTACGCTAAAAGGTTATATAAAAAGGGGGTCATTACGTAATTTAAAACAGCAAAAGAGGGGAGGAAAAGGAAAAACTGGAATAAAGACCAGAGACGAAGACTCTGTTATTCAAACTTTATCTGTTGATACTCATACTTCAGTCCTATTTTTTTCTAACGAGGGCTTAGTATATAAAATAAAAGCTTGGAAAATACCTGAGGGATCCGCTATTTCACGAGGAAAATCGTTATTCAATATACTGCCGCTTAAAAATCATCAAAATATCAGCTCAATTATGCCATTTCCAGAGGATAGCTCTAATACTAAAGGACTTCATATAATCTTTGCAACTAGCAAAGGTAAAATTAAAAAAAATAGTTTAGATGATTTTTCATCCATCAATACATCAGGAAAAATTGCAATTAAATTAGATATTAACGACAAAATTGTAGGTGTTAAAATATGTAGAGATGATCAGGATATAATTTTAAATACTAAATTAGGAAAATGTATTCGTTTTGAATCATCTAAATTAAGAGTATTTAAAGGCAGGTCATCCAAAGGCATTAAGGGGATAAATTTATCTGAAAATGATGAAGTTGTATCTTTATCTATTATTGATAATGTAAAAATAAAAACAAACACGAAAAATGGTAAATCAATAAATAATTCTTCCCAAAATTACATATTATCAATTACTGAAAATGGTTATGGTAAACGTACATCTCATAATGATTTTAGAGTCACAAATAGAGGTGGTAAAGGAATAATTGGTATAGTAAATTCAAAAAGAAATGGAAATGTTGCTTCAACTTTCCCTGTATACGAAGGTGATGAAATTCTAATTTCTACTGACAAAGGTAGAGTGATAAGAACGACAGCTAAAGAAATAAGGATTGCTGGAAGAAATACACAAGGTGTTAGAATAATTAAATTAAGTGGCGATGAAAAAGTTGTTTCAGCGATAAAAATTGATGATAATCTTATATAATGAAGAATATAGCAATATATCCTGGAACCTTCGATCCTATTACTTTTGGTCATATAGATGTGATCAAGAAATCTTTAAAATTAGTAGACAAATTAATAGTTGCTGTTTCAAATGGTGAAACTAAGCAATATTTGTTTAATTCTAATGAAAGAGTAGAAATAATAAAAAATGCACTTTTTAAGG
>CACEVB010000019.1 GCA_902562875.1 uncultured Pelagibacteraceae bacterium | reverse complement strand
GTGTTTACAATTACTGGACAATTAGTTTTTTCTTTGAACTTTTTGATTAAATCATAATATTTTTTATTTGTTTTTTCATGAACTGTTTGGATCCTTGCAGAATAATCTACATGAGTCACTGCTGGAATATCTGATCTTTTAACGTTTAACTTATCTATCCCAAATAAATTTTTCTGCTCTTCTGTCATATCTATCTGTTTTTCTTTATTAATTTGAGCGACCAACAACATGTAAGGACTATCATTATTTAAATCAAACCATTTATTAACATCTTCTCTTAAAACAGAGGGTGCAAATGGTCTAAAACTTTCTCTGTATTTAACTTTTAGATTTAAATTTTTTTGCATTGTTGATGATCTTGGATCGCCTAAAATTGATCTTCCTCCTAAAGCTCTAGGGCCAAATTCCATTCTACCCTGAAACCATCCAATAACACATCCATTTGATAAGTCTGTTGCTACTTTTTCGATTAAATTTTTGTCATCAAAAAATTTATAATTTGCTTCAAGTTTTGATAAATTTTTTTCTATTTGATCATTTGAATATGAGGGACCAAGATAAGATCCATTCATATCATCATTTTTAGAAATTTTACGTTCTTTTTTTAATTCTAAATACCAGTATGCTAGAGCAGCACCCAAAGATCCACCTGCATCACCCGCAGCTGGTTGAATCCAGATGTTTTCAAATATTTTATCTTTAAGAATATTGCCATTTGCAACACAGTTAAGTGCAACTCCTCCAGCTAAACATAAATTTGGAATATTGTATTCTTTTCTTAATGATTTACATATTTTAATCATTACATCTTCAGTTACTTTTTGTATTGAAGCAGCAATATCCATATGAAACTGAACGATTTTATCTTTTTTATTATCTCTAGGTTTTGTTCCAAATAAATTATGGAACTTTTCATTAGTCATTGTTAAACCGGTTGTATAATTAAAATAATCTTGATTTAGTCTAAATGAACCATCTTCTTTTATATGAATTAAATTTTTTTCAATTAAATCTTTGTATTTTGGCTGGCCATAAGGAGCCAAACCCATTAATTTATATTCCCCACTATTTACCTTAAAACCTACGTAATATGTAAATGCAGAATATAAAAGTCCCAAAGAATGTGGAAAATGAATTTCCTTTTTTATTTCAAGCTTATTTTTTATCCCTATTGCAACTGTAGTTGTTGCCCATTCGCCTACACCATCCGCAGTCAAAATAATTGCTTCCTCAAACGGAGATGGAAAGAAAGCACTAGCTGCGTGACTTAAATGATGTTCAGAAAATAAAATTTTTTTTGAGTTGTTAAAATTTTGATCATGTTTTTTAAGTAGATTTAAAAGCATTTTTTTTTGAAAAAGCTTTTCCCCAAGCCATTTTGGCATTGCTTTAGAGAATTGAATAAAACCTTTAGGCGCCATTGCAACATAAGTTTCTAAAAGTCTTTCAAATTTTAGAAAAGGTTTTTCGTAAAAAACTATTTTATCTATATCTGAAAGTTTTAAATTTGAATAATTTAAAACAAATTCAATTGCGTTATAAGGATAATTAGAATCATGCTTTTTTCTTGTAAATCTTTCCTCTTGTGCTGCAGAAATTATTTTACCATCAATTATAATTGCCGCTGCACTATCGTGATAAAATGCAGAAATTCCCAAAATTTTAGTCACTAGAATATTGTATAAATAAATGGAGCAATTGCTGATCCTTGACTTAAAACTATCAGTCCACCAAAAATTGTTAAAACAATAATTATTGGTAAAAGCCAATATTTTTTTCTAATCTTTAAAAATTCCCAAAATTCTTTTATAAATTCCATTTTTAAAATTGATTTTTCATACTAGTTTTTATTTCTTTTTTTTCAATCCAATAAGTTTTTTCATTGTTTTTTTTTAAATTAATCAGGTCTTTTTTAAAAATTTTCATTAAATATCCTGTTGGTGTTACTACTAGAAAAAAAATTAACCCCATTACAATTGGAGCTATAAAATTTCCTAGGAAAATTCCAAACTTAAACCATAATTTATTTAAAGGTGAAAGTATTTTAGAGTCTAGTAAACCCAAAACAAGAAAAACTATTGATATGATTAAAGACCAAATTCTAAGCTCTTCTCCATTGAGAATTGGCCAAATAGAAATTAATAAAAATACAACAAAAAAAACTATTCCAAAACTCCTATTTGATGATGTTTTTATGTTCATTAATTTATACAATTATTTTAAAAGATATTTAATTGATTTTATTTAAAAGACAATTAAATATTGACCATGAAAACTTCATTTGAAAAAAAACTTAATTATATTTCTAATTTTATCATTAAATTAATAATTACTTTAAACTTTTTAATATTAAGTTATGTGATTTATAAGGACAAAATATTTTACAACGATAATGAAGCTTTTGTAAACTATTATGATGCTTATTATAAAATAATAATTATCTCTATAATCTTTTGGCTCATAATTTTATATTTTGGAAAATCCTTAAAACCATTAATTATTATTTCATCTTTTAGTTTAATCATAGGATTGTATTGTGTAGAAATTTTTCTTTTTTCAAATATCTTTCAAGAAAATAAAAATAAAAAAAGAATAAATTATGATACAAGAGTTACTAGTGAGATACTTGAAGAATATAAAGATTACGATCCAGTATCGCAATTACCTCCTAGCCATTATTTAAAGTATAAACACAAAAACAAAAACACGATATTTCCTGTAGGCGGAATTTCAAATAAACTAACAGTATTTTGTAATGAATCTGGTAAATGGTCTATATACAGAAGCGATAGACATGGGTTTAATAATCCAGATTATGTTTGGGATTATGAAAGTATTGATATTATTTTTTCTGGAGACTCATTTGCTCATGGAGCTTGTGTAGATCCAGATAATGATATTGGTGAAAATTTAAGAAAATTAGGAAAAAATACAATTAATTTAGCTTATAGTGGCAATGGTCCACTAATTCAACATGCCAGCATAATAGAATTTACAAAAAAATATAAACCAAAAATAGTTTTATGGTTTTTTTATGAGGGAAATGATTTATCTGATTTAGCCACTTCTTATAGTTATGAAGAAAATATTTTTAAAAAGTATTTATCTAAAAATTTTAGTCAAAATCTTGCAAATAGACAGAGTGAAGTAGACGAAGTATTAAAAACCTTTTTTAAAAATGAATACATGGAAAGAATAATTTATTTCGATAAAAAGCAAAAAAAATTAGAGGAAAAAGGCATAACAAATGCTGATGATCTTTGGGATTACAAAAAAAGTTTAAAATTATATAAAATTAGGGAGTTTTTTAAGCTTGCTAAATTTAGCTATCCACAAAGTGATTATGATAGGTTTCAAAAAATATTAAAAATACATAAAGAATATTTGGATAGTAATAAAATTGATCTATACTTTGTTTACCTTCCAAGATTTTCATACACAATTAAATATACAGATGCTTTTGAAAAAAATAAAATTATCAAATTAGTTCAAGACTTAAATATAAATATAATTGATATTGATAAGTTAGTTTTTAAAAAACACAAAGATCCACTAAGCCTTTTCCCATACAGAAAGAAAAATCATTATAATGAAGAAGGTTATAAACTTATTTCAGAAGAGATTTCATATTATTTAGATAGTCCTAGATAAATTATTATTTAATATAACTTTATAAAATTATATTAATTTGCTAATAGAATATTTATAAAAGTAAAATATAAATCTTAATAAAATAAAAACAATTATGAATAATAAATTTAAAATATTAGACTGTACTTTAAGAGATGGTGGTTACTATAATAATTGGAATTTTACAAAAAAATTTGCAAATAATTATTTAAATGTATTAAGCCAATTAGGTATAGATTATATTGAGATTGGATTTAAAAAAATTATAAATTCAAGAGATTTTGGACCATTTAGCAGGTCTGATTATTCATATGTGAAAAATCTTACAATTCCAAAAAATATAAAGATGTGTGCTATGGCAGACTTATCTGATTTCAAAAATGAAAATTACTTTTTAAATATAGATAAAAAATTTAGTAAAAAAGAATCTTCCCAAATTCCCCTGATTAGACTCGCATGTAATTACCAGGATAAATATTTGCTTGAAAGAGTTATTAAAAGATTAAGAAAAAACAAGTTTCAAGTAGCAGTAAATTTAATGAAATTTACAGTTTTAAAAAATAGTGAAATAATAATTTTTTTTAAAGCTTGTAAAAAGTTAAAAGTAAATATTTTTTATTTAGCAGACAGCTTTGGTAATTGTGATCCAGACAAGCTCGCAAGAATTACTAAAGAAATAAAAAAAAATTTTAATATTAAAAATTTTGGATTGCACGCACATAATAATTTAGGACAAGCTTTGGAAAATGCAAAAATGGCAATTAAATTAGGTTTTGGCTACATTGATACATCCTTAACTGGCATGGGTAGAGGGGCTGGTAACTTAAAATTGGAGGAATTTTTAGATACTGTTAAAAATATTCCACAAAAGAAAAATGAAAAATTATACTCACTAATAGATAAAGAAATGATACCATTAATACAAAGATATAATTGGGGTCCAAACTATCATTACTTCTACTCAGCTAAAAATAATATTCATCCATCATATGTACAATTATTATTATCTGAAAATAAATTTTCTTTTTATGTGATGCTTGAAATACTTGAATTCTTAAAGAAAAATAAAGCAAGTAGTTTTGCAAAAGATTTATTTGACAAACTTTTTCTTAAAGTAAACAAATTGAAAAAAATTAATTCAATTAAACTAAATAAAATTTTAATATTAAGTGAAAATATAAAAAATAAAAAAATGAATTTATCATCATTTAAACAAAGAGGCTTCAAAATATCTTCAATGAATTATTTGACAAATTTTGATTATAATTTTTTAGATTATATTTTTATATGTAATCCATTCAGAATTTTTACTGAGCTAAATAAAGTGAGTGACTTAAAAAAAAAAATTATCTCTCCAAATTACGAAATATTAAAAAAAATGAAATTTAAAAATAAAGACCAGCTTATAAATTATAATTATACAAAGTCAGAAAATCCCAAAATAGAGGAAGGTATGTGTAAATATAAAAATAATTTCGTACTATTTTTTTCTGTAGCGTTTTGTATAGCAAAAAAGGCAAAAATAATTCAAGTTCAAAATATCGAAAAATCAGAAAGAAATTTAGATATAATTAAAAACCTTAAGCAAATAATAAAAAAAAACAATTTTAATACTAAATTAAATATAATCTGGTCCTAACTTTTAATGGACAAAAAAAAACTATTAATTTTAGATACAGAACAAGATTTTGATAAGAAATTTGACTTTTATGATGTTATTTATCTATCAAGTGGAAAAATTATAGAAGGAAAATGCAATATAATAAGTTTTTGGAACTGTAATTTTAAATTAGAAAAACAAAAATTAATAAAAGGGTTAGCTAAATATACAAATATAAACAAGGAAAAATTTCAATCTTGTCTAGAAATCAATAATTTTAGAAATGATAGATATAAACAATATTATAAAACAGTTAAAATTTTATACTTAAAAAAAATTGTTAAGAAATATAAAAATAACATTAAAATTATTACTGATGATAACGAATTTTATAATTCTTACAAAAGTCTTACAGAAGAAAAAAATATTAAATTTATAAAAAATAAAAGTTATATAAACTCAGTATCTTTTTTAAAAACAAACTTATTTTTTCTAATCAAGGTTATAATTGTTAAAATGTTTTTGATCTTTGAAAATAAGAAGATTTTAAATGAGGATAGTATTTATTTTTCAATCTTTCCTTTATTTTTTAAAAAAAAAAAGAATTATCTTTATAAAAAAAAAAATAATATTTATTTAAACACTTTTTTATCAGACGAGTCTCATATTCAGGAAAATATCTTTAAATTAATAAAAAGAATTTTTATAATAAAAAATAATAAATTTTTTTTTCATATCGAAAAATATATTTCATTTAAAGATTTAATTATTTTTTTTAAAAGTATTTTAAGAAATAGAACAATTTATCAAAAAATTAATAAAAAAAAATTAATAATCGACAAAGTTAACTTTACCGATTCCTATATAAATTTATTCAAATTTTCTTATATAAAGTTTCATAAAACTGAAATATTCTTAAACGCTATTACTAATTTTTTAATAAATAATAAAATTAAAAAATTTAACTATTTTTTGTTTGAATATGCTTTTGGAATTCAAATACATCAAAATATTAAATCAAGAATACCCAAGCTTAGAACGATTGGTTATCAACATGGACTTAATAGTAGAAATTTTATTTGGGAAGATATTTCTAAAAGGTATAAAAATTCATTCCCAGATAAAATAATTTTAAAATCGAAACTTTTAGAAAAAATTTATAAAAATAAATATAAATCCAAAATAAATTTAGAGAATAATAATTTAATAGATAGAGAGATAAGAAATTATAAACGAATACTAAGTAATAATAAAAAATATAAATATAATTATGTTGTATTACTTGGTTTGCATGATTTTAGTAGAACGATTAATTTGTTAACTAACTTTAAAAATAAAAGATATAAGTTTTTTATTAAACCCCATCCAAAGATAAATTTAAAT
>CACEVB010000018.1 GCA_902562875.1 uncultured Pelagibacteraceae bacterium | reverse complement strand
ATTTATGGCATAAATATAATAAAAAAAATTAATTTGACAAATTTAATAATGAAAACAATAGATGAAATAAACAGAGCTAATGTAGCCAAATTATCTGCTGAAAAAAAATTACCTGATTTTTTTCCAGGAGATATTATCAAAGTTGGTGTAAAGATCTCTGAGGGTAAAAGAGATAGAATCCAATACTTTGAGGGCGTTTGTATTGCAAAAAAAAACAGAGACATAAATTCATCTTTTACTGTCAGAAAAATATCTTTTGGTGAGGGTGTTGAAAGAACTTTTGCTTTGTACAGTCCTATTGTTGATTCAATTAAAGTCATTAGATCTGGAAAAGTAAGAAGAGCTAAACTTTATTACTTAAGAGACAGAACTGGAAAATCAGCTCGAATTGCTGAGAAGATAAGAAAAAATATTGGTATAGATGTAGAATCCAAGATTGAAAGTATTCAAGAACCTGATCAAGGCGAAAATCAAATTAAAGCAGATAGTAATGAAGAGTTAAGAAAACAGTCAGAAAATAAAGAAGTTTCAAAAAAAGAGGAAGTTGCTAAAAAAGAAGAAGGAACTTCAGAAGAAAAATAATTTTTTCTAATGCCTTACACTTTATACGATAAAATCTGGAATCAGCATTTAGTACATAAGCAAGAGGATGGTACATCTCTTCTTTTTGTAGATAGACATCTAGTTCATGAGGTAACAAGCCCGCAAGCGTTTGAGGGGTTAAGAAATTCAAATAGAACAGTAAGACAACCAAATTTAACACTTGCTGTTGCTGATCATAATGTGCCAACAACGGATAGATCTAAAGGCATAATAGACGAAGAATCAAAAATCCAAGTAGAAACATTAGAGCAAAACTGCAAAGAATTCGGAATAAAATTGTTTGGAATGAATGATAAAAGACAAGGAATTGTTCATATAATAGGACCAGAACAAGGCTTTACACAGCCTGGTACAGTGATTGTATGTGGCGACAGTCATACAGCTACACATGGTGCATTCGGTGCTTTAGCTTTTGGAATCGGTACATCCGAGGTAGAACATGTATTAGCGACACAAACACTTGTGCAAAAAAAATCTAAAAATTTAAGAATTAATGTAAACGGAGAACTTTCGATTGGTGTTACGTCAAAGGATGTTATTTTACAAATAATTGGAAATATTGGAACAGCAGGCGGCACAGGTTATGTTATTGAGTATGCTGGAGATGTAATATCTTCACTAAGTGTTGAGCAAAGAATGACAATTTGTAATATGACTATTGAAGGTGGAGCAAGAGCAGGTTTAATTAAACCAGACAATAAAACTTTTAACTACTTAAAAGGAAGACCATTATCTCCAAAAAATGGAAATTGGGACAAAGCATTAGAATTTTGGAGCAAACTTTACTCTGATAAAGACGCCACATTTGATAAAGAAGTCAATCTAAACGCAGAGGAGATAAAACCAATGGTCACATGGGGAACATCACCACAAGATGTTGTTCCAATTGATGGTAAAGTTCCAAATCCTGAAAATATTACTGATCCAGATAAAAAAAGCTCTATTGAGAGATCTTTAAAATATATGGGATTAAAACCAGATTTAAATGTTCAAGATATAAAAATCGACAAAGTTTTTATTGGTAGTTGTACAAACGGTAGAATAGAAGATCTTAGAGAAGCTGCTAAAATTTTAAAAGATAAAAAAATTGCTAAACATGTTCAAGCAATGGTTGTACCAGGTTCTGGATTGGTTAAAGAACAAGCAGAACAAGAGGGATTACATAAAATATTTATTAGCTCTGGATTTGAATGGAGAGAACCAGGATGCTCAATGTGTTTGGCCATGAATGCAGATAAATTAAAACCAGAGGAAAGATGTGCATCTACATCAAACAGAAATTTTGAGGGTCGTCAAGGCAGAGGTGGTAGAACTCATTTAGTTAGTCCAGCAATGGCTGCCGCCGCAGCAGTTTCTGGCAACCTGGAAGATGTGAGAAAATTTGAAAATTAATGAAAAAATTTAAAAATCTTAAGAGCGTACCTGCTTATCTTCCCATAGTAAATATAGATACAGACATGATTATCCCCAAGCAATTTCTAAAAACTATAAAAAGAACTGGGTTAGGCAAAAGCTTATTTTTCGAAATGCGATATGATAATGACGGAAAAGAAATCAATGACTTTATATTAAATAATAAGCCTTATAATAATTCAAAAATTTTAATAACAGGAAAAAATTTTGGTTGTGGATCATCTCGGGAGCACGCGCCATGGGCGTTATTAGACTTTGGTATAACATGCGTAATTAGTTCAAGTTATGCTGATATATTTTATAATAATTGTTTTAAAAATGGAATTTTGCCAATCACAATATCTGAGGAAAAAATTAAAGAATTGGCAGAATATTCTAATCGTAAAGAGGAAATTTCAGTTGACTTAATTGAACAAAAAATAACATTTGGAAATAATGAAATTAAATTCGAAATAGATAATTTTAAAAAGGAATGTCTGATAGAAGGTTATGATGATATAGCTTTATCTTTAAATCACAAATCTAAAATAGAGTCTTTTGAAAATAAAATTAAATCCGAAAGACCATGGATTTTTAATGATTAAAGTAAAAAAAAGAAAAATCCTTTTATTGCCTGGAGATGGCATAGGGCCAGAGGTAATTGCAGAAGTTAGAAAAATAATAGATTGGTTAAATAAAAATAGATCACTCGATTTTGAAATAGATGAGGACCTAGTAGGTGGGGCTGCATATGATAAACATGGGACTCCAATCACTGATGAAGTATTTTATAAAGCTTTAGAAAGTCAGGCAGTAGTTCTAGGAGCGGTTGGCGGACCTAAATGGGATAATTTAGAATTCTCAAAAAAGCCAGAAAGAGCTCTTTTAAAACTTCGAAAAGAATTAAAGTTATTTGCTAATTTAAGACCCGCAATATGTTTTAAACAACTCGTTGATGCATCTAGTCTTAAGCCAGAAATAGTATCTGGATTAGACATAATGATAGTTAGAGAGTTAACAGGAGGAATTTATTTTGGGGAGCCTAGAGGAATTAAACCAATTAATAATGGGGAAAGAAAAGGTATAAATACTCATACATACACATCAAAAGAAATAGAGAGAGTTGGAAGAGTTGCATTCGATTTAGCAAAGAAAAGAGATAACAAAGTTACCTCATGTGAAAAATCTAATGTGATGGAAGCAGGACAACTCTGGAAAGAGGAAATACAAACTTTACATGATAAAGATTTTAAAGACGTACAACTTGAGCATATGCTTGCAGACAATTGTGCAATGCAGCTTTTGAGAAACCCAAAGCAATTTGATGTTATAGTTACTGATAATCTTTTTGGAGATATTCTTTCTGATGAAGCAGCTATGCTAACTGGTTCATTAGGTCTATTACCGTCAGCATCACTAGGGGCAAAGGACAAGAATGGAAACATGAGGTCAATGTATGAACCCGTCCACGGATCAGCTCCTGATATAGCTGGTAAAGGTTTAGCAAATCCTATTGCAACAATTTTAAGTTTTGCAATGGCTTTAAAATATTCATTAAATATGGATAACGAAGCTAAAGAGCTAGAAAATGCAGTGCAAAAAGTCTTAAATGACGGATTAAGAACAAAAGACATTTTGTCTATGGGCAATAAGGAAGTATCAACAAAAGTAATGGGTGATGCGGTTATTGCATATTTGCAAAAGTAGTATTTTTAAATTATTTTAAGAGAATATATGACAACATATACAGCACCAGTAGATGACATGATGTTTCTTTATGAGAAACTAAGAAATAATAAATTCTATAACGAGCTAGATAAATATAAAGACGTTTCGCCAGACCTTGTAAAAAATATATTAGAAGAGGCTGCAAAAATTAATCAAAACCTAATTTTGCCTTTAGCAAAAGCTGGAGATGAACAGCCGGCAATTTTGGAAAATGGTGTTGTAAGGACACCACCAGGATATAAGGAGGCTTATAAAAAATATATTGAGGATGGCTGGACTTCTTTATCCTGTGATCCAAAGTATGGTGGTCAAGGTATGCCAAAAACAGTTAGTGCATTTTTTGATGAAATGTTGTCTTCGGCATCATTATCATTCAAATTATATAGTGAACTAAGTATTGGTGCTTACAACTGTATCAATCATCACGCAACAGATGATGTTAAGGAAAGGTATTTACCAAAAATGGTTGAGGGTAAATGGAGCGGGACTATGTGTCTTACGGAGCCAGTATGTGGCACTGATTTAGGTTTACTTAAAACTAAAGCCATTGAACAAAATGATGGAACTTACAAATTATCAGGGCAGAAAATTTTTATAACATCTGGAGATCAAGATTTAACAGAAAATATTATTCATTTAGTAATTGCTCGATCTGCCGACTCTCCTGCTGGAACAAAGGGTATAAGTCTTTTTTTAGTTCCTAAGTTCGTTGTTAATGAGGATGGGAGTTTAGGACCAAGGAATGGAATTAGCACTGGATCTATTGAGAGCAAAATGGGAATTAAAGGATCTGCGACATGTGTTTTGAATTTTGATGAGGCTGTTGGTTATATGATTGGTCCAAAAAATAAAGGTTTGAATTCAATGTTTACTATGATGAATTTAGAGAGAATTGTTGTGGGAATTCAGGGGCTTGGTATTTCCGAAATCGCTTATCAAAATTCCTTAATTTATTCAAAAGAAAGAAAACAAGGAAAAAGCAACAAAAACAATTCCACAAATGGCTCTGCAGATTTTATTATAGAACACGCGGACATAAGGAAATCACTTTTAAATATGAAGTCAATAATTGAGGGTGAGAGAGCATTATGTTTTTGGCTATCTCAGCAAACAGAAGTTAGTTTAAATCATGATAATGAAAAAATTAAACAAGAAGCCTCAGATTACGTATCATTAATGACACCTGTAGTTAAAGCATTTTTTACCGATATGGGGTCCGAAATAACAAGTGAGGCTATGCAAATATTTGGCGGGTATGGTTATACAAAAGACCAAGGAATAGAACAATTATATAGAGACAACAGAATTACACCAATCTATGAGGGAACTAATTCCGTTCAAGCGATTGATTTAGTTTTTAGGAAACTTGTTAATAAAAATGGAGACATAATAGACAGATATATTAATATGGTTAAAAAAGACTTAGCTACCGAAGATGATAAAATTAAACCATTTGCAAAAATACTAAATATATATTTAGAAAAATTAATAACGTTTACATCTTGGATAAAAGAAAAAATTCAAAATTCTAAAGATGATGCAAATGCAGCAAGCAATGATTATTTAAAAGTATTGGGATTGGTTGCTGTTGGGTATTCTTGGTTTAAAGTACTTCAAGTTAGTTTTGATGACTATGAAAATAATAAAAACTTTTATGAAGATAAAATTCAAACTGCAAATTTCTTCTTTAAAAGAGTAATACCTAGAATAGATTCTCATTGTTCTTCTGCAATGAGCGGCAGTAAGTACATAATGGACTATAAATTTAATTAAAATGAGTAGTTTTGAGACAAATTTAGAAAAAAATAACGCAAATTTTGTTCCTTTAACCCCTTTAACTTTTTTAGAAAGAGCGAAAGATATTTACCCTGATTATGAAGCATTAATTTATGAAGACAGAAAGTATACATGGAGTGAAATCTATAACAGATGTATACAGTTCGCCAGTGCATTAGAAAAAATCGGTATTGGAAAAGGTGATACAGTATCAGTGATGGCGTGTAATACACCAGAAATATTTGAAGCACATTATTCAGTACCTATGACAGGTGCAGTTTTAAATACAATTAATATTAGATTAGATCCTAAAACCGTGAACTATATTCTAGATCATAGTGATGCAAAGGTCTTGATTGTAGATAGACAATTTCACGAGGTTGTTAAAAAGGCTTTATCAAGCCTTAACAAAGAAATTAAAATTATTGATATTTTTGACAAGCACGCAGATCAGTCAAAACTTAGTAAAATAGGAGAATTAGAATACGAGGAATTCTTAAAAACAGGAGATACAAACTATGTTTGGAAAAAACCAGATGATGAGTGGCAAGCGATTTCCTTAAGTTATACCTCTGGCACAACTGGAAACCCCAAAGGTGTTGTGTATCATCATAGAGGGTCTTACCTTATGGCAACAGGAAGCGCTGTAGCCTGGAACATGCCGAACAGACTTGTTTTCCTATGTGTTGTGCCAATGTTTCATTGTAATGGGTGGTGTTACCCTTGGACTGTGCCAATGTTGAACGGAAAAACTATTTGTTTAAGAAATATAGATATAAAAAAAATATTTGAACTAATTGATACCCATAAGGTAACTCATTTTGGAGGCGCTCCAATAGTCCTTAATATGATTACTGGTGCTTCTGAAAGTGATAGAAAAGAATTAAAGCACAAAGTTCATGTTCTTACAGCCGGTGCACCTCCACCAAGTATAATTTTTAAAAAAATGAAAAGCTTAGGTTTTGAGGTAATGCACGTTTATGGATTAACCGAAACATATGGTCATATAACTCAATGTGCATGGAATGAGGACTGGAACAATTTAGATGAAGATAAAGTGAACGAAATTAAGGCAAGGCAAGGCGTAAGATATCCAAATACAGAGGGAGTTTCAGTTAAAGATCCCAAAACAATGAAAACAGTGCCAAAAGATGGAAAAACTATGGGTGAAATAATGATAAAAGGCAATGTAGTTATGAAGGGATATTATAAGGACAAAGATGCAACTGATAAAGCAATGAAAGACGGATGGTTTCATTCTGGAGACTTGGCAGTAATGCATCCGGATGGTTACATCAAGATCCAAGATAGATCTAAAGATATAATTATTTCAGGTGGTAGAGAGATAGATAAACAAAAATCAACTATATTACTAATGCACGGTAGTGGATTAAGCCATATTGTTTGGTCTTTACATGAGCAATTTTATATTACCAATGGATATAATGTATTGTCTGTTGACCTACCTGGTCATGGCAATTCAGATGGGCCCGCTATCG
>CACEVB010000017.1 GCA_902562875.1 uncultured Pelagibacteraceae bacterium | reverse complement strand
TATTTTAAATCTATTCATTGCAACGAACATTTTTCCTCCTATATTTTACCTATTCCGAAAAAAGCACCCGCAATTATTATCAACCAAATTATTCCTTTTATAAAAAAGAAAGAAAATCCTCCAATTAATAAATACTTTTTTATTTTTTTTTTAAGCATTCACAAAAAAATATCATTTTATTAATATTAAATCTATGCGATTAATTAGTTTAGAATAGTCATTGGATCTAATCTTGTCTGAAACCAATTAACTCTAAAATCTAAATGAGGACCTGTTGATCTACCAGTTGATCCAACTGTACCAATAATTTCCCCTTGTTTAATTTCATCACCAACATTGACCATTACATTTTCAAGATGTGAATATATTGTAGAAATTCCATGGCCGTGATCCATAATTATAGTTCCGCCAGTGTAATATAAATCGCCCTCAGCCATGGTAACAATACCAGAACCTGATGATTTAATTTTTGTTCCTTTTTTTGCAGCTATATCAATTCCATAATGAGGCCATTTTGGCTTACCATTTAATATTCTTTGACTTCCATAAACGCCAGTGACAATTCCCTTTACGGGCATTATAAATTGGTTTTTAAAAAATACTAAATCAGAATTAATTGCTCTAGCCTTTCCAATCCTGTTATTTTCTTCTTTAATTCTATTATAAACTTCCTCTGGTGGTGTTACTTTTTTTTCATCTAAACCATCTATTCTTTGAATTTGATATTTTCTTTTATATATTTTTTTTGTAATTTTTTCTTTTTTCCCATCCAATATTTTTGTTACTATTAAATCAAATTTCCTATCTCTATCAATCCCAAATACAAAAAAACCATCTTTTGAAACTTTTATCTCTTTTTTATCAATATATATTTTTGAATTAGTTTCTGTTTGCCCTACAATAAAATGCCCTTGCATAAACTTACCATTAAACTCAATTGCAAATGCATTTGAGAAAATAAAAATAGAAACTAATAAATATTTTATTATTTTGCTGTCCATCCACCATCTACTAACAATGAAGTTCCTGTGATCATTGATGCTGCGTCAGAAGCAAGAAAAACTACCGTTGATGCAATTTCAGACATCTCAGCAAATCTACCTAAAGGAATATTGTTCAAAGTTTCTCTTTTAAATTTCTTATTTTTTAAAAATTTTGAAGTTAAAGGCGTTACAACAAAAGTAGGACAAACTGTGTTAACTCTAATATTGTATTTTGCTAAATCAATAGCCATTCCTTTAGTTAATCCCTCTAAACCATGTTTATTCATATTATAAACACTTCTGATAGGTCCTCCAACATGACCCATTTGAGATGACATATTAACAATTGATCCACCTATCTTTTTCCTATTTTTAGCTTTTAACATTTTTAAAGTACATAACTGGGCAAGGTTAAAGGCTGCTACATTGTTTATTTTAACCATGTACTCCATGTTTGATCTTTTAACTTTTGTAAAATGTTCAGGAAAATTAGTCCCAGCATTATTAATTAATACATCAATCTTCGGAATTTTATCAATAATAGGTTTAATTTGACCGTAGTCTGTCACGTCACAAAGATAGCTCTTACATTTAACTCTAAATTTTTTTATAATTTTTGAAACTTGATTTAAATCTTTCTGGGTTCTGCTTATGATTACTAAATTAGCGCCCGCTTCTGCTAATGCAATTGCACAAGCTTTACCAAGACCTTTTCCTGCGCCGGTTACTAATGCAACTTTATTTTTTAAATTATATTTTTTTAAATACATGTTATATGAATAGCTTTATATCAGTATAAATCAATTCAATTGCAACAAATAGAATTGCTAATAAGCCAAGCCATGCAATCCATTTAAATTTCTTAATCCATTGGGATATTAAATTTGCAGCAACAGCCATTAAAGCAATAGATAGAACCAAACCAAATATAAGTAAATAATAATGATCTTTTGCAGCGCCAGCAACTGCTAAAACATTGTCTAAACTCATTGTAACATCGGCAATAATAATAGTAGTAATAGCTTTAAAAAAATTAGAATTTCCGACCGACGGACTTTTTTCTTCAGTTGCATTCCCTTTAACTACATCTACATAAAGTTTGTAACATACATAAAGTAATAGCAATCCACCTATCAGACGCAAACCAGTGATTTGTAGAAGATAAGCAGTAATTAATGTAAAAATAATTCTTAGTACTATCGCAGCTCCGATCCCCCAAAAAATAATTTTCTTTCTTTGCTCAGTTGGAAATTGTGATGCAACCATACCAATTATTATTGCATTATCTCCAGCTAAAACTAAATCTAATAAAATTATTTGAATAAAAATAAGAATCTGCTCAGTTAACATTAATTGTTCAGTACCATATCAGCACCCTTTTCGGCAATCATAATTGTAGGGGCATTCGTGTTACCTGATGTTATATTTGGCATAATAGATGCATCAATAACTCTTAAATTTTTAATACCATGAACTTTCAATTCGTCTGACACAACTGCATCGTTGTCATTTCCCATCTTACATGTTCCTACAGGATGAAATATTGTTTGTGCATAATGACTACAAGCTTTTACAATTTCCTCCTCGTCTTGAATATGTGCTCCTGGTCTAAATTCCTCAGGCGCATATTTTTTAAATTGATCTGTTTCCATCACAATCTTTCGAATTAATTTTATTCCGTCGGCCGCAACTTTTCGGTCTTCTTCGGTCGACAAATAATTCATTTTAATTTTTGGATTATCTCTTGAATCTGAACTTACTATATTAATTTCTCCTCTACTTGTTGGCCTGATATTTGCAACTGTTGGGGTAAATGCATCAAAGTCATGAAGGTTTGCACCACCAAGTTTGTCTGTACTAATTGGTTGTATATGAAATTGTAAATTAGGAGTTTCTCTACTTTCATCACTCTTTGCAAAACCACAAAGTTGACTTGCACCCATTGTCATCGGACCACTTCGTGTAAAAATATATTCTAAACCAATTAAAAGTTTTCCAAATACACTATTAATTTTTTTGTTTAATGTTTTAATATTTTTGACTTTATAAACTGGTCTAAACATTAAATGATCCTGTAAATTTTTACCTACTCCTTTTAAATCACTTACTATTTCTATACCTAAATTTTTAAGTTTAGAGCTTTCTCCAATACCAGAAGTTTGTAATATTTGAGGACTTCCTATTGAGCCTGCACTTAATATGATTTCTTTATTGGCTTTTACTGTAAATTGATTATTTCCTTTCAAATAATCTACGCTAACAGCCTTTTTATTTTCAAAATTAATTCTCTGAACATGGCATTTAGTTTCTATTTTTAAATTATTATTTTTTTTAATCGGGTTTAAATATCCAACTGCAGCGCTACATCTAAGACCGTTTCTCTCTGTAACTTGAAAATAACCGCAACCAAAATTATCTCCTTTATTGAAATCATCTACTTTAGGTATCCCAACTTCTGATGCTGCGTTTTGAAATACGTCTAAAATATCCAGCGTAATTCTTTGATCAGAAACCGCCAGTGGTCCACCTTGTCCGTGAAATTCACTAGCACCTCTCTCCTGATCTTCTGCTTTTATAAAATAAGGAAGAACTTCTCTCCAGCTCCAACCTTTATTGCCTAACTGTCTCCAAATATCGTAGTCTTGCTCTTGTCCTCTTATATAAAGAAGACCATTAATTGAGGAACTTCCACCTAAAGTTTTACCTCTTGGGTAAGGTATCGATACGTTTTCCATTGTTTCATCTGGTTCTGTCTTATAACACCAATCTGTTTTTGGATTATGCATCGTTTTGTAATATCCAACTGGAATATGAATCCACGGATAACTGTCGTTACCACCAGCCTCAATTAAAAGCACTTTGTGTTTTCCAGAGCTAATTATTCTATTCGTTAAAACACAACCTGCAGAACCTGCTCCTATTATTATGTAATCAAACTCTTCCATATCTACTTATTAACGCTTTTTGACATAAAATTAAATGATTTGTCTCTTGTAACATAAGACTTTTTTTGAGAGGATATAGAAGTTAAATTTAACAAGAAAGAGGGAAAATAATGAAAAAAATCATTTCATTTATATTTGGTGTGGCTTTAGTGGTTGGCTTTGTGTCAAATGCTAATGCTAAAACACTAAAATGTCAGACAGTCCTTAACACTAAAGCTGATGAAGTTAAAATGTTGAAAGACTTTACTGACACTGTGACGACTCTTACTGATGGATCTTTAAAATTTGAAATTTTACCAGCAGGTGCGGTTGTTGGAGTAAAAGAAACTTTAGATGCAGTAGATAAAGGACTTATCGACTGTGGATTTGCATGGACACACTATTGGTCAGGTGATCATCCTGCCGCTATGTTATTCGGTTCGCCGGTAGCTGGTGGTGGTGTTGGTATCGACAATATAGCGTTCTTATCATGGTTCCAATATGGAGGTGGTAAAGAATTATACGACCGACTATGGAAAGAAATGGGAAGAGATATTAAAGGATTTATGATCCAACCAGTTGGTCCAGAGGCTTTAGGTTGGTTTCCAAAACCAATTAAAGACATGGCTGACTTCAGAAAATATAAATTCAGAACACCTCCAGGAATTCCAGGTCAAACATATAAGGACATCGGAATAGCATCTGTTGCAATGGGTGGTGGAGATATTTTACCAGCATTAGAAGCAGGTACAATTGATGCAGCTGAATGGTGTTGCCCAAAACCAGATTTAACTTTTGGTTTCCAGAAAGTGTTAAAGCACTATTACTTGCAAGGCTTGCACCAAGTTGTTGTAAATGCTGACTTTTATATTACTGGAAAGACTTATAATGCTATGACTGCTCATGAGAAGAAGTCACTTGAAGTAGCTGCTAATGCATCATTGGCAAAATCTTTAAGTTATAGAATCTATGAGAATGGAAAAGCTTTAAAAGAGTTGACTACTAAACATGGAGTAATTTTAGAGGATACACCATCTGATTACTTCACAGAATACATGGCTGCTGCAAAAGCATCTTTAAATAAGAATGCTGCTGAAAATAAATTTTTTAATGAGGTTTATACTTCTATGAAAAATTTTGCTGATATAGCAGTTCCATTCTGGAGTGGTGCTCAAATGTCAAATGCGAAGCTAGGAATGGCTCACGCAGCGACGCTTAAGTAATCAGTAATCAAATTTAAATAAAATTTAGAGCGGACTTAATAGTCTGCTCTAAATATTTAGAATTTAAATATGAGTGATAATCAATCAAAATTTGATATTTCAGACGAAATGATTGCTGAAAGGCGAGATGGTTCTAACAAAATGCCATCCGATATGCCCTCATGGATGGCAATCACAATAATTAAGATTGATAAATTTAGTAAGTATGTAGGAAATATAGTTTGCTGGATAACTGTACCCTTATTTTTTGCTATGACGTATGAGGTACTAGCTAGAAAGCTTTTTAACGCACCAACTATGTGGGCGTACGATATGAGTAGATTTCTTTATGGTGCTCTTTTTATGTTAGGCGCGGGCTACGCATTATCAAAAGGAGTACATATAAGAGCTGATTTTTTATATAGAAATTTTAAAACAAAAACTCAAGGTTTGATCGATTTCTGGCTTTATATCCTTTTTTATTTTCCGGGTTTAATTGTCTTTCTTTATATGACAGTTGGCTTTGTTGAGGAGTCCATAAGAAGAAGTGAAAAAGGTATGGACACTGCGTGGATGCCGTTAATGTGGCCAATTAAAATGTGTTTATTGGTTGGAATTATTTTTTTACTTATTCAAGGTGTGTCTGAACTATTAAAAAGTTATTGGGCAGCAAAAAAAGGAAAATGGCCAGGAAGTAAAGATGTTAGCTGAAATAATAGATCCAGCAATATTAGGTTTTATTTTAGTAGGTGTAATGTTATTTGCTATATTTGTTGGATTTCCGATTTCATTTACACTTATCTTTTTAGGATTTGTTTTTGGCTACCTAGGATTTGGAAAATTAGTTTTCTACTTAATGACCCTCCAATTTTCAATGGTCATGACCGAACAAACATTAGCCGCGGTGCCACTCTTCGTTTTTATGGGTATAATGATGGAACAAGCAGGATTAATGGAAAGATTATTTTCAGCATTCCAATTAATATTATCAAAAGTTAAAGGTTCACTATATTATGCAGTTTTATTTGTTTCAGTTATTTTTGCTGCGGCAACAGGCATAGTGGGAGCTTCAGTCACAATACTTGGAATTATGGCTGCTAAGTCCATGAATAGGTCTAAGTATAATGTCAGATTAGCGGCAGGTACAATCACTGCTGGCGGTACTTTGGGAATATTAATTCCACCAAGTATTATGTTAGTCGTAATGGGACCAATAATGGAAATTCCAGTTATAGATTTATTCGCTGCAGCTATTATTCCTGGAATTCTTTTAGCTTCACTTTATGCAGCTTATACAACAATTAGATGCTGGTTAGATCCAAGTCTAGGACCGGTGTTGCCAGAGGAATTAAGAGCAACAAGTATGAAAAAAGTTTGGATAGAATTCTTTTTGGGATTAGTACCACCTGCAGCATTGGTCTTTGCTGCGCTAGGAAGTATTCTTTTCGGTTTTGCAACACCAACAGAGGCTGCTGGATGCGGTGCTATGGGTGCGCTTTTGTTATCCTTAGCATATAAAAAATTAACATTATCAAAACTACAAGATGCTTTGGTTAAAACTTTAGAAATTACAGCTTTAATAATGGTCCTTGTTGCAGCTTCAAATTTTTTTGGTGCAGTATTTGCAAGATTAGGTACTCCAACTTTACTTACAGAATTTTTATTAGGATTAGAAATGAATAAATACCTGATTCTTGCAATAGTTATGGTAATGATTTTTCTTTTAGGTTGGCCACTAGAGTGGGTACCAATTGTAATGATAATAATTCCAATAATTTTACCATTAATTGAAGCTTTAGGTTTTAATCTTACATGGTTTGCGATTCTAGTGGCAGTTAATTTACAAACTGCCTGGCTTTCACCACCAGTAGCATTATCGGCATATTTTTTAAAAGGTGTTGTGCCTGAATGGGATTTGAAAGATATATATCTTGGAATGATGCAATTCATGGTCCTTCAGGTATTTGGGTTAATATTAATAATTATATTTCCTAAAATTGCTTTATGGCTACCAACTCTCTTATATGGACAGTAATCCATAATTGTTTAAAATAAAGAAGTGATTCCAAATAAATCAACTAATAATCTAATAAACTGGGAAATTGTATCCGTCAATCCGAATGATAAAAATTGGAATTGGGGAGATTTATTTTGCTTTTGGGCAGTAAGTATACAAAGTGTAATAGGTTTTTCATTAATTGCATCCTTATATTTAGTTTATGATTTAAATTTCTATGTGGTTTTATTTGGTGGAATAATGGCTTCTATTTTAGCTTTTTTCTTCTCTACTTTAATTGGAAATCCTTCTCAAAAACATGGGTTACCATTTCCTGTGATCTTAAGACTATCCACTGGTGTTGTTGGTGCAAAATATATTGGCTTACTAAGAGGAATAGTAGGTATCTTTATGTTCGGGGTTCAAACTTTTTTTATTTCAAAAGCAATTGGTTATCTAATTAGAATATTAATTTTTTCCATAAACAATGAATTAATGGATAAGGAAATATTTTTTTTATTTTTTATGGGTATGAATTTAATAGATCTGGTTTCTTTCATCTTTACTCTTTATATTCAGTTTTATTTATTCAGCAGAGGACAAAATTTTGTAAGGTCTATAATTAGATTCTCAAGTTACTTTGTTTATATTGGCCTAGCTATTTTTTTATTGATAATAACTGAAAATTTTAATCAAGTTGTTAAATCAGCATCATTAAGTTTACAGTTTGAGAATTTCATATCTAAAAGCAATATTTCTCCGTTAATG
>CACEVB010000016.1 GCA_902562875.1 uncultured Pelagibacteraceae bacterium | reverse complement strand
ACTTATATAACTACAGAAGTTGGTCAGCATCAAATGTGGGCTGCCCAACATTATAAATTTGATAAACCTAATAGATGGATGACCTCTGGCGGATTAGGAACTATGGGTTATGGATTACCAGCAGCAGTTGGTGTTCAAATTGCTCATCCTAACAAATTAGTAATTGATATCGCAGGTGAGGCCTCTGTATTAATGACTATGCAAGAGATGTCTACAGCAGTTCAATATAGTTTACCTATAAAAATATTTATTTTGAACAATGAATACATGGGAATGGTAAGACAGTGGCAAGAACTATTACATGATAAAAATTATTCAGAAAGTTATACTGCTGCATTACCAGATTTCGTAAAGTTAGCAGAAGCTTATGGATGTGTTGGAATAAGAGCAACTACACCAGATGAATTAGACGATAAAATTATTGAAATGTTAAATACAGATAGACCAGTAATATTTGATTGTTTAGTAGATAAACAGGAAAATTGCTTTCCTATGATACCATCTGGAAAACCACATAATCAAATGATTTTAGGCCCTGAAGACGAAAAAGAAAATAAAATTACAGGCAAAGGAAAAGCATTAGTTTAATGCCTAAATCAAAATCAGCCTACAGCGTTGCAGGCAAAAAAGGTAAACTAGAAACACATATTATTGTAGTATGGGTGGATAATGAGGCTGGAGTTCTTGCTCGTGTAGTAGGTCTTTTTTCAGGGAGAGGATATAATATTGACTCACTAGCTGTTGCGGAAGTAGACTCTAAACAGAATATTTCAAGAATTACAATTGTTACAACCGGAACCCCAGAAGTAATAGATCAAATAAAGTTGCAACTTAAAAAATTAGTTCCAGTACATAAGGTTGCAAGTTTTAAGAGAGACGACAAAAAAGTTATATTTAAGGAAATGGCGTTATTTAAATTTGTTGCAAATTCTAATAAAATAAAATTAGTAATTAATACTTGTAAAAAGTTTAATCCTATAATATTGGATGAGACAAATAAGTCTTGTGTAATACAAGTAACTGCATTGAGAAGAGAAATAGACAAGATGTCAAGAAAATTGCAAAAACATGGTTTAATAAGTATTTCACGTACAGGAGCTGTTGCAATGACTAGAGGCTCTGAGGTATTTAAATAATAGGAGAGAATTATGAAAATGTTTTATGAAAAAGATACAAATCCAAATTTAATAAAGGATAAAAAAATTGCAATTTTTGGATATGGTAGTCAAGGCCATGCTCACGCACTCAATTTGAAAGATAGCGGTGTTAAAGAAGTAGTTGTTGCTTTAAGAGAAGGATCGTCAAGCAAAGAAAAAGCAGAGTCAAAAGGTCTAAAAGTAATGAATTTATCAGATGCAGCAGCTTGGGCAGATGTAGTAATGGTTCTAACACCAGATGAATTACAAGCATCTATTTATAAAAATCATATAGAACAAAGAGTTAAAGAAGGAACATCTATAGCCTTTGCACATGGCTTGAATATTCACTACGATTTAATTAAAGCAAGAAAAGATTTAGATGTATTTATGGTTGCGCCTAAAGGACCTGGTCATTTGGTCAGAAGTGAATTTGAAAAAGGCGGAGGAGTTCCATGTCTATTTGCTGTTCATCAAAATGGATCAGGAAAAGCAAGAGATATTGCTATGTCATATGCATCTGCAATAGGTGGAGGAAGATCAGGTATAATAGAAACAACTTTTAAAGATGAAGTAGAAACTGATCTTTTTGGAGAACAAACCGTTCTATGCGGTGGATTAGTTGAACTAATAAAAAATGGATACGAAACATTAGTAGAGGCAGGTTATGAGCCCGAGATGGCATACTTTGAAACTGTTCACGAAGTAAAATTAATTGTGGATTTGATTTATGAAGGTGGGATCGCAAATATGAACTATTCTATTTCAAACACTGCAGAATATGGAGAGTATATGTCAGGCCCAAGGATTATAAATAAAGAAGAGACTAAAAAAAGAATGAAGGAAGTTTTAGATGATATTCAGTCGGGAAAATTCACGAAACAATGGATGGAAGAGTGCAAAAATGGGCAGAAAAATTTTCTTAAAATTAGAGAAAAACTTGCTGAGCATCCAGTTGAAAAAGTGGGTGCAAATTTAAGATCTATGATGCCCTGGATATCTAAAAAGAAACTTGTTGATAGCGATAAAAATTAATCCTAAATTTTTGTTAAATTAGATATTTTTTTTGCAATCTGGAGTAGAGGATGTATTATCCGCTAGCTTAGATTTTTAAAAAATGACAAAGGAAAAAGTATATATATTTGATACCACGATGAGAGATGGTGAGCAATCTCCAGGCGCATCAATGAGTGTTGAAGAGAAAATTCAAATTTCTAGGGTGTTCGATGAAATGGGTATCGATATTATAGAGGCTGGTTTTCCGATTTCATCTCCAGGTGATTTTGAGGCAGTTACAGCAATAAGTAAAATTGTCAAAAACTCTGTTCCATGTGGATTATCTAGAGCACTAAAAAAAGATATAGACGCTTGTCACGAGTCTCTTCAGTATGCAAAAAGATTTAGAATTCATACATTCATTTCAACAAGCCCCGTCCATATGAAGCATAAATTAGATATGTCAAAAGACCAGGTGTTAGATGCAATTAAAGAGAGCGTAACATACGCAAGAAAATTTACAGATGATGTCGAATGGTCCTGCGAGGATGGGACAAGAACAGATTTAGATTTTATGTGTAAAACTATCGAGCTTGCTATTAAATGTGGAGCCACAACTGTAAACATTCCAGATACTGTCGGATATTCAATTCCAGAGGAATTTGCTCGAACTATTACACATATAAAAAACACTGTACCAAATATTGATAAAGCAATAATATCTGCTCATTGTCATAATGACCTTGGCTTAGCAGTTGCAAATGCTCTAGCAGGTTTATCTGCAGGTGTAAGACAAATAGAATGTACAATTAATGGAATTGGTGAAAGAGCAGGTAATGCGGCGCTTGAAGAAATAGTTATGGCCATCAAGACAAGAAATGATTTAATGCCTTATAGAACTGGAATAAAAACAGAACTTATAAGCAAGGCCTCTAAGATTGTTTCTAATGCGACTGGATTTCCTGTGCAATTTAATAAAGCAATAGTCGGAAAAAATGCTTTTGCTCACGAGTCAGGAATTCACCAAGATGGTATGTTAAAAAACAGAGAAACTTATGAAATTATGACACCAGAAAGTGTAGGTGTTAAAAAAACTTCATTAGTAATGGGAAAACATTCAGGGCGGCATGCATTTAAAGATAAATTAAATGATTTAGGTTATGCGGATGTAACCGACGATGTAATTCAAAATGCATTTGGAAAATTTAAAATATTAGCTGATAAAAAGAAGCATATTTACGATGAAGATATTGTAGCATTGGTGGATGATAGTCTAATATTTGATAACAAATTAAATGCTATAAATCTGAAATCGCTAAAAGTTTTTGCAGGTACTGGAGAACCACAAAAAGCAGAGATGACACTTGACGTTTTTGGTGAAATAAAAAGTACTTCTCAAACAGGAGATGGACCAGTTGATGCTACATTTAAATGCATAAAAGAATTGTACCCACATGAAATGAAACTTTTACTTTATCAAGTTCATGCAGTCACAGAGGGTACAGATGCTCAGGCAACAGTAAGTGTTAAAATTGAGGAAAACGATAGAACTACAGTTGGACAGTCTGCCGACACAGATACGTTAGTAGCTTCGGCTAATGCTTATTTAGCTGCATTAAATAAAATGTTAATCAAGAGGGAGAAAAAAGCTCCATCTCAACAAATAAAACATCAAAAAGTAAGGGGAATATAAGATGGGAATTTTAGATAAAATAACAAAAATATGGTCTCAGGATATGGCAATCGATCTTGGTACAGCAAATACACTTGTAGTTCTTAAAGGACAAGGTGTCGTTCTTAACGAACCTTCTGTTGTTGCTGTAGTAGATAATAAAGGTAAAAAATCTGTATTAGCAGTTGGTGATGAAGCAAAAACTATGTTAGGTAGAACACCAGGAAATATTAGCGCAATAAGACCATTAAGAGACGGGGTTATAGCAGATTTTATAGTCACCGAAGAAATGATTAAACACTTTATAAAAAAAGTTCATAAAAGAAGTACTTTTGCAAATCCTAGAATTTTAATTTGTGTCCCGACAGGATCAACACCTGTCGAGAGAAAAGCTATACAGGATAGTGCTTTAGCAGCAGGAGCAAGAAGAGTTCAATTAATTGAGGAGCCAATAGCTGCCGCTATAGGTGCAGGTTTACCAATATCTGAAGCAACTGGATCAATGGTTGTTGATATAGGTGGTGGAACTACAGAAATAGCAGTTATGTCCTTAGGCGGTGTAGTCTACTCAAATTCCTTGAGAGTAGCTGGTGATGCAATGGATCATTCTTTAGCAAATTATATGAGAAAAGAATATAATCTTATGATTGGAGATAGTTCAGCCGAAAAAATAAAAAAAGAAGTTGGAACTGCAATACCGACGAACGAAAATAAATATGCGGTTAAAGGTAGAGATATTCGATCGGGTACACCTAAGGAAGTTAACATAACAGAAAGAGATACATCTGAGGCACTTAATCCAATTTTAAAAGAGATGATAAATGGAATAAAGGATGCTTTAGAAAATACTCCACCTGAACTTTCTGCAGACTTAGTAGATATGGGTTTAACACTAACTGGTGGTGGTGCTTTATTAAAGAATATTGATAAAAGGTTTGCAAAAGAAACTGGTTTACCAGTACACATCGCTGAAGACCCATTAGCTTGTGTAGCCGTTGGTACTGGAAAAGCACTAGATCAAGAGGAGACTTTTTCAACTGTTTTATCTGAGTAATTAAATTATGGCGACGAGTAGAGACGATTTTGTTATAGCTATTCGTTCTGCTTTTTTGAAAAAAGGTACAAAGCAAAGATTTTCACTAATAGGTTTAATTATCTTTTCCATTTTTTTAATTTTTTTAAATAGTATTAATTTTAAAGCCATAAATTATTTAAAATCTGGTTTAAACGAGGTTGTATATAGAATATCATTTATAGTTTCGCTACCGGAGAAACAAATAAATAATTCAGTAATATCTATTAAAAATCATTTAAAATTATATGAAGAATTCAATGAAACAAAAGATGAGCTAAAAATACTTAAAGGTAAAAATTTTAATCTTAATTACTTAAAATCTGAGAATGATAGGCTTAGGAAACTAATTGATGAATATATTATAAATTCAGAAGAATTAGTGGCTAAAGTTTTGTTAGATAAAGACTCACCATTTTTAAAATCTTTAATTGTAAATAAGGGTAGTAAAGATAGCTTAAAAATTGGAATGGCGGTTCTTGATGGACCTTATTTAATTGGAAAAATAGTAGAGGTAAATTATGCAACTTCAAGAGCGCTGTTGATTTCTGATTTAAATAGTAAAATACCAGTTATTTTGGAGCCAGGTGATATTCAATCTATTATGTCGGGCACAGGAAAAAATTTCGGTGAAATTCAACATTTTAAAAAAGAATTCGCGTTTACCGAAAAAAAACTTGTATATACATCAGGGGCTGGAGGTGTATTTAAATCTGGAATTCCAGTTGGAGAGTACATTGAAGAAAATAAAATTAAATTTTTTTCAGATTTATCACAATTAACTTTTGTAAAATTGGTATCTTTTGAAAAAAAGGAAAATTATTAATGAGTATTGAAAGCAAAAAAACAATTTTTTTTAAAATTCTTGAAAGTGCGCCATTAATTTTACTTTTTATATCTGTATTAAATGAATTTGATTTTAATTATTTAAATTACAAATACTTCTCATTTAATTTCCCATTTATATTAATCTATTATTGGAGTTTAAAAAGAAGTGATAGTTTGGGATATGGTTTTATATTTATTGCAGGTTTATTTAACGATGTAGTGATTGGTTTTCCTACCGGGCTAAGTAGTTTAACTTATCTAATAATATGTGGATTTGCTGCATACTTGAGAAATATAACTCTTCACCCAAATATTATTAATGACTGGCTATTTTTTTTGTTAACAATTTTAGTAGCAACTTCAGTAAATTATTTTTTATTAATAACAATATTTAAAGTAGATGTTAACTATTATGATTTAACAGGAAATATTTTCTTTACATTTCTATTTTATTACATTTTCTCCTTTATATTCGAATTTTATTATAAAAAAGTATTTAAAAGAAAAAAAAATGATTAGTGACGATCGTAATTCAGGTTTTAGTAAATTAAAAACTGTTAATAGGAGAATGTTTATATTCTCTGCTGCTAAGGTTGTAGTTTTTTTTGGAATTGTCGGTAGACTTTTTTCTCTACAAATAAATGAAAATAAAAAATATCTAACATTATCAGATAAAAATAGACTAAGAGAGACAAGACTACCTCCTGTGAGAGGAGAGTTTAAAGATTACTTTGGAAAAACAATTGCTGGAAATTTGAAAGTTTATCAGTTGCATGTAGTCCCTGAGCAAGTTGAAGATTTTAGAAGATTAATCGTAAGGTTAAAAGATATATTAGCTTTTAATAATGAAAAATTAGCAAAACTTATTAAGAAAAAAAATAGTCAAAAACCTTGGGAAACTTTGGTAATTTCTGAAAACTTGACCTGGAACGAATTTTCTAAAATTAATTTTCATTTACATGAATTACCTGGAGCCAAACCTGTTATATCAGTAGGTAGAAGTTACCCATTTGGAGAAAGCTATACTCATGTGCTTGGCTACGTATCTCAGGCCAGTCCTAACGATATTTTAACTAATGACATAATAAAAGACAGAAATGTTCCAGGACTTCGTGTTGGAAAATCAGGTTTAGAAAAAAAATTTGAGAATGAACTAATTGGTACAAATGGTGTTCAAAGGTACGAGGTAAATGCTTATGGAAAAAGAATTAATCAAATTGATTTTAAGGAGGGCAACCGAGGTAATACTATCAATTTAACAATAGATACCGAAATTCAAAGGCTTACATCTGAATTATTAAGAGATAAAGCTGGTTCTATAAGTGTAATGGACATTTACACAGGTGAAATAATAGCTATGAATTCTTCCCCATCGTTCGATCCCAATTTGTTTTTATATGGAATAGACAAAAAACTATGGAATGAAATTCAGAAAGATCCACTTAAGCCACTAATTAATAAAACAGTTTCAGGTTTATATTCTCCAGGGTCAACCATAAAGCCACTAGTAGCATTGTCTGCTTTAGAAAATGATGTAATTAAACCGAACATGAAAGTTGAGTGCAAAGGTAAAGTAGAAATGTATGATCAAAAATATCACTGTTGGAAAAAAAAAGGTCATGGAGTTATGAGTTTAAAAAATGCTATTAAACAATCCTGTGATATCTACTTTTACGAACTCGCAAGATTATTGGGTGTCGATAGACTCAATATAACTGCTGAAAAATTTGGATTGGGTAAACAAGTACTTGGTAAATATTTTCTGAACGAAAAAAAAGGAATAGTTCCGTCAACAAAATGGAAAAAAGAAAATCTGGGACAAAATTGGTACTTAGGTGAAACATTTATAACTGGGATAGGGCAAGGATATATTCAAACAAATCCTTTACAAATCTGTTTGATGACAGCTCAATTAGCAAATGGAGGTTATAAAATTTATCCAAAAATAAGAGTTGACGAAAATCAAAACTCATATGAAAAAATAAAACAAAAAATGAGAGAAAATGAAGAAGATTCTAAACAAAAAGATAATGCATTAATAAAAGCGACTGAAGAGTTCTTAAAACCAGAGGTTAAGGAGTATCAACCGCTTTATCGAAATCCTGAAAATGTAAAATTTGTTTTAGATGCAATGTTTAAATCTACTAATGAAATATATGGTACATCTTACTCATCAAGAATAGATGATCCCAAATACCAGTTTGCTGGAAAAACTGGAACTTCACAAGTTAAAAGAATCACTGAAGAGGAAAGAGAGCTCGACTTAGATTTATCTCAAATTCCGTATAGAAATAGAGATCATGCATGGTTTATTGCTTTTGGTCCATATAATAATCCAAGGTACGCAATGAGTATTTTGGTTGAGCACGGTGGATCAGGAAGTAAAGCTGCAGCACCACTAGCAAAAAAATTAATGAGAGCTGTTATCGACAGGCACGAGGAACGTCAAAATAAAAATGGTTTTAAAATATGAGAGATAGTATTTCATTTTCAAATCAACTCACTTTTTTTCAAAAGCTAAGATCTTTTGATTACACTTTATTAACATGTATCATGTTAATTGGTATGATAGGAATTTTTTCTATGTATTCTACTGATGGAGGTGAGATACTATATCATACGAAAAATCATGCTTTAAGATTTTGTATTTTTTTCTCAATGATGATTGTAATGTCATTCATTAATATAAGAATTTGGCACAGCATTTCTTACTTATTTTATTTTGTTGTTTTGTTATTATTAATTTGGGCCTCATTTTATGGAATAACTGCATCAGGTTCACAAAGATGGATAAATTTATACTTTATAAATCTACAACCATCAGAACTTATGAAAATTGCAATTATAGCATGTTTTGCAAAATATTATCATAGAGTTCAAATTCATACGATGAGTAAGTTAACCAATATCTTAGTGCCAGTTGTAGTCTTAATTCTTCCAACATTTTTAGTAATAACACAACCAGATCTAGGCACATCAATTCTAATTGCTTTAAGTGGAACTATTGTTTTATGGTTAGCGGGCGTTAATGTTAAATATTTCTTTTATTCATTTGTTATTTTTATAATATCAGCACCGTTTATTATTTCATTTTTAAAACCATATCAAAAGTTAAGAATTTTGACTTTTTTTGATCCAGACAAAGACCCTTTAGGTGCAGGTTATCAAATTATTCAATCCAAAATTGCTGTTGGATCTGGTGGTTTAAGTGGGAAAGGTTTTTT
>CACEVB010000015.1 GCA_902562875.1 uncultured Pelagibacteraceae bacterium | reverse complement strand
TCTTGGTAGGATATTTATTATATCACTTAATTTTTTTTTTGTATTTTGAATCACTGATTTATTTTTTGATATAAGAATACTCTGAGAATTTATCCCATGCTCGGATTGAGCAAGCATAGATGTAGCTAGATGATCAATATTAGATTTACTATCTGCAATTATTGTAACCTCGGAAGGCCCAGCTATCATACCCTCAATTCCAACGTCTCCAAAAACTTCTTTCTTAGCTCTTGCTACATAATCATTTCCTGGGCCAATAATTTTGTCAACTTTGTTGACATATGCCATATATCCTATTGCTTGTGCACCACCAATATTTATAATATTTTTTATTCCACATTTTTTAGCAACATACATTACAGCAGGATTTAATTTTCCATTCATTTTAGGGTTTGCTAAAACAATATTTCTAACCCCTGCAATTTTTGCCGGTACTGCATTCATTAGTAAAGTTGATGGGAGATTAGCTGGCACATAAATTCCAAGTTTGTTGATAGGTATAGGCTTGTATTCTATTTTATTTCTAAATTTGTCTACATATTTAATTTTTTTTATTTTTTGCAAATTATGAAATTTCTCAATTCTAGTGTAAGCTAAATCTATAGCATACTTTATCTGTGGGTTTAAACTTTGAATTGATTTTTTTATTTCCAAATTGTTAGGTTGAACTTTTGTATTATTGCCAAATTTTTTTTCGTACTTTAAAACAGCTTTTAATTTATTTTTTTTTATATCTTTTAATATTTTACTAACTATGGACGTATCAGTTTTAGATCTATCTTTTCTATCATTCAAGATTTTATCTAAAAATATTAAATTATTTGATTTAGATAAGTTAAGTATTTTTATCATTAAATTCCGTGATATCCTCTAATGTAACTTCTATTACTTCCGAAATTAATGTTATAGCTGCATTATTTGAAAATAATAGAATTATTTCATAATTTTTGTCTTTTTTAAATATTTCTATTGCGAGTAGTTCCAAAACATTATTTTTTAATCTTTGATTGATATTTTTAGATTTCGACCTGTAAATAGAATCAAATTTAATAATACTATTAATTTTATCTTTAAAACCTTTGTTGTCATTTTCTTTGCTTATTCTTTGAAGGGGTATAAAGAATATACGATTTTGTCGTAAAAATTTAATTTCAGATTGTAAAATTTTAGAGCCAGAACAAAGAGCAGATATAATTCTCAGATCATCAATATTTTCTGCAATTATTTTTTTTAAAAACTTTTTTCCCATTATAAATTAGATTTTATATCTATACCTAGTTTCTTTAATTTATTTTTTAAATTCTGATATCCTCTTAAGCCATGATATATTCTGTGAATCTTGGACCTACCATTTGCACCTATGGCACCAAGAATAATTGCAAAAGTAGTTCTCAAATCCGAAGATATGCAGTCTGCGCTATTTAAATGTTTTTTGCCAATTATTATTGCTTTATTTTTTTTAATTTTAATATTTGCACCCATTCTTGATAATTCAGGTGCAGCCATAAATCTGTTAGAAAAAATTGTCTCTATAATTTCACTTTTTCCAGGAATTTTAGTCAATACTGCAAGCAACATGGGCATATTGTCTGTTGCATAATTCGGAAAAGGTCCTGTTTTTATTTTTACAGGTTTTAATTTATTTGTTGATTGTAGTTTAATAGAATTTACGGTTTTAAAAATTTTATAACCTATTTTTTTTAATATTTTTATTTCTGTAAGAAGAAAATTCGGGTCAATGTTTTTTACTAAAACCTCACCTTTTGAAATTGCTCCAACACAAAGATAACTAAAAGCTTCAATTCTGTCACCAATCATAGTGTGTGATCCATTTAATAACTCCTTTATACCAAATATTTTGATAGTTCTTTTTCCTATAAATTTTATCTTTGCTCCTGAACTATTCAGAAACTTTATTAAATCATGGATTTCTGGTTCAATTGATATATTCCTTACTATATGAGTTCCTTTTATAAAAATAGATGCCATAATTATATTAGCTGTTCCAGTAACAGTTACTTTTGGAAATTTATAATTTCCTCCGTTTAGTTTTTCATTGGAAAATATTTTAACGTAACCCCCCTCAAGGCTATGTTTTGCTTTTAAACTTTCAAATCCTGAGAGATGATAATTAATATCTCTAATTCCTAAACTACATCCCCCACCTTTTGCAACATAAATTTTTTTTTTTTGGTACCTACCCAATAAAGATCCCATGGTTAGAACTCCAGCCCTCATTGTTGAAACTAAGTTATATGGGACAATTAATTTATGTTGTTTTGTATTTTTAATAATAATTGTTTTTGTTTTTTCATTGATTACAACATTTGAGCCAAGAGAAACTAGTAGTTTCTTCATAGTATATACATCTCTTACCAAGGGAGCATTTTTAAGTATTACTTTTTTTTTAAATAAAATTGATGAAGCCATTAATGGTAAGCAAGAGTTCTTAGATCCACTTATATCAACTTCACCTTTAACACCTTTACTAGGGCCTTTAATTGTAAAGAATTTCATTATTACTTTGATTTTGCTAGAGTTATTCCTGTTTGGCCTTGATATTTTCCATTTCTTTCCGCATATGAAGTTTCTGGCTGATCTCCAACAAAAAATAATATTTGTGCAGCGCCGCTATTGGCATATAACCTAATAGAGTTACTTGTATGATTAGAAAATTCCAAAACTAAATTTCCGTGCCAACCAGCTTCCAGAACGGTTGGTGGAGTTCCTAATCCACACCTAGCATACGTTGATTTTGCAGTTACTAACCCTGTTACATTTCTAGGCATTTTGAAATATTCTAAACTACTTGCTAGTGCAAATGAATTTGGTGGTATTAAAATCGATGCTTCACCTTTAATTGTTACAAAATTATCCTCAGTGAAATTTTTTGGATCAGCAGTTGCACCTTTTATATTTGTAAAAATTTTAAATTCTTCACCACACCTCAAATCAAAACCAAAACTATTTAAACCATAACTAATACCGTGTGAAATAGATTTATCTACAAACGGATTGATCATATCTTCTTCTTCAACCAATTTTTTAATTTGTTTGTCGTTTAATATCATCTTTTTTAGATTGCTTTTTTTGGAATAGTTTTCTTTTTTTTAAATTTTTCCTTAGAGCATTCTTAAGGTTAAGCTCATTTCCTATCTTTTTTTTTAACATCAATGCTATTTTTTATCGGGATTTGTTAAATGATCTAATGTAATTACAGTATCTATAGGTATACTGTTTTGTTCGTCACTTTTATTGTCTGATCCAGACTTAGCCTGTTTTTTAGCCCTTCTCTCAGCAAGTTTTTTCTCTCTCTTAGCTTGCTTTTCCATTGCTTTTGCACTTCTTGTGTTTTTGTAACTATAATGAATTCCCATGGTAACATTCCCTAATTAGATTTATATACATATTTTTTATAAAATTAAGACAATAATTTGTCAAAAGTTAAATTATACACTATTGTAAATGCTTTAAATTAGCCCTGATAGTTAAATGGTATAACAGATCCATGGTAAGGATCAGTTTCCAGTTCAATTCTGGGTCAGGGCACCATTTTAATTTTATTTAATAAAAATAAGATGAGATTTTTAAGAGTTCTCAAAATCTCAAATTTTGGAATTTTAGAAACACCTTTTTTTCTATCGCGAAATGTAATTGGAATTTCCTTTATGAAAATATTTAAATTATGTAGTCTAAATATTGTTCCCATAAAAAAACTATACCCATTAGTTTGGACTTGATTCAAATGAAAACTTTTAAGTTTTTTTATGTTAAAACCTCTATAAGACGTAGTATATTCATTTGATTTTATACCTGAAAAAGTTTTAATTAAAAAATTACCTATTTTACTTATCAATAATCTCTTACCATGCATTAAGCACTTTCCGCCAGGTATATATCGAGATCCAAGAACAAAAGGGTATGTTTTTAAATATTTTATAAATCTTGGTAGATCCTTGGGATTGTGAGATAAATCTGCATCCATTGTAATTAGAAAATCAAACTTATTTTTTTTTGCATATTCATAGCCAATCTTATGAGCACTATCCAAACCAAACTTTTTTTTTCTTACATTCAATATAATTTTTTTATATTTTTTTTGTAATTTTTTTATAATTTTACTTGTTCCATCTGGAGAATTATCATCAACTATAAATATTGTCGATTTAGGTGATGACTTTCTAATCTGTTCTACTAAACTTTTAATGTTTAATTTTTCATTGTAAGTTGCTGTAAATACTAGTATTTTTATATTTTTAAACACTTAATAAATATAACTTTGAAAAGTAAAATTTCAATTATAGTTGGAGGTTCTGGACAATTTGGAATTCATTTAAATTCATATTTAAGCAATAAAAATCACAAAATATTGATTACAACGAGAAATATTAAAAAGGCAAATTCTAAGCTGAAAGGAAATATTTATAAAAGTAAAATTATTAAATTAGATATATATAATAAAGTTGAGATAATAAAGTTATTAAAAAAGTATAATCCAAATTATATTTTTTACTTTGCTGGTTTAAGTTCTCCAATGAAATCTTTTCTTACGCCTAAAGAAGCTATAAAAAGCAATTATATAGGATGCAGAAATTTTTTAGAAGTTTTAAAAGAAAATAAATTTAAAACGAAATTTTTAAACGCATCTTCATGTGAAGTTTTTGGTGCCACTTCAAAAAAATTAGATGTGAAATCTTTTAAAAAACCCATAAGTCCATATGGAGTGTCTAAGTTAATGTCATATAATTTAACAAAGAAATTTAGAGACGAATATGGTATTAAAGCATATAACGCCATTATATTTAATACTGAGTCTATTTACAGATCAAAGGATTATCTTATACCTAAAATTTGTTTGGCAGCAATTAGAGCATATAAAATAAAAGCTAAAACATATTTTGGAAATATAAATATATCTAGGGAGTGGAATTGGTGTGAGGAACAAGTAGAGTATATATATAAATTTATAAATAAATCTCCACAAGATTTTATTCTTTCAAATGGAAAATTATATTCAGCAAAAGACATGCTTTATTTTGCATTTAAATATTTTAATCTTGATTATAGAAAATATACTTCAGTAAAAAAAAAATTTTTTAGAAAAAAAGATTTCAGAGTGAAAAGATCTAATTATTTGGTCTGTTTAAAAAGAAATAATTTAAAAAGAGTTCCGGGTATTTTCGGCAAGAAGATAATTCATAAAATCATTAAAAATTATATTAATGCAAATTGAAATTAATAATAAATTGAAAATTTATTTTTCTATACTTTTTATTTTTTGCATTTTTTTTTTACATATAAAGCACCAAATAGGTAATGATTCTACGATATCTGAATGGATTATAAATTATGAAGGTGGCTTTACAAAAAGAGGTCTGATTGGACAAATTGTAATTTTTTTTTCAAGATTATCAGGAGCCGATTTAAGATTTACAATATATTTGTTTCAAATATTATTTTGCTTAATTTACTTTTGCACAATATATTTTTTGTTATGTAATTTAAAACATGAAAGAGTTAGTCTTCTTGCATTATTTACACCTATATTTTTTCTGTATCCTGTTGCTGAAATAGAGGTACTGGCAAGGAAGGAAATAATAGTGTTTTCTATGTATTTATTTTACTTATTAATTCCTAATAATAATTTTAAAATAATATTTTTTTCATTATTTTATCTGTTAAGTGTATTAGTTTGGGAACCTGTAATATTCTATACTCCTATTTTTATAGCCAAAGAAATTATTGAAAATAATATTGAAAATTTCAACTTAAAATTTTTTATATTTTTAATCGCAATTTTTCCTGGAATTATTGCTGCTATTTTCATAGCCTTTAATCCTATTTCAATCGAAAATCATCAAATAATGGAGAGTGTTCTTCAAAATGAATTTAATCAAAATTGTTATATGTCATGCGAACTTCTAAAGACAAAGTCTTCAATATTAGACCAATTTAGAGGCAATTTCGGAAGCTATTCCTTTGAGGTTTTTCTTAGGTATTTTTTCATCATCGCTACTGGTTTTGGTCCTATATTTTTACTTTTATATAATTGTGAATTAAAGAATAAAAATTTATTATTTTTAAGGCATGTTAGCTCACCTTTATATATTCTTTTAATTTGCCTTGTGCCAGTTATCCTTCTTTTTGCTATGGGTTATGACTGGGGGAGATGGGTCAACATTAGTTATGTATTTTCAGCTATATTTTATTTTTTTTTAATAAAAAAAAATTTTTTTGTATTAAGCTCGAAAATTCAAAAGAATTTTATCAATAGAATTGATAAAAAATATTATATATTTATTTTTATTATTTTTTGTTTTGGTTGGAACCCAAAAACTGTCATAACAGGTGATATTGCCTCTTTTCCTGGATATAGGATACCTTATAAAACCTTTAAATTTATTTCGTCTGATCATTTTTAAAAAATTTTCTCCTAAATAAGAACGCTAATATAAAAATTAATATTAACGCTGAAATCGGTAAATATATATCTGGAGATTTTATCATATCAAAAAAACTAGGAGGTTTGGTATTTTGGGTAATAATATTATTAATGCCTGACCCTAATGTGGTGCCTATAAATAATTGAGGGGATAAACCAACTAAAGTTCCAAAAAAATATATTTTTAGTTTTATATTAAATAAAACAGGTAAAAGATTTTGTATTGCAAAAGGTATTCCACCTATTAATCTGTAGATAATAAAATAAATAAACTCGTTTTTTTTAAATTTATCAATTATATAACTAAATTTTTTTTGGAATTTTTGTTTAACTAAATCTTTTAAAAAGAAATCACCCAATAAATATAAGAGAGTTGCACCGCAAGTAAGACCAATTATTACTAAAACTGATCCAAGCCACTTTCCAAATATAAAACCACCTACTAAAAAAATTGGTGTACCAAAACCCAAAAGCAAACACCATACACAACAGAATATTAAGAAAAATATGCATGATAAAACTATATTGGCATTTTTAAAACGATTTAATGTTTCTTGATTTTCTCTAATAATTTCGTAACTTGAAAAATCTCTCAACGAAAAAAAAGAAAAAAAATACCATAAAAAAATGCAAATAATAAAAATATAGATAATAGATAGCAAAATTTTAATATTTTTTAACCTTCTCATTAGCTTAATTTATTAAAAATCGCTGTACTTATATAGTTTTATTTTCTATAAGATCGAAATTTATTAAATTCATATTATGAAAAGAACTTGGCAACCAAGCAAAATTAAAAGAAAAAGAAAACACGGCTTTAGATCAAGGATGTCTTCGAAAAAAAGACAGAAAGTTTTAAAGAAAAGACGAAGAAAAGGTAGAAAAAATTTATCAGTTTGATGAGCATTAAAATTGCTAGTCTCTCAAAAAGTGAGGATTTCAAAAAAATTTTAGAAGGAAGAAAAATAAATAACAAATACTTAACAATTTTTTTTAGAAAGATTAATTTTAATCAAAAAAAAACTTTAGAAATAAGCTTTATAACAAAAAGAAAATTAGGGAATGCTGTTATAAGAAATAAAATAAAAAGAAGATTGAGAAATATTATGAGTGATGCATTAAAAAATATTAAGATTAATAATGAATATTCTTATTTATTTATTGCAAAAAAAAATGTATTTGATGAGAAATATATTTATGTAAAAGAGCAAGTTTTTAAAGACTTAAAAAAAATAAGATGACGAAATTAATAAATTTTCCAGTTATATTAATAATTAAATTATACAAGTATTTTATAAGTCCTTTTTTTTACAATTCTTGTAAATTTGAACCAAGTTGTAGTAGTTATGCATTAGAGTGCTTTAGAAAATTTAATTTTTTAAAAGCTTCTTATAAAACTTTATTAAGAATATTAAAATGTAATCCTTGGTTTGATAATGGTGGTATAGACGATCCTGTAAAAAAGGAGATTAAATAGTGGATTTAAAGAATATCATTGCTGCGATTGCTTTGTCTGCTGCCGTAATTGTTTTATATGGTCTTTTTTTTTCGCCAACACAACAATTATCCGAAATAAATAAAAAAGATAATAATGATAACAATGAATTGATTACAAAACCTGATACTCCAAGCATCGATGAAAAACCAGAAGTTAAAAACATAAAGAGAGAGGATGTAATTAATGAAAGCGAAAGAATTAATTTTGAAAATGAATTTGTTAGAGGATCAATTTCTTTAGTAGGTGGCGTTATAGATGACCTTGAGCTAAAAACCTATAACAAAACACTAGGCAGTAAAGATAAAATACAATTGCTCAATCCAGCAAAGACAACTAATGGATATACCTTTAATACTGGTTGGGCTACCAAGTCAGAAATACAAATGCCAAACTCAAATACTATCTGGAATTTAGATAGCACAAAAAATTTGACTCCAGGAAGTCCTGTAAAAATTTATTTCGAAAACAAACAGGGAGTAAGATTTGAAAGAATATTTTCTTTGGATGAAAAGTATCTTTTCAAAGTAAAACAAATTATAATTAATAAATCTGGAGAGATTTTCAAAGCTTATCCTTTTGCAAGAATAAATCGAAATAATCTTCCAAGTGATTTAACAGATTTTTATATTCTTCATGAAGGTTATACTTTTATAACAGGTGAAAATGTCGAAGAGGTCGACTATGACGATGTTGAAGATGAAAAATATTCTAAAGAGGGTTCAACAGGAGTTCTGATACAAGGTGATAAATATTGGATGACTTCAATTATTCCTGAACAAGGTAGAAGTTTTAGATTTGATTTAGATTATAAAAATAAATATAGAGCCAGCTACATAGATCTTAAAGGATATGATGTAAGACCAAACACTGTAACTGAACATACTGTTCAGAGTTTAATTGGCGCAAAAGAAATTAACCAAATTAACCTTTACAAAAAAGACCTAAATATCGATAAATTAGATCTTATTGTAAACTATGGAGTTCTTTATTTTATCATTGTCCCGATGCATAAAATTTTAAGCTATTTCTTTAATTTTACAGGAAACTATGGTTACGCAATTATTCTTTTAACAATATTAGTTAGATTAGTATTCTTTCCTTTAAATCAATATTCAATGAAATCTATGGGAAAAATGAAAAGTCTTGGCCCAGAAATAGAAATTTTGAAGACAAGATTTAAAGACGACAAACAACAACTACAAAAAGAGATGATGAAACTGTATAGAGTAAATGGCGTAAATCCTGCAAGTTCATGTTTTCCTATATTGATACAGATACCAATTTTTTTTAGTTTGTATAAACTACTGTTACTAGATCTTGCTATGAGACACACACCATTTGTCTGGGTTTGGCAAGATTTGTCTGCAAAGGATCCACTGACTATTTTTAACTTATTTGGTTTATTGCCTTATAATGTTCCTACTTTTTTAGAAATTGGATTACTCCCTGTATTGATGGGAAGTTCTATGTGGCTCCAGATGAAACTGTCACCACAACCGTCTGGTTCGGACGAAATGCAAAAAATGCAAAAGAAAATATTTATGTTAATGCCCTTATTTTTAACTGTTATTTTGGCACCCTTCGCAGCTGGCTTAATACTTTATTGGGTATGTACAAACATACTTACAATAATTCAGCAGTATATAATAAACAGAAATATAAAAATTAAGAGTTAAACTGATGAGTATAAATGAAGAAGATTTGAATAAAATTCTTCCCGAAGATGGTCCGAATATCAAAGAAGTTTCAAAATATATAAAAAAATATAAAGACGAAATAATTACCATAAAATATGGTGGAAATGTTTTTATTGACAGGAAAATATTTAATAATTTTATAATTGACTTACAAATTTTAAGAAAATTAGGTCTCTCAATTGTTGTAGTACATGGGGGAGGTCCAAGAATTAAGAGAGAACTTGACAAATCGAATATTGAGACAAAATTTATAAGAGGACTAAGAGTAACTGACAAAAAAATTATAAATATTGTTGAAAAAGTTCTGGTAGAATTTAATGAAGATATTGTTTCATCATTGAAAAATATAGGAACTAACAGTATTTCTTTAAATACGAGAAAAAATAATGTTATAGAAACTATACCCGAATCTAAAGAATTAGGATTTGTTGGAATTCCAAATAAAATAAATACAGATTTTATAAAAGATCAAATTGAAAAAAAAATGATACCGATAATATCTCCTTTGGGATTAGGGCATGATAGTAAAACATATAATATTAATGGAGATACTGCTGCTGGTGCTATAGCTAAGTCTCTAAAATGTAGAAGGTTGCTTTTAATGACTAATGTAGAGGGTGTGAGAAGCAAAGATAATACTTTAATAGAAGAAATCTCATCAGTTAAAATCATAGAGATGATAGAAGATAATACAATAACAGAGGGTATGATACCAAAGATAAATACTTGCTTGGATGCGGTAAAAAATGGGGTCACAGCTGTAGCTATTATTGATGGTCGAAAAAAACACTCAGTTTTATTTGAAATATTTTCTGATAAAGGTTCAGGGACTTTGATAAGAAAATGAAAGAATTGATAAATAAAAAAAACCTCTTACTAGATTTAGATGGAACGGTTTATCAAGATCTTGATTCAGTCTTTGGACAAGTTTCAAAATTAATGACTAAATATATATCTGAAAAACTTAATCTTGACTTAAAAAAAGCTAAAGAATTACAAACCAATTATTTTTATAAATACAACACATCCTTAAATGGATTAATGGTACATCACGATATACCTCCTAAAGAATTTCTAAAATACGTTCATAATATTGATCTATCGTTTATGAAAAAAGATATGATCTTGAGAGAGGAACTAGACAAGCTAAATATGAGAAAGCTCATTTTTACAAATGGAAGCACGGATCATGCTAAAAATGTATTGAGACATTTAGGTATAGATGATCTATTTGAAGATATATTTGATATAACTGATGCAGAATATCAGCCAAAACCAGAACCCAATGCTTTTGATTTAATGATAAAGAAATTTAAATTAGACCCTAATGATACAATATATGTAGAGGATATAGCAAAAAATTTGTCTATAGGTAAAAAAAGAGGTTGCACAACTGTTTGGTTAATAAATAATGAAGAGTGGGGTAAAATGGAGTCTGATAAAGATTTCATTGACTATAAAATTGAAAATCTATCTTTATTTTTAAAAGAATTAAGGTTATTAAAAAGTAGTTAAA
>CACEVB010000014.1 GCA_902562875.1 uncultured Pelagibacteraceae bacterium | reverse complement strand
TGTTTCCGCAGCTGTAAAAGCTGCAAAATCAGGTCAAGTAGAACTAAGAAATGACAAAGATGGAAACATTGGTTTAAGTATTGGTAAAAAGTCATTTTCTGATGAGGATTTAATAAAAAATTTCAAATCGATTTTAGAGACATTAGACAAAGAAAAACATTCAAGTAATATTAAAGGAAACCTTATCAAATCCTCTTTTTTAACATCAACAATGGGTGTTTCTTATAAAATTAAATTAGATAAGAGTATTTAATTATGATGAACAAAGAAAAAAAACAGATTTATATAGATGAGATGAAATCTCAATTTGATAAATCTGAAGCTGTAATAGTTGCTCATTATCAAGGTCTAACGGTTTCACAACTAGACGAACTTAGGGCAAAAATGAGGGAACACGGAATTATATTCAAAATAACAAAAAATAGAATTACAAGACTTGCACTAGAAAAAACTCGATGTAAAAACCTTGGCGATTTATTTAAGGGACCAACTGCAGTAGCCTTATCTCAAGATGCAATTATAACTGCTAAAATTTTAACCAATTTTTCAAAAGATAATGATAAATTAAAAATACTAGGTGGAATCATGGGAAACGACATTTTGGATGTCGCTGGAGTTTTAAATGTGGCAACTTTACCTACATTAGATGAAGCCAGAGCTAAAATTGCAGGAATATTGAGATCTCCTGCACAAAAAATAGCAAGTATTTTACTTGCACCTGCCTCAAAAATCGCTATTTTGGCGCTTGAAAAATCAAAAAAATAACCAGGGCAAAAAAAAATTATGGCAGATTTAAATAAAATTATTGACGAGTTGTCAAACCTTACAGTAGTTGAAGCAGCTGAACTCTCTAAGCAGTTAGAAGAAAAATGGGGTGTAACAGCAGCAGCTGCAGTAGCTGCAGCACCAGCAGCAGGCGCGGCTGGAGCAGCACCAGCAGAGGAAAAAGACGAATTTACAATTGTTCTTGCATCAGCAGGTGAAAAAAAAATTAATGTAATTAAAGAGGTTAGAGCTGTTACGTCATTAGGGTTAAAAGAAGCAAAAGATTTAGTTGAGGGTGCACCAAAAGAAGTTAAGACAGGTGTTAAGAAGCAAGAAGCTGAGGAAATAAAGAAAAAACTCGAAGCTGCTGGCGCAAAAGTTGAACTTAAGTAAATAACAGAATTTAGAAGCTGGTTAATAATATAATCAGTATATTAGATGGTTTTATCTTTTACAGAAAAAAAAAATATAAGAAAAAATTTTGGTAAGCTTAAAGAGAGCTTATCAATTCCTAATCTTATTGAGGTTCAGAAAAATTCTTACAATGAACTTACAGACAATAATCAAAAAGTTGAAAGCCATCTCATAAAAGGTTTTGACAGGGTTTTTAAAAGTATTTTTCCAATTGATGACTTGAATGATAAAGCTTCATTAGAGTATGTTTCATACAGATTAGAAAAACCAAAATTTGATGTGGAAGAGTGTATAGCTCGTGGTTTAACTTATTCAGCAGCTTTAAAATGTACATTAAGACTTGTCGTTTTTGATATAAATCAGGAAGAAAATACAAAAGATATCTTATCTGCTAAGGAGCAAGAGGTTTACATGGGAGAAGTTCCCATGATGACTGATAGCGGTACATTTATAACAAATGGAGTTCAAAGAGTTGTAGTTAATCAAATGCATAGAAGTCCAGGTGTTTTTTTTGATCACGACAATGGTAAATCTCATGCCAGTGGAAAACTTTTATTTAATTGTAGAGTTATACCTAATAGGGGGTCTTGGTTAGATTTTGAATTTGATGTTAAAGATTTGTTGTATTTTAGAATTGATAGAAAAAAAAAGTTATTAGTTAGCACATTGTTGCAAGCTCTGGGTTACACAAAAGACGATATTGTAAATGAATTTTATGAAAAAGAGGATTGTGTTTTTGATGAAAAATTAAATAAATGGAAAACTAAGTTTGATCCAGAAAATTATAAATCAAAGAATTTTTTTGAGGAAATAATAGATGCTAAAACAAATAAAGTAATAGTTAAAGCTGGAAATAAAATAAATTTTTTACAAGCAAAAAAAATTCAAAAAGATGGTTTAAAAGAAATATATGTGACTAATGATTATTTAAAAGGTAAATTTTTATATAAAAGCATAATTCTTGGAGAAGATAAATTTGAAATTGGAACTGAAATTAACGATACTATAATTGAAAAAATCATACAATTTAAATTAGATAAAATTCAGCTATCAAAAACAAACTCAATAAATAAAGGTCCATACATTTTGCAAACTTTATCTAGTGACAAAAATGATAATAAAAATGATTCAATAACAGAAATTTATAAAGTTTTAAGACCTGGTGAACCACCTACTATAGACATTGCGAGTCAAATTTTTAATAACTTATTTTTTAGTTCTGATAGATATGATTTGTCGGACGTGGGTAGGGTTAAAATGAATTCACGATTAGAACTTAATTGTTCTGATAAAATAACAATTTTAAGAAACGATGATATATTAGCCATTATCAAAAAAATGTTAGATTTACGTGACGGAAAAGATGATGTTGATGACATAGATCATCTGGGAAATAGAAGAGTGAGGTCAGTCGGTGAGCTTGTAGAAAACCAAGCCAGAATTGGTGTTTATAGAATGGAGAGAGCTATTAAAGAAAAAATGACTACTCTTGATGTAGAATCAGCAATGCCTCAAGATTTAATAAATGCTAAGCCATTGACAATTTCACTTAAAGACTTTTTTGCAACTTCACAATTATCACAATTTATGGACCAAACAAATCCTTTGTCAGAGATAACGCATAAAAGAAGAGTTTCTGCATTGGGACCAGGAGGGCTAACAAGAGAAAGGGCTGGTTTTGAGGTGAGAGATGTTCATCCAACTCATTATGGTAGAATTTGTCCAATTGAGACACCAGAAGGTCCGAATATTGGTCTTATTAATAGTCTTTCAACTTATTCAAAAATTAATAAATATGGTTTTATAGAAAGTCCGTATAAGAAAGTCTTAAACGGAATTGTTCAAGATAATATTGAATATTTGTCTGCTATGGAAGAGACAAAATTTACAATTGCACAAGCAAATTCTGTATTAGATAAAAATGGCAAATTTACTGAGGAACTAGTCTCATGTAGACAAAATTTAGATTTCATATTAGCTAAACCTGAAAATATAGATTATATTGATGTTTCACCAAAACAACTTGTTTCAGTTGCAGCTTCACTAATACCGTTTCTAGAGAATGATGATGCAAATAGAGCATTAATGGGTTCAAATATGATGAGGCAAGCTGTTCCATTATTAAAACCAGAGGCACCATTAGTAGGAACTGGAATTGAAAGCGACGTTGCTTTAGACTCTGGAGTGACTATTGTTGCAAAGCGAGATGGTGTAGTTGATAAGATTGATGGAAAAAGGATCGTAATCAAAGCAACAGATGAAAAAGATTACTCTAAGTCTGGTGTTGATATTTATAATCTTCAAAAATTTAAAAGGTCAAACCAAAATACATGTATAAATCAAAAACCATTAGTAAGAGTTGGAGACAATGTAAAAGTAGGAGACATTATAGCTGATGGGCCCTCTACTAAAATTGGAGAATTGGCATTAGGTAAAAATGTAACTGTAGCGTTCATGCCATGGCAAGGATATAATTTCGAAGATTCTATTTTGATTTCTGAAAGATGTGTTACTGATGATGTGTTTACCTCAATTCATATAGAAGAGTACGAGGTAATGGCAAGAGATACAAAACTTGGGGAGGAGGATATCACCAGGGATATTCCAAATGTAAACGAAGAGGCTCTTAAAAATCTTGATGAATCTGGTATAGTTTATATTGGTGCAGAAGTTAAACCTGCAGATATATTAGTCGGAAAAGTTACACCTAAAGGCGACTCAGCATCTGGAGCTGAAGAAAAATTATTAAGATCAATTTTTGGTGAAAAAGCTATTGATGTTACAGATACATCACTCAAAATGCCCAGTGGAAGCGGAGGTATTGTTGTAGATGTAAGAGTTTTCAATAGACACGGAATAGATAAAGATGAAAGGTCAATTACTATAGAGAGAGCTGAGATTGATAGCGTACAACAAGATAAAAATGTTGAAGAGGAAATCCTAGAAAGAAGTATTAAACTTAGAGCAGTACAAATACTAAATAATTACAAATTAAATAAAAAAATCAAAGAATATGATGTAGGTGAAATACTTGACGAAGAAAAAATTTTTAAAATCCCCGTAATTGAAATTTTTAAGATTCAATTAGATGAAAAATCTAAAAGCGATGCATTGATTAAACTTAAGGATCAATATGAATTAGCAAAAAAAGATATTCTCGAAAGATTTGAAGACAAAGTTTTGAAAATAAAACAGGGTGACGATTTATTACCAAGCGTAATGAAAATGGTAAAAGTTTTTGTTGCTATTAAAAGAAGACTTAGACCAGGAGATAAAATGTCGGGTAGACACGGCAATAAAGGTGTTGTGAGTAAGATAGTACCTGTTGAAGATATGCCTTACCAAGACAATGGTAAACCTGTAGATATAGTTTTAAACCCACTAGGTGTACCTAGTAGAATGAATGTTGGTCAAATCTTAGAAACTCATCTTGGATGGGCATGTACTGAGCTAGGAGACAAAATTAAAAAATTAATAAATGATAATAATAAAAAAATTGAAAGATCTGAAAAAATTAAAAATATACTTAAAACTGTTTATGGTGAAAAGGCATATGATGAAAAAATTCATACTTTAAATGACAATGAGTTTGAAGATTTATGTACAAATATTCAAAATGGTGTGCCAATTTCGACTCCAGTTTTTGACGGTGCAAAAGAAAATGATGTAACAAATATGTTGAAATTATCTAATCTACCAGCATCAGGACAAACAAATTTGTGGGATGGTAGAACGGGAGTAAAATTTGATAGACCTGTTACAATTGGTACAATCTACATGTTAAAATTACATCATTTAGTTGAGGATAAAATACATGCAAGATCTACTGGACCATACAGTTTAGTTACTCAACAACCACTTGGGGGAAAAGCGCAATTAGGCGGTCAGAGATTTGGAGAGATGGAGGTTTGGGCTTTAGAGGCGTATGGTGCCTCATACACACTGCAAGAAATTTTAACCGTTAAATCTGACGATGTTGCTGGTAGGGTTAAAGTTTACGAAACAATTGTTAAAGGAGAGGAAAATTTTGAATCTGGAATACCAGAGTCATTTAACGTTTTAGTTAAAGAAATTAAATCATTGGCCTTAAATGTGGAGTTAAATTAATGAGTAAAGAAGTAACAGATCTATTTAAAAATTCTGAGATTTCAGATGCACAAAATTTTAATAGTATAAAAATAACGTTAGCAAGTCCTGAAAAAATAAAATCATGGACATATGGTGAAATAAAAAAACCAGAGACTATAAATTATAGAACTTTTAGACCTGAAAAAGATGGCTTGTTTTGTGCCAGAATATTTGGACCAATAAAAGATTATGAATGCCTTTGTGGTAAATATAAAAGAATGAAATTCAGAGGAATTATTTGTGAAAAGTGTGGTGTTGAAGTAACCAAGTCGAATGTAAGAAGAGAAAGAATGGGTCATATAAATCTAGCAACTCCAGTAGCACATATATGGTTTTTAAAATCACTACCAAGTAGAATTTCATTGGCAATTGATATGAAACTAAAAGAAGTCGAAAGAGTTCTCTACTTTGAAAATTTTATAGTGATAGAACCAGGTTTGACAGGATTAAAGAAAAATCAATTACTTGGTGAAGAAGAACTGATAAAATATCAAGACGAGTTTGGTGAGGAATCATTTACTGCAGGCATTGGAGCAGAGGCAATTTTAGAGATCCTAAAGTCCATAAATCTTGAAGATGAAAAATCAAAATTGGTAAATGCTATAAAAGAAACAAAATCTAAAGTAGCAGAGGAAAGAGCAATAAAAAGATTAAAACTAATAGAATCATTTATAGAAACAGGGAATAAACCGGAATGGATGATTTTAACTACTGTACCTGTTATACCACCTGAGCTAAGACCTTTGGTTCCATTAGATGGTGGTAGATTTGCCACCTCTGATTTAAACGATCTTTATAGAAGAGTGATAAACAGAAATAATAGATTAAAAAGATTAATGGATTTAAAAGCTCCCGACATAATAGTACGAAACGAGAAAAGAATGTTGCAAGAATCCGTTGATGCATTATTTGACAATGGTAGACGAGGAAGAGTTATTACTGGAACCGGTAAGAGACCTTTAAAATCACTAGCTGAAATGTTAAAAGGTAAACAAGGCCGTTTTAGACAAAATCTATTGGGTAAAAGAGTTGATTATTCAGGTAGATCAGTAATAGTTGTAGGTCCTGATTTAAAACTTCACGAGTGTGGATTACCAAAAAAAATGGCATTAGAATTATTTAAACCTTTTCTATACGCACGGCTAAACAAATTAGGATTAGCTTCTACGATTAAACAGGCAAAAAAATTTGTAGAGAAAGAAAGGCCAGAGGTATGGGACTCATTAGAACTTATAGTTCGAGAGCATCCAATTTTATTAAACAGAGCTCCTACATTGCATAGATTAGGCGTTCAAGCATTTGAGCCAAAATTGATCGAGGGTGATGCAATAGAATTACATCCATTAACATGTGCAGCTTTTAACGCTGATTTTGATGGTGACCAAATGGCAGTTCATATACCCTTAAGTTTAGAGGCACAACTCGAAGCTCGAGTTCTTATGATGTCGACAAACAATATTTTAAGCCCTTCTAATGGTAAACCAATTATAGTTCCTAGTCAGGATATGATACTTGGAATATATTATTTGTCACAACAACCATATCAGACCGATAGAGTCGAAGGTTATTTTGTAAATACTTCTGAAATAGAACATGCTCTGGAAATAGGACAAATTAAAGTTCATTCAAGAATAGTTTCAAGATTTGAAACAATTGATGAAAATGGTAAAATAAAGTTTGAAAAATATATCAGTACAGCTGGTAGATTTTTATTGGCTAATCTATTACCACTTAATATAAATAATAAATTCACATTAGTTGATAGGTTGCTACCTAAGAAAGTTGTTTCAGAAATTATAGATCACGTTTTTAGATTTTCTGGTCAAAAAAAGACAGTTGTATTTTGTGACAAATTAAAAGATCTAGGTTTTAAACATGCCTTTAAAGCTGGAATATCATTTGGAAAAGATGACTTAGTAATTCCAGAAAATAAGGAACAATTAATTGAGGAAACAAAAAAATTAATTAAAGACTATGAAAATCAATATTCTGAAGGTCTAATAACTAGAGGTGAAAGATATAATAAAGTTGTCGATGCATGGTCAAAATGTACTGATAAAGTAGCTTCTGAAATGATGAAAAGAATTTCTGCTACAGAAATAACAAAAGATGGATTGAAAATTAACTCTGTTTTTATGATGGCTGATAGTGGAGCTAGAGGTTCTGCAGCACAAATGAAACAATTAGCTGGTATGAGAGGCTTAATAGCAAAACCATCAGGAGAAATTATTGAATCTCCAATTACCTCAAACTTTAAGGAAGGTTTAACAGCTTTAGAATATTTTAACTCAACACATGGAGCAAGAAAAGGTCTGGCTGACACAGCGTTAAAAACAGCAAATTCAGGATATTTAACTAGAAGACTATGTGATGTAGCACAAGATTTAACTATTACTAAAAACGAATGTGAAAAACCCGGATTTATTAAACTATCTGAAATAATAGAGGGAGGAAATGTAATTGTTAGTTTGGCTGAGCGATCTTTAGGAAGAGTAGTTGCTTCAGATGTTAAAAATCCGATAAATGGTGAAATAATTATTAAAAAAAATAATATGATAGATGAAGCGGCATGCGAATTAATTGATGCAGCAGGTGTAAAAATAATAAACGTTTATTCCGTAATAACATGTGCTTCAAAACAAGGTGTTTGCTCAAGATGTTATGGAAGAGATTTATCAAGAGGGAAGATGGTTCATGTTGGTGAAGCTATAGGAATGATTTCTGCTCAATCAATTGGTGAGCCTGGTACTCAATTAACGATGAGAACTTTCCATGTTGGGGGAACAGCATCTATAAAACAAGAGTCTCAAATTGTTACAAAATCAGAAGGTATTTTAAAAATTATAAACACTAATTTAATTGAAGACTCAAAAAAAAATCTTGTTGTGATGGGCAGAAATACCCAATTATCTATTGAAGATGAAAATGGATTGCAAAAAGCTGTTTACAAGGTACCATATGGCTCAAAGTTGTATGCTCAGAATGGCGATAAGATAAAAAAGAACTCTAAAATTTGTGAGTGGGACCCATACACTACCCCAGTTATTGCCGAAACTAGTGGAATAGTCAATTTTGTTGATTTAACAGATGGTATCTCACTAGCAGAAACTATCGACGATGCAACAGGCATATCTACCAAAACAGTCATAGATTGGAAAACACAATCAAAAAATACTGACCTAAAACCAAGAATTACTTTAAGAGATGAAAAAGGAAATGTAATTAAAAAAGCTGACGATAACGAAGCAAGGTACTATCTAGTACCAGATTCTATTTTGTCAGTAAAAGATGGTCAAAAAATATTTGCAGGCGATGTAATTGCTAGACTGCCAAAAGAGACATCTAAAACAAAAGATATAACTGGGGGGCTGCCAAGAGTAGCTGAACTTTTTGAAGCAAGAAAAGCTAAAGACAGTGCCATAATTGCTGAAAACGATGGTAAAGTATTATTTGGTAAAGAAGTTCGGGGAAAACAAAGAGTAACCATAGATTCTGAAAATGGAGAGACCTCATCTTATTTGATACCGAAAGGTAAACATATTAATTTTAATCAAGGTGAGAAAATTAAAAAAGGTGAATACCTATTAGACGGCCAACCATTGCCTCACGACATATTACGAATTTTAGGTATAGAAGAATTAACCGAATATTTTGTAAACCAAGTTCAAGAGGTATATAGATTACAAGGTGTTATTATCAACGACAAACACATTGAAGTAATATTACGACAAATGCTTAAAAAAATTGAGGTAAAGGAAACTGGAGACTCAAATTTACTACCTGGTGAAATTATAGATAGGATAAGGTTCATGGATATTAATGAAAAACTTAAATCTGATGGAAAAAAAGTTGCGGCTGGAGAAAGAGTTTTAATGGGGATAACAAAGGCGTCGCTACAAACTGAGTCATTTATATCTGCAGCCTCTTTCCAAGAGACCACAAGAGTGTTAACAGATGCTGCAATTAAAGGCAAAGTGGATAAGTTAACTGGTTTGAAAGAAAATGTTATAGTAGGAAGATTAGTTCCAGCCGGAACTGGCTCTGTTAAAAACAATTGGAATCTTAGAGCTGACAAAGACGATCAGGAATTTTTAGCAGAGAAAGACAAATTAGAGGCTGAAAAAGATCAAGTAAATCAATAGTTTTATCTAACACATTAATTTTATATTAAATTGACAAATAGAAAAAGTGTAGTACTTTGTCGATATTTTTTGGTTGGAATGTAGTGTAATTGCACTAAACGCTGCCATACTTATCTGACAGTCAATTCTCAAAAAAAAATAATAATATTATGCCTACTATAAACCAGTTGTTGAGAAAAAAACGAATTAAACCACTAGCAAGAAATAAAGTTCCTGCTTTGGAAAAACAACCTTTAAAAAGAGGAGTTTGCGTTAAAGTTTACACAACTACACCAAAAAAACCAAACTCAGCACTTAGAAAAGTTGCAAGAGTGAGATTATCCAATGGCTTTGAAGTTACAGCATATATTCCAGGAGAGGGTCATAATCTTCAGGAGCACTCAGTTGTATTAATAAGAGGTGGCAGGGTAAAAGATCTCCCAGGAGTAAGATATCATATATTGAGAGGCAATCTAGATACACAAGGGGTTGCAAACAGAAAACAACGCAGATCACTTTACGGAACTAAAAAAGGCAAATAAAATATGTCTAGAAAAAAAAAAGCTCCAAAAAAGATACCTATAGTCGACCCAAAATATAAATCTTCAATAATACCTAAACTCATTAATTCAATAATGTATGATGGAAAAAAAACTATAGCTGAAAAAATTGTTTATGATGCTATCAATAAAATAAAAACAAAATCTAAGGATGAACCAATTGATATATTTAACGAAGCTATAAACAATATCAAACCAACAGTCGAAGTAAGATCTAGAAGAATTGGTGGAGCAACGTACCAAGTGCCTGTTGAGGTTAAAAGTAAAAGATCTCAGGCTTTGGCTTTAAGATGGTTAATAGATGCATCACGTAAAAGAAAAGACAAAAAAATGTCAGACAAAATTTTTAGTGAAATTTATGATGCTTACCAAAATAGAGGTTCAGCAATTAAAAAGAAAGAAGATACTCATAAGATGGCAGAATCCAATAAAGCTTTTGCTCATTTTAGATGGTAAAATTATGCCTAGAACTCACACATTAGATAAATATAGAAACATTGGTATTATGGCTCATATTGATGCTGGTAAAACAACAACTACTGAAAGAATTTTATACTATACAGGAAAGAGTCATAAAATAGGTGAGGTTCACGACGGTGCTGCAACAATGGACTGGATGGAACAGGAGCAAGAAAGAGGAATTACTATTACATCCGCTGCTACTACATGTTTTTGGAATGAGCACAGAATAAATATTATTGATACTCCTGGTCATGTTGATTTTACAATTGAGGTAGAAAGATCATTAAAAGTGTTAGATGGTGCCGTTGCAGTATTCGATGGTGTGGCAGGCGTAGAACCTCAGTCAGAAACAGTATGGAGACAAGCAGATAAATATAAAGTACCAAGAATTTGTTTTGTTAATAAGTTGGACCGAACTGGAGCAGATTTTTTTAGATGCGTAGAAATGATTAAAGACAGATTGGGTGCTAAACCATTAGTTATGCAAATACCAGTTGGTATTGAAGCTGATTTAAAAGGTGTAATTGATTTGATAAAAATGAAAGCAATAATTTGGAAGAATGAGGATCTTGGTGCTGCCTGGGAGGAAAAAGATATTCCAGAGGATTTGATTGAAATTTCGAATAAATACAGACAAGAACTGGTTGAAAGTGCAGTAGAGCAAGATGAAAAACTAATGGAAAGCTATTTAAATGGTAATGACATCAAACAAGATGATCTTATTAGATGTGTGAGAAAAGGCTGTCTAAACTTTAGTTTTGTTCCAGTTCTAACAGGATCTGCATTTAAAAATAAAGGAGTACAACCTTTACTAGACGCAGTTGTAAATTTTTTGCCTAGCCCTCAAGATATAGGGTCAATTAAAGGAACTAAACCTAATTCAGATGAAGAGATAGATATGAATTTTGAGGATAATGCACCTTTTTCAGCGTTAGCTTTTAAAGTTGCTAACGATCCATTTGTGGGTTCATTAACTTTTATAAGAATTTATTCAGGTACCGTAAAATCTGGAACAGGAATATACAATACTTCAAAAGACAAAGAAGAGAGAGTTGGAAGAATGTTATTGATGCACGCTAATTCAAGAGAGGATATTAAAGAGGCAAATGCTGGTGATATCGTGGCCTTGGCAGGTCTAAAAAATACAATTACTGGTCATACTCTATCAGATCAAAACAATCCTGTACTTTTAGAACCAATGGAATTTCCAGATCCAGTAATTGAGATAGCAGTTGAGCCGAAAACCAAAGGCGACCAAGAAAAAATGGGCGAAGCTCTAGGAAGACTTGCTAAAGAAGACCCATCATTTAGAGTTTCATCTGATGAGGAATCCGGTCAAACCATAATAAAAGGCATGGGTGAGCTTCATTTAGATATAATTGTTGATAGGATGAAAAGAGAATTTAAAGTTGAAGCAAATATTGGAGCTCCTCAAGTTGCGTACAGAGAAACAATTTTAAGTCCAGCAGAATTTGATTACACACACAAAAAACAAAGTGGTGGAGCCGGACAATTTGCAAGAGTTAAGTTATCAATAGAACCTCTTGAGCCAGGAAAAGGCAGAGAGATTGAAAGTAAAATCAAAGGAGGGGCAATACCTAAAGAATTTATACCTGGTGTAGAAAAAGGTGTAGAAACAATTGCAGACACGGGTATCTTAGCTGGTTTTCCAATAATCGATTACAAAGTTACAATTTTAGATGGACTACACCATGATGTTGACTCAAGTGTTTTGGCATTTGAATTAGCTTCAAGACAATGTTTTAAAGAAGTATGTGCTAGAGGTAATTTAAAGTTACTTGAACCTATTATGAGAGTTGAAGTTGTTACACCTGAAGACTATATGGGTGACGTTATTGGAGATTTAAATAGCAGGAGAGGTCAAATAAATACACAAGAACAAAGAGGAAATGCAACTGTTATTACAGCAATGGTTCCCCTTGCTAATATGTTTGGTTATATAAATTCACTGAGATCAATGTCTCAAGGTAGGGCACAATATTCAATGTTCTTTGACCATTATGATAAAGTCCCACAAAATGTTCAAGATGAAGTTGTAAAGAAGACAGGTTAAAATGGATAAACAAAATATTAGAATAAAGCTAAAAGCCTACGATAATAAAGTTCTAGATCAGTCTACAGAAGAGATTGTAAATACAGTTAAAAGAACAGGCGCAAATATTAAAGGGCCAATCCCGCTTCCAACTAAAATTGAGAGGTATACAGTTCTTAGATCCCCTCATATAGATAAAAAAAGTAGAGAACAATTTGAAACTAGAACTCATAAAAGACTTATAGATATTATTGAACCAACTCCACAAACTGTAGAAGCATTAATGAAACTAGATCTAGCCTCTGGTGTTGACGTGGAGATTAAAATATAATTATGAGTGGCAACGTAGCTTTGATCGGGACGAAAGTGGGTATGACAAGAGAATTTTTAAGCTCTGGTCAATCAGTGCCTGTAACAGTTATTAAAGTGGAAAAAGGCAGAGTTGTACAAATTATAAATAAACAAGACCGTGGTTACGACGCTGTACAAATAGGATTTGTTAAGATTAAACAATCTAAGCTTAATAAATCAAAAAAAGGATATTTTGCAAAAAAAAATACTGAACCAAAGAAAATACTTAAAGAATTTAGAGTTGAGAATATTAATGATTTTAAAGAGGGTAACGAGTTCGGATTAGAAATATTTAAGGATATCAAATTTGTAGATGTTAAATCTAAAACAATTGGGAAGGGTTTTGCAGGAGCTATGAAAAGACATAACTTTAGTGGATTAAGAGCTTCTCACGGTGTATCAATTTCACACAGATCCCATGGTTCAACCGGACAAAGGCAAGATCCTGGAAAAGTATTTAAGGGAAAAAAAATGGCTGGACATATGGGAGATAAAATTAGAACTATACAAAATATTGAAATAATCAAATCTGATGAGGATAATAGTTTATTATATTTAAAGGGTTCCATACCTGGATCAAAAAATACACAAGTTTTGGTTAAAAAATCCGTAAAAAATATAAATAAATTAACTTTATCAGAGAAAATTGAAAAAAATCAAAAACTAAAATTAAAACAAGATAAGAAAAAATGAAGATAGATAAATTTACTATAGACGGAAAGAAGCAAACAATCGAAATTGAGGATAAGATTTTTTCTGCAAAAATTAATGTAAAAAATATTAGTTCAGTTTTATATAAATTAAATTCAAATTACAAAGGGCGAAAGTCTAAAACTAAACAAAAGAATGAAATTATTGGATCAACGTCTAA
>CACEVB010000013.1:12500-14803 GCA_902562875.1 uncultured Pelagibacteraceae bacterium | reverse complement strand
GATTTAAAAAAATTAATTACAACTGCCAAAAAATATCCAAACGAAATAATTAATGGTTATACTGAAATAAAAGATAAGAAATTATTTTATTCTCCACATATACCAAAAGTAGTTTTCAGAAAAGATGGAAGGTTACTTTATCAATCAAGAGCCCCAATACCTCTTACTAAAAATAAAAAATTTATTAAAGCTTGGAGGCAGGTGTGTATTTATTCACTACCATATAAACATTTATTAAAATTTAGTTCTAAACATAAAAAAACCCCACTTGAAAGTATTGAGGACTGTGAATTGATGAGATTCATTGAATTGGGATATGAAGTTAAACTTATAAAGATGAGCAATAAATCTATCTCAATCGATACTAAAAAAGATTTAAAAAAAATATTAAAATATATTTAAAAAAATAAATTTATTTATTACAAATTTTGTTTATCAAATTTATTATTTTAATTTGATCTTTTTTTTTTAGTTCATAATAATTTGGTAAACATAATATTCTATCTGACAGGCTTTCAGAAATAGGGAACTTCTTTTTATTAACTACATATTTTAATTTGTTGATTGATGGATAAAAATATCTTCTTGGAAAAATGTTTTTTTTATTTAATAAACTTATAACTTTTTCTAACTCTCTTTTAGATTTTAGAACAATTGGTGAGTAATTATAATTTTTTGAATAATTTTCATTTTCGATTTGAAAAGAAATTCTTTTTGACAGTTTATTTTTATACAGTTCGTCGATTTTTTTCTTTCTTAAAATAATCTTATTCATGTTTTTGAGTACTTCTAGGCCTATTATTGCTTGAAATTCATTCATTTTAGCATTTATGCCAATACTTAAATTTTTATAATTAAGAATACCATGATTTATAAAAAGTCTTATTTTTGCAGCTAGCTTAGATTTATTTGTAACAATAGCCCCACCCTCAACGGTATGAAATACTTTAGTGGCGTGAAAACTTAAAGTTGAAATATCTCCTTCACTTAACAAACTTTTTTTTGTTTTTAAATTTTTAATCCCAAATGCATGGCTGGCATCAAATATTAATTTAATATTTTTTTTCTTTATATATGAAAACATTTTTTTATACTCACACGGGGTACCAAAACAATGTACGGCCAATATTCCTTCTGGATTTTTTATTTTTTTTAAATTATTAAAATCTAAATTAAAATTTTTTTTGTTTATATCTAAGAAAATTGGATTTAATTTTTCCCAAATTATTGCGTTTGTAGTGGCCACAAAACTAAATGGAGTAGTTACAATATTTTTCTTAATTCCCAGCGCCCTTAATGCAATTTGAATAGCTGAAGTACCATTGTTTGTTAATATTATATGTTTTACCCCTAAGTATTTTTTTAATTTATTTTCTAATCTTCGAACAAAAATTCCATTATTGGTAATTTGTTTAGATCTATATAGATTATTAAACTCTCTATATAACTTTTTTTTATTTGGTAAAAAAGGAACTGTTACTTTAATTGGTTTATTATACAAAATTTTTTATTTTTTTTATTAGTTTAGAAATTAAACTATATGAAAACTTATTTTTTACAATATTTTCATAATTGTAGTCAATTTTGATTTTTTTTGTGTCAATTTTAAAGTCAAGTTTATTATTCTCTTCAAATGTATCATTTATCAATTGTTTACTTGAAATTTTTGCTCTTTCTCCAGAACCATCTATTCCTGAATTAAATACCAAAGATCTTTTTGGTGTAATAGTAAAATTTTCCAATAAAATTGAATTAATGAATATACATAGATCCATATTAATTTTTATTGATTTATAAAGAAATTTTGAAACACTATATAAAATTGCATCATCGAAATTTTTTATTGTGGATAAGAATTTTTTATTTTTCAAACATTTAATTCTCAAAACCTTTTCATCAAAAATCATTTTTTTATAAGTTTTTTTTGTTATTCCTAATCCCCAAAGATTACTTCTTCTACTTATAAATAAATTATCAAAATCAATTATATCTTTTTTGCTAAGTAGGCTATGAGCTGTAATTAAACCAGTTTTTTTTATATTTTTAATATTATAAAAAACTTTATCGAAATAATCTAAAGTATAATTATTAGGAATAATGTCTTCTTCAAAAATAACAATCTTGTCATGTTTTTTAAATAATTTTGCAAGAAGTTCTTTAAACATTTTATTTGTACCTAAATTTTTTTTTTTAAAAATTAATTTTTTTTTCTTAATATTAAGCGATTTAAGATAAATTCTAACATTTTTAACTAAATTGATTTCATTTTTATTTCTACCCTGGTCGGAGAAAATATAATAAAT
>CACEVB010000013.1:0-10000 GCA_902562875.1 uncultured Pelagibacteraceae bacterium | reverse complement strand
CCCCTATATTCGAGCAAGATTTCACGTGTCCCGCTTTACTCAAGAATTTAATTAAGCATTACCTCTACGGGACTATCACCCTCTTTGGTTAGCATTTCCAAACTATTTAAGTTTTCTTAATTAAACTACTGGCCTATTCCATTTTCGCTCGCCACTACTAACGGAATCTCAATTGATTTCTTTTCCTCTGGTTACTTAGATGTTTCAGTTCTCCAGGTTATCTCTTTAAACCTATGAATTCAGTTTAAAGTTACACATAAAGTGTAGGGTTTCCCCATTCGGAAATTTTCGGATCAAAACTTGCATACAGTTCCCCGAAACTTATCGCAGTATACCACGTCCTTCGTCGTCTTTTAGTGCCAAGGCATCCGCCACACGCCCTTAAACGCTTGATTTATGCACAGAAAAAAATTCTGTGTTGAATCAAATTTTGTTGTAATGTTCATCTATTCGAACATTAATGATTGTTCTTCTATTCGAACAATCGGATATAGATATTGATATTAATTTAATTATTTACGAATTTAAATAGCTAAGTCACAATGGTGGAGGATAGCGGGATCGAACCGCTGACCTCCTGAATGCAAATCAGGCGCTCTCCCAGCTGAGCTAATCCCCCTTAAATTTTGGTGGGCCGAGAAAGACTCGAACTTTCGACCCCACCCTTATCAAGGGTGTGCTCTAACCAACTGAGCTACCGGCCCATATGTAATAAGAACATTGAAACGCTTATTGAAAAGAGAAATGAGGACGGTCAACATTATCCTGTTAATTATTTAGATTAAGAAAAATTTCTTAATCATCCTTAGAAAGGAGGTAATCCAGCCGCAGGTTCCCCTACGGCTACCTTGTTACGACTTCACCCCAGTCGCTGACTATACCGTGGTCAAAGTTTTTAGGCTTTGCCTTAAGGTAGAACCAACTCCCATGGTGTGACGGGCGGTGTGTACAAGACCCGGGAACGTATTCACCGCGGCGCGCTGATCCGCGATTACTAGTAATTCCAGCTTCATGTACTCGAGTTGCAGAGTACAATCCGAACTGAGGCATCTTTTTAGGATTTGCTTAATGTCGCCATCTTGCTTCCTATTGTAAATGCCATTGTAGCACGTGTGTAGCCCAACACGTAAGGGCCATGAGGACTTGACGTCATCCCCACCTTCCTCCAGCTTATCACTGGCAGTTCTTTCAGAGTGCCCAACTAAATGATGGCAACTAAAAGTGAGGGTTGCGCTCGTTGCGGGACTTAACCCAACATCTCACGACACGAGCTGACGACAGCCATGCAGCACCTGTGTTTCGTCCGGCCGAACCGAAAACTTTAATCTCTTAAAGTCGCGACGAACATGTCAAGTGTTGGTAAGGTTCTGCGCGTATCTTCGAATTAAACCACATGCTCCACTACTTGTGCGGGTCCCCGTCAATTCATTTGAGTTTTAACCTTGCGGTCGTACTCCCCAGGCGGTGTGTTTATTGCTTTCGCTGAGACACTGAAAAATAAATTTCCAACGTCGAACACACATCGTTTACGGCATGGACTACGAGGGTATCTAATCCTCTTCGCTACCCATGCTTTCGTTCCTCAGTGTCAGTAATGATCCAGAAAGCTGCCTTCGCAATTGGTATTCTTTCTAATATCTACGAATTTCACCTCTACACTAGAAATTCTGCTTTCCTCTATCATACTCTAGCTAAAAAGTTTTGATGGCAGTTCCAGAGTTAAGCTCTGGGATTTCACCACCAACTTTTTTAACCACCTACGAACTCTTTAAGCCCAGTAATTCCGAACTACGCTAGGTCCCTTCGTATTACCGCGGCTGCTGGCACGAAGTTAGCCGGACCTTCTTATTCGGGTACAGTCATTTTCTTCCCCGACGAAAGAGCTTTACAACCCAAAGGCCTTCTTCACTCACGCGGCATCGCTGCATCAGGGTTTCCCCCATTGTGCAAGATTCCCTACTGCTGCCTCCCGTAGGAGTTTGGGCCGTGTCTCAGTCCCAATGTGGCTGATCATCCTCTCAAATCAGCTATTGATCAAAGTCTTGGTAGGCCATTACCCCACCAACAAACTAATCAAGTGCAGGCTCATCCATTGGCGCATAAAGCTTTCTCCGTAAAGACTTATGAGGTATTAGCACAAGTTTCCTCGTGTTATTCCTCACCAAAGGGAAGATACCCACATGTTACTCACCCGTCTGCCACTAAGTATTGCTACTTCGTTCGACTTGCATGTATTAGGCGTGCCGCCAGCGTACGTTCTGAGCCATGATCAAACTCTCAAGTTTAAAAACGGCGCACACTAGCTTCTACATAAGTACTAAGAATAATACTTATGTAATGTTGAAGTGTGTACGACAAATTTTGGTAACCTTAACCGTCCACACTTCTCTTCTCAATTTTTACAAGTAAAATAGCTAATTAGGCCTTTTAAAGCCCAATAAATAACAGCTTATATATGCTGAGTGGTCGCTTATATTATAAAATAAATGGAAATCAAGCTATTAGATTTAAAAATATGTGCTAAAAAACCCATATATTTAAGGTTTTTTTAATGAAAACACAAATACTTAAAGTCGCTTATAAAAAATACATTGGAATAACTGCAATAATATTATTGCTATTTTTAAGCATATTATCGCAAAATTTTTATAATTCTTATAAAAAAAGTGAGCTTGGTTCCTTTGAAAAATTAATAAAAAATATTTATGTAAATAAAACATTAAATTCAATATTTGATAGTTTAGAACCTAGGTTTGAAAAAAAAACATATGTTGTAAAGCAAGGAGATACATTACAAAAAATATTGAATAATCACGGTTTAAATCTTAAAGAAAGAAATTTACTTTTATCAAATTTCAAAAAAAATAATATTACGAGTATATATAAGAATCAAAAAATACAAATTACATTAGATAAAATAAAACCAATCAAAGTTTTAGATGTTGTAATAACAGTTTCAAAAAAAAAGGACTTAAAATTATCTAGATTAGATAATACTGAAAATTATTTATTTACAGAAATAGAGAAAAACTTAAAAAAAGAATTAGATTATAAGGAGTCAAATATTGTAAATAGTTTATACAACAGCGCCATAGAACAAAAAATACCAGCTAATATTATTGTTGAATTTGCAAGAATTTATGGCTTTGAAATAGACTTTCAAAGAGATATTTGGAAAAATGATACTTTCCAAATAATTTATGAAAAATTTTTAAATGACAAAAACCAAATAGTTGAAACAGGGAATATAATTTTTGCGAATATGATATTGCGAGGAAAAGAATACCCTTTATATATGTTTAAGTCCCAGGGTAAGATTGATTATTATGATGATAGAGGTAGAAGTGTAAAAAAAACTCTGATGAAAACTCCGATAAACGGCGCAAGATTATCTTCTAGTTTTGGAATGAGAAAACATCCAATTCTAGGTTATAATAAAATGCACAAAGGTACAGACTTTGCAGCTCCTCTAGGAACTCCAATAATGGCTTCGGGCGACGGAACTATTCTAAAGGCATCATGGTGTGGGGGAGGTGGTAATTGTGTTAAAATAAAACATAATTCAACTTACACAACTGTTTACGCTCATCTTTCAAAGTTCGCCAGAGGTATAAAGAAAGGCTCAAAAGTTCTACAAGGTCAAATAATTGGATTTGTAGGATCAACTGGAATGTCAACAGGTCCACATTTGCATTATGAAATTATAGAGAATAACAAAAAAATAAATTCACAAACATTAAAGCTACCGTCAGGAAAAATTTTAAAAGGTAATGAGAGAAAAGAATTTGAAGTAAAAAAAATAAATACGAATGTATTAAAAGCAGAATTAATATACTCTGAAAATTAATTTATTCACTTAAAATGTTTGATTTTTTGTCATCGGAGTTAGAAATTTTTTGATTATCATAAATATTTTTTTCCGATTTTTCTAAATTTTTTTCCTCATTTACTCTTATGAAGTGATCCGCATGTTGAAAATAATTTTCAGACATTATTTTATCTCCATTTGATAATGCTTCTTTAGCAAGTTCAACATATTTTTCGATCAATTTAGAAGTATTAATATTTCGATTAATTTTTTTTCTTGGAAAGTCGTTTATATTTTGTAAGCCATTAGAATAATTTAAATTTTTACCATTTTTTTTAAATGATCGTTCATTACTTGACCTAAACCTATTTCGTTTAAAATTGTATCTAGTATTTTTCATAATTTAAATTTTTGATGAAATTATATTTCTATTTTTTCCAGACAAATCTTTGCTAACAAAATTCGGGTAAAATCCAAAATTTTCAAGTAATTTAATAGTTTTGTTAATTTGAAATTCATCAACTTCTATAATTAATTTACCATTTTTTTTCATTAAACTAGAGCATTTCTTTATAATTTTATTTATTTCCGAAAATCCGTCTAAACCACCATCTAATGCAATTCTAGGCTCATAACATTTCACGTCTTCTTCTAAATTACTAATATTTAATTTATTTAAATATGGCGGATTAGTTACAATTAAATCATATTTATAACTAAAAAAATTGTCAATATTTGTATTGATAAATTTAATTCTATTTTCAACGTGTTGCATTTTTGCATTGAATTTTGCTACATTTAATGCATCTTTTGAGATATCAAGGCAGGTTCCTTTACAATTTTTCCTCTCTTTTAATATGGATATCAATATACATCCACTTCCAGAACCAATATCTAGAATATTTCTACATAAGTTGTTTGGAATAAATTTTAAGGCATTCTCTACAATAAGTTCTGTATCAGGTCTTGGTATTAAAACTCTTTGATCAACATAAAATTCTGTACTCCAAAATTCTTTTTTGTTAATTAAATATGCAATTGGAACTTTTTGCATTCTACTGTTTATTTTTTCTAAAAATTTAGTTTTTTTGTAATTATTAATTTTATTTTCTAAATTAATTAATAAATTTTCTCTACTTGTGTTAAGAGCATTACTCAATATTATCTCAGCATCTAATATTGGATTTGGGATATTTTTGCTAATTAATAACTTTTCGCCTAGCCTTAATAAATCAATATTTTTCATTTAATTTAGATTATTCATTTCTGTTTCTTGGTCTTGTAAAAGTAGATTTTCTGTCATTTCATCAAATAATTCACCTTCCATAAATTGTTCTAATTTATGTATAGTTAAATTAATTCTATGGTCTGTAACTCTACCTTGTGGGAAATTATATGTTCTTATTCTTTCGGATCGGTCACCAGTTCCGATTTTATTTTTTCTTTCTTTGGATCTTTGCTCGTCTCTTTTCTGCCTTTCAAATTCATACAAACGTGATCTTAAAATTTTTAATCCTTTTTCTTTATTTCTAATTTGCGATTTCTCATCTTGTTGACTAACAACTATGCCTGATGGAATATGTGTAATCCTCACTGCACTGTCTGTAGTATTTACACTTTGACCACCTGGACCACTACTTCTAAACACATCTATTCTTAAATCCTTATCATCAATCCTAACATCTACATCCTCAGCTTCGGGCAGGACTGCTACAGTTGCTGCAGATGTATGAACACGTCCCTGTGTTTCAGTATCTGGTACTCTTTGAACCCTGTGTACTCCACTTTCATATTTCAGTGAAGAATATATATTTTTACCTTTAATGAGTGAGATCACCTCTTTTAACCCCCCTGCTTCACTTTTAGAGATACTAATGATTTCTAAATTCCATTTTTTTTTATTACTTACTTTTTCATACATTTTGAAAAGATCGGATACAAAAAGACTTGCCTCCAAACCTCCCGTGCCTGCTCTTATTTCAATTATGGCATTTTTTGAGTCAGCTTCATCTTTTGGTAATAAGAACATTTTTAATTTTTGTTCATTTATTTGATTGTTCCTGATTAAATCATTTAATTCTATTTTTGCTAAATTTTTAATTTCACTATCATTATTTTCCTCATTAATTAAATTTTCTAGATCTTTCTTAGATCTCTCAAAATTTTCAAATTGTTTAGCATTATTTATGATTTCATTTAATTCAGAATACTCTTTCGACTTTTTAACAAAATTATCTTTGTCGATGTTTCCTGAAGATAATTCTTTTTCCAAATTATTGTGTTTCAAGATTAAATCTTGAACTTTTTTCAATGGTATCATTAATTTTTAAATTCTTGGGCTTTTTTTTCAATTTCACTTACAACTTTATCTATTATATCCTCAGTCAGAACTTTCTCATTTTGAATGCCAGATAGATAAAGCATGTTATTACCTTTGCCTCCACCAGTAATTCCCACATCCGTCATGGCAGCCTCCCCGGGACCATTAACAACACAACCAATAATTGATAATGTTATTGGTGTTTTAATATGTGAAAGTTTTTTTTCTAATATTTTTACTGTATCAATTACTTGAAATGCTTGTCGTGCGCAAGATGGACAAGATATAATTTTAACTCCTCTATTTCTCAATCCAAGTGATTTCAATATTTCATTACCTATTTTTATCTCTTGTGTGGGATCGTCAGATAATGAAATCCTTATTGTATCTCCAATTCCATCCATCAATAAACTACCAAGGCCTATAGAAGATTTTATACTACCAGGAACAAAACTACCTGCCTCTGTAATTCCTAAATGTAAAGGATAATCTGTAACTTTAGAAAGTTGTCTGTATGCAGCTATAGAAAGAAAAACATCTGATGACTTTACGCTTATCTTGAAATTGGTAAAATCTTTATTCTCTAAAATTTCAATATTTCTTTGCGCACTTTCTACTAAAGCCTCTGGGCATGGTTCCTTAAATTTTTCTAAAATGTCTTTTTCTAATGAGCCTGCGTTTACACCTATTCTTATTGAACAACCATTATTTTTTGCAGCATTCAAAACTTCATGTATCTTTGTTTCATCACCAATATTACCAGGATTTATTCTCAAACAACTTGCGCCATTATCGGCTGCCTCTATTGCTCTTTTATAATGAAAATGTATATCTGCTACAACTGGTATTGACACATGCTTGACAATTTCTTTAAGAGATTTTGTGGAATCTTTATCTGGACAAGAAACCCTTACTATGTCAGCACCTTCTTCTGCTATATTATTTATTTGCTTAATAGTAGATTTAATATCTGTAGTTAAAGTATTAGTCATAGATTGGACGGAAATTGGATTATCCCCTCCAACTTTTACTTTTCCTACACTTACTACTTTGGTCTTTCTTCTTTTTATGTCTCTAAAAGGTCTAATACTCATTTTACTAATCCAATTTAAACTCTTTATGGAGAGCTGAAACAGCTTTTCTTAATTTTGTTCTGCTTACCAGTACAGATATTTTAATTTCTGATGTGGAAATTACCAAAATATTAATATTTTTTTTACTTAAAGCTTTAAACATTCTATAAGTTACTCCCGGAGTAGTAATCATGCCTACTCCAATAATTGAAACTTTAGATACTTTATCATCAATTAGCAATTTTCTAAATTTAATTCGTTTATTATTTTTTGTTAGCTTTTTAGTTTTATTTAGATCATCTTTTTTAACAGTAAAAGTAACATCAGTATCCACTTTATTTGGTGAAATATTTTGCACTACCATATCTACATTGATATTATTTGTAGATAATGGCTCAAAAATCGATGCAGCAACGCCAGGTTTGTCTTTAACCCCAACTAAGGTTACTTTAGCGTCATTTGTAGTTGACGAAATGCCTCTTATAACGTTATTTTGACGAACATTCTTTTTTTTCTTTATCAAAGTTCCTTTAGATTTGATGAGAGAAGATCTAACATCAATATTAACCCTACTCAAACGTGCGTCTTGAACCGAGTTCGATTGCATTACTTTTGAGCCTAACGAGGACATTTCTAACATTTCTTCATAAGAAATTTCTTTTATTTTCTTTGCTTTTCTATATATCCTAGGGTCTGTTGTCATAACTCCCTCAACATCTGTATAAATTATACATTTTTTTGCTTTAAAATATTTTGATATCATTATTGCTGTATAGTCCGATGCACCCCTGCCTAGTGTTGTAATCCTACCATCCAAACTGATACCTTGAAATCCTGCAACAATTGGGACTCCGTCTTGTCTTAAATAATTAATTAAAACTTTTTTACCAATAGAAATAATTTTTGCACTTTTGTGAGCGTTATCTGTAATTATTGGTACTTGCCATCCTAGATAAGACTTTGATTTATACCCTAAATGACTCAATTTTGCGGCAATTAGAGAACATGATATTTGCTCACCAGATGATACTAAAACATCATATTCTGAATCATTAAATTTGTCGCTAATCTGTTTTGATTTTTTGATTAATTTATTTGTTGCCCCACTCATTGCAGATGTGACAACTATTACTTTAAAACGTTTTTTGAGATAACTAACAATAATTTTTGAAATGTTATTAATTCTTTTTATAGTCCCAACAGAGGTTCCACCAAATTTTAATACTATTATTTTCATTGATTAAATATTAATTTAATTCTAAATATATTTAATAAATACATCTAATTTGTAATGTCAACAAACAATGAAAGCATCAACAATAAATAAACTTGAGATCGAGAAATTTACAAAAATAGCTGAAGAATGGTGGGATCCCAATGGTAAGTTTAAACCACTACACAGATTTAATCCTATTAGAATAAGATATATTAAAAACAGTTTAATAAAACATTTTGAATGCCAAAATAAGGATAGACCTTTAAAAAATATAAATATACTTGATATAGGTTGTGGGGGCGGATTGCTTTCAGAGCCCTTGTCTAGGTTGGGAGCAAACATGACTGGTATTGATGCTTCTTCAAGAAATATAAAAATAGCTAAAGCACATTTAAAAAAAAGTAAATTAAAAATTAATTATATTAATTCTAGTCCTGAAAACTTAAAAATTAAAAAAAAGTTTGATGTTGTTTTAAATATGGAAATTGTTGAACATGTAGATAACCTTGACCTATTTATAAAACATACATCTTTTTTTTTGAGGAAAAATGGAATAATGTTTATTGCCACAATAAATAAAACATTAAAATCTTATGCATTTGCAATTATCGGTGCAGAGTATATTCTTAAGTGGCTACCAATTGGAACACATGATTGGGAAAAGTTTGTGACACCTAAAGAATTAATTTTTAAAAGCGACAAGAATTGTCTAAAATTAAAAAATTTAACTGGGGTAAATTTTGATTTGATAAAAAGAGAATGGAAAACCTCAAAAGATGAGTCAGTAAATTATATTGCAGAATTTATAAAATATTAATTTTCTTTTTCATTAACCCAAGGAATAATATCTGCTTTTATTCCTTCATCATTTAATTCCTCTATTTCTTCTTTAGTTGCTTTACCATAGATACCTTTTTCATTATTTTTTGTATCATAAATTAATGATCTTGCCTCATAGCTAAAATTTTTACCAACATATCTAAAATTATCCTTAACAAACTTTTGATAAATTTTTAATTTATTTTTAATTTCTTTAATTTTCAGATTTTCATTTGATGAAAATTTCTTTTTATTATTTGATAAATTTGGTGACATTAACGATTTTTCAATTTTATTTGAACCACAACTATTACAAGTTAGTAATTTTAGTTTTTTTATTTTATCAAAATCTTTAAAAGATGAGAACCAGCTATCTGAAATAATTTCACAGTCTTTACATTTAAGTCTATACTTAATCATTGAAATTATTTAAACATAAATTTTATTTTTTCAATACACTAAGATCTATAATCACCATTAATTTTTACATATTCTTTAGTAAGATCCATTGTGTAAGCTCTAAAATTTTTAGATCCTAAACCTAGATCTAAAATGATATCTATTTTTTTATTTTTCATATATTCTTTTCCATCTGTTTCTTTATATTTTTCATATAAATTTCCATTTTCCATAACCCTGATGTCCCCCAAATAAAGAGATAACTTATTTAATTTTAATTTTACATTCGCTTTTCCTGCGGCCATTATTATTCTTCCCCAATTAGGATCTTCACCAGCTATAGCAGTTTTGACTAAAGGTGAGTT
>CACEVB010000012.1 GCA_902562875.1 uncultured Pelagibacteraceae bacterium | reverse complement strand
AAAGGTTTAAAAAATAAATTCAAAAATTTTTTTTGTGAAGATAACGAAGAGCCTGACAATCACGAATTGTTCAAACATTATAAAAAAAGATTAGACCACGAAATTAATATCATTTTGCAAATGAAGTATTCTGGCTATTTTTTAATAGTGGCTGATTATATTAATTGGGCGAAACAGAACGATATACCAGTCGGACCCGGAAGAGGTTCTGGCGCGGGATCATTAGTAGCATGGTGTTTATCAATAACTGATGTGGATCCAATAAAGTTTAATTTAATATTTGAACGTTTTTTAAATCCTGACCGAGTATCAATGCCAGATTTTGATATTGATTTTTGTGAAGAAAAAAGAGATTTGGTTTTTGGTTATCTTCTGTCAAAGTATAAAGATAGTGTAGCTCATATAATTACTTTTGGTAAATTAAAAGCTAGAATGGTAATTCGTGATGTAGGTAGAGTAATAGGGTTGTCTTATGGTTTTGTAGACTCTATTGCAAAAATGATACCTTTTGATCCATCAAGGCCTCAAAGTCTCTTAGAGTGTATTAATTCGGAGCCAAGATTGCAAAAAATGATTAAAAACGACGATAGAGTAAAAAAATTAATTGATTTATCTCTTAAATTAGAAGGTCTTAATAGAAATGTGGCAACTCATGCAGCTGGTGTAGTAATTGCAGATAAAAAGTTAACAAATACAGTTCCTTTGTATAAAGATTTATCTTCTGATTTATTATTACCATCAACACAGTTCGATATGTACTCTGCTGAAAATGCAGGTTTAATAAAATTTGATTTTTTAGGATTAAAAACACTTACTGTAATTGATAAAACTCAAAAACTTATAAATATAAAAAAAAAAGATTTTAAAATAAATAAAATATCTTATGAAGATAAACAAGTATTTGAAACATTATCAAAAGGTCATACAGTAGGCTTGTTTCAGCTTGAAAGTTCAGGAATGAAAGATGCATTGATAAATATGAAACCAACTAATCTCGAGGATATTATAGCATTAGTAGCACTTTATAGACCAGGCCCTATGGGCAATATTCCAATATACAACGAATGTAAAAATGGTTTAAGACAACCTGATTATATACATCCATTACTTGAGGAAATATTAAAACCAACATATGGAGTAATTATATATCAAGAACAAGTAATGCAAATTGCTCAGAAATTATCAGGATTCACTGCTGGTGAGGCTGATATATTGCGTAAAGCAATTGGTAAAAAAAAGAGAGTCGAGGTGGAAAAACAGAAGGAAAGATTTATAGAGGGCGCAGTCAACAATAATATTAGAAAAGATGTGGCAGCTGGAATATTTTTAAAAATCGAACCTTTTGCTGAATACGGTTTCAATAAAAGTCATGCAGCAGCATACGCAATAATAGCTTATCAGACTGCGTTTCTAAAAACGCATTATCCAAACGAGTTTTTTGCTGCATCAATGACTATGGATATTTCTAACCAAAAAAAATTAGGTGAATTTTTTGAGGAGACAAAAAGATTAAATATTAATGTAATTAGACCTGACATTAATTATTGTTTCGCTGATTTCAAATCAGATAACAAAAATTTATATTATGCTTTAGGTGCAATTAAAAACGTTGGTTATGAAGCTATTTCAAATGTTTTAAAAGAAAGAAATGAAAGAGGAAAATTTAAATCTATCAGCGATTTTGTTAATAGAGTAAATCCAAAAGATATTAATAAACTTCAATTAGAAGGATTAGTAAAAGCTGGTGCATTTGATAATTTAAATAATAATAGGGCTTCGATATTTAATGCTATTCCAAATTTAATTCAAAAATCAAAAGTAAATTTCGATAATAAATTAGCAAATCAAACTAATTTATTTGAAATCGATAACACAGATGAAGATACCAATCTACCTAAAATAGAGGATTGGAAATTTGAAGAAAGACTAAATATGGAATATGGAGCTGTAGGTTTTTATATATCTGACCATCCTTTAAATCAGTATAAGGAAATTTGTAATCAATATAATATTATAAATTTTACAGATTTTAATAATGATAATAAAATCTCTGAGGCCAATATATTATCGACTATTTTAAAAGTTCAAGAAAAAAAAACCTCAAAAGGTTTATCTTACGCAATAGTCAAATTTTCTGATTTAAAAAGTATATTTGAGATATTTATATTTTCAGAAATTCTAGAAAAAAATAGGTCTATATTAATGGAAGGTAAATCTGTTTTGTTAAATGTTATTAAAACATTCGATAAAGATAAAAAAACTAGTAGAATTAATATAGTAAATATCAGTTTAATTAAAGATTTGCTAAATAAACCAATTGGAAAAATTGAATTAGAATTAAAAAGCATGGTCGAGTTTGAAAATTTATCAAAATATTTAAAGGAGTTTGGAGATACAGAGGTAAGAATTAATTATAAAAAAAAAAATCAAAATGTAAAATTTGAATTAGAAAAAAAGAGAAAAGTTGATCTAAATACACTGAAATCAATAAAAAAGCTCAATATACCAGTCAATATTTACTAAAAAAAAGCTTGAATTAAAGATAATAAATTTGTAATTAATCATTTAAAAACACACATAGTTAATGGTTTTACACCCCCGGTCCGTTATGGAAGTAACTATGGAGGATTAACCGGAAAAAAATATGAAGATACCTAACTTAACAATACAACAACTATTAGAAGCAGGAGTTCATTTAGGTCACAAAACTTTAAGATGGAATCCCAAAATGAAGAAATACATTTTTGGAAAAAGAGACTCAATTCATATAATTGATCTAACTCAGACCCTAGAACTTACTAAAATTGCTTTAGAACAAATTTACAAAACAATAGCTAGTAATGGTAAAATTTTATTTATATCAACTAAAAAACAAGCTTCAGAATCAATTGCAGACTTAGCAAAAAATACTGGCCAATATTTTGTTAATTACAGATGGCTTGGAGGAATGTTGACTAATTGGGGAACAATATCTAATTCAATAAAAAAACTTCAAAAGATAAATAATGATTTGTCCTCTGAAAATAGAGGATTTACAAAAAAAGAACTATTAAAAATGAGCGCTCAAAGAGATAAATTAGAGAGATCTTTAGGTGGAATATCTGAAATGAAAAAAACACCTGATTTAGTTTTTGTCATAGACACAAATTACGAATCATTAGCGATAAAAGAATCTGTGAAATTAGGAATACCAATAATTGCAATTTTAGACACCAATTCTGATCCTGATGGAATTGATTTTCCAATTCCTGGTAACGATGATGCAAGAAGATCGATAGATTTATATTGTAATCTTATTAAAGAGACAATTGAGTTAGCAAAAAAAGAAATTCCAAATATAACAGAAAAAAATCTTCAAGAAAATTCTAAAAAAATAGAAAATACAATACAATTAGATTCCAAAAAAAATTTGAATTAATGAGCGATCTTAATAAAGTTAAAGAGCTTAGAAAAGCTACTGGTGCAGGATTTAAAGATTGTAATAATGCATTAAAAGAATCTAATGGAGATCTTAACAAAGCAATTGAAATTTTAAGAATTAAAGGAGTGTCAAAAGCATCCAAAAAAATGTCAAGAAGTGCTAATGAGGGATTAATTATTTTTAGTGAGGATATTAATAATACCACATTAACCGAGATAAACTGTGAGACCGATTTTGTTGCTAAAAACGAGGATTTTTTAAACTTTTCAAAAGAGTTAGGTGAAATTAATAATAGAATTAGTTCGAGTGTTGAAAAACTTAAAATTGAAAAAATGAGAGATGGAGCAACAGTTGAAGAAAATATTGTAAATTTAATATCTAAAATAGGTGAGAAAATTACTATTGGCCGATTAAAAAGCTTAAATAAAAAGGGTTTCAAAAATTTTAAATATCTACATACTGTGGTTAAAGATAATCTAGCAAAATTAGGTGTGATAGTAAGCTTAGAGACTAGCAAAAATGATATAAAGATAGAAGAGTTTGGTAAACAACTATGTATGCATATTGCAGCATCAAACCCTATTGCGCTTACACCTGATCAAATAGAGGATGAGTTAATAGAAAAAGAAAAAGAATTAATTTTTGAGCAACTCAAAGAAACCGGAAAACCAAAGGAAATAATTGATAAAATAAGTGTTGGTAAACTAAACAAATTCAAGGAAGAAAATAGTCTTCTAACCCAAGCTTGGGTTATGGATACCAAAAAAAAAGTTAGAGAGATATTGTCTGAACTTAAAGTCGATGACCTAAAAATTAAAGATTTTTTCAGAATTAAAATTGGAGAATAATGTTTAATCAAAATATTTATAAAAACAAAATGTCCAAAACATTTGATAAATTTCTAAAAGACTTGAGCACATTAAGTACAGGAAGAGCGAATGCTAATATGCTAGACTTAATTAAAGTTGATATTTATGGGCAAAAGATGCCAATCAATCAATTAGCCACTATAACTGCGCCCGAGGCTAGAATAATAAATATTCAAGTTTGGGATATTAACAATGTAACTTTAATAGATTCATCAATAAAAAAATCAGATCTAGGTTTAAATCCACAAATTGATGGAACAATAATTAGATTGCCAATTCCTGATCTGAGTGAAGAGAGAAGAAATGAATTAAAAAAATTAATTAAATCAATGGGTGAGCAATGCAAAGTTTCTATAAGAAATATTAGAAGGGAAGCAAACGATACTTTAAAAAATATTTTAAAAGAAAAAAAAATAAGTGAAGACGAGGAAAAAAAAGAAGAGAAAAATATTCAAGTAATTACAGATGAAAGTATAAAAAAAATTGATGAAAAAATTTTAAATAAAGAAAAAGAAATAATGACAATATGAATCCTTTACAACATGTAGCCATTATAATGGATGGTAATGGACGCTGGGGATTAAAACACAAAAACTCTAGAAATTTAGGGCACAAAGAGGGATTAAAAACTATAGAAAAAATTTTAAAATCATCTCTAAAGTATAGAATAAAATTTTTAACATTATTTGTATTTTCTACTGAAAACTGGAAAAGACCAAAAAATGAGATAAATTTTTTATTTAATTTATTAGAGAATTTCCTAAATGAAAAAGTGCACAGCTTAAATGAACAAGATATAAAATTAAAAGTAATCGGTAACAAATTAGAATCAAATAAAATTAATAGATTACTGCAAGATGCAGAAAATAAAACTCATAATAATCGAAAATTACAGATTAACTTAGCACTAAATTACGGTTCAAAAAGTGAAATTATTAATACAATTAATTTTCTAATAAAAAAAAAAAAAAAAATTAATGAAAAAAATATTAGCAGTAATCTCTATACCAAAAAAATACCAGATCCTGAAATATTAATAAGGACAGGAAATTCAAAGAGATTGAGTAATTTCATGTTATGGCAACTTGCATACTCTGAAATTTTTTTTATTAAGAAACTTTGGCCAGATTTTAATGACAAAGATTTTTCAAATATAATTAATAAATATAAAACTATCAAAAGAAATTTTGGTAACATTTAATGAATAAAGAACTATTAAAAAGAATAATAACATCTATTGTGTTAATACCATCCACACTATTTTTTATAATTAAAGGATCAAATTATTTTATTTTTTTTATTTTACTATGTTTTTTTATATCGTCATACGAATGGTATTTAATTAGTAAAAATAAAAAATATTTTCTACCTGGAATGCTATTTTTATCTTTTTCTTTTTTTACATTTTATACTATCAGATTTGAAAATTTTGGATTAATTTTAACAATATTTATAATTTTAATTTGTGCATTTACTGATACAGGAGGATATTTGTTTGGTAGAATTTTTAAAGGACCTAAACTTACTAGCCTAAGCCCAAAAAAAACATACGCTGGTATGATCGGTGGATATTTATTATCAATGCTTGCTGCAGGTTTATTTCTTTATTATTACCAAATAGAAAATGAATTTTATAATTTTTATATTTTAGAATTAAAGACTTTTATTATTATATTTGTTATTTCCAGTATTAGTCAAATAGGAGATATTATTATATCTTATTTTAAAAGACTCTCAAAAAAAAAAGACACAGGAAAGATTCTGCCTGGCCATGGTGGATTGTTAGACAGGGTTGATGGAATGATTTTCGCATTCCCTTTTTTTTATATATTTTCTAAAATAATTTAATATGAAAAAAAAAATTGCAATTATAGGCTCAACTGGATCAATAGGTAAAACAACATTAAAAATAATTAAAAAAAATAAAAACAATTTTAAAATACTATTTTTAAGTACTAATAAAAATATAAATATTATTTATAATCAAGCAAAAAAATTTAATGTCAAAAACTTAATAGTTGTTAGCAAGCCTCACTTTTCAATTTTAAAAAAAAAAATCAATAATAAAAAATTTAATATTTACAACGATTTTTCTTGTCTTAAAAAAATATGCAAAACAAAATTGGATTATACTATGTCAGCTATTTCTGGATTAGATGGACTTAAGCCCACATACGATATTATTAAACATACAAAAAAAATTGCTATAGCAAATAAAGAAACAATAATTTGTTCTTGGAACTTAATACAAAAAAAATTAAGCATGCATAAAACTAAATTTATTCCAATTGATTCTGAGCATTATTCAATTTGGTCTTTATTAAACGGATTTAATTCCAAAAATGTTGAGAAGATCTATATAACAGCTTCAGGTGGACCTTTTTTAAAAACTCCATTTAAATCATTAAAAAAAATTAAACCATTAAATGCAATAAAACATCCAAATTGGTCTATGGGAGAAAAAATTTCAATTGATTCATCTTTGATGATAAATAAGTTATTTGAGGTAATTGAGACACGAAGATTATTTGATTTAGAATATAAAAAAATAAAAATTTTAATTCACCCGAAATCTTATTTACACGCTATAGTGAAGTTTAATAACGGTATAAGTAAATTGTTAATTCATGATACAAACATGCAGATTCCTATTTTTAATTCAATTTATGAAAATTCAAAAAAACTTAAAACAAGAGATTTAAATTTAAAAAAACTTAATAATTTGGAGCTGATAGAGCCTAATATAAATAAATTTAATAGTCTAAAATTGCTATCACGAATTCCTGAAAATATATCTTTATATGAAACAGTGCTTGTTTCTGCAAATGATGAAGCTGTACATCAATTTTTATGTGGTAATATAAAATATTTGGAAATTTATAAAATACTTTCAAAAGTGATGAATATGAAAGAATTTTTAAAACTAAAAAATCAAAAACCTAATAATATTGATCAAATATTAAAATTAAATAAATATGTAAGATTGAAAACTAACAATCTATGTATAAAGTGACTTTATGAAGTATATAATATTTTCAATATTGTTAAACTTTTTAATAATCTTAAGCGCCTTATCTGAAACTATAGATAAAATAGAAATTATAGGAAACAAAAGAATATCTGATAAAACAATTATTTTATTTAGTGATATCAAGATAAAAGATAAATATTCAAATTTTAAAGTAAACAAAATTTTAAAAAATTTATATAGTACAGACTTTTTTGAAGATATTAAGTTAAGCTATTCAGAAAATAAATTAATTATAACTGTTATTGAAAATCCTATTGTGCAAAATATCGAGATCCAGGGTGTTAAAAATAAGTCTATATTAAAAAACTTAAACAAAAATTTAAAACTAAAAGAAAAAAATTCATATGTTGAAATTAAAGTTAGAAATGATGAGAAATTATTAAAAAATATTTTAAAAAGTAACGGGTATTATTTTTCAGAGATTATTACAACTATAAAAAAAAATGAAAATAACACAGTTGATCTTTTGTATAAAATTGAATTAGGCGATAAAGCTTTCATAGACAAAATAAAATTCATAGGTGATAAAAAAATTAAAGATAGAAAATTAAAAAGAATTATAGTTTCTGAGGAAAATAAATTCTGGAAATTCATTTCTAATAAAAAATATTTAGACCAGAATAGAATTAAATTAGATGAAAAACTTTTGACAAATTATTTCAAAAATATTGGATATTATAATGTTCAAGTAAATTCAACTTCTGCTATACTAATGGATAGTAATAACTTTGAACTTATATACAATATTAATGCGGGAAATAAATATTTATTTAATAATGTAACTATTAAATTACCATCTGATTATGAAAGAGAAAATTTTGTTAAAATTGATGAAATTATTAAAAAAATTAAAAATAAAACATATTCTCTAAATAGAGTAAATCAAATATTAGATGAAATTGATCAGATTGCATTACAAAAGCAATATGAGTTCATTAATGCTAAATATACTGAAAAAGTAATTGATAATAATAAAATTGATTTAGAAATTTCAATCAGCGAGGGTGAAAAACTATATGTTGAAAAAATAAATATATTCGGAAATTACATAACTAATGAAAATGTTATAAGAAATGCTTTAATTACAGATGAAGGAGACCCTTTTAATGATATACTTTTCAAAAAATCTATAAATAATATTAAATCAAAAAACATTTTTGCAAAGGTTAAATCAGAATTAAAACCAGGCAAAGATAACAAATCTAAAATAATTAACATAGATGTGGAAGAAAAGCCTACTGGAGAAATTTCTGCAGGTGCAGGCACTGGTACAAGTGGTAGTTTATTATCCTTTTCTATTTTAGAAAATAACTATTTAGGAGAAGATACCAAACTTCGTGCAAATTTATCTTTAAGTGATGACACTACTTCTGGTATTTTCTCTATAACAAAGCCTAATTATAAAAATTCTGATAAATCACTAAGTGCAAGTTTAGAAAACTCAAATAATGACTATATGAGCAGATTTGGTTATAAAAATAGAAAAACAGGTTTTTCTATTGGAACTAAATTTGAACAATTTGAAGATGTTTACTTCTCACCAAATTTTTCAGCTTTTTATGAGAATTTGACAACTTCATCCATAGCATCTACATCAAAAAAAAAACAAGAGGGAGAGTATTACGATACTAACTTTTCTTATGGTCTTACACTAAACAAGCTTAATCAACAGTTTCAGCCTTCAAGTGGCTTCAAAAGTAAATTTTCACAAAGTTTACCATTAATTGCTGATGACAAAAGTGTTTATAATTCTTATGAATTCTCAAAGTATACAAAAATAGGTGATGAATCAATTTTATCTTTTATATTTTTTGCTCAATCCATTAATAGCTTAGATGGCGATGTAAGAGTAAGTAAAAGGATATTCATTCCATCTAGAAAATTACGAGGTTTTGTTTCTGGTAAAGTTGGTCCGAAAGATGGTAGTGATTATATAGGAGGAAATTACGGTACATCTTTAAATGTTGCAGCAACTCTGCCGAAACTTTTTGAGGATCTACAAAATGTAGATTTTAGCTTATTTTTAGATACTGCAAATGTTTTTGGTGTAGATTATGATAGCTCATTAAACAGTGATAAAATTAGATCTTCAACAGGACTGGCTATAGATTGGTTTACACCAATAGGACCATTGAGCATTTCTTTTGCAACACCAATTACAAAAGCAAGCACAGATGAAACAGAGTCTTTTCGATTTAGAATAGGCACAACTTTTTAATGAAACCACAATATAAATTTGTTCTCATATTAATATTTTTTTTATCTAATAACATAGCTTACTCAAATGACAAAAAAGTTGTTTTTATTGATATGGATCTAATTTTTGGAAAATCTCTTGTAGGAAAATCTCTTAATGAAAAAATTAAATCTTTAGATCAAAATAATAAAAAAGAATTAAAAAAAATCGAGGATCAAATTAAATTAGAAGATGAAAAAATTAATTCTCAAAAAAATATATTAAGTGAAACAGAACTTAAAAATAAAATTTCTGAGTTGAATAAGATGATCCAAAAATATAAAAATATATCTGATGAAAAAAATAAGAATTTAAAAAAAATTAAAATTGATTCTTCAAAAATTATTTTAAAGAATCTAAATCCAATTTTATCCGAATATTCGAAAAAAAATTCAATATCATTAGTATTACAAAAAAAGGATATTATAATTGGTATAAATGAGCTAAATATTACAGATGATATAATTGAAATATTAGATAAAAAAATAAAAAAAATTGAATTTAATTAATGACAAATTATTTATCTAAAGATCAAATAAGAGACCTGTTACCGCATAGAGAACCTATGCTTTTAATTGACGAATTAATAAATATAAAAAAACTTTTTTCAGCTACAGCAATAATGCATGTGAAAAAAAATTCTTTCTATGTACAAGGACATTTCCCCAATCAGCCGGTTATGCCAGGTGTATTTATTGTTGAGGCTTTTGGGCAAGCTGCTGCAGCACTAACTGCAACTGGTATTGATAAATCTGAATATGAGAATAAATTGGTTTTTTTAATGAGTGTTGATAAAGCTAGATTTAGAAATCCTGTAATACCAGATTGCAAGCTTGAACTAAATATAGAGGCCGTTAGATCTCATGGAAGAGTGTGGAAATACAAAGGAGAAGCTTTTGTTGATGGAAAAAAAATGGCCGATGCTCAATGGTCTGCAACAATTGTAGATAGGAAATAATTAGCAATAAATCTTGATAAGCATTTAAAATAAGTTTTGATATTAAACTTATCAATGGCTAATCCTTTTTTTTAAAAATACTGGTCCTCATAATATAAATTCTTTACTTAAGACAATTAATTTAAATAATTACAATTTACCCGATGATCAAATTATTGATATTAAAGATCTAAATACGTCTCAAAAAAATGAAATAACTTTTTGTCATTCAAAAAGATATGCTGATTTAGCGAAAAAAACGAAAGCTTCATATTGCATTACATCCAAAAATTTTCAATCGTTTTTACCAAGTAATTGCAAGGCTGTTATTTCAGATAAGGTTTTATTACATACCGCACAAATAACAAAAATTTTTTATCCGGACTCTATTACTGATGATTATGACAACACTGTAAAAGATATAGATGAGACAGAATTTAAAGACAAAGTTAAATTTGGTAAAAATGTTCTTATTGGTGAAAACGTGAAAATTGGTGCTAATTGTTTAATCGGTCATAATTCAATTATTGAAAAAAATGTAAACATAGGCGATAATTGTTCCATAGGATCAAACATAATTATTAGAAATTCATTAATTAAAAATAATGTTCATATTCTAGATGGTTGTGTAATTGGAAAAAAAGGATTTGGTTTTTTTCCAAATAAAGACTCCAATATTAGGTATCCTCAAATAGGTATTGTAATAATTGAAGATAATGTAGAAATTGGTTGTGGATCTACGATTGATAGGGGTTCTATTTCGAACACAATTATAGGAAAAAATACATATTTAGATAATCAAATACATATAGCTCACAACGTAAAAATAGGTGAGAATTGCATTATTGCAGCACAAGTAGGTTTTGCAGGAAGTTCTACTCTAGGAAATAATGTTATGATTGGAGGTCAGGCAGGTATTTCAGGTCATCTTAAGATTGGTAACAATGTACAAATAGGTGGTGGTAGCGGTGTTATAAAGAATATTCCTGATAATTCTAAAGTAATGGGTTATCCAGCAAAAGATTTAAAAAATTTTATAAGAGAAAATAAATGATAGATAAAACAGCCATAATTAATAAAGATGCAAAAGTGCATTCGAGTGTTAAAGTTGGACCATATTCTATCATTGGTCCAAATGTAGAAATTGGAGAGAATACAGAAATTCAATCACATGTAAACATTACTGGAAATACTAAAATTGGAAAAGCGAATAAGATTTATCCATTTGTTTCAATAAATGACCCACAGGACTTAAAATATAATGGTGAAGAAACAAGTTTAGTTATCGGAGATAATAATAAAATAAGAGAATATGTAACCATAAATCCTGGAACAATTAGTGGTGGTGGAAAAACAATAATTGGAAATAATTGTTTATTTATGATTTCATCTCATATTGCCCATGATTGCCATGTCGGTAATAATGTCATTATAGCAAATAATGTGCCTTTAGGTGGTCATGTTATTATTGAAGATAATGTAGTTATAGGTGGAAATTCTGCTGTTCAACAGTTTACAAGAATTGGCAAAATGGCAATGATTGGTGGAATGACAGGGGTTCTACACGATGTTATACCTTTTGGATTATCAACAGGAAATAGAAATTCATTACAAGGACTAAATTTAATAGGCTTGAGAAGAGCAAAATTTGAAAATAAAGATATTTTAGGCTTAAGCGAGGCGTATAAGGAGATTTTTGCTACAAAAAACGTCAATGAGAATATAAGTAAATTAAATGGTTCATTTCACGAAAATCCATTGGTTAAAGAGGTAATAGAATTTATTACTAAGGATAAAAAAAGATCTATTTGCACCCCATTTTCATAAGATGATAGGATTAATTTTTGGCGATACCGATTTTCCAAAAAAAATACTTAAAACGATTAAGAAAAGAAAAATAAATTACTTAATAATTGATTTATCTAAATCAAAGAAATTTAAAAAAGACAGTAGATCTTATTCAGTATCTATAGGTCAATTTGGAAAAATAATTAAAATTCTAAATGAAAATAAGTGTAAAAAAGTCTTATTTGCAGGTAGAGTTAACAAGCCAAACTTTTCAAAGTTAAAGTTAGATATCAAAGGAATTTATTATATTTCAAGAATTATTAAAGCATCGAAGCTTGGAGATGCTGCAATTTTGAAAGAAATTATAAAAATACTAGCTCAAAATAAGATAAAAACTGAAAATTCACTTAAATTTAATCCTGAGCTAACCTTTAAAAAAGGTAATTATTCAAATATTAAGCCTAATAATAAGGATCAATTAGACATTAAGAAGGCTATTAAAACGCTTAATAGTTTGAAACATTACAATTATAGTCAAGGTGTAGTAGTCAGAAATAAAAAAACAGTCTTTATAGAAGGAAAAGGTGGAACAAAAAAATTACTCGAAAAAAGTAAAAGTAAAAAATTTCGAAACGATGGTGTGTTAGTCAAGTTTCCTAAAAGTAAACAAGACCTTAGAGTTGACTTGCCTACCATTGGATTAAAAACGTTTAAACAAAGTAAGGCAGCAGGATTAAAAGGCATTGTTGTAAAAAGTAAGCAACATGTATTTCTAGATAAGAACAAATGTATAAGCTTTGCTAATAAAAATAAGATGTTTATCTCAGTTAAATGAAAAAAATTTTTGTATTAACCGGCGAACCTTCAGGAGATAAACTAGCATCAACCGTAATTGATAAACTTCAACAAAATCATTCTGATATAGAATATTTAAGTGTTGGAGGATCTCATTTAAATAAACTTGGGGTCAAATCAATATATGATCTTAAAGAGATAACTTATATTGGATTTACGAGCGTTATCTTAAATTTGTTTAAAATCAGAAACAAAATAAATGAAACTGTAAAAAAGATAATTGAATTTAATCCCGATATTCTATTTAGTGTAGATAGTCCAGATTTTACTTTAAGAGTTGCTGAAAAAGTAAAAAGTATCAATCCTAATATTAAAACAATACATTATGTTGCACCACAAGTATGGGTATGGAGAGAGGGTAGGGTTAAGAATTTTAAAAAGTTTTTAGACCATGTTTTATTATTATTTAATTTTGAAAAAAAATATTTTGATAAAGAGAGTATTAAGAATACTTTTGTTGGTCATCCCTTACTCGAAAACAAAGAAAATGTTAAAACAAATTTATCAAATATAATTGATGAAAATAAAAAGATTATATCTTTATTTGCTGGAAGCCGAACATCAGAAACGAACGTTCTTTTACCAATCTTAATAGATTTTATTAAATTAATGAATAAAAAATTTAACAAATATAATTTTATTTTTCATGCAACTGATCAGAATAAAGATTTGATAAAAGACGAGATTAAAAAAACAAATTTTGATAATGTTGATGTGATTTCAGAAGAAAATATAAAATCACAAATCTTATCAAACTCATTATTTGCTGTGGTTAAATCTGGAACTGTTTCCCTTGAAATTTGTAATGCAAAAGTTCCCTCTATCATAATTTATAAAATGAATTTTATTAATTTTTTTATTGTAAAATTTTTAGTTAAGATAAAATTTGCAAATATAATTAATATAATTAACCAAAAAGAAATAATTCCAGAATTAATTCAAAAAGAATGTAATTCAAAAGAAATTTTTAGATCTGTAGTATACTTCTTAAAAAACCCCGAACTTATGAAAAAACAAATTCTCGATGTGAATAATACTTTAAATGAGATCAAATCTAAAACTTCTTCATCATTAGAAGCCTCAGAGGTAGTTTCAAGCTATCTTAGCACTTAGTCGTTTTTGAACTTCTTCTTTGCCTAAGGATAGAATTATATCATATATACCAGGTCCATACTTTGAACCTGTTAGGGCAATCCTTAATGGTTGTCCAACCCCCTTAAAATTTGTATCGTGAGATTTTATGAGCCCATTTACTATTGGTTCTAAAATTTCTCGTGAAGGCAGATCTATTTTTTCAAATTGAGCATTAAAATCGGAAATTACTTTTCTTGCTTTATCATCAATTAATTTAATATCGTCTTTATTAAAATTGACCTCATTTTTTATAATATATTGACCATTATTAAATATATCTTCTAAGGTTTTTGCTTTATTTTTCAAAAAATTAAGTGATCTTTTGATCTTATCTTTTTTATCAGACTTAATTTCAGTTTGATATAATTTGCAATATTCAATTAATTGATTAAATAAATCATTCTCATCAATGTTTTTAATATAATGCTCATTCATTGACAAAATTCTACTCATATCAAGTTTAGAAGGAGATTTACCAATGCCCTCTAAATTAAAAAATTTTATACTTTCCTCTAGCGTAAATATTTCTTTATCTTTATAGGACCATCCTAGTCTTAAAAGATAATTCCTAAGAGCATCTGGCATAATTCCAATTTTGGAGTAATCATCTAATGTAGAAGCCTGATCTCGTTTTGATAGTTTTTTTCCTTCTATTGTATGTATCAATGGTATGTGGGCAAATGAGGGTAATTCCCATTTCATAGCTTGATAAATTTGTATTTGTTTGAAAGTATTAATTTTATGATCATCACCTCTAATAATATGTGTCATGTTCATTTTGTGATCATCCACTGATGCTGATAAATTGTATGTAGGGGTTCCATCATTTCTTAAAATAACAAAATCCTCAATTGTATTATTTTCAATTTCAACATCACCTTGTACTAAATCTTTCAATATTGATGTCCCATCAATCTTACTTTTAAACCTTATAACAGGTTTGATATCTTCTGGTGCATCAGATTCTTTTCTATCTCTCCATTTTCTATCATAAATATAAGGAATCTTTTTTTGTCTTGCTCTTTTTTTTTGTTCCTCTATTTCTTTGTTTGAACAATAACATTTATATGCATAACCATTTTTAATAAGCTCATTTGCAATTTTTATGTGATAGTCTACTTTCTCTGATTGAATATATTCTTCTCCATCATAATTTATTCCAATCCATTTAAGCGATTGTATTATTTGATCTTTATATTCATTTCTAGATCTTTCTTTGTCTGTATCTTCTACTCTTAAATAGAATTTACCATTTTGATTTTTGGAATATAACCAATTAAATAAAGCGGTTCTGACCCCCCCAATATGTAATGGACCAGTAGGAGATGGAGCAAATCTAGTTGCTACTTTTAACATTTTGAGTTTTTAGACTATTTATTCAGAAACTTCTATATAAAGATACAAGAACACCTTGAACTTTTACTCTATCTGGGCCAAATATTTTTGTTTCGTAGTTTCTATTTGCACTTTCGAGAGCCACTGTTTTACCTTTTCTTCTTATTCTTTTAAGCATTGCTTCATGGTCATCTATTAAAGCAACTACTATTTTTCCATTATCAGCTGTATCTGTTTTTTTGATTACAACAGTATCTCCATCATTAATTCCCGCCTCAACCATTGAATCACCTTGAACTTTTAATCCAAAATATTCACCTTTTTTTTCAATGTTTTCAGGCAAAGGAATTCTAGCAACTTCGTTCTGAATAGCTTCAACCGGTGTACCTGCTGCAATTTTACCTAAAACTGGTATTTCTGACCCATTTTCGTTATCCACAGTTTCATCCAAACCTCCTTTAATTACGCTAGGAGAAAAGCTGTTATAAATATCGTTTGCAGATGCAGTTTCTGGCAATTTGACAACTTCTAAAGCTCTTGCTTTATGAGCAAGTCTTTTTATGAACCCTCTTTCCTCTAGAGCACTAATTAATCTATGTATTCCAGATTTAGACTTTAAATTTAGAGACTCTTTCATTTCCTCATAGGATGGAGATATGCCAGAAGATCTCAACTTCTTGTTGATAAAAAGTAATAAGTTTTTTTGTTTTTTTGTGAGCATAAGAACAAATATCGTACAAGTGATGTTCTACAAAAGTTCTTATAATTAAACAATAGCTAAAAAGTCACAAAAATAGGGATTTATTTCACTAAAGAACTGAAAAAATAGAATTGTTATCTAAGTTTTTCAAAAGTGATTCACCTATTAAAAAAGTTTTAATTGAAGTTTTTCTTTTTAAATCCAAAAGTTCTTCTTTATTTTTAATACCACTTTCAGAAATAAGTGGCCCTTTATGATTTATTAAAACATTATGAATATCGTAAGTTGTAGTAATATTTGTTTCAAGTGTCTTTAAATTTCTATTGTTAATACCTATTAAAGCCTCTTTAAATTTTAATGCTTTTTTAGCCTCCTCTACAGTATGAACTTCGACAATGATTGACATTTCATGTTTTAAAGCTTCGTTATATAATTCATCTGCTAGGTTTTCTTTTACACCAGCTAAAATAATTAAGATAGCATCAGCACCATAGCTTTTAGCAAGTGGTATTTGAAATTTGTCAATAAAAAAATCTTTGCAAAGAATAGGTAGTTTAATTTTTTCTTTTATCTGACGTATATGATCAATTTTACCTAAAAAAAAATCTTCCTCTGTTAAAACAGATAAGCATGTAGAATTATTCTTATAATATATATTCGCTATTTCTACTGGATTATAGTCATTAATTATTACACCGGCCGAAGGACTAGCTTTTTTTATTTCGGCAATTATTGAAATTTTATTTTCATTTATATTGGTACTAATTTTTTCTTTAAAATCCAAATATGAATTATTCGTATTAATAAGATCTTTCAAATTGCCTAAATCAACAGTTTTTTTTAATTGTTCGATGTAAACAACCTTTTTTTTTATTATTTTTTCTAATATATTATCAGCCATTTTGTAATTTAATTAAATGATTATAAGCAGATCCGGATTTAATAAAATTTCTAGCTGTATCATATGCTGATTTGAAGTTTTCGTATTTTTCAGATACTATTAATCCAGCTGCAGCATTCAAACACACTGCTTTAGAAAAATCATTATCAATGCCTTTGAATATTTCTATTATTTTAGCCGAATTAAATTTTGCATCTTGACCAACTAGATTTTTAAAGTCTTTAGCATCTATATTTAACTCATTTGGATCTATGATTATTTCAGAAATTTTTCCATTTTTTAACTGAACAATATTTGTTTTTGCATATGGAGAAATTTCGTCTAAACCATCTTCACTGTTTACAATCCAAGCAAACTTTAAATTTAAATTTAATAATGCATTTGCAAAGATTTTTAATAGTTTTTTATCAAAAACACCAACTACTTGACGATCTACCAAAGCAGGACTACTCAAGGGTCCAATCATATTAAAAATAGTTCTTTTTCCAATTTTTTTTCTAATTGGACCCACAAATTTCATAGCACTATGATAGTTTGGTGCAAACATAAATCCAAAATTATTTATATTTATTTGTTTCTCAACATCGTTAGGTTCAAAATTTATATTAATTTTTAATGCTTCCAAAACGTCTCCTGATCCACATTTAGATGAAACTGCTTTATTTCCGTGTTTTGCCACTTTAACACTTAAACTTGAAAGCAAAAGTGCCGAGGCAGTAGAAATATTAAGTGTATTCTTTCCATCTCCGCCTGTACCACAAGTATCAATACAATTTTCAACATTAACTCTTTTAGATTTTCCTCTAAGGACATATACTCCACCTGCAATTTCATCTGAAACTTCACCTTTTGCGGATAGCAATGTCAAAAAATCGTAAATTTCTTGCTCTTCGGCTTTACCATCCATTAATATCTGGAAAGCAACTTTACTTTCTTCAAAAGACAGATTTTGATTATTCTTTATTTTCTCAATGTAATTTCTCATTTATTTTTTTAGATTTATAAAATTTTTTAAAATCCTAATTCCTATTTTGGTTTTAATACTTTCCGGATGAAATTGTACACCGTGAATATTATATTTTTTATGCATGATACCCATTATAAGGCCATCTTTTGTTTCAGCTGTGATATCTAAATCTTTAGATAAGGTTTTTTTATCGATAATTAAACTATGGTATCTTGTAGCTTCAAATTTTCTGGGAAGATTTTTTAATACACCTGTTTTATTTGATATTATTTGACTAGTTTTTCCATGCATAAGTTTTTTTGCTTGAACTATTTTAGATCCAAAAACCTGACCAATTATTTGGTGACCTAAACATACTCCAAAAATAGGAATTTTTTTATGTAGAGACTTAACTATTTTAATACAATTTCCAGCCTGGTTTGGATTGCCAGGACCAGGTGAAATTACAATTCCATTATATTTTTTTTTAAGTATTTGATTTGCATTAATTTTATCATTTCTAATCACGTCAACTTTAATTTTTAATGAAGATAAATAATGAAACAGATTAAATGTGAAACTATCGTAATTATCTATTAAAATTATTTTCATTATTTTAATGCAGCGATTAATGCTTTAGCTTTATTTAAAGTTTCTTGGTATTCTCTATTTGGTACACTATCTGCTACAATCCCAGCTCCTGCTTGTACATAAAATTTTTTATTTTTTACTACCGCAGTTCGTAATGCAATACATGTATCAAAGTCACCATTTGCAGAAAAATAACCTATACCACCTGCATAAATTTTTCGTTTTGTTTTTTCTAATTCGTCAATTATTTCCATTGCTCTAATTTTTGGAGCACCAGATACGGTTCCAGCTGGAAAACCAGACAACATCGTTTCAAATTTTGTAAATTTAT
>CACEVB010000011.1 GCA_902562875.1 uncultured Pelagibacteraceae bacterium | reverse complement strand
GAAGCAGCTACAATTTTTAGCATTTCGAATACATCTGCCAAAGGTGGAAAACTGGGTTGGATAAAAAATACCGAATTAAATAATCAGTTAGCAGAAAGAATTAAGACTCTAGATTTGGGCGATATTACAGATCCAATTAAAGTTGCTAATGGATATCTTATATTAAAATTAGAAAATAAAAGAAAGATTGACACAAATATTGATTTTAATAAAGAGTTTAATAGTTTAATTAGAAAAGAGACAGATAGACAATTGAATCAATTTTCAATTATATATTTTAATAAGCTTAAAAAAAATATCAGTATACATGAAAAATAAACCCATATTAGTTTTATTAGGCGAGCCCTATAGTGTTTTTGTAGAAATTGTTCTAAAAACTTATAAATTTAACTTAATCAATAAAAAATCATACCCGCCAATTATATTAGTAGGTTCAGCAAAATTAGTGGAGAAGCAAATAAAATTTTTTAAATACAAATTAAAAACTAATATTATCTTAGATAATGAAATTGAAAAAATTAAAAATAATAAATATATAAATATTATTGATATAGATTTAAAATCGAATGATATTTTCACTAAAAGAAATATAAATTCAAAAAAGTATCTCGAAAAATCTTTCAAAACCGCTTTGAAAATACTAAAATCTGGCAAAGTTCAGGGGTTTATAAATGGACCTATATCAAAAAAAAAATTTTTAAATAAAAGGTTTGCAGGAATTACTGAGTATTTAGCTTATTATACTAATTCGAAAAATGTTGTAATGTTAATATATAATAAAAATTTATCAGTATCACCTTTGACAACACATTTACCTTTAAAAGGAGTTGTTAAACAAATTAGTAAAAAAAAAATTATTAAAAATGTTCTTGCTCTTCAAAAGTTTTACGAAAAATTTTTGAAAATTAAACCAAATATTGCAGTTCTAGGTTTAAACCCTCATTGTGAAACTATTGATAAATTTAGTGAAGAAAAAAAAATAATAACACCAGCAATATCAAAACTGAAATTAAAAAAAATTAAAATAAACGGCCCATACCCGACCGATACATTTTTTTTAAAAGAAAATTATAAAAAGTTTGATCTTGTGTTAGGAATGTATCACGATCAAGTATTAACACCAATTAAAACATTATTTGATTTTGATGCAGTGAATATAAGTATAGGTCTTCCTTTTTTAAGACTTTCTCCAGATCATGGTCCAAATGAAAAAATGGTTTCAAAAGGAGTTTCAAATCCATTATCATTTATTAAAACTATTGATTTTATAAAAAAATTTAATGAAGATTAAACCAAAAAAAAGTTTAGGTCAAAATTTTTTAATCGATAGGAATATTTTAAAAATTATATCTGATAATGGAAATATTAAAAGTAATAATACTATAGTTGAAATAGGACCAGGCTCTGGAAATCTAACTAGATTTCTTATTGATGAAAATCCTAAAAAAATAATAACTATTGAAAAGGATAAAAACTTAGTAAAGGAGTTGAAAATTAAATTTCATGACAAAATTAATTTAATTAATGATGATTTTTTAAAAGTTGATCTTAATTTTTTGCGAAACGAAAACATTATTTTTTTCGGTAATTTACCATTTAATATTTCTAGTCAAATACTAATAAAATTAATCAAATTAAAAATAGAGGGTTTTAAAATTGATAAGTTAATATTGATGTTTCAAAAGGAGGTTGCTGAAAGAATTATTGCAAATCATGACACAAATCAATATGGAAGACTATCAATTATTTCACAATGGTGTATGAATATCGTAAAAATAAAGGATATTAAACCCAGTAGTTTTTATCCTACGCCCAAAGTTGATAGCACATTGCTTTCTTTTGTACCTAAACAAAATTACTTAAAATTAGAAAAAATTAAAACCTTAGAACATGTAACCAATGTTTTTTTTAATCTGCGACGTAAAATGGTAAGAAAACCTATGAATATACTTTTTGAAGATGCAAATAAAATATCAGAAAAATTACAGATTAATTTAAATAGTAGGCCACAAAATATTAGTTGTATCAATTACTACAAAATTTGTGAAGAGTATGAAAAATTATTGTATTAAACTTTTTATATGTGCTTTAATTTTTTCAATTTCATAAAAAAATTTATTTTCATTAATTTTTTTTTTGATTACATTTAATATTTCATTGTAACACATATCTAAATTATCATTTATAACTACATAATCATACTCGCGCCAGTGTAATACATCCTGTTCAAATTTTGACATTCTCTCCTTAATTATTTTTTTATGATTATTTTCTCTTTCGCTTAATCTATTTAATAATATTTTTTTAGAAGGTGGTAATATAAAAATAGTAAGTAATTCATAATTAAATTTTATATTTTTTATTTGATTAGTGCCTTGCCAATCTATATCAAAAAGAACATTGTTTCCTTTATCTAATAAGTCATATACTTTTTTTTTTGATGAACCATAGTAGTTATTAAATACTTTGGCATATTCTAGAAATTCATTATTTTTTATTAAATTTTCAAATTCGTTTTGAGATACAAAATAATAATCTTTGCCATTAATTTCGTTTATTCTTGGCACTCTAGTCGTATAAGAAATTGAAATTTTAAAATTATTTATTTTTGAAAGTTTTTTAACAAGCGTTGTTTTTCCTGCGCCAGATGGCGATGACAGAATTATCATAACGCCGTCTTTTTTTAAAGACATTTTTAAAATCTAGTTAGCTTTATTCTCTATGAATTTAATTGCATCACCAACAGTAAGAATTTTTTCTGCCTCACTGTCAGAAATTTCAGAACCAAATTCTTCCTCAAATGCCATTACTAGCTCAACAGTATCAAGACTGTCAGCACCTAAGTCATCGATAAAACTAGACTCGTCTGTAACTTTAGCCTCTTCAATTCCTAAATGGTCAGCTACGATTTTTTTTACTTTATTTGAAACTTCTGTAGACATATATAATTTGTTAATAAATTAATAATAGACTTTGTCAAGCCATATACATGCCACCATTTACATGCAATGTTTCTCCTGTAATATATAAAGCTGTATCTGATGCCAAAAAAGCAACAGCATTAGATACATCTTCACCAGTTCCTAATCTACTCATTGGAATTTTTGATGTTAAAACTGCCTTTATACTCTCGACAATATTATCTGTCATTTTGGTCTGAATGAAACCTGGTGAAACACAATTCACAGTTATATTTTTTTTTGCATACTCAATTGCTAGGCTTTTAGACATTGCTATAATTGCTGCTTTTGACGCTGCATAATTTGATTGACCTAGATTACCAGTATGTCCAACAATTGAGGTTATATTTATAACTCTTCCATATTTATTTTTTAACATTTTTTTAATCCCATATTTACAAATATAGAAAGTAGAAGTTAGGTTTGTATCTATTACTTTATGCCATTCTTCATTTTTCATTCTCAAAGATAAGTTATCTTTTGTAATGCCTGCGTTATTAATAATTATATCTAATCCATTTAACTGTGTAGCTACATTATCTATAAATTCTTCTATTCTATCATGGTTTGATATATCAAATTTTAAAACATTAATTTTAGGAAAATTATTTTTTAAGTTATCTAATTTTTCCGTATTTGTGCCTGTAGCTAAAACAATTCCTTCTAATGATAAAAATTTTTTAACTAAAGCATGTCCAATGCCTCCTGTTGCACCTGTAATTAAAATTTTTTTTTCTTTGAAGTTAATCATTTATTTCAATGTTCTGTATATCACTAATATTATTGATTGCACAAACTTTGGCATCTTTATAAGACCTCTTTATCAAATTAATTAGTACTTTGCCAGGTCCTATTTCTATGAAATTATTAATATTTTGTGATATCATAAAATTAATACTTTCCCTCCACCTTACTCTTTTTTCTATTTGTTTAATCATTAAATTTCTTATTTGTGAAATATCATTAGTTGCTTTGCCAGTTACATTTGTAACTATAGGATTTTTTGGTTGTATGATTTTAAGTTTATTTATTTCATCAGTCATTAAAATTGTAGCTTTATTCATAAGATTACAATGAAATGGAGCGCTAACTTGAAGTCTTATATTTTTTATCTTTAATGTTTTTAAATCTTTTTCAAAGTTATCAAGATCTAAATTATATCCACTTATTACAATTTGATTTGTAGAGTTATCATTAGCAATGTGACAGGTATATTTGTGAGAATTGTTTATTAATATTTTTTCTATGTTTTCTATACTTGTGCCTAATATGGCAATCATTCCTCCAGCACCTTTTGGCACTGAGTTTTGCATTGCTCTTCCTCTAATTTTTAATAATTTTAAAGCACTTTCAAAATCTATAGCACCGGAGCAGCTAAGCGCTGTGTATTCTCCTAAAGAGTGGCCTGCAAAAAAACTTGCTTTATTCAAATCTATATTAAATTCTTCATTTATAATTTTAAATATTGAATATCCTACTAAAAAAATTGCTGGTTGTGTATTTTCTGTCAGGTTCAACTCTTGCTTAGGACCATCAAGTATTAATTTAGAAATTGGAAAATCTAGAATATTATCTGCATCATTGAAAATCTTTTTAAATTTTTCAAATTTGTCGTAAAATTCTCTTGCCATACCTACTGATTGTGAACCTTGACCAGGAAAAATTACTGAAAACATTGAAAAACCATAAATATATTTCTGTTGTATTTAAATAACTATAATAGTATATCCTCTTTTTTTATATAATATGAGTTTATACGAACATACCATAGTTGCTAGACAAGACTCAAGCGATAGTCAAATAAAATCTATAAAGGAGAAGTACTTAAAGCTGGTTGAAAAAAATAAAGGAAATATTGTTAAAACAGAAGACTGGGGTTTGATGAATCTATCATATTTAATTAAAAAGAATAAAAAAGGAAATTACATACATTTTAAAATTGAGGGTAATGGCCAAATGATTAACGAATTAGAAAAAAACGCAAAAATAGATAAAAATTTATTAAGATTCTTAACAGTTAGAGTTAAAGAGTTTGATCTAAATTCAAATTATTTTGGAAAAAATGAGGAAGCGAAGTAAAAATGAAAAAAAACAAAAAAAAACAAGGCCAAAGTAATTTTTCAAAACTAAGTATTTTTCAACCAAACAAATTTAAGTTTAAAAAAAAATGCCCATTGTCTGTTAAAGGCGCACCAAAAATAGATTATAAAAATGTTAAGCTTTTGAAAAAATACATCTCTGAGAATGGAAAGATTCTTCCATCAAGAATTACCTCTGTATCTCAAAAGAATCAAAAAAAACTCTCAATTTCTATTAAAAGAGCAAGAAACTTAGCATTAATATAATGAAAGTTATTTTATTGGAAAATATACGTAAAGTAGGATCTATAGGCGACATTATTGATGTTAAAAGGGGATTTGCCAGGAATTATCTTATAAGCAATAAAAAAGCCTTATACGCATCTAAGAAGAATATTGAGGAAGTTGATAAAATAAAAAAAGATTTAAATAAAAAAGATTTAGATAAAAAAAAAGCTTCTAAAGAAAATTTTGAAAAAATAAATAATAAAACTTATATTATTCAAAAATTAAGCACAGAAAATAAAGAATTATATGGGTCTGTAAAACCTACAGAAATTTCAAAAATTATAGAAAAAAAAGATGGTTTAAAAATTGATAGTTCAATAATACAACCTGTTAAAGAAATAAAATCTCTAGGAAAATATAAAATTATAATCAATTTACATACAGATATTCAAGCAACTATATTTGTTGACGTAGTTCAGCAAGAAGATCAAAAATAAATTATACATTTTTTTCCCCAGTCATATTCATATTGTTAATATATATAAATAATATTAAATATTCATATGAAATCTTTTAATATAGTGTCAAATTCTGTAAAAGAATTACCACACAACATTGAAGCTGAACAGTCTGTTATTGGATCAATCCTTTTCTCAAATGAAATATTTGATGATATAAGTAATATAATAAGTTTCAAAAACTTTTATGATCCAATGCATCAAAAAATTTTTGGTGCAATAGAAAAGCTTATTTATGGAGGACTATTAGCTAATCCTATAACATTAAAAAATTATTTTGAAAATGAAAATGATAAATTGAATGTCCCTGAGTATCTCGTAAAAATCACAAAATTTAACTCATCTACACGCCAATCTATTGAATACTCAAAGATAATTTATGATTTGTTTGTAAAAAGAGAATTAATAAAGATTTCAGAGGGTATAATTGATATTGCAAAATTGAACGACATCAATCACCCGGGTAAAAAAATTATAGAGGACTCCGAAAAAATACTTTTTGATTTAGCCGAAAAAGGCTCTTTTAACTCCAACTTAATAAAATTTGATGATGCCTTAAGGATGACTATAGATATGGCATCAAATGCTTACAAAAATGAAGAGGGCATTGTTGGTGTGCCTACTGGTTTAAGAGATCTCGACGATAAACTAGGAGGTCTTCATAAATCAGATTTAATAATTATTGCTGGAAGACCATCTATGGGTAAAACAGCTTTAGCAACAAATATTGCTTTTAATGCTGCTAGAAAAATTCAGAGTGATGGAAAAAAAACTTCTATTGCTTTTTTCTCGTTAGAGATGTCTTCAGAACAATTATCAACTAGAATACTAGCTGAGCAATCAAGAATAACCTCGAATGATATTAGAAGAGGTAGAATATCAGAGGATCAATTTGATAAGTTCATAGAGACATCTAAAGATATTTCAGAATTACCATTATATATTGATGAAACTCCAGCGATTAGTATTGCAGCTTTAAGTAATAGAGCAAGAAGAATTAAAAGACTATATGGACTAGACATGGTAGTAATTGATTATATACAACTTATGACGGCAACTTCAAAAAGAGATGGAAGGGTTCAAGAAATTTCTGAAATTACTCAAGGACTAAAGGCATTAGCCAAAGAATTATCTGTGCCAGTGCTCGCATTATCGCAGTTATCAAGAGCTGTTGAGCAAAGAGATAATAATAAACCTCAATTGGCTGATTTAAGAGAATCCGGTTCAATTGAGCAAGATGCAGATGTAGTAATGTTTGTTTATAGGGAAGCTTATTACCTAGAGAGGAAAGAGCCTAGACCGGCAACTGTAGAATATGCAGAATGGCAGGCAAAAATGAGTGAAGTATCAAATGTCGCTGAGATTATTATAGGTAAGCAAAGACATGGTCCTACAGGCAATATATTCCTTGAATTTGAGGCAATGTTCACAAAATTTAAAGATATTCAAAAAAATTAATTTTAATTATATAAGCTAATTGAATGTTAGCCAAATTTTATGAAAAAAATATAATTCAAAAGCCAAAATTAATTTTGGTATTATTAGCTTTTATTTTAATTACATCATTATACTATACAAAAGATTTTAAGCTTGATGCTTCGTCTGAAACCTTACTATTAGAGGGTGATCCTGACCTAAATTATTTAAATGAAATCAATAAAAGATATAATTCTCGTGAGTATCTAGTTCTCACTTATACCCCTAAAGAAAGTATGATTTCAGAAAAGTCTATAAATAATCTTTTAAGTCTAAAGTACAAAATTCAAAGTCTAGATTGGGTACATAGTGTTGTCACACTATTAGATGTGCCCTTATTGAACAGTACTGATGAAACTTTGAGTGATAAATTAAAAAATTTTAGCACTTTAAAGAGTGAAGGTATTAATAAGCAAAAAGGTTTTAAAGAAATATTAAATAGTCCTGTTTTTAAAAATTTTGTAATAAGTGAAGATGGTAAAACATCGGGAATAGTTGTTTATATTAAACAAGATAATAATATTAACAATATCAAAAACAAACTTGAAATAGAAAAATATAAGGAACTAAAAAAAAGACAAAATAAAGAAAATATTGCTGAAATAAGGGAAGTAATAAAAGAGTATAACAAAGACACTAAAATTTATTTAGGGGGCATCCCTATGATTGCTGATGATATGATGTCATTTATAAAAAAAGATATTATTATTTTTGGAGTTGGCGTATTTATTTTTATAATCGCAACGCTGTGGTTTATTTTTAAGAAAGTTATCTGGATAATAATTCCGTTAGCTAGTTGTTTTTTCTCAGTATTTGTAATGTTGGGTATCTTGGGCTTTTTGGGATGGAAAGTCACTGTTATTTCATCTAACTTTATTGCTTTGATGTTAATATTGACAATGGCTATGAGTATTCATCTTAGCACAAGATTTCTTCAAATAAAAAATGAAAACTTGCATATACCTAAAATGAAAGTAATAAAATATGCAACCAAGAAAATGTTTTTACCAATTTTATATACAGGTTTAACAACAATTTGTGCTTTTTTGTCTCTTATATTTAGTGGAATTAAACCGGTGATTGATTTTGGATGGATGATGACTTTAGGAATAATGACCTCAATGATTGTCACTTTTACCTTATTACCAAGTTTAATAAATATTTTTAATGAAAAAAAAATTTTTAATATAAGGACTGACGAAAACTCTAAGATAACAAAAGTATTATCTCATTTTACAATAAATAATAAAAATATAATATTTGCGACTTCAATTTTGATTATTTTGATAAGTTTTTTTGGAATTAGCAAACTACAAGTCGAAAATAGTTTTATAAATTATTTTGATAAAGATACCGAAATTTATAAAGGCATGAAATTAATTGACGAAAAATTGGGAGGAACTACCCCTTTAGAAATAATTATTAAATTCCCGGAGAAAAATAACAATAATTTTGAGGAGGAAGATGAAGATTGGAACACTGACGATATTGACGATTCTAAATACTGGTTTACTAAAGATAAAATAGATAAAATTAGCAAAGTTCATAATTATTTAGAGAACTTAGATCATGTTGGAAAAGTATTATCATTTCATTCTGTTCTAAAAGTCGCAGAAAGTTTAAACAATAATAAGCCGCTGGGAAGTCTTGAAATAGGAGTATTGTATACTAAACTTCCTGAAAATATTAAGAATGAAATTGTTACACCTTATATATCAATAGATAATTCTGAAGCTAGAGTAAATTTAAGGTTAAAAGATTCAAATAAAAACTTAAGAAGGAATGATTTCATTAAACAAATAAACTTTGACTTAAAAAATACGCTCAATTTTAAAGAAGATGAGTTCAAACTTGCGGGTGTATTGATAATATTTAACAATTTATTACAAAGTCTTTTTAAATCTCAAATACTTACTCTAGGATTTGTTATTATGGGAATATTTTTAATGTTTCTAATATTATTTAGAAATATTAAGTTATCTTTAATAGGTGTAATACCAAACTTTATAGCTGCTTTTTTTATATTAGGTATAATTGGAATATTTGAAATACCTTTAGATATGATGACAATAACTATAGCCGCAATTACAATCGGTATTGCTGTAGATAATAGCATTCATTACATTTATAGATTTCGAGAAGAGTTCTCTGAATTAAAAGATTATAATAAAACTTTAAAAAAATGTCATTCAACAGTTGGAATTGCAATACTTAATACTTCTATGATTATAGTTTTTGGGTTTTCAATTTTAATTTTATCTAATTTTATTCCTACAATCTACTTTGGTATATTTACTGGGATGGCAATGTTACTCGCCATGTTGCTTGTTCTTACTTTGCTTCCAAGTTTTTTGACTACATTTAAGCCGTTTGATAAAAATTATTAATGGATATTATAAAAGTTATTTCAAATAATATTTCTCCATTTGATATTTGCTACCTAATATTGACAATTTTGTCATTAATTAAATGTTTTAGAAAAGGATTTGTTCTCAGTATTTTATCTGCAAGTAAATGGTTGTTAGCTTACATAATTACGTTGTTCATTTTTCCAAAAATTAAACCTTACACAACAGGGCTAATTGATAACGAGTATATTTTAAACGTTTTATTAGGTTCAATCATATTTGTTATTGTCATTTTTATAGTACTATTAGTAAACAAAGGTATTAGCAGAGTTGTGAAGTATAGTGGGATAGGAAATATGGATAAATTATTCGGATTCTTTTTTGGATTTTTAAGAAGCTATGTTATTGCAGTTTGTATTTTTACAACCATAGATATAGTATATAATTACGAAAGATGGCCAATAAATTTGGGTAAATCTATTAGCTTTGAATGGGTTGAAAAAGGTAGTAACTACCTTATAAAAGAATTTCCAAATCAAAAAGAACATGAAAATGCAAAAGAAAAAATTAAAGATATATAACCCTAAAATTAAAGAGGAGTGTGGAGTTTTTGGTATTAGCAATACTAAAGATGCTTCAACTTTAACAGCATTGGGTTTGCACGCACTACAACATAGAGGACAAGAAGGTTGTGGTATTGTTTCATTTGATGGAAAAAAATATCATTCAGAAAAAAGGTTTGGTTTAGTTGGAGACAATTTTAATAATGAAGACGTTTTGAAAAAACTTCCTGGAAATTATGCTATTGGTCATAATAGATATAGTACCACAGGAGGTACAACTTTAAGAAATATTCAACCATTCTATGCAGATACAAATGCTGGGGGTATAGCTGTATCTCATAATGGAAATCTTACTAATGCAATAACACTTAGAAAAAATATGGTTGAAATAGGTTCAATCTTCTACACAACATCTGATACAGAGACTATTGTTAAATTGATTGCGAGATCAAAAAGATCAACAACTATTGACAAAATTGTAGATACTTTATTTCAAATTCAAGGTGGGTATGCCTTAGTAATGATTGCTCAAAATACATTAATAGGGGTCAGGGACCCTTTTGGGATAAGACCTCTAGTGATAGGAAAATTAAAAAATTCATATGTATTCACATCTGAAACTTGTGCTTTAGATATTATAGGAGCAAAATTCATAAGGGAAGTTGATAATGGAGAAATTGTATTTATTGAAAATGACGAGCTAAAAAGTTTAAAACCATTTCCTGAAAGGAAAAAACGTCCATGCGTGTTCGAATATATTTATTTTTCTAGGCCTGACAGTTTATTGGAAGGAATTACTGCATACGAATATAGGAAGAGACTTGGTGCAGTATTATCAATGGAAGATAAAATTAAAGCTGATTTAGTAGTTCCTGTCCCTGATTCTGGGAATGCTGCTGCTTTGGGATATAGTCAGAGTCAAAATATCAAATTCGATCTTGGTTTGATAAGAAATCATTATGTGGGAAGAACTTTTATTGAACCAGCTCAAAAAATTAGAAGCTTAGGGGTAAAACTTAAATTAAACGCAAATAAGTCGAGTATAAAAAATAAAATAATTGTTTTAGTTGACGACTCACTTGTAAGAGGAACAACATCACATAAAATTGTAAATATGTTATATGATGCTGGAGCAAAAGAAGTCCATTTGAGAATTGCAAGCCCAGAAATTAAATATCCAGATTTTTATGGTATCGATATGCCATCAAAAAAAGAGTTATTAGCTGCTAATATGTCGGTTGAAGAAATATGCAAATATGTAAATGCAAAATCTCTAAAGTTTCTCTCAATTGACGGGCTATATAAAGCTATGGGATATGATAAAAGAAATAATGATTATCCTCAATTAACTGATCATTATTTCACAGGCAATTATCCAATAAAAATCATTGATGAACTTGGGGACGAAAAAATAACACAGCTATCTTTACTAAGTTCAGGATCAAATAATTAATATGAAAAAAGTAAGTTTTACAGAAATGAAAAAAGGGACTAAAGATGATTATTTATTCCTAGATAAACATGAGCAAAAATACGTAAACCAAACTGCAGAAAGAATTTTAAAGTTTATGTCTAGTTTGACCCAGACATTAGAGGGTTATCAGATAAGCAGACTCGAACATTCATTACAAAGTGCTACTAGGGCTTTTAAAGCTGGAGAAAGTGAGGAAATGGTTGTAGCCACTCTTCTTCATGATATTGGTGACGAGTTAGCGCCCATGAATCATTCTGAGTATGCAGCAACTATATTAAAACCATACGTTTCTGAAAAAACTCACTGGATAATTGAAAAACATGGTGAATTTCAAGCCTATTATTACGCGCATCATTTAGGTAAAAATAGAAATATAAGAGATAAATATAGAGATCATAAATTTTATCAAGCAACATTAGATTTTTGTGAGAAGTACGATCAGTCTTCGTTTGATCCAAATTATAAAAGTTTGCCATTAAGTCATTTTGAACCTATGGTTAAGAAAATTTTTTCGAGAAAACCCTACAGTCACTTTTAAATTGCCTAATCAACTTAAAAGTGAAAAAAGCCCGTACTTAAAGCAACACGCTGATAATCCAGTTGAATGGTTTCCTTGGAACAAAGAGTCTTTAAACAAGGCAAAAAAAGAAAGAAAAGCTATATTTTTAAGTGTTGGATATTCTAGTTGTCATTGGTGTCATGTAATGGCCCATGAAAGTTTTGAAAATATTGAAATTGCTAAAATTCTTAATACAAATTTTATAAATATAAAAGTAGACAGAGAAGAAAGGCCCGATCTGGATAGTATATTTCAAAAAAGTTTAAGTATACTCACAGGAGCACAGGGAGGATGGCCACTTTCTATGTTTTTGGATGAAAATGCAGTACCGTTTACAGGCGGGACTTATTTCCCTCCCAAAGAAATTCATGGGAGACCAAGTTTTAAAAATGTATTATTAAATGTTGCTAAAGTTTATAGTGAAAATAGAAAACAAATTATTGCTCAAGTTTCACAATTAAAATTAGTCTTTAAAGATTTTAACAGAAAAGACTCAGTTCTAAAACAAGATTTACAGCCTTATGCAGAAAAAATTATTCAGTATTTAGACAATATATACGGTGGATTTAAAGGTGCACCAAAGTTTCCACAATTTTATGTATTTCAAACTTTATTTTATTTCTACAAAATTACTAAAAATGAAAATTTTTTAAACCCAGTTAAATTATTGTTATTGAAAATATCCTCTAAAGGCATTTACGATCACTTGATAGGTGGAATTTCTAGATATACTGTAGATGAAAAATGGATCATCCCACATTTTGAAAAAATGCTTTACGATAATATTCAATACGTAAATCTTTTAAGTCACTATTTAAATGATTTTAAATCGAATTATTTAAAAGAAAAATTAATTCAAACCATTAATTTTATAAACAATGAATTTAAATCTGAAAACAATTTTTTAGGTTCAGCTTTAGATGCAGATAGTGAAGGTGTTGAAGGTAAATACTATATCTGGGAATACAACGAATTGAAAAATTTACTTAAAGATAAATTTGATATCATAAATATAAATTATGATGTTTCTGAAAATGGAAATTTTAATGGATTTAACATTCTTACTGAGAAAGATAATGTACAATTAAATGAAGAGGAGTTAAAAAAATTAGAGATTGCGAAAAAAATTTTATTAAAAGAAAGAAATAAAAGAATTAAACCATTTTTTGACGATAAAGTACAAACTGATTTAAATTGTTATTGGCTATACTCCAATTTAAACGCGTCATTGGTATTAAAAGACGAAAATTTATACAATAATTCTCTAATATTAATTAAACAATTAATTAAAAAATTAAAGAATAAGGTTTACCACTGTGATAGAAAAAATAGTGACGAAATTAACGTTTTCTTAGACGACTTTTCTTACCTATCTTTAATTTTAATCACAGTTTATGAATTAGAGAACGACAAAGATTCTTTAGAACTTTGTAAAAAAATAATGCTTAATGCATGGGAACTCTTTTATAATAATGATTATAATCTTTTACAAAAAAATATTGTCAAAAATAACGACTTATTTGTAAATCCCATAGATATTTCTGATAATAATTTGCCGAATGGCAATAGTATATATTTAATGATTTGTAATAAGTTAAAGAATATTACAAATGATAATATTTGGCAAAAAAAAATTGATTTACTATCTAAAACATTTCACTCTTATATTAATTATAATTATTCTCAAATGTTTAGTTTTATAAAAATATTAGATCTCTGTGAAAAAAATATAACAATTACATTTCACGGTGATTATTCAAAATATAAAAAATTTTTAAAACAAATTAATATAAGCTATATAAGCGATGCAACTATAATACATAAGGATGTAGATAGTAATTTTTTTGTAATAATATGTAAAAATCAAACATGTTCCCACAAACTTACAGATTCCAATGAAATTAAAAATTATTTAGAAAACCTACATAATGTTTAATCATTTTCCTAATCAATATAAGGGTTCATTGCTAGCTTTTATCGGTGTGATGTTTATTACTCCTGACTCGCTATTTATACGTCTATCAAATCTCGATACATGGGGTTTACTTTTTTATAGGGGAGCAATACCTTTTGTCGTTGTATTAATTGGTTTAGTTTTGTTCTATAGATCTAATTTTTTTATTGCTCTTTTAAAAATTGGATATCCTGGAATTTTTTATGTAATTAGCTTTTCTGTATGTAATATTACTTTTATAGTTTCAATTCAAAACACAAATGTAGCAAATACATTAATAATGGTGGCTATGGCACCTATGCTGTCTGCAATTTTAGCTTCAATTTTTTTAAAAGAACCGACAAAAAAAGAGACATGGATTGCAATTTTTATAACTTTTTTTTCAGTCACATTTATTTTTTACGACTCCATTAAACTAGGTAATATAATTGGAGATGTTTTTGGGTTTATAACTGCACTAGGATTAGCGATAAATGCAAACCTTGCTAGATTTGCAAAGGATAGAGATTTAATTCCATCAGCAGTAATTGGTAAATTGGTAGTGGCTATATTTGCATTTTTCTTTGTTGATAATATTGACCTTTTAGGTAACGATCTAATTATTGTTCCTTTAATGTGTATAATGTGTGTAGCAATACCATTTGTTTTAGTAACAATTGCTCCAAGGTTTATCTCTGCTCCAGAAGTTAACCTTTTTTTTCTTCTTGAGGTAATTTTAGGTCCAATTTGGGTATGGTTAATAATTCATGAGCAACCAAGTCTTCAAACTATTATCGGTGGGTTAATTATAATTATTACAATTGCATTGCACTCTTTTATAGCCTTAAAAAAAACACAAATCAAAATTAACTAGCTCCAGGTAATAAAAATTAAAAATGCAAAAAGAAGTATCTAGATCTTGGGCTTTATTTATAGGCATTGGTACAATGATGATTGCACATGGTCTTCAATTACAAGTTATGGGTATAAGATCAGTAATTGAAAATTTTAATGTTGTAACCACTGGTATTTTTATGTCAGGTTATTACATTGGTTATTTTGTTGGCTCAAAAAGTACTCCACAGTTAGTATCTAAGGTTGGACATATTCGAGTATTTGCAGCTTTTGCATCTTTAGCGTCGTTGAGTGCATTACTAGCAGTGGTTTATGTAAATCCTTTTATGTGGACTATAAGTAGATTTATAACAGGTATTAGTTTAGTAAGTTGTTACATAGTTAGTGAAAGTTGGCTAAATGATAGAGCCACTAATAAAAATAGAGGACAACTTTTGTCAGCCTACATGATTGTAATTTATTTAGGTTTATCTATAGGAATGTTGCTTTTAAATATAAGTGATCCAACTAATTATGAGCCATTTATTTTAGTTTCAGTTTTACTTTCACTTGCTTTAGTCCCAATATTATTAACGAAAAGATCTGCACCAAAGTTTAAAAAAATAGGAACAATGAGTATAAGAGAATTATATTCAATATCTCCTCTCGGAAGCATTAGTTCATTTTGCACAGGAATAATTCATGGAGGATTTTTTTCTTTAATAGCTTTTTATGCAACTAAATCTAACTTAAATTTATTTGAAACATCAATTCTACTTTTTATTTCAACTATTTCTGGTGTTTTGGGTCAATGGCCAATAGGTTATTTTTCTGATAAGTATGATAGGAGATCAATAATAGTTATAACTACTTTTTTAGCAGCTTTGCTAGCGTTTTTTTCTATATTAACTTCTAATGATCCTATTGAAAATATTTATTGGCTATCAGAATTGCATTTAAAAAAAATTTTATTTTTTATATTTGTGGGAATGTATACTAGTTTTTGCCTGCCTTTGTTTTCACTGAATTTGGCACATACTAATGATTTTGTATCAAGAGACCGGTTTGTAGCTGCTGGAGGAGGATTACAATTAATTTTTGGTTTTGGAGCAATATCTGGTCCATTATTATGTTCAGTATTTATGCAAAGTTTTGGTTTAAACGGTTTTTTTATATTTTTAATAGTATTTCATATCTTTATTGGAGTTTTTGGAATTCATAGAATGAAAATTAGAGAAACTGTTACAAATCCTGACTCTACATTTACGCCTATACCTGCTACAATTACACCTGCAGGACTAGAGCTTGATCCTGATACATCTGTAAACCTAGAAAATAACAAAGATAATTAAAGTTATAGTTTTTCTTTTATAGTTTTTATTAATTTATCAATATCATTAGAATTTGTATTCCACGAGGATACTAATCTTACAGATCCATCAAACATATCATCTGGAATTGCTGAATAACCCTTTTTATTCAAATGTTCTTGAATATTTTTTGGTATCTTTATAAATATCTCATTTGACTCAGTTGGATAAGTTAACTCTAGACTGTTAATTCTACTCAATTTTTCACTTAAAATTTTTGCCATAGTATTTGCATGTTTTGCATTTTTTAACCACACTCCGTTTGTTATATATGCATTTAATTGTGATGATAAAAATCTTGTTTTAGATAATAACTGACCTGATCTTTTTTGAAGATATTGAAAATTATTTACTTGATCAGGATTAAAAAATATAATTGCCTCTGCATCTAAACAACCATTTTTGGTACCACCAAAGGTTAAGACATCTATTCCTAGTTTCCATGTTACTTCTGCTGGAGACTTATTTAGAGATACTATAGCGTTTGAAAAACGTGCCCCATCCATATGTATTTTCATATGATTTTCCTTAGCTACTTGAGTTATTTTTAATATTTCATCAGGTTTATAAATTACCCCAGTTTCGCAAGATTGAGTGATACTGACTGAGGAAGGTTGAGTATTATGAGCTATACCTGATCCTCTTATATTTTTTTGTAATTCATCTGCATTAAATTTACCGTTTTTTCCCTCAATTGTTATAAGCTTTGCACCACCTGTAAAAAATTCAGGAGCACCACATTCATCTACATTAATATGAGAAATTTTATGACAGTATATGTTTCCATAGCTTGGTGTTATTGAGGATAATGCCAATGAATTCGCAGCTGTTCCTGTCACTGCTGTAAATACTTTAACGTCCTTTTCGAATAATTCTGAGAATTTCTTATCTAAAGCCATTGACCATTTATCGTTTCCGTAAGAATCAACACACCCTTTATTTGCTTGATTTATTGCATCCATTATTTCAGGACATGCTGGTGTTACATTGTCTGATGCAAATATTGTCATTCTATTGATTGGGAAAATAATCCTTTAATCCACCCTCTCTAAAAACATCTGCTGTACTGCAGTGTAAACCTCCACCAAATGCATAAGCATCTCTTAATTCTACTGGTATAACTTCTAAGCCAAGTTTATCTATTTGTTCAGCTTGATAAACTTCACTCTTTTCTACGCATACAGTTTTAGGATCTAAGACTAATACATTCATAGAGAGCCAGACCGATGAATAACATAAACTAGGAGGAGAGTTATGCGCAGGTTGTGCAGCATCTAATATTTCCCATCCATTATTTTCAAATATTTTTCTTTGTTCTTTTGGTAGTTTCCTTTGAGGATTATTTAAAATTATACCCTCGGTTATTGGTGTAAATGTTGCGTCTATATGAATTGGATATGGGTCACCTGGAAAATTCAATGTATGTACTCTATGATCTTTAAAATGTCTCTTAAGCCAATTAATACCTTTAAGATTTGTGGTAAAACCATGCTGTACAATCAAATCCTTACCGAATCTTAAAATATCTGCAGCATCGAATAAAGGTTCCTCCTCTGTAGTTACGAAAAATTTATTTTTTGTCCACTCAAGTCTTTTTTCTACTCCTATATTAACTGATAAGTAATCTTTTCTATAATCAAGATCACTAAGCCTTGGCTTTGGCGCAGTTTCGTGTTTCATATTTGGATCGGCATTAAAGTATTTTTGAAGTAATGGTCTGTAATTTAAATATTCAAACCATCTACATCTATAACTCATAGTTGCTTCTAACATTTCATTACCGACTGTCAAAATTACATCTCTAGCAGGCATGCACCCAAACATTGACTCGGTTTTCCAATCAGGTGTTTGGACTTGTTGATTATGTTCAATTGGTGTTGGTCTATCAACTTTGATACCTCTTTTAATTAAAATATTTGCAAAGTTATCTAAAAGCTCATTAGCCTTATCAACGGTATCTTTTGTTCTTGGACCATGTTTTCCCTTCATGTCCGAGTCTTCTGGGACTTTGGCGTCTAATGCAGGCTCAGGTGCTGGAATACAAGTTCCATCTGCTCTACCTAATATAACATGTTTTAATGGGTCCCACTCATTCCAACTGTTGACTATTGTTTTACTCATTAATTTAATCCTATAAATCTTTTGTTTGTTTGAATAATCATACTGTAATAAAAAATTGATATAAAAATTAAAAAACCCCCAATTATTGTATTGTTTGAAGGTATCTCATTAATTCCAAACCAAGGCAACCAAACCCAAAAAATTCCCCCAACAACTTCTGTTAGAGATAATAATGTTAATTCTGCAGCAGGAATATTTTTTGATCCAATTGAATATAAAATTAGTCCTAAACAAACTAAACAACCATGAACGGCAAATAGTGACTGATTTTTGCTACTTGATAAAAAATTTAAATCTTTATTTAAAATCATAATTAATGAAAACAAAGCACAAAGTAAACCAGCAATGGATACTGTTGTAAATTTTGGTGTTTCTTTTCTCCATCTTAATGAAACTGAAAAAATGGCAAAACCTAAGGCAGACGTTAATCCAAATAGTAATCCTGCTATAGAACCTTGATTATCATTTCCTAAAGCCATAATTACAATTCCAATACAAGCGACAATAATTGATAACCATACACTAAAGGTTATTTTTTCTTTTAGAAATAAAAAACTTAACAAAGCTGTAATAAACGGCATCGCTGCGAGGCAAAGAAGGGTAATAGCAGCACTTGTATTTGTAATTGACCAAATAAAAGAAATCATTGCGATTGCTAGTCCAGCTCCACCTAACAAGCCTGAAATTCCAACAATCATATAATTTTTGTAAAAATTTAAACCCTCAGATAAATATAGGTATATATTTAACAATATAAAAATCACTAAACCTCTAGTGAATAAATATTGCCATGGCACCGTACTAGCTTGGTCGATATTTCTTACAACATAAGGTCCAAATGACCAAAATAACCCAGCCAACAAAACAATTGGTATGGCTGAACTTGGATTTTTAATGACAGACATCAGCAATTATTATTACTTATTTTTTTTCTGTACAAGAAAATAAATATTAAAATTCTATTAAATAACGTATAAATTATATTTTATGGACATAAAACTTTTAGAAATTGCTTCAGATATAAAATATACAAAAAAATTAAGTATATTTTCTCACTCTGCGAATAAAAAAAATTCAATATGTGGCGATAAAATTATTATCAAATTAAATGTTAAAAAAAAAGTTATTAAAGAAATACAATATGAAACTAAATCTTGTATATATTGTCAAGCCTCGGCTAGTTTTTTATCTGAGCACTTTATAAATAAAAATGTAAAATTGGTTGCTGAGACTTTAGGTATAATTAATAAGTATTATGAAGGACAAATTAAAATGATGAATAAAACTTTTGTGAAAATTTTTAACAAAGATAACTTTAAAAGGAAAGAATGTGTATATCTTCCTGCTAGAGCTTTTTTTGATGCACTAAAGTTAAAATAAATCTTAACCAATAATAAAATTATTTTTTACCATTAGGCCAATACCTATACCGAGTATTAAAGCAAGAATTAGTCTTGTTTTTTTATTCATCTACCTTTTTTTTGAAATTAAACTTACTACTTTATTTTTTGTTGTTTCCCAAAGCCTTGCCATACCTAAGGGTTCGTAGATCATAAAGATTATCATTAGTACTCCAAATACTACTTGTTCTATAGCTGATATTATTGTTGCATCGATAGCACCGTGAAACACATTATTACCTATATAATTCAACAAAACTGGAAAAAGCAATATAAAAGCTGCCCCAATAAATGCACCATTAATTGTTCCTAAACCTCCTAGAATTACCATAAATAAAACTTTAAATGATAATTTAATGTCAAAAGCAACAGGCTCTAATGATTTCAAATATGTGAAGGCAAAAAGTGCGCCAGCAACACCACAATAAAATGAGCTAATAGCAAAAGCTTGTAATTTTGTTTTTAATAATGACACACCCATCGACTCCGCAGCAATATCCATATCTCTTACAGACATCCAATTACGCCCGGTACTACCCCTGGCCATATTCATAGCTAAAAGAGTCATTGGTGTTACTACTGCAACTATAACTAGGTACATTTCGACTGGTGAAGTAAATGGTTTTCCCATAATTACAATATCTTGTGCAGTAATAATTCCAGATGAGTCATAATTTTTAAACCAACCGAATTTATCAATCATCCAAATTATAAAAAATTGAGATGCAAGAGTTGCTACCATTAAATAAATTCCCCTTACTCTCAAACTAGGTAATCCAAATAAGATACCAAAAGCAGCAGCTATTAACCCTGATATCAATAATGCACCAACAAAAGGAATACCTGGAACTCTTAATATTAAATTGAAACAAGCAAATGCACCTGCAGCCATAAATCCTGCTGCACCTAGAGCTAATTGACCCGTATATCCCATTATAATTTGTTGACCAATCGTTGCTAAAGCTAAGCAAAGCCAAGGAATTAGTATTGAAGTATACCAATATCCTGATGATATAGTCATAGGGATAACAACTACACCAACTATTAATAAAATAGCTAGATTGATTAAATCACCTTTTGTATATGTCATAAAAATTGGCTTCATTTTTAAACTCTCCTAATAATTTTTTCCCCAAATAAACCTTCAGGCCTATATAACAAAAAGAAAATTGCTAATACATAAGGTGCCCATCCCTCAATTGCCCCTCCGAAAAATGGTCCAATATATACTTCAAGAACTTTTTCAACAGCACCAATTAATAATCCACCAATTATAGCACCGGGTATTGAAGAAAAACCACCTATTATTAAAACAGGAAGTGCCTTTAATGCTAAGTCAACTAATGCGAATTGTACTCCTGCTCTTGCACCCCACATCATTCCTGCTACTAAAGCAACAACGCCTGCAGCAGACCATACAAGAAGCATAATATGTTTTAGAGGTATACCAATTGAACTTGCTGCTCCTGCATCATCAGCAACTGCTCTTAATCCAAGTCCCATTTTTGTATATTTAAATAAAAGCGATAACCCAATTATCATTCCGAACGCTACTGCACCTGCTGTTAAGTCTATAGCACTTATAAATAATTTAAGATTATCTGCTATCCACGGTATAGGAAAATCCTTAATACCTAAATCCAATCTTCTTACCTCTACACCCCACATTGCCTGCGCAAGTCCTTCTAAAACATAACCTAAACCTATAGTTGCCATCAACAATGTATCTTCACTCTGGTTCATTAAAGGCCTTAAAACCAGTCTTTCAGTGCATAACCCAACAAAAACCATCAATAAAACTGCTAAAAAGAACGCTAAAACAAATGGAACGTTGAAGTCTTGCATAAATCCAACAAAAGCTAGTACCGCAAAAAATACCATTGCTCCTTGAGAAAAGTTGAACGTTGCAGAGGCTTTAAAAATTAATACAAACCCTAAAGCTACCAATGAGTACATTGTGCCAGCTAGCAACCCACCTACAACCACTTCAATAAAAAATAATAACTGATCTACCATAATTAGTGTTCCACTCCTAGATATGCATCAATAACTTTTTGATTAGCTCTTACCTCGTCTGGTGTTCCGTCTCCTATAACCTTTCCATAATCAAGCACTACAACTCTATCTGAAATATCCATCACAACACCCATATCATGCTCAATTAAAACCATTGTAGTTCCTATCTCGTCATTGACTTTTAAAATAAACCTACACATTTCTCTTTTTTCTTCAACATTCATTCCTGCCATTGGTTCATCTAGCAATATTAAATTGGCATCAGTTGCTAAAGCTCTTCCTAATTCAACTTTTTTTTGTAATCCATAAGGTAATTTTCCTACTGGGGTATTTTTGATATCATCTATTTCTAAAAATTCTACTATCTCTTCGCATCTATCTCGATTTATTTTTTCTTCTCTTTTTGCCTTTGGCAACTGTAAAGCTACCTCTAAAAAGTTAGATTTAGTATGCAGTTTTCTTCCTACTAATATATTATCTAAAACTGACATCCTCTTAAATAATGCTAAGTTTTGAAATGTTCTGGATATTCCCATTTGAGCCATAATATTTGGGGTAACCTTTCTTACTTCTTCTCCTTTATAAATAACTGAACCAATTTGAGGTTTATAAATACCATTTATACAATTTAGCATTGAACTTTTACCCGCGCCGTTTGGCCCGATTATAGCTCTTATTTCATGTTCCAAAATATTAAAAGATGTATCAGTTATAGCTTTGACACCTCCAAAACTTAAAGAAATATTTTTTACCTCTAAAACTGGTCCTCCAATTGGAAAATTTCTATCAGACATTAATTAACCTTTTTTTTACTTTTTTTCTTACTTTCCTCTTTAAGGACATCTCTGAAGTTTTTTCTCCCTTCTTTAGATATACCTAAATATAATTCTTTAACTTTATCATCATTAAGCAAACTTTTTGCGCTACCCTCTAACATAACTTTACCTGTTTCGATTATATAGCCATGATCTGAATTTTTTAATGCAACGTTAGTATTTTGCTCTGCTAATAAAACACTCACCCCTTCTTTTTCATTTAGTTCTTTAACAATATTAAATATTTCAGCAACAAGTTGGGGGGCTAATCCCATAGATGGCTCATCTAACAATAACATTTTTGGTTTTGCCATCATTGCTCTTGCAACCGCGATCATTTGTTGTTCGCCTCCTGATGTAAAACCTGCTTGACTTTTCCTTCTTTCTTTAAGTCTTATAAAATATCCATAAATTTTCTCTAATTCTTGATTTATATCACCTCTTGATAATTTTCTAGAGTATGCTCCGCTGATTATATTTTCCTCAACTGTTAAATGTCCAAAGCATCTTCTTCCTTCTAAAACTTGAACCATGCCCATATTTACCATTTGTGATGGATTTTGCTTTTCAATTGCATTTCCATCATAATTGATTGATCCCCCAGTAACTTTGCCTCTTTCCGAAGCTAGCATAGTAGAAATTGATTTTAACGTTGTACTTTTGC
>CACEVB010000010.1 GCA_902562875.1 uncultured Pelagibacteraceae bacterium | reverse complement strand
CGAATAGAAAATATTATCTTAAATTCATTATATCTATCTAAACCTGATGGAGTTGTTTATTCGTACAAAGCTCTAGGTTTTACTTTACCTAAAAAATATGAAAACAAAGATGGTTTCTTTTTTTTTAGTGATTATTTAAGCAAAATTGGATCAGACTATTTTCTAAAGATGAGTAATTACGATAAAGAGCAAATTCAAAAAGTTTTAACATTCATTATAGTTGCTTTAATTTTATCTTATGTTGCTAAAAATTTATTAAGTAAAACTGTTTCAAAAGGATCATCGTCCTCAGCTTCGGGTACAACTAGCGCCACATCTTCATCATCAACTTCTGTTAGTACGGTCTGTGCTTCCGGATATGGAGTATTGTGCAGAGGTCCAGGACAAGGTATACAGCATACTAGATGGTTCAAATATGCTTATTCAAGAGGTTTCTTATTTTGAAATTAATATTTACTATTACAATTGTTTTATTCAGCTATCCAGTACTAGCCGATCACCAGAGAATTTCATCAGATGACTATCCAAGTTGTTCTGTTAAAGGATTGGGTGGAAATAAGCATTCAATGATGAGAATAAAGTCTGCTAAAAGCAATTGGGGTAGGGATAATGTTGAAGAAAAATTTATCGTTAATGGAAAAGAAAAAAAAGTATTATTAAAAAGCAAAAATAGATTAATATTTATTGCTGAATTAAATGACAAAGAATTAATAAATGATTATGAATGTCCATCTATACTAGAAAGAAGCTTTTACTATAAAAAAGAACTTCTCTTTAAATCTTACGCTGTATTAGATGGGGTAGATTTTCTTTCATTTAAAAATTTTTCGAAAAAAAACCCAGAGTTTGAATATAACTATCCTGTTTTAGAATCTTTTATTTATTACAGACCTATTGGAAAATATAAACCTGGAACTGAGTTTGCACAATTTAGTCAAATTACACCTCCAAATACAAATGAAATAATGAGAAACCTCGCAATAAGTTTAAATCATTACGATAATTTAGATATTATCAAAGTTTGTAGCCAAGAAAAATGTATGTATGCTCTAGCGGTTACTAGATATAAAACAAAAGAAAAATATATGACAAAATCATCTTCAGAACATAAATTAATTGAAGATAAAAGATTAATAGAATTAGTCGAAAACAAATTTACGCAACTTGATAACTCTTGGGATAAACCTTTAAGACCATTATTTAATAAAGATGAAATAAAACTTTTTATTAACAAAATTAAAGATTTGGATCAAACGATAAGAATTCAAACAAATCATTAAATTTTTTTTTAAATATAATAAGTAATTTTGCTTATAGTTTGCTTATAGTTTTGTAGCTTAGGCAAGCCAAGAACTATGTGTTTTTCGTAAAAGTAAAATTTAAAAAGTAAGCAATGGCCTAGTATGTTCGTGAAATGTCGTAAAATGGGTAGGGGATTCTTGGTTTTTCAAGACCGGTGCTTTCAACCGCTCAGCCATCTCTCCATAAAGAGCACTTGTATTATTATTAATATATATTTCAACCACAAAATAGTTTATTTGAATAAAATATAATGAATAATAAAAGCTTCAACAAAGGTATTATATTAACTGCTTTTGGATCTTTTTGGTGGGGTTTTTTGGGAGTTATATATTTTAAATATATATCCTTTGCTGGTCACATCGAAGTAGTTGTTCACAGAAGTATCTGGACTACACTAATGTTAATTATAACAACATTTATTTTTTCCAAATGGAAAAAAATTAAAAAAATAATAATTAATAAAAAAAAATTAATAATTTTATTCTTTTCTGGATCTCTTATTTTTTTAAATTGGGCAGTCTGGATCTATGCAGTTTCAAACAATCAAGTAATTAATGCTAGTTTTGGTTATTTTATTATGCCGATTATAAGTGTTTTTTTTGGGTATTTTTTTTTTAATGAAAAATTAACTTATAAAGGAAAACTATCGATATTAATAGTTTTAGTATCAATATTGTATTTATTTTTGACAAGTATTAAATTTATTCCTTGGGTTGGTTTAATTGTAGCATTCAGTTGGAGTTTTTATAATTTATTAAGAAAAAAAATTAATGTGGAGACGGATATAGGATTATTAATAGAGAGCTTATATATGTTTCCATTTGTATTAATATTATTCTATTTTATAGCTCAAAATAATTTCAACGATTTCACATTGTCTAATCCTAAAATGATGTTAATTTTTATTTTAGCTGGTCCTATGACTGTGATTCCCTTATATTTATACGTAAAGGGTGTAGAATTATGTGGATTAGGGCCGACGGGTATGATTTTCTATATTACACCCACATTACAATTTTTATTGGGGTATTTTCTATATAATGAGCATCTTATTTATCATAAGTTAGTTAGTTTTATTTTAATTTGGATTGCTGTATTCATATATATGAGAGATTTATATGAAAATAATTAATTATTTTTTTATAATAGTCCTATTTGGTAGCATAAATTCATATGCAGAAGATAGCTTTAATATCTGGTTAAAATCATTTTCTATAAAAGCAGAAAAAGAGGGGATATCATCGAATACAATCAATAACGTTTTGAAGAAAGCTAAATTTTTACCGAACGTAATTAAATATGATAGATACCAGCCTGAATTTTATGAAGACACCAAAACTTATATAAATAAAAGAGTCACAAAAAAAAAAGTTAAAAATGGATCAAAACTTTACTTAACAAATAAAAATATAATCAACAGAGTTGAGAAAGAATTTCTCGTAGAGAAGGAGTTATTATTGGCATTAATGGGTATAGAGACAAATTATGGTACGTATTTAGGTAAAATGGATATTATATCATCTTTAGCTACACTCAGTTATGATAAAAGACGTAGCGCTTTCTTTACAAATGAGTTGATAACAATATTAAAACTAGTTGATGAAAATTTAATTAATGAAAAAATATTATTTGGATCATGGGCAGGTGCATTTGGTAATTTTCAATTTATGCCATCTACTATAAATAAATATGCTATAGATTATGACAAAAATAACAATATTGATTTAAAATCTATTAAGGACTCTTTTGCGTCTGCCGCAAATTATGTAAGTAAAATTGGATGGAAAAAAAATCAGCCCTGTTTTTTTAGAATAGATTTGAAAGATAATATACCAATAAAATTTTTAAATACCTCAGCAAGTAAAATTAAATATAAAAAAAAATTAAAAAATTTTAAAAATTATATAAATAATTACGATAAGATTAAATCATATGAAAATTACAAAGTAGCAATTATTACACCAGATAAAGAAATAGTTAATAATCCAGATATACTATCACCAGCTTATTTGGTCTTTGATAACTACGAACTAATATTAAAATGGAACAGATCATTACGATTTGCGTTAGCAGTTTGTACTTTAAAAAATAATTTTACAAATGAATTATAAATCTTTACTTATTCTTTTTTTTTTAATTTCGTGTGCACCTATAGAAAAAACTACTAATATTAAATTTAAAGAAAGTTTTAAAAACTCTGGATTTGCCCTTATTTATAACGAAAATTTATTTAATGAAAGAATTGTTTCAAAAAAAATTGATAGCAAGTCTCTTATTGTTTTTCAAAAAAATCTAAAGCCAAAAACAAATGTAAAAATAACAAACATGTTAAATAATAAAAGTATAATCGCAACAGTTGGTGATAAGTCAAAATATCCAATATTTTATAATTCAGTAATTTCAAAAAGAATTTCTGAACAATTAGAATTAGATTCTAACGAACCATATGTAAGAATTCTACAAATTGATAATGACTCAACCTTTATCGCTAATAAAAGCAAAACATTTGATGAAGAGAGGAATGTTGCTGCAAAAGCCCCGGTCGTGGATATTGGAATTAAGGATCTAACTAAAAAACCAAAAAAAAAAATTATTAATGTTAAAAATAAAGAATTTAATTACGTAATCAAAATTGCTGATTTTTACTATGAAAAAACAGCATATTTACTTAAAAAAAAAATTGAAAATAAGTTAAAAATTAAAAGAGTTAAAATAAATGAGCTTTCAAAAAATGAATTTAGAGTATATTTAGGACCTTACGATAACCTAAATTCTTTAAAAAATGCATTTGATCAAATACAAGAACTACAATTTGAAAATATAGAAATACTTAAAATATGAAATTTAAAATAATTTTTACGTTTTTATTTATAAATTTATTAACATTTACTAATGTTAAGGCTGTTTTTGACATTGATGCAAAAACTGTAATTTTACAAGATTATTTATCAGGTGAAATATTATATGAAAAAGAACCAGATTTATCTATTTACCCAGCATCGATGACTAAAATTATGACCTCAATAATCGCATTTGATTTATTAAAAAGGGGCGATCTAACTTTAGACGAAAAATTTTTAATATCAGAAAATGCGTGGAGACTGTCACAATCTGGATATTCATCTATGTTTATTATGGTTGGTGATGAAGTAAGTGTAGAAAATTTACTAAGAGGGATAATAGTTGCATCAGGCAATGATGCGTGTGTTGCACTAGCTGAGGGTATTGCAGGTACTGAGGAGGAGTTTGCTGTTATGATGACTTCTAAGGCAAAAGAAATTGGTATGGAAAATACAAATTTTTCAAATTCTTCAGGAATTAACGATCCAGATAATTTTTCTACAGTTAGAGATATTTTGATTATGTCAAACTACCTAATAAAAAACTATCCTATATTTTATGAGATGTACAAAGAAAAAAAATTTACATGGGATAGAACTGGTGGAGATCCAATTACGCAAGGAAATAGAAATCCACTTTTATACAAAAATTTTGGTGCAGACGGAATCAAAACAGGATATTTAGCTGTAGAACAATATTCATTAGCATCATCTATTATAAGAAATGAAAGAAGATTAATAGCTGTTGGTAGCGGTTTCAAAAGTAAAAATTCAAGATCTAAACAATCTGCAAAACTTTTAACTTATGGTTTAACTAATTTTGATACAATTCAATTATTTAAAAAAAATGAAAATATTGCTTTAATAGATGTTTGGTTGGGTAAAAAAAAGCAAATAAGAAGCTATATAAATACTGATGTATTTAAAACAATACCAAAGGCAAGAAAAAAATATTTAAAATCAATTATCAAATACGACGGACCCATTGAGGCTCCAATTAAAAAAGATGATACTGTAGGTAAGTTAAAGATTTTTTATAAAGACGAGCTAATAGGGGAGCATGAATTGCTAGCCTTAGAAAGTGTAAAAAGACAGAATATTTTTTCAAGACTTATAACATCTATAAATTATTTAATTTGGGGCGATGTATAAATATCCTTTAATTATTTTTGAAGGTGTTGAAGGATCTGGAAAAACAACTCAAATTAAGAATGTTAAATCCTATCTTAGAAGAAATAGAATAAAATTTATATCTTTAAGAGAACCGGGTGGATCGAAATTAGCCGAAAAAATAAGAAAATTAATTTTAAATACTAAATCAAATTTTCATCCTTTTACAGATTTGTTATTATACATTGCTGCTAGAAATGAAAATGTAAATTCTATAATAAAAAAACATTATAAAAAGAGAGTTATATTAATTGATAGATTTATTTATTCAACTCTAGCTTACCAACATTATGGAATGGATCTTAATTTAAATATTATAAATAAATTAAATAATTTTATATTAGGTAATATTAAACCAGATTTAATCTTTTTGCACACGGCAAACATTCTAGAATTAAAAAAAAGAATTCAAAAACGAAAAGAAAAAAATAGATACGATAAATTTGATATTAAATTTTATGATAAAGTACAAAAAGGATATATTAAGATGTTAAAAAGAAAAAAAAATGTGACTATAATAGATACAAAAAAAACAATAAGACAAAATAAATTCGAAATTTTAAAAAAAATAAACAAGATTTTTTAGATGGAATCAATTGAACAAATAAATTTAATTGGACTCAATAATTATTTTAGAGAGCTTAATAATATATACAAAAACAATAAATTACCTAACAAAATAATACTATCTGGTAAAAAGGGTATTGGTAAATCAGTTTTGTCATTCCATTTTGTGAATTTTATTCTATCCGCTAATGAAGAAAATAAATATGACATTACAAATAATAAAATTAATAATTATAATCGCTCTTATAGTTTAATATTAAATAATACACATCCAAATTTCTTTTATATTAAAAAAAAAATAGATAAAAAATCTATTGAAATTTCTAAGATTAGAGAACTAAAAAACTTTGTAAATAAATCTTCATTTAATAATAATTTAAAAATTGTTATGATTGATGATTCCGAATTTCTTTCCAATGAATCAGGCAATTCTTTATTAAAATTAATTGAGGAACCGAACTCAAATGTTCAATTTATACTTATAAGAGATAACTCAAAATATATATTAGAAACAATAAAATCAAGATGTATTGAATTTAATATTATTTTAGAAAAAAAATATAATGAGGAGATAGTTGATAACTATTTTAAAAAAAAAATTTTTTATAAAATACCAAATTCTTTTCTAAACAACTTTATGACACCGTTAAATTTTATTAATTTAATAAATATATGTAATGAATATGAAATTGCAATAAATGAAATAAATCCCAATCTATTTATCAAATATATCTTAAATAAAAAAATATATAATTCAAAATTTTTCAATATAAATGATATACGCGTTTTTATTGAATTATTATTATTTAAAGAATATAAAAAAAAGAAAAATAGCACTTTATTAGACAATAGGTTAAAATTATTAAAAAAACTATCTGATACAATATATTTTAATCTTGATTTAGAACCATTTTTTATAGAACTGGATTTAATTTTATTGAATGAAAAATAATTTTTATATAACAACTCCAATATATTACCCTTCTGCAAATCCCCACATGGGCCATGCATATTCTAGCATTGTAGCTGATTTTTTTGCAAGATTTAAAAAAATACAGGGATATAAAGTATTCTATTTAACAGGCACTGATGAACATGGACAAAAAATAGAAACAGCTGCTAAAAATAATAATAAAAATCCTCAAGAATTTTGTGATGATATAAGTAAAATTTTTAAAGAACTAACTAAAATTTTAAATTTATCAAACAACGATTTTATTAGGACTACAGAAGAAAGACATAAAAAATCTGCTGAAAATATCTGGAAAATATTAGAAAAAAAAAAAGAAATATATCTTTCTAAATATTCTGGTTGGTACTCAGTATCAGATGAGGCGTTTTATTCTGAGGACGAAATCGTTGAAGAAAATGGAAAAAATATATCTAAACAATCTGGTTCCTTAGTAGAGTGGGTTGAAGAGGAATCATATTTTTTTAAATTATCAAAATGGGAGAAACCATTACTTAAATTCTATGAAGATAATCCAAAATTTATATTACCTGAAACTAGAAAAAATGAAGTTATAAGTTTTGTGAAGGGTGGTTTAAAGGATTTGTCAATTAGTAGAAAATCATTTAAATGGGGTATACCTGTTCCTACAAATAAAGATCATGTTATGTATGTTTGGCTTGATGCTTTAACAAATTATTTAAGTGCCTTAAACTACCCCGACACTAAAAATGAGTTATATAAAAATTTTTGGCCAGCAGATCTACATATAATAGGCAAAGATATTTTAAGATTTCATGCTGTTTACTGGCCAGCTTTTCTTCTTGCAGCAGATATTAAACCCCCTAAAAGAGTTTACGGTCATGGATGGATTTTATCTGGAGATAAAAAAATGTCAAAATCGAAAGGAAATATATTAGATCCATTAGAAATAATTAAAATTTATGGTCTTGATCCTTTAAGATATTATTTAATAAAAGAGGTCTCATTTGGAAATGACGGCAATATATCTGAAGAAAAATTAGAAAATTGTATTAATTCCGATTTAGCAAATAATTATGGTAATTTATGTCAGAGAGTAATTTCATTTTGTGAAAAAAATATGAATTTACAAATTAGTGAAAACATCGAATTTAATGATTATGATAATTTAGAACTTTCAAGTTTTTCTAAAAATTATCTTAATATATCTAATTTTATAGACAACCAAGATATAAATTCATACATATCCTTTATTGTTGATAGATTGTTCTCAGCTAACAAGTACTTTAATGATCAAGAACCTTGGAAAAAAAAGAATGATAAAGTTAGATTAAATACGATTATTTATACTTCGCTAGAATTAATAAGAAAAATAACTATTTTATTGTATCCTATAATACCACAAACATCTTTAAAAGTTATGAATATATTTAATTATACAGAGAAAGAAATAACATTTGATTCAATTAAAAATAATAATTTCATCAAAAAAGATATTAAGTTAACCAAAATTGGTATACTTTTTAAAAAAATTGAAAAAAATGATTGACTCTCACTGTCACTTGGATCATGAACCGATTTTAAGTAATTTACAAGAGGTATTAATTAGATCTAAAGATGTTGGTATAGAAAAATTATTAACCATTTGTACCACTGATAAAAAATTTTCAAATATTTTAAATTTGGTTGAAGTGGATCCTATAATTTATGGTACTTATGGTATTCACCCACATGAAACTAACAATTTTAAAATATCTAAATCTGAAATTATAAATAAAATTAATTCAAATAAAAAAATTGTTGGAGTCGGCGAAACAGGATTAGATTTTTATTATAATAATAGCGATAAAACTTCTCAGATTAATAGTTTTTTAAACCATATTGAGGCAGCAATTGAATTAGATATACCTTTGATTGTTCATTCTAGGAATGCAGAGTCAGAAACATTTGATATTCTTTCTAGATTTAAAAAAACTAAACTTAAAATATTAATGCATTGTTTTACAGGATCGACATCATTTGCTAATAATCTTCTTTCGTTAAATTCATTTTTTTCCGCCAGTGGAATAATTACTTTTAAAAATAGTTCAAATTTACAAAAAACTTTTAAAAATATACCACTTGATAGATTACTTATTGAAACAGATAGTCCTTTTCTATCACCTGATCCTTTACGTGGAAAAAAAAATGAACCGAGTTTTATTATCCACACATTAAAAAAATTAGCTTTATTAAAAGAAGTTGATGTAAAAAAATTAGATAATATCACAACAAATAATTTCAACTATTTGTTTTTTAAATGAAAGCAATTTTATTGAACCTTTCTGCTTGGACTATGCTACCTATAATGGATGGTTTTGCAAAATATTTAAGTCTTAATATATCAGTTTTGCAAATAATTTGGGCCAGATATTTCTTTACTGTAGTAATTATACTTCCCGTAATTTTTTTTTTTTTAAAAAAAACTTTGTTTTATCTATAAAACCTAAATTACAAATATTAAGAGGTGTTCTTTTATTTGTTGCAAACATTTTATTTTTCTATTCAATATCTATAATATCGTTATCAAAAGCTCTAACTTTGGCTTTTATAGCACCATTAATAGTTACTATTTTTTCACCAGTAATATTAAATGAAAAAGTCGGATTTACTAGATGGTTGGCTGTGATTATAGGGTTCATTGGTTGCTTAATTGTAATTAGACCAGGAATAATTGAATTTAATTTGGCAACTTTTGCAGCTTTGGGTACAGGCCTTATGTATGGTTTTTATTTAATTGTTACACGTAAATTGAGCAGCGTAGATAACCCACTTTTGACTTTATTAATCACCGGAATAGTAGGGGCCTTTATAGCGTCTCTAGCAATTCCTATTTCTTGGGTTACTCCCTCATTAAACCAGTGGTTTTTTTTATTTTTGATTGGTTTTTTTGCTACTATTGGACATTTATTATTAATTTTATCTTTAAAGTATGCGGAAGCATCAAAATTAGCTCCTTTTGGGTATTTTGAGATTCTTCCCAATATTCTTATCGGATATTTTTTCTTCAATAATCTTCCAGATGCATTTCATTTAATTGGATTATTAATAATTATTGGATCTGGTATTTATATTTTTAAAAAAGATAATGATATATATTATTGACCTATTAACTAATATTATACTTTAATAATAATATATATATTATTGATTTTATTACATATTTTTATTTACTTAAAGTAGTTTATAATTATAAATATTTATCAGATCTAAAAATATTAAACTAAGAAATAACATTGTAGATTATAAAAAATAGGAAAATTTAATAAAATAAATAAAATAATACCTTAAAAATATTAAAATATAATTAAATATAGAAATTTTAAGCACTATTTATTGAAATTTTAGAGGATTATTTAATGAATATTTAATTTTATCTGTAGCTTTGCATTTTTAGAATATAGCGTTTAAACGGCCATAGGAGGTGTTTAAATAAGTATTTATATGTTTGTGGTTCAACTGATAAGGGAATAAATAAAATATTCCTTTAAATTTGTTAATAAGACGAAAATACGTTGGTAATGCTAACTTATTTAGGTAAAAAACCTTCTTTTTTTAGTAATTTTAACTTAGTTTTTAGACCTCCAGGGCCAGAATAACCACCAAGCTTTCCATCTGATCTTATAACTCTATGACATGGTATAGAAGGGGCATATGGGTTTTTAGCGCAAGCATTAGCTACTGCACGTGATGAATTTGGCATTTTTAAAATAGCAGCAATCTGTTTGTACGTTTTTACTTTTCCTGAAGGTATTTTAGTTAGGTATTTCCATACTTTAATTTGAAATTTGCTGCCTTTTAACTTCATAATAAAAAAACCCTGTTTCCTTGCACCTTTTCAGGTACAAAGAACAGTAGTTTTGGCACGTCGTTGTAGGCGCTACCGCCATGCCTTGTCACTCCGCTATTTTAGCGCTACTCCCCGGAGTTTTCTGCCCCCTAGGCTTGAACCTCTCGGTTTTTCCCCAGTTGGTCAGTTAAGAGTTGCCTCTTAAGTTGAAATCATAATACTAAAATATTAAATATAATGTAATCACTTAATAATTGATTATTAATGTTACTAACATTGTGGATAATTTATGTTTCAATTCATTAATAAAAAAAGCAAAACAAAAATACTTAAGAAAAAACCACCAAATATTAGCATTAAAACTTTATTTTTTCCCTGTGAAGATAATTTTCCCCAGTAATGCATTGAAACAAACAATATTATCATTACTCCTAGGCCAATTAATAAATATTTAGGCATTTTATTATGCATAACTTATTTGCTTGACATTTAAAATATGTCATTATATTACTAATGATAATTAATTGTTATCAATAGTAATTAAATGAATGAGCTAACAACAGACCTAAAATCCCTTCATGAGGCAACTTTAAATAACCTCAAAAGCTCTAAAGCAAATAATACTCTAAGAGCATATAAATCAGATTTCAAAGATTTTGGGGCTTTTTGTGCTAAGCATGGTTTGAATTCTTTACCATCTGAGCCTAAAATTGTTTCTTTATACCTCACTCATCTTTCTAAAAATTCAAAAATCAGCACTTTAAGAAGAAGATTAGTTTCAATTAGCATGGTTCATAAACTTAAAGGGCATTATTTAGATACAAAACATCCAATTATTGTAGAAAATTTAATGGGAATAAAAAGGGTAAAAGGAAGTATTCAAAGAGGAAAAAAACCTATATTAATCAATCATTTAAAATCTATAATTAATGTAATAGATCAGCAAAAAATTGAAGATATTAAGAAATTTAGAGATAAGTCAATAATCTTAATTGGCTTTGGAGGTGGATTTAGACGAACTGAGCTTATTTCAATTGATCATGAAGATTTAGAATTTGTACCTGAGGGACTTAAAATCACCATTAGAAGATCAAAAACTGATCAATTTGGTGAAGGAATGATTAAAGGACTACCCTACTTTACCAATGAAAATTATTGTCCTGTAGTTAATCTTAAAAAGTGGCTAGAAATTTCTAAAATTAAATCTGGACCTATTTTTAGAAGATTTTCTAAAGGCTTATCTCTAACAGAAAAAAGATTAACCGACCAATCAGTAGTTTTGTTAATGAAAGAATATTTAAATTTAGCAGGCATTGAGAATAAGAATTATGCAGGTCACAGCTTAAGATCTGGTTTTGCAACTGTTGCTGCAGAATCTGGTGCTGATGAACGTAGTATTATGGCAATGACTGGTCACAAAACAACACAAATGGTTAGAAGATACATAAGGGAAGCAAATATTTTTAAAAACAATGCATTGAATAAAATTAAAATTTAGTATTTAAAAAACATTCTTAGATATAAATAATTTAATTTATCAAAAAATAGATCTAAATAATAACTTAAATTTTTTATAGGCTCTTTTAGATTTGATTCATATATCTCATCGGATCTTAAATATCTTTTTTTAAAAAATTTAATCGATATCCCCCATTTAAGTAAAAATATTTTTGCTCCCTTGCTACCAGACTCAGTCTTAATTGTAGGATGATCTTTATATCTTCTGGTTACAATAGATCCAAAATGGTAAACTTTACAATCATTTAAACCTTTAAAAATTCTTATTCCCTCATTCCATAATTTCATATTTAAATCAGGATCAGAAGCTGTCCCAGGGTAAAATTCTTCACTAAAACCACCAACTTTATTCCATAAATTCTTATGTATAAGATGTGGGGCCCATGTAGAACCTTGAAAATCATAAAAATTAATATTTTTGTAGTTACAGAGTAGCTTATCCTCATCAAAAGTGTCGATATCACTACCACAATCAAATTTAAGTGGACCATTATTTATCATAGTTCCTGATAAATAAAATTTATTATGTCCAATTCTATTAACCTCATTTAATAAAACAGTATCCCAATCAGGACAAAAATAAAAATCATCATGAGAATATAAAATATATTCGAATTTCGCTTTTTTTGATGCCAAGTTCATTCCTTCACATATACCTGAATTATATTTAGTAAATGTATAGTCAATTTTTTCTGTATCTAAATATTTCAAAGTACCATCTTCTCCAACATTTACGTGCGGGACTATTTGATGATTAAATTTTGAATTTTTTTTTAAACTCCTAATACAATTTTTAAGATAGTCTATATTATTTAGTGTTGGAATTATAATTGAAAACATTAATCTAAATACCACAAATATTTTTTTTTATGATTAATTTCAAATGTTTTATTTATGATAAAATCTGCTACTAAATTAGAATTAAAATATTTTAAATATTTTTCTCTTCCGTTTTTTCCAATCTTTTTTCTTAATTTCTCATCTCTTGAGATTTTTAAAATTTTCTCTGATAAATCGTTAACATTTGAATAAAAAACCATTTCATTTTCATCAAAAAAATCCTGATACAATGTATTTTTATCAATTAATGTAACTAAACCATTTCCAATAATTTGGGTTATTCTATCACTGCTATAATATTTAATTGGAGATCCTCTGCTTAAGTTAAGCCCCATTTTTGAATTTGAAATAGTTTTAAAGTAAAGATCTGCCCAAATCGGTTGAATTTTATTAATTCCAAATATATCAAACTTAACATCTTTAGATTTTTCTAATAATTTGTTAATAAACACCTCTCTATTATCATTTGTACGTGATTTTAAATTTCCCCTATGTACACCGTGGCTTAGTGCAAAAAAAACATCATTTGTACAGTTATTTTGATAATTTTTTAATGTTTCAAATGACTCATCAGATGGATTGGGTATATAAAAATATTTATTTTTTGATGGTAAAAATTTCAATATATCTGGACTCGTGGTTAAAAAATTAGCATCAATAAACATTGATTTATCTAATATTCTATTTTTGTTTTTAGAAAAGTCTGGGCCATTTTTATTTAAAGGGTCTAAAAACCATTGTGCAATTTTTAAATTTGGATATTCATCTTTAAGTTCACCAAGCATATCTGATGAAATTAAATCTGCATGTCCCAGAACTATTAAATCTGGCTTATAATTATAGCATGTTTTTCTTAATTTATCATTCAATGCTTTTGCTCCTGAAAAATCTTTATAAGATTTATAATGTTTTGATATGTCCCTATCACTAAATTCTAAAACACTATTCCCAAGTCTAATAAATCCATTATTTATTCTCCGACCAGTATTAAAAAAAAGCCTACCATTATGTCTCTCGTTAAAATTTGTTATGTGCAAAATTCTTAACTTTTTATTATATCCGTTAAGATTAATTTTATTAGCTTTGTATAAACTTAGGTCTCTAGTATCGTCTATCATTTTAGATACATATTTATGAGTTAAAAAAAAATTTTTTACTGACAGTTTTTGCAAATTATGTCTATATTTAACATTTTTAATTAAGTTTTCTATTTCTTGATAAATATTTTTTACATCTAATTTTTTTAGAATTACCCCATCAGTTATAGTTTCAGGTAAACCACCTTTATTACTAATAATTACAGCACATCCGTTTGATGAGGCCTCTAAACTAGTTCTTCCAAAAGGCTCATCCCACCTTGAACTTACTACCGCGATACTTGATTTTTTGTAAACGTTAAGAACTTCATTATGTTTTACAAATCCTAATTTTAATAAGTTTTTATGACTAAATTCAATTTTATCTCTTGGCTCATCTCCTATAACTATACTTCTCCAATCAGAATATTTATTTAAAATTTTTATAATTGATTTACCAAATAAATCATAACCTTTAGATTTATTTAATTTACCAACAAAAGTTATAATTTTTTCTTTTTTATCGATTCTAACATTATTTTTTTTAGCTGATTGGTGTATCACAATTAGCTTTTCACTGTTTATATAGTCATTTTTCATACCTTCTAAAAATCTTCTTTTTGACCAATTACTATTAAATATAATTTTAAAACAATTTTTTAACAAAAATATTCTCTCATTGATGGTTTTTGATCCAGTCATTGATAATGGATCATTATGAAAATAAAGAATATAATTTTTATTTTTTAATTTTTCAGCAAGGTATAAAAGATATATCGGTCGATTATGTAATTCTATTAAGTCTGAATTTCTTTTTTTTTCGTATTTAATAAATTCTTCTACATATTTTCTATTTTGACTTTGAAAAAAAATTTTAGCTATCTCAATATTTTTATAATTTAAATCAAATTTTTTTTTATATTCTGTGTTGCCATATACTATTGTATTTTTTTTGTATTTACTGATACTAAGAGTATCATTTATAAACAAAGATACAGCCCCTGCATATTCAGGTGAGAAATTTTCTTTGTATGGTAATAATATTGACAATTTCATACTAATTTAAATTTTTTAATATTGATCTTAATTTATAGTCTTTTTTTAATTTGTATTCTTCTTTCATAGCTTGTATTTTAGTGTTGTATTTTTTGAAATAAACTAGTTTCCATTTTTTGCCTTTAGTGAATTTAGCACCTCTATTAGTATTATGTTTTAATAGTCTTTTGTTAATATTTACAGTGTAACCTACATAAGATATTGTCTTATTTTTGACCTTAGATTTTATTAAATAAACAAAAAATTTCATGGCGGTCCCTAGGGGAATCGAACCCCTCTTTCATGGATGAAAACCATGTGTCCTAACCGATAGACGAAGGGACCAAATTGAGATCTTTTATTGTATAAACTGCTAATAATCAAGTATTGGGTATCTTATTTATTATAATATTATTTGAGAAATTTTTATGCGTCACTAAGGTTTCCGTAATGAATTCGTTTTTTTTAAGTTTTACTCCTGAAACTAATTCACCATTCGTTATTCCAGTTGCGAATAAAATCGACTCACCTTTTACTAATTCATTTAATTCATATTTTTTTTCCAAATCAACTATGCCCATTTTCTTTGCTCTAAACCTACTCTTTTCGTTGTCAAATATAAATCTACCCTGAAATTTACAATTATATGAGTCTAAAGCAACGGCAGCCAATACCCCTTCTGGACCACCACCTATTCCTAAAAAAATATCAACATTATATTTTTTGTCTGTTACCATTAAAGCTCCCGATACATCACCGTCTGATATAAGCTTTAGGTTAACTTTTAATTTTTTTAATTCATTGATAATATTTTTATGTCTTGGTCTATCAAGCAAACATGCTGTTATCTCGGAAGTTTTAACTTTTTTAAAATCAGCTATATTATTGATATTTTTAATTATTGAATAATCTAAATCTACACATTCCGCGTGTATATCGTTATTTATAGCGATCTTATTCATATAAGTTTCAGGCGCGTTTAGTAATTTACCCTTTTCAGCTATTGCAATTAAGGATAATCCACCAGGTAAATTATTTGCTACAAAATTTGTACCCTCAACAGGATCTACTGCTATGTCGATAGCCATACCATCACCTGTTCCAACTTTCTCACCTATATATAGCATCGGTGCTTCATCGAGTTCGCCCTCACCTATTACAATATGACCATCAATTTTTAATTTATTTATTTCATTTCTCATAACGTCAACAGCCGCTTTATCGGCTCCTATTTTGTCTTTTTTTCCTACAAATTTAAAACTAGCTACTGCAGCTTTTGAGGTAATTGTAGAAAATTGATTTTTTAAAAAATCATCAAATATCATTTTTCTTTATTTTTTTTTGTAAAATGTCTTTTAAGAATCCCTTTTTCTTCTAATCGATTTTCATATTTATTTATTTCTTTAACTAAGTATTTATCATAAAGGTGAACAATATAAATTAGTATTATAATAAATAAAACTATTATTAATATTAAAGTCAATTGGCTCATAATATTTCACTCATTTCTTTTTTCTTATAATATTCTAAGTTTTTTTCAAATTCACTCAATCTTTTATAAATACTTCTTAGTTCCGTTATAGTGGTCCAATTATGCAAGAACAAAGCAAAACCACCGTGCACTCTACTAAACGCATTTGAAACTTGAACCATTACACCTAATGTAATTAGGCCTGTAAATAAACCAGGTCCCATAATTAAATATGGTGCAATAATCATAAATTGATCATAAGTGGTCATCCATCCATCGAAATATCCATAATGTAAATATAGTCTGTGATAATTTAATTTTATTCCTGTAAAAAGTTCAAAAAGAGTTTCAGTTTGTGCATAATTTTTTTTATCATCTTCACCTAAAACTAAATCTTTTCTAAATGCAGCTTCAACTCTTTGATTGTTATATTCTAAACCAGGTAATTTTATCCCTACAAACCAAGAAACAACTATACCACCGATTGAGATAATTAGAGTAAACCATACTAAGGATCCTTCAATATCTTTAAGAATTGGTATATCAACTTTTTCGCTTAAACCCCATAATATTGGTATAAATGCAATTAATGTCATAATTGCTCTGATAATTTGTAAACCTAAAGATTCAACAATTCTTGCGAATCTATTGCAGTCTTCTTGTATTCGTTGACTTGCACCTTCTATTTCATTTTCAACTTGTTGCCATCGTGGAATGTAATTAAATGTAATAGCTTCTCTCCATCTCAAGCCATAAATCCTCGTAAACCATCCTGTAAATATAGCTAAAACAATGTAAGGAAAAACTATTACTGTAAATGATGGACTGCCATTAAAACCATTTAAAATATATTCTAAAGAGATTAATTGATCATAAAATTGATTAATTCCATCATAAGGATTATCTTTAAACTCTCCAGCATTTTGTAATAAGTCATAAAATTTTCCATACCAAGTATTTATTGCTACTGTCATTCTTACTTGAAAATATAATGAAACAATTAGAGTGGTTAAACCACCCCATGACCATATTCTCCAACCTTTATCTAGATAAAAACTTTTAAACATTAATTATTTCAAAAAATTGTCTGCATAAGATTTTTTAACAATCTTTCTATTTTTTTCTTCTACTAATTCATAATCAATTTTATTTTTTTTCGCATAAACAATAGCTTGTTCTTTTGTGGAAAATTCTAAATTAAGTTCAGAATAAGTATCCTCAGAACTCTCCCAACCCATCAATGGATTCACACTAGAATCTTTTGTTATAAATTCAATTACCCATTTATCAAATTTTTTTATTCCTGATTGCATTGCAGTTTTAGAGGGTTTATAAATTTTTGCTTTTTTCATATATACGTCGGGGTGGCAGGATTTGAACCTGCGACCCTCTGGTCCCAAACCAGATGCGCTACCAGGCTGCGCTACACCCCGTTGAAATTACTAATACAGCAGTTATCGCTAAATTCAATGCATAATCAGTCGCAAAAACAAAGTAATTTGATAAGAATCTGTTATATATGAGAAATGAATATAAGATGCGGTAGTTGCTCAAAGACATTCGAAGTTATAGAAAGTCTTATTCCATCAAAAGGTAGACTTGTAAAATGTGGTAGTTGTGGTTACGAGTGGTTTTTCAAGCCTATCCTTCATGAGTTAGAAAATACTTTAGAGAATGATTTAAATGATAAAATTCAATCAAATGAAGAGATTAACCAATTACACAATGAAGAGACACAAGATAGAAACATTAACCCCTTTAATGAAATTGAGGCAAGTGAATCTCGGTCAAATTCTCAGAATTTATCGATTTTTTTAAAACTTTTTATTGTAGCTGTTATATCTTTTATAGCATTTCTTATAGTCTTAGATACTTTTAAAGGATCTTTATCAAATTTTTTTCCAAATTTGGAAAATTTGTTGCAAAATTTCTATGAAACTTTAAAAGATATTTTTTTATTTTTTAAAGATTTGGTGAATTAAATGATTAATTATATATCATCAGGATTTAGATGGTTTTTTAAATTAGAAGCAGCTAGTGGAATACTTCTTCTAATAAGTGCTATTATAGCTCTATATATTAGCAATTCTGAACTATCTAATTTATATTTTGATACTTTAGATAAATATATTTTTATTGGTATAAATAAATTAGGATTGAAGTTAAGTGTTTTACATTGGATCAATGACGCTTTAATGGCAATTTTCTTCTTTTTTGTAACCTTAGAAATAAAGAGAGAATTTTTACAGGGCGAACTTTCGTCATTAAAACAAGCGATGTTACCGATTATTGGAGCTGTCGGTGGCATGTTGATTCCTGCACTTATTTATATAGTAATTAATTTTGATACGCCGTCGACATTAAACGGTTGGGCAATACCTTCAGCTACAGACATAGCATTTTCAATTGGGATTTTATCTTTATTAGGGTCAAGAGTCCCTATTTCTCTTAAAGTTTTTTTAACAGCTTTAGCCATCATAGATGACCTAGGTGCTATTGTAATTATAGCATTTTTCTACACTGGCAATTTAAGTATTAAATATTTAATACTAATTCTAATTACATTTATTTTTCTAGTTATTTTAAATAGATTATCTGTAAAAAGATTTTTTCCATATTTAATCTTGGGTTTATTTTTATGGTTTTTCACTCATGAATCTGGTGTTCATGCTACTATAGCTGGTGTATTGCTTGCATCAGTAATACCTCATAGAAAAAAAGAAAATGATTTTTCATTACTAATAAAAGTTGAACATGCAGTAAGTCCATATGTTGCATATTTCATAATGCCATTATTTGCATTTGCAAATGCAGGTGTATCATTGGATGGGTTGACTTTATCATCCTTGCTGGAGCCAGTTCCTCTAGGAATTTTATTGGGCTTATTTTTGGGTAAACAAGTAGGTGTATTTATATTTTCTTATGCATCTATAAAATTTGGATTAGCAAAATTACCAAGTAATTCTAATTGGTTAAGTTTTTATGCCGTGGGTATATTAACTGGTATAGGATTTACTATGAGTCTATTTGTAGGAAACTTGGCTTTTATTGATAATATGAAATATATGGATGGTGTTAAAATTGGTGTTTTAAGTGGGTCACTATTATCCACTATTGTAGGATTTGTTTTGTTATTATTATCATCTAAAAAAAATTAAATGTTAAAATTAATAGGAAAAATATTTTTAGTAACTTTTATGATCTCCTTTACTTCCAATGCAAACGCAAAATATGACAAGGTATTTTATGATTTTAATATCAAGTCAATAAATGGAGAGAACATCAATCTTAATGAATATAAAAACAAAGTTGTTTTGATAGTGAATTTAGCAAGTTATTGTGGGTTTACTAACCAGTATGGTGACCTTCAAGAATTATGGGATAGTTATAAAAACAAAAATTTTATTGTATTAGGAATTCCGTCAAATTCATTTAATCAGGAAAAAGATAACGAAAAAGAGATCAAAGAGTTTTGTGAGGTTAATTTTAATATTACATTTCCAATGACATCTATATATGATGTGAAGGGCGACAATGCTCACGAAATATATAAATGGGCAAATGAAAATTATGGAAATTCAGCTATTCCTAAATGGAACTTTTATAAAATATTAATAAATAACTACGGTAAAATAGAAGAAACATATTCCTCATTAACGAAACCAAATTCCAGTAAATTAATAAAGAAAATAGAGTCTTTAATTAAATAAAATTTTCATACCATCATATGCAGGTATAACATTTCTTGGAAGTTTTAATTTAAGTTTAGAATAATCGACACTACTATGTAAATTTGTTAATATTGTTTTTTTTGGTTTTATAATTTTGATTAGTTTTAGTACATCATGTAAATTATAATGAGATGGATGATATTCGTAGCGAAGGCAGTCAATAATAAAAAAATCAAGTTTATATAGTTTATTTAAATCTTTGTTATAAATTTTACTTACATCACTTCCATAAAAAATTTTATTATTTATTAAATAACTTGCTGTTTCTATATACCCGTGTTGAGTCATTATTGGCTCTATTATCAATTTACTTTTTTTTGATTTAAAAAACATTTTCTTTCTAAGTAGATGCATTTTTAAAATAGCTGGATATCCAGGTTTATTTATAAAACAATAGCCAAAGGAAGACATTAGATGTTTCTTGGTAGATTTATCTGCATAAACGCTTAATCTCTTTCTATATTTAATATAAAACGCCCTTAGATCGTTTATTCCGTGTGTCTGATCTGCATGAGCATGAGTGTATAAAACACAATTTACATCTCTAATTTTATTTTTTAATAATTGTGATCTTAGATCTGGCGAAGTATCAATTAAAATATTTATATCATTAAATTTTAAATGTGCGCAACATCTTGTCCTGTAATTTTTTTCATTTTTTGAATTACATTTACCAAAGTTTCCATCTATTCTTGGTACACCCAATGAACTTCCAGATCCTAATATTGTGAATTTTTTTGTCATTACACGAAATACTTAAGAGCTAAAAATACTACTATTGGAACCGTTATAAAAGATAATATTGTACTCACTACTATCATACTTGCAATATTGTCAACAATCTTTTTTGGTGAATATATAGATCCAACTAAATAATTTAAAATGGCACTGGGCATTGAACATTGAATTAATAATACTCCAGCTGCTACACCTGTCAAATTAAAGAATTTTATTATTAAAAAACCTATAATAGGACCAATTAATACTCTTGCTACAGATGAGATCAAAGCATTATTAAAAGAAAATACCTTTAACCTTGTTAAGGCAATCCCTAAAGACATTAAGATTAAAAATATTGTTGCGTATGTAAGAAGCATCGTTGTATTTACGATAAAATTTGGAACATCAATCTTAAAATAAATAAATATTATTGATATTATAATAGAATAAAAAGCAGGACTTCGTGTGATAACTTTTAGTGTGAATTTTTTACTTGCCAAAAATACTCCTAATGTAAAATGAAATAAAATAATTATAGAAGCAATTGAGCCAGCTATGCCAAGACCTTGAGAACCATAAGCGAATAAGCATATAGGTAAACCCATATTTCCTGTATTAGGCAAAATAAATGGAGGCAGTTCCATTATAATATCTTTTTTTAGAAATTTTAAAAATATAATTCCCACAATCGCAAAACCAACGATAGCTAAAAAATAGTAGAAAAAATAGCTTATAAAAATTTCGAATGTTAATCCGGTAGTTGTTACAGAATAAAAAACAATTGCTGGTGAGCCTACATTTGCACCAAAATTAGTAATAAAAGATGTATCTAACTTAGGATTTTTTTGTCCTAAAAAATATCCAATACCAACAATAAAAAAAACAGGAAATAAAACTTCAAAAAGTTTGAAATATATTTCCATTTTAAAGTAATCTTATTAAAGTTGGCTTTTTAAGAACATTTTTATTTTTTGAGATAATTTTTATGCAGTTTTGAGCATCTTTTTCATATGATTTATGTGTGATTATAACAATTGAGGCAGTTTTATTTTTATAATTAGGAATTTGTATAAGTCTTTCGACAGATATTTTTTTTTTGGCTAGATTATCTGTTATTATTGCCAATACCCCAGGTTTATCCTTAACTTCAAATCTTAAATAAAGCGAATTAATATAATTGTCGTAATTAAAGACTCTGATATCTACCCTTTTATTATTTGGAATTCCAAAAGGATACTTAATATTTCCTCTCAGTATTGATAATAAATCTGACATAAGAGCTGAGGAAGTAGGACCAGGTCCAGCACCTTCGCCTTGTAAAATACTTTCGCCTATTGGTTCGCCTTCTGTAATTACTGCATTCATCACACCATTCACATTACCAATATAAGTATCCTTATTAACCAAGCATGGGTGGACTCTTTCAAATAATTTTCCATTGATCATTTCTGATATACCGAGGAGTTTAATCCTAAAATTTAACTTATTAGCTATATCGATATCTTTTAAAGATATATTCTCTATACCCTCCATCAGACATGCTTTATATGAGATTTTATTGTTAAATGATAATGCAGATAATATTCTTACTTTTGCAAGAGCATCATAACCATTTAAATCAAGTTTTGGATTTCCAGGTTCAGCATATCCCAATAACTGCGCTTGTTTTAAAACATCTTTAAATTGTTTATTAGATTTTTCCATCTCAGATAATATATAATTACATGTTCCATTAAGAATTCCATAGAATTTAGTTATTTTATTTGTTGCTAGACCCTCTTTTATAGTTCTTATTATTGGTATACCTCCGGCTACAGATGCCTCAAATTCCAAATTAACTTTATTTTTTTCAGCAATTTTTGAAAGATAATCACCATGCTTTGATATTAATGCTTTGTTTGGAGTAATAACGTGAATTTTATTTTTTAGTGCTTTCTCAACAACTTTTTTCGATATTCCATCAGATTTACCAATTGCTTCAAATAAAATATGTATTTTTTTTTTCTCAAAAATTTTTAAGGGATCTTTAAAAAATATCTTTTTATTAATTTTATAATTTCTTTTTTTGTTTTTATTTTTTGCAGATAAAGCAATTATGTTTAATTTCTTACCTGTTTTGATTTCTATATCACTTTTTTTTTTATTTATTTCTTTTAATAGGTAGTTTCCAATCTGCCCAAGACCTACAATTGCAATATTTATATTTTTTATCATAAAAAAATTAATTTATATCAGGATAATTTGCGTTTTTTGAATAATTTAAAATGCTTTTCTTATACTCATCAAACTCTGAGTCATAACTAGATACTATTGATTTATCAAACGAATTGTCATTTTCGTTATAATTCCAAATTTTTGATTGTTTATTAAATGAGCAGTTTGTTAACAAAAATAAAATTATAAATAATGATAAAATCTTCATACGAATCCTTCTTGTATAGGAAAATTATAAAATGTATTTAAATTTTGTACAGCTTGACCAGCGCCACCTTTTATCAAATTATCTATTGCACAATTTATAATTATTTTTTTTTTACTCTTTAATTTAGAAACTGATATATTGCAATAATTCGTGTTAATTACATCATTTGTTGATAATAAATTATTTAATTTCATAATTTTTATAAATTTATCATTCTTATAATATTTTTTTAAACATGAAATTACTTTAAATACAGTTGTATTTTTTTTTAAGTCTATATATATATTTGTTAATATTCCACGAAACATAGGTGAAAGGTGTGGTGTAAAGTCGAATTGTATATTTTTTCCAGTTCTATACTTCAGTTCTTGTTGAATTTCTGGATTGTGTCTATGATTGGCAATCCCATAAACACTAAGAGATTCATATAAATTTTTATTTTTGTATTTAATATGAACGTTTCTTCCAGCACCGGAGTATCCTGATTTTGAGTCAATTATTATATTTTTTTCATTGATCAAATTATCTTTTAACAAAGGAACCAAAGGTAAGAGTATACTGGTTGGATAACATCCGGGACATGCAATAATTTTGTATTTCTTCACCTTTGATTTTGCAAATTCTGGGATTGCATATATTGACTTTTTAATATTTTTTTTTGCTTTATGATTAATTTTATACCATTTATTGTAATCAAATGATTTAAGAAGTCTAAAATCTGCAGATAAATCTATTAAAATATTTTTATCCAATAATATTTTTGAAATCTTTTGTGCATCACCATTTGGTAATGCTGTAAACACGACATCAACATTATTTAAAAATTTTTTATTAAATCTACTTATAGTTAGAATTTTTTTTTTCAATGAACTATTAGAAAATTTATATTTTTTTCCAATACTAGATTTGCCACATAAATATTTAATATTTACATATTTATGCTTATAAAGCATTTCAACTAATTGAGATCCTATATATCCTGTCGATCCAAAAATTAGGGCATTAATTTTTTTCATAAAAAAATAATTTATAAACGTTGTCTATCTTTTAGAAAATTGAAAACTTCTTCTAGCTTTCTTATGGCCGTATTTCTTACGTTCAACAGATCTTGAGTCTCTTGTTGTAAGTTTTTCTTTTTTTAATGTCGGTTTGACATTACTATCAAATAATAAAATCGCTTTAGAGATTCCGTGAACCATGGCTCCGGCCTGACCTGTTAAACCTCCACCTGTGACCTTACATTTAACATCATATTCGGTTGCTTGATTTATTATTTCAAATGGTCTTACAATCTGCATTTGATGATTTGATCTTTTAAAGTAATCTTTAAAATCTTTTCCATTTACTAAGATTTTTCCTGATCCTTTAGAAAGCCAAATCTTTGCAATTGAAGTTTTTCTTTTACCAGTTGCGTATTTAAAATTTTCCATAATTTAATTTTTTACCAAGTTTTTTTTGTTAAGTTCCGAAAGATCTAATACAGTGGGATTTTGGGCTGTATGAGGATGACTAGTACCAGTATAAATCTTTAACTTAGATAACTGTTTTTTAGCCAGAGGTCCTCCTGGCATCATTCTTTTTACAGCGAGTTTTAAAACTTCTTCAGGTTTTTTTTCACTTAATCTCTTTGGTGTTGTCTCTTTAATTCCACCTGGATACCCAGTATGTCTAAAATATTTTTTATTGTTAAACTTATTTCCAGTGAATTTTATATTTTCAATATTTTTTACAACTACAAAATCTCCATTATCCATGTGAGGAGTGAAATTATTTTTATTTTTCCCTCTTAGAATTTTAGAGATTATTGATGCTAATCTTCCTACTACTGCATTGGTTGCATCTATTTCATACCAATTATTAATTAATTCACTTTTTTTTAAGAATTTTGTCATGGTTGCGGGGATTAATACTCAATATAAAAATAATGTCAATTAATGCTTTAATTGTCAATAAAAACCAAGTTTTATACACTTTTTTATCTTGAATCTAAGTCAAAAACTATAATAGAATTACTTTTAAAATTATCAAAGGAGATACAATGTCAAAATCAAAAAACCCAGAAACAATTGCTTTACACGGTGGAGATTATAGAAGTGACCCATCAACTACAGCAGTTGCTGTTCCAATCTATAGAACAACATCATATCAATTTAACAATACTGACCATGCTGCAAACTTATTTGGCCTTAAAGAATTCGGAAATATTTATACAAGAATTATGAATCCGACAAACGATGTTCTTGAAAAAAGAGTAGCGGCTATGGAAAATGGATTAGCTTGTGTAACCGTTGGATCTGGCCAAGCTGCCTCAACATTTGCTATAATGAATTGCTGTCAATCAGGCGATAATTTTATAAGCTCTACAGATTTATATGGAGGAACAGTGAATTTATTTACTCATACTCTTAAAAAATTAGGTATAGAATGTAGATATGCAGATCCATCAGATCCAAAAAATTTTGAAAAACTTGTTGATGAAAAAACTAGATGTTTTTATGCTGAGACCTTACCTAATCCTTATTTAAGAGTTTTTCCAATTAAAGAGGTATCTGATATTGGAAGAAAACATAATATACCATTAATAATGGACAACACAGCGGCTCCTATTATTTGTAAGCCTTTAGATCATGGTGCAGCAGTTGTGGTTCACTCTTTAACAAAATTTATTGGTGGACATGGCACAGTTATTGGAGGTTGTTTGGTAGATGGTGGAAATTTTGATTGGACGGCTGATGCTAAAAGACAACCACTTTATAATGAACCCGACGCAAGTTATGGAGGAGCAGTTTGGGGTGAAGTAGTTCCTCAATTAACTGGAGCAAATGTGGCGTTTGCAGTTAGAGCAAGAGTTTGTCTTTTAAGAGATCTTGGAGCACCTCTAGCACCTGATAATGCATGGGGAATTATACAAGGTCTTGAAACGGCACCGCTAAGAATGAAACAACATTGTTCTAATGCAGAGACAGTAGTTGATTTTTTAAGTAAACACAAAAGTGTAACTAGAGTAATTTATCCAACATTGCATAAAGGTGCTGTAGGTGATAGAGCGAAGAAATATTTTAAAGGCGGTAATGGAGCACTTGTGGGGATCGAGGTTAAAGGTGGTGTTGAAGCTGGTAAAAAGTTTATTGAGGCTTTAAAAATGTTTTATCATGTAGCTAATATTGGTGATGCGAGAAGTTTAGCTATACACCCAGCTACAACTACCCATAGTCAATTAAATGAGGAAGAATTGCTAGCGGCTGGGGTTACACCTGGTTATGTAAGGCTATCAATAGGTATAGAGCACCCTGACGATATAATTGCAGACCTTAAACAGGCATTGGACGCATCAGGAAAACCTAGTTTGAAGGCTGTAAGTTAAATTTAGTATTTAAAAATAAAAAATAAATACTAGCGCTAATTAAAAATATAGAGCTTATCTGGTGCATAGATGCAAATTTAATCTGTGCACCATAAATTAAAGTAAGAATACCTAAAATAATTTGTATAAATATTAAAAAGCCCAATATATTTACAGCTGTGTAAAGTTTATTTAATTTTTTTTTATAAGTTTTATATAAAATAAATAAATAATAAAATGTAATTATATATGCCAAATTTCTGTGCATAAACTGCACTAATGATGGATCACTAAATGCAGATACTTTAAATAAATTTTGGTAGTAATTATCATCAGGGAAATAATTATTGCCCATTAGAGGCCAGGTGGTGTAAATTGTACCTGCATCCATTCCTGATACAAAAGCTCCCATAACTATCTGCAAAAAAACTAAAATAAGAAAAGTTATAGGTAAAACTATGTTGATTTTATCAAAGTTGTTATAAATATTTTTTATTTTTAAATAATTCCAAAAAATTAATGATAATATTATAAATGCTACAAGCAAATGAATTGATAATCTAAAATGACTTACATCAATTCTATCAATTAGACCACTGGAAACCATATACCATCCAATAAATCCCTGAAAACAAATGAGAAAAAAGATAAAATATAATCCAATTAAATTTTTAAATCTAACTTTAAATGAAAAATATACTAAAGGTAATAAAAATGATAAACCAATCAGTCTCCCAAGGAACCTATGTATCCATTCCCACCAAAAAATTATTTTAAATTCGTTCATAGTCATATTATAATTTTGAATTTTATATTCAGGAATTTCTTTGTAGAGATTAAAATAGTGAACCCAATCATCACTATTAATAGGTGGAAATATTCCAGAGAATAATTGCCACTTTGTTATAGATAATCCAGAATCAGTAAGTCTAGTTAATCCACCAACCACAATCATCAAAGATATAAGCCAAAACATTGAGGCTAACCACAAAGAAATTTGACTTTTAATTTTAAGATTATCTGTATACATATTGAATTAATTATAATAATTTTTAAATAATCCAATTGAATTAATGTCGCCGGATAGAGAAAAAAAACTTAATAAACTAAGGAAACAATTAGATGCAATTGATAATTCTTTGTTAATATTAATTAAAAATAGGACTGAGCTAGTAAAAAAAGTATTAAAATTAAAAACTTATAAATATCAAATAGTAGATAAAAAAAGAATCAAATCAATTTTGAAAAATATTAAGAAAAAATCTATTAAAATGAGAATTGATCCTTTGATTACAAATCATATTTGGAAAAATATGATTAATTCTTATATCAATTACGAAAAAAGGAATTTTAAGAAAAAATAACTATTTACTGTGTGGAGGAAGTTTCTTCTCAACAAAATTTTCATGTTTTCTAGTTGAGGGGTTATATTTTTTTGCTTTAAGCTTAATCTTGGCTTTCTCTCCTCCAGCAGGTTTTTTTACATAATAGAAAAAAGGACTATCAGGTTTATTTTCAGGTACAAGCCTAACCTTAATATGAGTTTTTTTTGCCATAATTAATTTTTTAACTCTTTTATTATTTTAGAAATTTTTTCAAGTTTATTTCTTATATCCTTAGCTTTTATAGATAAATTAGAAATTTCGTCAACACTTGAATTGTTTGGGTTTAGCAATTTTTTTACACCTTTAATGGTCATACCTTTTTCTTTAAGAAGAAAATGTATTTTTTTAATCGTCTCTATTGATTTTTCATCATAATACCGTCTTTTACCTGAAAAAACTTTTGGATTAATTTGCTTAAATTCTTTCTCCCAGTAACGTAATGTGTGTGTAGATAATTTACCAGACTTTTTATCAACAAGATTTAATATTTGAGCAACTTGACTGATAGTTTTGTATTTTGCATCCATTTTAAATTTTATTGACTGAATTTTTTAGTTCTTTTGATGCTTTAAAACTAATAATTTTTCTAGCTTTAATAATCGCCGCTTCCTTTGTTTTTGGATTTCTGCCCATTCTCTCATTTTTATATTTAAGAGAAAATGTACCAAATTTAGACAATTTAACTTGTTTGTATTTTATTAAATTGGTAAGCAATATTTCAAAAAATTCTTCTAAAAGTGTTTCACTTATTTTTTTGGAGAAACCTATTTGCATGTAAATAGCGTTTACTATATCTTTCTTTGTTAAATTAATACGCACTTTATAAAATATTATTTTTAATTTTATTTATTAAATCACCTTTTATAACTTTTTCACATACTTTTAAAGAATTAGAGAAACCAATGAAATCAGTACCACCATGACTTTTAATAACTGGAGTATCTAAGCCTAAAAGAATCGCCCCGTTATATAGCCGTGGATCAAGTTTTCTTTTAAACGCTTTTAAATTTTTAATATTTAGTAATGAAGATATTCTGCCCAAAATACTTTTACTAAATGCAGTTTTTAATTCCGCAGTTATAAAATTAGCAGTCCCCTCTGCCGTTTTCAGTGCAACATTCCCTGTAAAACCATCTGTAATAATTACATTCACTTTTCCATCCATCATGTGGTTGCCCTCCACGTAACCACAAAATTTATATAATTTATTTTGTTTATTAGAAAGTTGCTTATATGTATTTTTAATTATATTATTACCCTTCAACTCCTCTGATCCTATATTTAAAAGAGCTACTTTTGCATCTTCTTCAGGATATAAAGACTTGTGTAATGCAGCGCCCATTAGACTAAAATCAATAAGATTTTTTTCATTGCATTCAATGTTGGCTCCAAGATCTAAAACTATATTCATACCAA
>CACEVB010000009.1 GCA_902562875.1 uncultured Pelagibacteraceae bacterium | reverse complement strand
ACTATGAGTAAATGGAATCATTAATTTTATATATCATTTTATTTATAACCATTTTAATTGGTACATACTTAATTTTTAAAATTAACAATATCCAAAAAAATATTAAAAATGAAAATAACAGTGATGATATTAATTCGCTAAAAGAATCTATAAATACACAGATCAACAGTGTTTCTTCTTCACTCAATACCCAAATGGCAAGCATGTCCTCATCTTTTAATAATTTATCAAAAGACGTTACAAAAGATATGACACAAGCACTTACATCAGTTAATGAAAAAGTTGCAGCTTTTAATATTCAAGTTGAGGATTTAAATAAAAGTCAAATGGGCATTAATAAGATACTAGCAGGTGTTAAAAAGTTTGGAACTTTGGCTGAATTTAGCTTAGGATCTTTACTACAAGATCTTCTTCCAGCATCGCAATATAACTCAAATGTAAAAACGAAGGATGACAGTGGAGAAAATGTTGAGTTTGCTATTAAACTTCAAGGTGGTGTTATGGTTCCAGTTGACAGTCATTTTCCAGTCGAAAAATTTAATGCGATACAAGACGCTTTTAAAAACGAGGATAAAAAAGCAGCAGCAGAAGCAAGAAGAAATTTAGCAAGAGCCTTTAGAGACAAAGCTAAATCAATAAATGACAAATATATCAATCCACCAAAGACAACAGATTTTGCAATTGTGTATGCTCCAACAGAAAGTTTATTTTCAGAATTAAGTTCATATCAGGATCAAGTAACAAAAGAGCTATTGACACAAGAATTGATGAAAAAGTATAAAGTGGTTATTTTAGGACCTAATACATTATCAGCATATCTTCAGTCGCTACACATGGGTTTTCAAACTCTAAAAGTACAAAAGCATGCTACAGAAATTTATGATCACTTAAAAACAATCAGTACTAGATTTTCTAGCCACTTCGAAAATATATATAAATTAAGAAAAAAATTAGAGGAAGCGATGTCAGTTGTAGATAGTTTTGGAAAAGATGCTAGATCAATAACCAGAACTCTTGAGAATATCAAAGATCCTGAACAAATGGAAAATGCTGTCAAAAATGAGAATGTAAAAAAATTTATCGAATCTGTAAAATAAACCAAAAATTAGTTTCATTTTAAACGCAAATCACAATATAAAAGTTAGAATGAAGTGGAATACAAAGTTTAATTACCCGAAATCTTCAAGATCTAATGAAGACGGACTGAGAAAGTATTTGTCAGGTGATGAAAAATATCCAAGTGTAACAAGTATATTAAGTTTAACCAAATCAGAAGAGGACAAAGCATCTTTGGAACTATGGAAACAAAGAGTTGGGTATAAAGAGGCTAATAGAATAAAAACTGATGCATCTAGAAGGGGGACATCTCTTCATTCTTATATTGAGGATTATTTAAGAGGAAGAGTTAACGATAGCTTTTTCGAAAGTAATGAGCAACATAAAAATATGGCTAAGGTCATCATTGAAAATGGAATAAAAGGCAAGTTAGATGAGATTTTTGGTATGGAGGCCACCCTAATTAATCCTAATGATAGATACGCTGGTACTGCAGACCTTATTGGAATTTATAATGGAAACGAAACTATTATTGATTTCAAACAGGCAAACCGACCTAAAAAAGCTGATTATATTCAAGATTATTTTTTACAACTTGGAGCTTATACATTAGCCCATAATGTTATTTATAAAACAAATATTTCATCAGGAGTTATTCTATTATGCACTGTGGATAACTTATTTCAAGATTTCATAATTGAAGGACCTGAATTGCAAATGTATCAAAATTTATTTCTTGGAAGATTAAAAATGTTTAATGAGCTTAAGAATTCAGCTTGACTTTAAACTTTTGTTCAATAAAAAGAACTAAATTAACTTAATGCTAATTGTTTATATGCGAATAGTTAAGTTCTTTAATAACTTCAAATATTCCTCAAAACAAAGTTAACAAAAGGTAAATATGAATTTAGTAATATGGGACATAGAAAGCTCAAGTGCAAGTACAGATTTTGGAAGCATTATTGAGATAGGGGGAATTTTAGTTGATGAAAACTTCAAGGAGAAAGATAGATTTAATCTAAGATGCAGATTACCTGAGGGCGAAATACCTCAAGCAATGGCATTAATAGTAAATAAAACAAGTATTAAGCAGCTTACCCAAGGAAATTTAAGTCATTATCAAATGTTGGGAGAAATAGAAAAAATATTTAAAAAATGGAGCCCAGCAATTTTCTTAGGCTGGTCTAACATTGGTTTTGATGATGAAATGATAAGAAAAGAGTTTTTTAAAGGTATTAGATATCCTTATATAACTAACGCTTCTCCAAATAAACGTCATGATGGAATTAATATTGCTAGGGCAGCTTATGCTGTAGATCAAAAGGTACTTGAGACAGAAATTAATGAAAAAAATAACCCGGTATTTAAATTGGCGTCTTTGAGCAAAATGAATGGGTTTGACTCAGCTGGAGCTCACTCTGCGTTATTTGATGCAAGCTTAACTGCAAAAGTTCTTGGTTTGATAAAAAGAAAACAACCCCACACATGGAATGAGTTTCTGAGAACTTCTAATAAAATAGAGACCGAAACAATCATAAAAAAAGAAAATATCATTACCCTTAATGAATATTTTTATGGCAAAAGCAGACTATATCTGGTGAGCCCTCTTCATCCAAAATATTGTATTCATCCAATTTATCAATGGGGCCAGGCTGTTGACTTAAGAGTTGATGTGGAGCCTTTGTTAAAAATGTCTATAAATGAACTAAAAATAGAAATGAAAAAAACTCCTAAATTTTTAAGAACTATAAGGTCAAATAAAGCACCAATTATTCTTGATAAAAAATACGGTATACAAGCAGAACCTTATAATGCAATGGATTTAGAACTAATTAACAAAAGATCTAAAATGGTTAATGAAAATGAAGCTTTTTCAAAAAATATATTAACGGCTTTGAGAGAAATTGCAGAAGATAAAGAACAATCAAAAAATCAAGAAGATATATATGCTGAGGAAAGTATCTACACAAAATTCACATCAAATAAAGATACAGCCTTATTTCCCGCCTGGCATTCAGCAGATTGGAAGGATAAACTTAAACTTCTTTCAAAATTTGAAGATGAAAGGTTGCATGGTTTTGGTAAAAAAATTATTTTTCAGGAAGCCCCGGAAGTTTTACCTCAAGACATAAGAAAAAAAATCGAACATGGCATTGCAAAGAGAATACTAAGTAATGGTAAAGAAAAATGGTGGACAGTTGCTGCTTGTTTTACTGAAATCGATACTCTAAGAGATAAATATTCAGATCAAAATGATGAGGATAAACTCAATTTCTTAGATGAATTAAACGAGCATATTATGTCAATACAAAAAAAATATGAAAATGTGTAATGTGAATAATATAAAAATACCAAAATTATATATTGATTATAAATTTAATTTTTATATATAAGAATTATGCCTACAGTTAAATCTACAGATGAAACTTTTGAAAAAATGATTAAGGACAATAAAGTTGTCGTTACAGATTTTTGGGCATCTTGGTGTAATCCATGTTTAATGATTGCTCCACATCTTGAGGCAATCTCTGATGAGATGAAAGAAGTTATTGTGGCCAAACATAATATCGATGAGGAGCCAAATACACCAACTAAGTTTGGAGTAAGGGGTATTCCTACTATGCTCTTATTTAAAGATGGAGAGCTAGCAAGCACTAAGGTCGGTGCAACAACAAAGTCAAATATTCAAGACTGGATTAAAGAAAATATTTAATTTAAACTTAGAACTTCTCCAGCTAAATAAAGGGATCCTGTGATTATTATAATATCTCCTTCTTTTAAGTTTATTGATTTGATAGCTTTCACTATATCAGGTTGATATTTTACATTAGGTAAATTTTTAAATACTCTCATTAAATTTTTTCCACTTATTGAATTAGGTTGATTTGGAATATCTACAGTTGTTAAAGACGAAATATTTTTGAAATAACTAATATATTTTTTGTGATCTTTATTTGACATCATACCAACAATAACGTGTTTATCGCAATTAAGACTCTGAAGATAGTCATTAAGGACTTTTGATCCGCCAGGATTATGTGAAGAATCTAAAAGAACCTTATTATTTTTAACTAACCTTTTAATTTTACCAGATTTAATTTCTTCTAACCTGGCAGTATTATTTGCTTTCTTTACACCGTCTATAATATGTTGATCCTCAATATTGATATTTTTCAAATTTCTTAAACTTGCGATAGCTGTTGATGCGTTTTCAATCTGAAATTGACCATTCATTTTAGGTTTAGGAATTTTTAATCCACCATGTTTATCTTTATAAAAAAAGAAATCATTTTCCTTCATGACGAAATTATAATCTTCGTTAAAAAAAAATTTATTTGCTTTATTTTTGGAAATATTTTTTTTTATAAATTGAGTAATTTCGTAAGAGGTTTGTTTTGCAACAATTATATTTGAATTTAGTAAGGATGAGGTTTTCTCATAAATAATTCTTTCAATTGTTCTATCATTTTCTGGCAACCAATCTAAGTGGTCTTCACTACATGAAGTTATAATATTACAAAGATTCTTTTTTAATATATTGACCGCATCACCTCTGCCAAATAAACCAAATTCTGCAAGCACAAGATTATCTTTGTATTTTCTACACCCAAGAAAAAATGCAGCTGTTAATGCCTCAAAATATGTTAAAGGTTGACCATTATTAATCTCGTGTATTTCATTTAGTAGATCTAAGAGATCATTATCGCTAATAATTTCATCATTATATACAAACCTTTCATTAATAACTTTTACATGAGGTGAAGTGTATATGTTACATTTGTAATTAGCTTCTTTTAAAATTGATCTTAAGAAAGAAATTGTGCTACCTTTCCCGTTTGTTCCACAAACCTGAATACACTTTATATCATCCTGTGGATTTCCTAATTTTTCACAAAGTTCTTTTATACGATCTAGACTTAGATCAATTTCTTTAGGATGCAGCCTTTGTAACTTGGTCAATATTTTCTGAAGTGACATTTAAATTTTCAGACTTTACAGTATTATCTTTCTTTAGCAATATTGACAAAATATTTCCTATCTCAGATGATAAATCTTTTCTGTTAACTACTCTATCTATAAATCCATGTTTTTGAAGATATTCTACGGTTTGGAAGTCACTAGGTAAGTCTTCTTTCACAGTTGCCTGCACTACACGACGACCAGCAAAAGCACACAGAGCACCAGTTTCACCAAAGTGGATATCTCCTAGCATAGCAAAGCTTGCTGTAATTCCACCTGCACAAGGGTCCACAATACAAACGATATATGGTAAATTATTTTTTTTAAGCTCATTAATTGCCAAGGTTGTTCTCGTCATATTTTGAAGCGCTATAGCACTTTGAAACATTCGCATTCCACCTCCGCTAGCAAAAAAAACAAATGGCGTTTTGTTATCTATAGCATGTTGAACACCATGTATTATAGCTTCACCCTCCGCACTAGATATGCTTCCTCCTAGAAAATTAAAGTTTACAGCACCCGCTGTAATAAAAATATTACTAATTTTTCCCTTTGCGATCATAACCGCACAAGCTTGTCCTGTTTTCTTTTTTGCCTGACTAAGTCTTTCTTTATACGGCTTAGTATCTTTCCACTTTAAAGGATCCTCATTTCCTTGAATTGGTGTTTTAATTATCTCATAATTATTTTTACCGAAAAAAATGTCAAATCTTTGTTCGCAACTAATTCTGTGGTGTTTTCCACACGCTTTACAGACCCAAAAATTATCTTCCAAATCTTTTTTAAGTATAGGACCAGTGCAACAACTAATCCAATCAGAATTTTCTATATCTTCTTTAGACGGTCTTTTTTTTAAAATTTTCTTTATCTTTTGTCCAATTTTTAAAGCTTTTGTTATCCAATTCATACTATTTTCTTTTTTAAATTAATAATTAATTTATTTATATTTGTGACAGGATTTTGTCCATAGTTAATACTTTTAGTAATTTCCTTACATATTGCACTTCCAACAACAACACCATCAGCAGATTTTAAACTTCTAATAGTTTTTTCTGTTATCCCAAAACCTATTACACAGTTTTTCTTTGGATTGACTCTTTTTATAATATTATAATTATACATAATTTTTTTTGAAGACACTTTAAGTTTTCCTCCAGTTGTAGATAACATACTTATATAATAAAGCATATCGTGCGAGTCTTTTATAATGTTTTTAGTTCTTTTAACTGATGTGGTAGGAGACAATAATTGAATAAAACAAATTGAATAACTCTTACATTTTTTTGCAAATTTTTTGTTTTCTGGCCAAGGTAAATCTACAACTATCAATCCATTTACGCCAGAGGTTTTACATTTGTTTAAAAATTTTTTTTCATTATATTGAAAGATCATATTATAATAACCCATTAATATTATTGGTTTTGTTTTATTAAATTTTTTAAATTTTTTAACAATTTTAAAAATATCATCTATCTTAATTCCATTTTTGATTGCTCTATATGCACTCGTTTGGATTTGACTTCCATCTGCAACTGGAGTGTTATGTGGCACACCTAGTTCTAAGATATCTGCATTTTTTGAAATTGATTTTAGTATTTCTAAGGACTGTTTTTTTGAGCTATCACCAGCAACTGTATATGTTAATAAAGCTGGTCTATTTTCTTTTTTTGCCTTTTTAAATGCGAGATTAATTAGATTTGACATATTTAATTCCTAATCTCTTCTCTAAAATTTCTTTATCCTTGTATGCGTCACCACAGCTATTAACCACCACGATAGTATCTTTGCTAAATTTCTTTGCTTCTTTTATTGCAACTGAGAAAGCGTGACTTGGTTCTAGAGAAGGTCTTAATTTTTCAAATTTTGTTACAAGTTTGTAGGCGTTTAGAGCTTCTTCATCACTTGCTGCTGTATATCTTGCTCTCTTGGTGTCTTTTAAAAAACAGTGAAGCGGAGAAATTCCTGGATAATCTAATCCAGCGGAAATAGATTCGGTTTCTTCTATTTGTCCATCTAAATTTTGATTAACATATTGAGCTGCACCATGAAGAATTCCAATTTTTGAACCATAAGTTAAAGGCGCTGCATGCTTTTTACTATTTTTTGGTCCACCGGCTTCGACACCGATAAATTCACATTGTTTTTTTATTATAATCCATAAATTCATTCCAAAAACCAAAACTTGAACTACCACCACCTACACAATTGTAAAGTTTAAGTTTTTTTGGAATTGATCCAAATTTATCTATTAATTGCATTTTTAGCTCTCTTGAAATTTGACTAGTGCTCCATCCACAAATACGAACAAAAATTGCTGGACCAACTGTGCTTCCCACGCACATTGCTGTTGTATCACAATTAGCAACCCAGTATCGCATGCATTCAGAAACTGCATCTACAAGTGTCTGGCTACCAGAGTAAACAGGGATAACTTCCGCTCCATTTTTTTTCATAGCTAATACATTTGGCCTTTGTCTTAACAGATCCTTTTTTCCCATAAAAATTTTACATTTTAGACCAAACTTTTTAGCTGCCATACTCAACATTTTACCTGCGTAACCAGCTCCAGTATCTCCTATAACAACTTTTTTACCAGATCGTTTTGCAAGTAAACAATGAACAGTAGCATTATATATTTTGTGAGCTCCTCCATTTGCATCGGATACAACTTTAGAATAAATTTGAGCTCCACCAACATGTTTTGTTAGATTTTCTAGCTTTATAAATCTAGTAGGAGCACCTACCCAATTTTTGAAATATTTATCTCTTTCAGCAACAAATTTTTTATCATTCTTGAGTTTATTAAATAAAATTTCCAAATCCTCTATTGGTTTTTTCAAAGTTTCGGGAACAAAATTTCCTCCAAATTTTCCACCCCAAAATCCAAGCTTATTTCCTTGATCAATTAATGGAATTCCTTTTTTTATTTTCATATTTTTGCAGATAAATTTAACAATTTATTGATTTTATTTGTATCTTTTTTTCCATTTTTATCTTCTAGCGATCCGCTTAGGTCTATAATGAAATCTTTTATTTTTAAACTAGCAATATCGTTTATTTGTATATTTCCTGCAATCATTTTATTTAATTTTTTTGGAATTTTATTTAGTAGTCTATGATCAAAACTTTCGGATTTATGATAACCTTTTGAGTCAAATAAAATTATGTCTGAAATTTTTAAATAATCTTTATATTTGCTCACATCTGCTTTATTTGAAATCGTTAGTGCTGAAATAATTTTAATATTATATTTCTTCTTAATTTCCATAGTTCTATTTGGGTTAACATCATATAACTGATAATAATCAAAATTTAAATTTTTGATTTTTTCCAAGATTGAATTAGATGGACTTACAAGTACAGAAACAAATTTAACTTTTTTCTTTTTTACATTAATTAACTCTTTTAATATTCTGAAGTTAACAAATCTTTTACTTTTTTTGTAATTTGTTATGAAGCCGATGAACTTTGGTGGATGGGGATGATTTAAAATATAATTAAGAGTTTTAATATCTGAAACTCCACAAATTTTCAAACCTTTGATCATCTGTTTAAATGATCAATTAATTTCTGAATATTTTTTTTGATATTACCTTTTGTTATTGGTCTTCCCATAACAATCCAATCACTACCATTTTTAAAAGCTTGGTTAGGACTCGAAGTTCTTTTTTGATCATTTATTTTAGAATTAAATCTAATTCCTGGAGTAATAATTTCTTTTTTAAAAACCTTTTTAACTATTTTTACTTCTTGTGGACTACATACAATAGCATCTAATTTAGCCTTATTTGCTAACTTGGCTTGGTGAAGAACTAATTTTTTAACATCTTTATTAAATCCAATTGTTTTTAATTCTTTATTACCTAATGAAGTAAGAATACTTACTCCAACTAATCGTATTGATCCCGAAATCTTTTTGGACGCTCTAAGGGCTTGCAATCCAGCACTTATATGAATTGTTAAATAATTCACCTTTAAGTCTTTAACTGCCTTGATTGTTGATACACATGTATTTGGTATATCGTGTAATTTTAAATCAGCAAAAATAATTTTTTTTTTCAATTTAGATAAAAAGTTTCTACCATTTTTAGAATTCAGAAATTCTAAACCAAATTTATATCCAATATGTATTTTAGAATTATTTGACAATTTTATAATTTTATTAATTTGGCTAATTTTGCTAGTATCACATGCAATAAATAATTTATTTTTTTTCATTTATAATTTTTTGCCATTTTTTTGAAACTTTTAATCTTATTATTTTTTTTTCAGGAACTATTATTTTCTCATTTGTTTTAGGATTTCTGCCATACTTTTCTTTATATTTCTTTGCTTCCATCATTATCAAATCTCTTAATTCTATTCTTTCATTATTCTGCAAACCTCTTTGTATCTCCTCAAAAATAATTTCAACCATTTTTTCTAAATCTTTCTTTAAAAAAGAAGGAAAGTTTTTTGAAAGTTCTTTTATTAGGTCTGATTTATTTATCGACAATTCTTTTATTTTTTATCTTTTTTACCAAGCTTCTCTGATAAATTAGCAAATGGAAGGGATTTTCCACTTGATAAATCAGAATAATTTTTTAATGCAATTTCATTATTTATTTCTTCAACTCTTTTTATACTCAATGAAACTTTTCGCTTCTCCATTGAAATCTCAGTAATTGCTGCGTCAACTCTATCTGATACGGTAAATCTTTCGCTTCTAGCGTCTTCGGATTGAATTGCGATTTGATTTTTCTTAATAAATATTTCAAGATCAGAGCCCTCTGGTTTAACAACTAGTCCTTTTTTATCTACAGAAACTACCTTTGTAGTTAAAATATCGTCAATATTTTTTCCCGACCAGAATTCCATAGGATCTTTTTCTAAAGCTTTCTTGCTTACTAAGATTTTTCTATTTTCTACTGATATATCAACTATCTTTACCAGAATTTTGGTTCCCTTTTTAATTTTCTCAAGGTTTTCGGTTGGATTACCTTGCCAACTAATTTGATTTTGATGAAGGTAGCCTTCGACGTTGGCATCTAATATCCTGACGAAAACACCATTGTCATTTTTTTCAGAGACTTCAACTTCTATACTTTTTTCTTTGCTATAATTTTTTTCAACCACTTCGTAAGGATTATCTTGAGTCGCTTTAAATGATACCGAAACCCTTTGCGCATCTTTATCTATAGACATTATTTTAACATTTATAATTTGACCTAACTTAAAATGATTCTTTGGTATTGGGTTTTTTTCTGTCCACGAAATCTCTGATTGATGAAGTAGTGCAATTAACGAATCTTCAAGTTCGCAGAACACTCCATAAGTTAAAATTTTAGTAACTTTTACATTATAAATATCTCCAACTTTATACTTATTAATATTATCAAATGGATTTTGAAGTAATGCTTTAATAGAAACCCCAATTTGAAGTTTTTTGTCATCTTTACTGATTACTTCAACAGGTATTTTCTGTCCAATTTCAAAAATGTCATTTAAATTTTCTATTCTTTGATAACTACAACATGAAGAATGACATAATGCATCTATTTCTCCATTGATTTCAAAAAACAATCCCCAATCCGTTACACTTTTTATAATTGCATCCTCTATTTTGTCGCCGACATTATATTTTTCAAATATTTTGATTTTGTCACCTTTTTTATTTTCACTTATTAATTCTCTTCTCGAGCAACATAGATTAGCTCTTTTTTTGTCTGCTTGGATAATCTTTACTTCCATTTCAGAATTTATTACATTTGAGTTATCTTTTTGAGGTCTATTTGACAATTGTGAAGCAGGCATAAATAATAAATGTTTTGTCTCTATCTCTTCACAAACAAATCCACCTTTAATTTTATTTTTTACTTTTATTTTTATAATTTCATTATTTTCATATTTCTTTAAGAGTATTTCCCAGCCTTCAATTTTTTTTGCTTTTGCAGCAGATACTATAATTTCACCTGACTTAGATTCTAAATTTTCAACAACTATTTTTAATTTAGAACCCTCTTTAATTTTATCAAATAAATTAATTTCTTTAATTTCGTTAATATCTATTGCTGGCTCGCTTTTTAATCCGTCCAGATAAACCCAACAGTACTTGTTGGATATTTTAGTGATGGTTGCCTCAAAAATTTTGCCCTCTTCAATTTTTTTGATTGTTTGGTTATCTAGTAAACTAGCGAATTCTTTATTCTTGTTCGAGTTCAAATCTTTATAAATTTCCATTTATCTCCATTTAAAATTTTATAAGTTCGATCTTTTATTTAAAAAAATAAAATTAATCAAGATTAATTATGTACTTATTTACTTAGTTAATTGATGCTCCTAACTTTTTAAGGATTTTTAAAAAGTTTGGGAATGAGGAATTTACTGAATCTTTGTCGTGAATCTTAAAATTTCCACCCATTGTTAAGGCTGCAATACACGACATCATAAATACTCTGTGATCTTTTAAGAAGCCTTTAACTTCAAAACGGTTATCTAGTTTTAAATTTGGATTTCCATAAATCTTTAAACTGCCAATCTTTTCAACAACTTTAATACCAATCTGTCTTAAGAAATTAGATGCAACCTTTAATCTATCACTCTCTTTTTGTCTTAATTCATGTATATTATTAAATTCTGAAATACCTTTTGCATTAGCACAAATTAGAAATATTATTAAAAATTCATCAATTGATTTTGTGTTTAGTTTTTTTGGACATTTTATAGATCTTAAAAAATTACTACTTTCAACTTTTATATCAGCTATTTCCTCACCATAATAAAATTTTTTGTTCATAAGTTTAATTTTTGCATTCATCCTCTTTAGAATCTCTATTATTCCTGATCTTGATTTATTTATGTTTACTTTTTTTATAAGTAATTTCGAATTATTTGATAATATTGTTAATCCGATAAAAAAAGCTGCTGAACTTATATCCCCAGGTATATTATAATCAAATCCTTTAAATTGTTTCATCCCTTGAACTTTTATAATCTCATATTTCCCTCTTTTGTTTATTTTGATGGGTATTTTAAGACAATGTTTAAACATTAATTCAGTATGATTTCTAGACGGTATGCACTTTATGACAGTTTCTCCTGGTGTGTTCAATGAAGTTATCATTATTGCACTTTTAACTTGAGCGCTACCTTTATCTTCCTCAAAAGTTATTGGTCTTAAAAATGATGTTCCTTCAATAATTAAAGGTAATTTATTGTTATTTGATAAAAATTTTATACCAAATTTGTTTAATGGTTTTATAACTCTTGAAAAGTCTCTTTTTGATAAGCTTTTATCACCAATTAGCTTAAATTTATTTTCAGATTTTGCAATTAATCCACAAAATAACCTAGCAAATGTTCCTGAATTTCCAGCATTTATTGTTATGTTTTTGTTATCATTAAATCCATTTAAACCGACACCGTTTATTTCACAATGTCCTTTGCTTTTTTTTATTTTTACGCCTAGTGATCTTATAGAAGATATTGTATTTCTAATATCATCTGACTCTAACAAATTATATGCTCTAGACTTTCCGATCGCTTGAGAAGCAAGTATTAGCCAGCGAATGGAAATTGATTTATCTCCAGGGACACTTATAGATTTATTAAAACTTTTTATTTTATTTTTGATTATTACAGATCCGCTCATTAGAATTTTACAGTATCAATTTATCTTAAAAGAATCTCCAAAATATAATCTTTTAGCTTCTTCGTTATTAATTAGATCCTTTGGTGTTTCATGTGCAATAACTTTTTGATTAGCTAAAATTATACCCCGATCTGAAATAGATAATAAATCTTTCGCAGCATGATCTGATATTATACAACATCTGCTGTTATCCTCAGTCTGTAGATTGACTATTGTTTCTTGTAAATTTCTTATGGCCATAAGATCTAACCCAGCAAAAGGCTCGTCCATTAACACAATTTTTGGATCAGATAATAAGGCCATTGCAAGATTCACTCTCTTTTTTTGTCCCCCAGATAAATGTTTTGCTTTAATATTTTTGACTGTATCAAGTTCGAATTTAGAAATCATTTTCTCAATTTTAAAAATTCTTTCACTTTTCATCTTTATAACCAAATCAGCAATTGCCATGAGATTTTGATAGCATGTCAAATCTAGAAATAGCCCACCATATTGAGGGACAATACTAACTTTAAAATTCGTTGCTCTATGGTAAATTGGTAGACCAGTAACCTTTTTTTTATCAATTAATATTTCGCCGTAGTCTGGTTTAAGTAAGCCAACAATTAAGTTAAATATTGTACTTTTTCCAACACCATTAGGACCTAACAATCCACAAATTTCCCCTTCTCTTATAGTAAATGAAATATTGTCCAATATCTGCCTTTTGTTAAAAGATAGAGAAATATTTTTCAATTCTATTTTTGGACGCTCTTCTTTAAATTTAGTAATATAGAATTTTTTAATTATTGCCATTATTTTTATACAAAAGGTCTACTTTTGTTTGTTGATTATACATATTGATACTTATATCTTTAGTCAACATATCAAAAACTACTCTATCAGCCTTTATAATACTGTTTTCATAATTAATTTCATTAATATTATATAAATTTACTAAATTCTTATTATACAACAAATCAAGATTTTCAGATAAAATTTTTGTATTTTCATGAATTACTTCAACCTGATTATAAAACTTTGTATTAAAATTTTTTTTATTGTGTGTAGCATACTTTGAAAAAATCTTAATTGAGGGTTTATTGGTTAACAAAATTAGGCCGTTAACTTCAGTTAAATTAAGAATATCTATGTTATCTAAAGTGCTTTCAGCTTTTTTAGCCTTTATTATGTATTCATTTCCAAGTGAATCAAATGATCTATACTCTAAATTTTCAATAACATTAAAATTTTTGTTAATTAAATCATTTTTTTTATCTATTGAGCTTAGCTCGCTCCCTTTTTCAATCTCTATCGAGGCATCAATATATGATTTAGGTTTAAAAAACACCATATATACAATTACTGATGAAAGGAATATTGCGATAATCAATATTATTTGAATTAAAGTATTTCTACTCATTTATTGAATATTTGCACTTAAGATATGGTGAATATGTAAAATTCCAATTGTTCTTTTTTTATTTTTATTTTTATGGACACACAAACTCGTTATTTTTTTTTCTGACATAATAGATAATCCTTTTTCTGCCAAAGTATCTTTATCAACACTTATGGGATTTTTAGTCATTATATCTCTCACTTTTAAATTGGATACACTCCCTTTTTTTTGATTATATCTTCTAATTTGACCGTCAGTTATTATTCCAGTGGTAAGTTTTTTTTTATTTATGGCCAATAACACTCCAAGTTTTTTTTTAGAAATTAAATCTAGAGCTCTTTTCATTCCCGAGTTCTCATTTATAAGTGGAACTCCTTTGTTAGAAATCATCAAATCTTCTACAGTTTTAAGTTTATTTGAAATATTTCCAGCTGGATGGAGTATTTTATATTTTTTTTTGTTAAATTTTTTTATATTAAGGGTTGCAACTGCCAAACTATCTCCAAGAGCCAAAATTTCTGTAGAGCTGCTAGTTGGTACCAAACTCAAAGCTGCTTCTTTTACCTCAGGTATCAATAATTTAATGTCTGAAGCTTTAAATAAAATAGAATTTTTCTTTGATGTTATTCCAATTAAAGTTATCTTAAAACGATTAGCGTATTGAATTACTGGCTTTAACTCATCAGTATCACCTGAGTTGCTAAGTAATATTAATATATCTTTGGTGGATATACTTCCAAGATCTCCATGTAAACATTCGTTTGCATTAATGCTAAAGGAAGGGCAGCCAACAGAAGACAAAGTGCTACTTATTTTTTGGCCTATTAAAAAACTTTTACCCACTCCACATAAAATAACTTTACCTTTACAATTCGTAATTGCGCTTACGGCTTTGTCAAAAGATTTACTTATAGATTTTTGAAGTTTTTTTAAAGCACTTATTTCAAGCTCAATTACCTTTTTTCCAATTTTTGATAATTTACTTGTTGCCATTTAATGTTCGAAAGTTGATATTTTAAAACCTGCAATTTCCATGTCAATAAGAGTCGGTATTACTTTCATGCAATTTTCAAATAAGTCTAGCCTTTTTTCTCTAATTAGCATTTGATTTAGTTTATTTTTGATATCAAAAAGGTATTGAGTGTCCTGAGCAGCATATTTAATTTGTTTCTCTGATAAATCTCCACCCCAATCACTTTGTTGTTCTTTTTTTGATATATCTTTTCCACAAAATTCTTTAACTAGATCTTTGTATCCATGAAATTGAGATGCAGTTCTAACCAATTTTGATGATAATTTTGAGCAAAAAATATTTTTAGGACTTACGTTTAAATGATATTTTAGCCATAACAAATCTTGTCTAGCGTAGTGCATTATAAATTGAGATTCTGCTTCAGCTAAAAATTTTTTTAAATTCGGAGCATTATAATTTTCTCTATTAAGCTTAATAAGATAATAGCTGTTGGATTTAAGACCAATCTGAACTAAAGTCAAAGGATCTCTGCCGAGTACTAATCCTAATGCCTCACAATCAAGTGCGACTTCTTTTTCCTCGAATAAATTTAAATCTGAGGGAAGATCTTCATTAAAAATTTTGATATTCATTTTTAATTTATATATATAAAGAGATAACTGTATTGTCTATTTTTGATTTATGATAAAAGAAAAAGTACTAATTTTTGGTTCAACAGGCCAAATAGGTAAACACCTTATAAGAAAACTTACAAAAAATAGTTATAAAGCTATTTGTCAAACAAGAAATGCACATAAATCAGTGTTTTTAAAAACAAGTGGATCAATAGGATATATAGATATTGTGGAAACCAGTATTTTTGACGAAAAGAAACTAGACCAAATAATTAAAGACGCTGACATCTGTGTAAATTTAATAGGTATATTACATGAAAAAAATAAATTTAATTCCTTCTTAAATATTCACACGAAATTTCCAGCATTATTATCTATGTTATGCAAAAAAAATAACACAAAATTTATTCACCTATCTGCTTTGGGGGTAGAGAATGCTACAAATTCTTTGTATGCAAAATCAAAATTAGATGGGGAAAAACAAATAATTAGTAATTATGAAAAGGCAGTTATACTTAAACCTTCAGTTGTTTTCAGTGTCTCGGACTCGTTTACAACCAAATTTTTGTCATTATTAAGTATTTTTCCAATATTCCCCTTATACCACAAAGGTGAAACTAAGTTTATGCCTATTCATGCTACCGATGTTGCAAATTTAATATACTATATTATTTCAAATGAGATAATATCAAAAAAAATTGAAGTTATTGGGCCAGAAATTTTAACTTTAAAGGAAATTATAGAAATACTACTAATTAGTATAAATAAAAAAAGAATTTTAATACCAATGCCTAATATTATTGCAAAAATTTCAGCTATGTTTTTTCAAAAATTTCCAAATCCACCTATAACACTTGATCAATTTAAATTGTTAAAATATCATAATGTTAGAACAAAAAATAGTATAACTAATTTTAGTATTGGATGTCCAAGTGTTATTAAGTTTAAAGATGGAATACAAAAATATTCATATAATTGGAGAGAAGGTGGACAATACTCAGTAAATAATCTTATAAATAAATAAAATGTTAATATACTCAATTTATATTTCAATTGCAGCAATTTTAATTTTCGTTTTATATCTAGCTGTTCAGGCAATCACCAGAGGTGTTGAAGCTAAAAGTGATAACAGAATTGAGGAGCAAAGTGATGATAAAAATTTTGAGGCGAATCAAAATATAACGCATGATTTGGAAAAAATAAATCAGTTATACAAAGATGGAGTATTAAATGATGATGAATTTAAAAAAGCCAAAGAAAAAGTCTTAAAAAAATAGTTTACGCGGATTTTATTTTTTTTTCTATAAATTGTGGAACTTCATCTTCGTCGGCAACATCATCTTTTTTAGATTTTACCTGATAAATTAAAATTAAATGTAACGGGCAGTAAGAGAATTTTTCAACTACTTTTCTCCCACAAAAACAAGAATTTTTATCATCGGGGTTTCCCTCCATATATTTGCAAGTATCTTCTGTAAGTTCCTCTAAAGATAAATTTTTCGCTGGTTCAAAACTTTTATCTAACAACAAAGATCTAAACTTAGATTTTTTCCCTTTCTTAGAAATGTGGCTTTTATCATTAATTTTATTAGTTAGTCTCTTTTGATTAGTTATTCCTTGTCTTGTTTTTATTTTTGCACTTAGTGATAGCCTGTGAGCTTTTCCAATTACAGCGTTTCTCGATATACCACCAATTATTTCAGCAATTTGGCTAGCTGTTTTTCCTGATCCCCAAAGCTCTTTTAATTTATTTACTTTTTCTTCTGTCCAACTCATTTATACCTTATATAGTATCAGAAATTAAATATTATCTACATATTGATAGTATTATATTTAGTTTTCTACAAGTTTTTTTTTTATTTTATTAACAGGTTTATGATTTATATGAGAAACAAATGAAACAAATCAAAAATAAATATCAGATTGGAGTTAGAAGATTTCGAGTAAATTGGATAGGTATATATTCTTTATACTGTAAAGAAACTTTAAGATTTTTATCAGTATTTGGTCAAACTATTATAGGTCCTATCATTACAGCAATTCTATTTTTTGTTGTAATTTCTATTGCTGTTGGATCAGAAAGGGAAAATGTTCTTGGAGTTGAATTTATAACTTTTTTAGCACCTGGATTAATAGCAATGCAGTTTATATCTCAGTCTTTTGCACACTCATCCTCTTCCATTTTAATGGGCAAAGTTATGGGTAATATTGTAGACTTAGTTGGAGCACCATTATCATCTGCAGAAGTTACTTTTTCTGTAATTTTCTCATCAATTACAAGAGCATTTATAATCTGTTTTTTATCGATAATTGTTTTTTCCTTTTTTATTGAAATAAAAATTAATAATTTTTTTGTTTTACTAATTTATTTATTTCTTTCCTCGTTTATTTTAGGTGCAGCAGGATTTATTGCTGGGCTATGGGCTGAAAAATTTGATCATATGGCAACTGTGACAAACTTTATTATTGTGCCTTTATCGTTCTTATCAGGTACATTTTATTCTGTAGAAAAATTACCATATGTTATAAAAACTCTAAGTTTTTATAATCCCTTTTTCTATATGATCGATGGTTTTAGATACTCTTTCATAGGGAGTGGAGATGGATCTATAATTTTCGGTATTTCGTATTTGTTAATACTATCTTTAATATTTTGGTTAACTGCTTATTTTTTATATAAGAAAGGGTATAAGATAAAGTCTTAAAATTAAATGTCATCACTGCTACAAAATTACAATAGAAGTAAATTATCTTTCAAAAAAGGAAAAGGAAGTTTTTTATTTTCTACTAATGGAAAAAAATATTTAGATTTTGTACAAGGTATCGCAGTAAATTCTTTAGGACATGCAAATCCGAAATTAATTAATGCTATAAATAAACAATCTAAAAAAATTTGGCATGTTTCGAATGCATTTACAATACCTGAAGGAGAGGTATTAGCAAAAAAATTGACAAAAATAAGTTTTGCCGACGCTGTATTATTTCAAAATAGTGGTGCTGAAGCAACCGAAGCTGCAATTAAAGTTGCTCGTAGATATTTTTTTTCCAAAGGAAAAAAAAATAAAAATAGAATTCTATGTATAAAAAATTCTTTTCATGGAAGAACAATTGCAGCAATTAATGCAAGTGGTTCAAAAAAAATGATGGAAGGATTTGGACCAAAAATTCCAGGATTTGATCATTTTAAATTTGGAGATCATAAAAAGATGGAAAAATTAATAACTAAAAATACTGCAGGTATAATGGTAGAGCCAATTTTAGGAGAAGGTGGTATTAAAGTTATACCGACTAGCTGTTTAAAAGAACTTAGAAAACTTTGTAATAAAAAAAATATACTTTTAATTTTAGATGAAGTTCAATGTGGAATAGGGAGAACAGGAAAATTATTTGCATTTGAACACTCCAACGTAAAACCCGATATAGTTCCTATTGCTAAAGGAATTGGTGGAGGATTTCCTATAGGAGCAGTATTAATGACAAATAAAATCGCAAAATCAATGAAACCAGGCTCACATGGTTCAACTTTTGCTGGAAATCCGCTAGCCATGTCTGTTGGAAATGCAGTTATAGATCAAATTCATAACAAAAAATTTTTAAAGAATATTTCAAAACTTTCAATGTACTTTATCGATGAACTTAATAAAATTAAAAAAAAATATCCTAATATAATAAAAGATATAAGAGGAAAAGGTTACTTACTGGGAATTCAATTATTTAAAGATCAAACAAAATTTGTTAATAAGCTAAAAGATAAGCGCCTATTAACAATAAAAGCTAACGAAAATGTAATTAGATTGTTGCCACCATTAAACGTTAAAAAATCTGAGTTAAAAATTGCTTTGAATATAATTAACGAGGTTTGTTCAAAATTATAAATGAAAAATTTTATAAATTTAAAAGATATTACATCTAAAGATTTAAGAAAAATAATTTTAGATGCAAAAAAAAGAAAAAACAAAAGAGCAAAATTAAGCACTTTAGATACCGATAGAGATATACCACTTAAAAATAAGTTACTAATTCAGATGTTTGAAAAAAATAGTCTAAGGACCAGATTAAGTTTTTATTTAGCTATTAAACAATTGGGCGGTTCAGCGCTTACACTAAGACCTGATGAGATACATTTAAAAAACGGTAATGAGCCTTTATCAGATATAGCAAAAATAATAAGTTCTTACGCAGATATATTTATTTTGCGAACTGATGATGAAAAAAAAATAAAATTATTAAAAGAGAATTTAAAAATACCTTTAATCAATGGATTAAGTCCCGACTCTCATCCAGCTCAAATTATATCTGACATTTTTACGATTGAGGAGATTAAAAAAAAACCGATTTCTAATTTAAATATCTGTTGGGTTGGTGACTCAAATAATGTTCTAAATAGTCTCATGGAAGCCTCAGTCAAGTTTTCTTTTAAATTAAACATCGCTTGTCCAAAAGATTATAGTCCCAATAAAAGTATATTTAAATGGTGTAAAAAAAATAATAGTAAAATTAAAATTTTTCATAATGCCAAAAAAGGGGTAGTAAATGCAGACGTAATACTTACAGATAAAGTTATTTCCATGAACGACAAAGTTAAAAAGTTGAAAAAAATAAAAAAATTTAAAAACTTCAAAATTAATAAATCTCTAATTAAATTTGCTAAAAAAGACTGTATTATTTTACATTGTTTGCCTAGAGGCAATGAAATATCCGATCAAGTATTTAATAGCAAGAAGTGTAAAGTATGGCAACAGGCAAGCAACAGAGTTTGTGTACAAAAATCTATTATATTGTTTTGTTTAAATAAGTTAAGGTAATGGAATTGGTTGATTAGAACTTTCGTTTAAATAAAGTATAACACTCGCTCGATCTTTTTCATCTTTTAAGCCTGCAAACCCCATCTTATTTCCTTTGATCCAAGTTGCAGGTTTTAGTAAAAATCCATTTAACTCACCAAACGTCCACTTTTTATTATACTCAATAAGAGATTTAGAATATTTATAATCACTTAATTCGCCAGAATTTCTTAACATTACAGACCACAGAGCAGGCCCAATTTTATTTTTCCCGCCTTCATTAATACTGTGACACGCTGCACATTTTTTAAATACCTTTTTGCCGTGTTCTACAGTTCCAACAGCTAGAAAAGCAGCCATATCTATTGGCTGAACATCCTCTTCATTTGCTGTTTTCTCTACTACCTCGACTTTATAAGCAACAACATTTTTATCTGTTTCGAAAATTAAATTGCTTAATTTTGCAATTCCAAATACAACAATTATAACAATAACAATTGAAGTAATAATTTTTTGAAATTCATAGAACATGATTTTATTAATAATTCGTATAACATTAATTTAATAAAAAAAACAAATTTTTGTATTACTATTTTGCGTCCGAAAGACGCATAATTATTATGCCTAAAACATTAATTTTAATACCATCAAGATTGTCAGCAACTAGGTTGCCAAAAAAACCACTTTTAAAAATTAATAATCTCTCTCTTATAAATCATGTTTATAGAAAAGCTGTAGAAACCAAAATTGGAGAAGTATTTGTAGTAACAGGGGATACTATTATTTTTGATGAAGTGGTTAAAAATGGGGGTAAAGCAATACTAACATTTAAAAATCATGTATCTGGTACAGATAGAATTTTTGAGGGTTTAAAATACTTAAAAAATTACGATTATGATTATGTAATAAATTGGCAAGGTGACGAGCCTTTATTAGATGTAAATGATATAAGGAAATTGAATAAAAAAACATTTATTAATAATGCTGAAATTTCCACACTAGCATGTAGAATAAATAGTAATAAAACTTTTTTTAACAAAAATATCGTTAAAGTAGAAACAGAAAATCCTGCTAATTTATATCATTTAACAAAAGCAAATAAATTTTTTAGAAGATCTACATATATTAATGTTGCAAAAACATTTCAACATATTGGTGTCTATATGTATAAATCAAAAATTTTAAAAAAATTTGTTTCTTTAAAAACTTCAAAAAATGAAAAAAACTTAAATCTTGAACAGATAAGAGCATTAGAAAATAGTATTAAAATAAAAGTAATTTTGGCTAAAAAAAAGCCGGTAGGAGTTGATACTTTTGAAGATTTTCTTAAAGTAAAAAATATACTGGAAACAAAAGAATTTTAGATTATAACAAATTTATGAAATTTGCTTATCAAGGTATTCCAGGCTCTTATAGCGAAAGTTGTATTAAAAAAAATTATCCTGATTGTGAAGAGACAATTTCATGCAGAACATTTCAAGATGCGTTTGAGTTAGCATTGAGAGATACAAATATTAAAGCTTTAGTGCCTGAGCAAAATCAACTAATAGGATCAATAAATATCGAAACATTAATAATAAAATATAGATTGAACATTTCTGCCGAGCATTTTTTTCCAATAAGTCATAGTCTTTTAGGTATAAAAGGTTCAAAACTTGAAGAGATAAAAGATGTTTATTCACATACAGCTGCGCTAAGTCAAACAAATAAGTTTATCAGAAAAAATAAAATTAGAGAAAATGTGATGGCAGATACAGCTGGTAGCGCGGCATATGTTGCGAGTTTAAATGATAAAAGTAAGGCAGCAATAGCATCGAAACAAAGTGCAAAAATTTATGGTTTAGAAATATTAGAAAGTAATATTCAAGATGAAGAAGAAAATTATACAAGATTTTTAGTATTCCAAAAACATGTTTCACATCCCACTTACATAAAAGAAAAAAAATATATAACGTCTTTTTTATTTAAGTTAAAAAATAAACCATCTGCTTTGTTTCAATCCTTAACAGGTATGAGTTTAAGGCAGGTAGATATGACTAAGTTACAATCTTTCCCTGAAAAAGGTACTTTCGCCTCTTACTATTTTTTCTGTGAAGTACAAGGGCATATATCGGAGAAAAAAGTTGAGGGTGCTTTAAGTGATTTAGAGTTGCACTGCTCTGAGTTTCAATTATTAGGTGTGTTTGAACAATCAAATTTTAGAAGCAAATAAATTATTTTATTTTCGTTGTTGATTGAAAAAGTTTACTGATATAATAAATTTGGGTCAATCAGGTAGCAGTATTGATTAATACTTCAGGATCGAAAGATAGCAGAGTGACCAATATTTTTCTAGGTTGATTGGCCCTGTAATATTTATGAAAAATTCAAAAGTATTAGCTTTAAAATATAGACCAAGTAAACTTCAAGATCTAATAGGTCAAGAAGTCATTGCAAAAACTATTTTTAATTCAATAAAATTAGATAAAACACCTAACGCATTCTTATTTCACGGCATAAGAGGGGTAGGAAAAACTTCAATCGCTAGAATAATCGCAAAAAGTTTAAATTGTAAAAATGGAATTGAAAAATTATGTGAAGAGGATTTGTGTGAGAATTGCGATGGAATATCTAATTCAAATCATCTTGATGTTATTGAGCAAGATTGTGCAACAGCAACAGGAATCGACTCAGTTAGAGATCTAATAGAGTTTTGCAGATATCCTCCAACAAGTTCAAAATATAAAATTTTAATTTTAGACGAAATTCAGGCTATGTCAAAAGCAGGAGCGCAATCTTTGCTAAAAATATTAGAGGAACCTCCAAGTTATGTAAAATTCATATTTTGTACAACTGAAATTAAAAAAATTTTAGTCACGATGTTATCAAGATGTTCAAGATTTGACTTATCAAGAGTAAAATCGGAAATTTTATTTGATTACTTAAAAGAAATCATAAAGAAAGAAAATGGAAAAATAGATGATGATGCAGTCAAATTAATATGTAAATGCTCTGAAGGTAGTGTTAGAGACGCGCTGTCTCTTCTTGATAGGGCAATGTTATCCTCGTCGAATGAAAAAAGTTTAGATTTGAAAACTGCACAGAATATATTTGGTCATTTTGATAAATCTCAGATAATTAAATTAATAGAGCATATATCCAAAGGTCAGGTCGAAGAAGCATTAAATGTTTATAAATTAATTAACAGCAAAGGTATAGAACCAGGAATTTTTTTAAATGATTTTTTAGAAATTTTATATTACTTGAAGAATATATCCTCAATAAACTTAGAGGGAAAAAATTTTAATTTAAACAATTCTGAATATGAGCTTCTAAAAAATTTAAACAAAAGTTTAGATGTTCAAACCATACTTGTTTACTGGCAGTTTACTATAAATACTTTAGATGAGCTTAAAATAGTTTCAAACCAAGATATCTCAACTGAAATGTTTTTGCACAGACTTATGCATCTAAATGAATTCCAAGATGATAAACTTAATAGAACAGAAAATGAAAATAAAGAAAGTGAAAATAAATCAAATTTTAACCATATAAGTTCTCAAAAACCCACTAACATTATTGATCAATTAAAATATACTACTCAAAAAGATGAGGAAGAATTTGAAAAAAATCAAGAAAATAGTTTAAATAATATTAAATCATTTCAAGATTTGGTTATTACATGTTCAAAAAATAAAGAATATAATCTTAAATATGAGTTAGAAACAAATGTAAATCTTGTATCATTTCAAAAAAATTTTATTGAAATTTCCTTTAATGAAAATTTAAAAAAAGATTTCATAAAAAACTTATCTGCAAAATTATTTGAATGGACAAATGAAAGATGGATTATATCTTTGTCTAAAGAAAAAGGTCAATTTACCTTAAAAGAGATAAAAAATAAATTTAAACAGTCAAATAAAAATGATTTTAAAGAAAGTAAAGAATTTGAGAAAATCAAGACATTTTTTGATGATATTCAAATAATGGATTTAGAAAAAAAAGAAAATGACTGATTTTAAAAATATACTCGATAAGGCTAAAGAATTTGAAAAAAAAATTAAAGAGAGTCAAAATAAAATCACCAATATAACCGCAGAGGGTGTTGCGGGTGGAGATAAGGTAAAAATTACACTTAATGGAGATGGAGAAATAGTCAAAATTTATTTATCAAATGAAATCTTAAAAGAAAAAAAAGAGATAATTCAGGATTTAATTATTGCTGCACATAACAATGCTAAGTTTGCAATAAAAGAAAAAACCAGTGAGGAAATATCAAAAGTTACAGGAGGATTAGGTATTCCCGGAGTTAAATGGCCCTTATAATTTATGCAAAGTATTAATGAAATAGATGAGCTTATTAAAAATATTTCTAAATTACCAGGATTAGGACCTAAATCTGCTAGAAGAATAATTTTAAAATTAATTAATCATAAAGAAGACTTGTTTAAACCAACGATTAATTCTATGGCTAATGTTTTTAAAAATATTATTAGATGCAAAGAATGTGGATCTATAAAATCGGAAAAATCATCGTGTTTGAATTGCCAAAAAAGTAGTAAAAAAACCTCTAAAATCTGTATTGTAGAAACTATAGCAGATCAATGGTCAGTGGAGAACTCAAATGTTTTCAATGGTTATTACCATATTTTAGGAGGGACCTTGAATAATATAAATAACAAATTAAATCAACATTTTTTAATTGATAGTTTAATAAGCAAAATTAAAAAAAATAATATAGATGAAGTTATAATTGCTACTAGTGCTACTATTGAGGGACAAACTACTTCTTTTTACATTCAAGATTGTTTAAAAGATTTAAATATTAAAATTTCTAAACTTGCTCAAGGAATTCCCATAGGAGGAGAAATAGATAGTCTTGATGATGGTACTCTTTCATCAGCATTTAAGAATAGAGGATCATTATAATATTTAAATATTTAATTTTTCTTTATGAGCCTATTAAGATGAAGCAGAGGCTCGGTATAACCAGATGGTTGATCTTTTCCGTTAAAAACAAGCTCGCAAGCAGTCTTAAAGGCTATTGATTTATGAAATTGAGGATACATATCCTGATAGTTAATGTCCTTTTTATTTTGCGTGTCAACCACTTTAGCCATTTTTTTCATTATTTCTAAAACTTGTTTTCGACTACAAATTCCATGGTAAAGCCAATTTGAAATTAATTGGGATGAAATTCTCAATGTAGCTCTGTCCTCCATTAAATTAACACCATTTATATCTGGAACCTTTGAACATCCAATACCTTGATCAATCCATCTCACAACATATCCTAGAATACTTTGAGCACAATTGGCAATTTCATTTCTGATTTCGGTTTTCGACCAATTAGGCCTTAAAACATTTGGTATTTCAAACAGGTCAAGTTTGTTAATTTTTTTTCTTTTTTTTAAATCTTGATGCTTATTAAAAATATTTACTTCATGATAATGTATGGCGTGCAGCGCAGCTGCTGTCGGGGATGGTACCCATGCACAATTAGCGCCAGCATTTAAGTGATTTATCTTTTCTTTTAACATTTTCGACATATTATCTGGCTCGGGATACATTCCCTTGCCTATTTGTGCAATCCCACTAAAACCACAGTTTAGACCAACATCAACATTATTATTCTCGTAAGCTTTGATCCATGTTGATTGCTTCATGTCCCCCTTTTTAATCATTGGTCCAGACTCCATTGAAGTATGTATCTCATCTCCTGTTCTATCTAAAAATCCTGTATTAATAAAAAAAACTCTATTTTCTAGTTTTCTAATACATTCTTTTAAATTTAAAGTAGTTCTTCTTTCTTCATCCATAATTCCACATTTTATCGTATATTTTTCTATTCCTAAAACTTTTTCGACTTTTTCAAAAATTAAGTCTGTGAATTCACATTCATCCGGACCATGTTGCTTAGGTTTAACTATCATAATGGAGCCAGATCTTGAATTTTTTTTACTTTTAAGATCATGGAGAGAACATAGGCAAGTAACAAATGCATCCAATATTCCCTCAGGTATTTCTGAACCATCCTCTAAAAGTATTGCAGGACTTGTCATCAGGTGTCCTGTATTCCTATTTAATAGTAGTGCTCTACCATGTAATTTAGACACCTCACCATTTTTTAAAAAAAATTTTCTATCAGGATTTAATTTTCTTAATAATAGTTTACCTTTTTTTTCAAATTTTATTTTAAGATCACCCTTCATTAATCCAAGCCAATTTCTATAACCCACAACCTTGTCACCTGCATCTACACTAGCCACAGAATCCTCATGGTCGCAAATTGTAGTAATTGCCGACTCAACTATTATATCAGCGATTCCTGCAGGATCACTTTTTGCGCTAAATGCGTATGGGTTTATAATTATTTCTACATGTAAGTTGTTGTTTCGCAAAATGATAGCTTCGGGTTTTTCTTTATCACCTCTATAACCTATAAATTTATTTGGGTTCTTCAAAGATTTATATTCTTTATACTTTTGAAGTATTAAGTTTTTGTTATTAACATAGATCCTGTCAATTGTAGCCCAACTACCCTTTTTTAAAGGGAAATGTTTATCTAAAAATTTTTTTGAAAATTTTATAACTTCTAAACCTCTTTCAGGGTCATATCTTTCACTTGCAGACTCCTCAGATTGTATGACATCAGTACCATATAAGCTGTCGTATAATGATTGATACCTGGCGTTTGCAGCATTTAATGTGTACCTTGCATTATTTATCGGGACCACTAACTGTGGTCCTGGTATTTTTGAAATTTCTAAATCAAGATTTTTAGTCTTTATTTTAAAGTCTTTTCCCTCATTTATTACATAACCTATTTTTTTTAAAAAATTTATGTAAGACTTTTTATTAAAAGCTTTATTTTTATTTTTTAAATGCCATCTATCAATTTCAAGTTGCAGAATTCTTCTTTTTTTTAATAATTCTCTGTTAATCGACGCAAGTTTATACACCGAGTTTTCAAATCCATCCCAAAATCTTTTTTTATCCAAACCGGTCCCTTCAATTGCCTCTAAATTTATAAATTTTAAAAGTGTTTCAGATACAGATAAGGTATTTACTTTGATGTAATTTTCCGTCATTTTAAAAATTTTCCTAGATCATAAGATTTTAAGTTGTCATTTTATTGCCTTTTTTTGTTATAATAAACCTTAATTTATGAAAAATTATTTAAATTTTGAGACCGAAATAAAAAATCTTGAAATAGAGTTAGAAAAATTGAAAGACCCATATACTCAAGATGGATTATCGCAAGTAAATACTGATAAAATTATGAAAATTGAAAAGGAGTTGGATGATAAGTTAAAAACAATTTATTCTAATCTAAACTCCTGGCAGACTACTCTAGTTGCTAGACATGAAGAGCGCCCAAAATCAAAATATTTCATAGATAATTTAATAGATGAATTTATTCCCTTAGCTGGAGACCGAAACTATGCTGAAGATAATTCTTTAATATCTGGATTTGGGAAATTTGAGGGCACTTCGGTTTTAGTTTTAGGACAAGAAAAGGGTGATGACTTAGATAGTAGAATTGAAAGAAATTTTGGTATGATGCGTCCAGAGGGATATAGAAAAAGTATAAGGTTAATACAATTGGCAGATAGATTTAATATCCCGGTTTTATCATTTATAGATACCCCTGGTGCATATCCAGGTGTTGGTGCCGAGGAAAGAGGACAAGCTGAGGCAATTGCAAGATCAATTGAGTGTAGCATGAAAATATCAGTTCCAAATATTTCAATAATAATTGGAGAAGGGGGATCTGGAGGAGCAATTGCATTAGCATCATCTAATAAAATTATAATGTTAGAAAATGCAATATATTCAGTTATTTCCCCAGAGGGTTGCGCGACTATTTTATGGCGTGATCCAAAAAAAACTCTGGAAGCTTCTAAGGCTATGAAGCTTACATCAAAAGACCTTTTAGAAATGAGAATAATTGACGAAATTATTAAAGAACCAACAGGAGGTGCTCATAGGAATAAACAAGAAGTTGTAAATAATGCTAGAATTTCAATAAAAAAAAATTTAGATGAACTTTTAGCCATGAGTCGAAAAGAAATAATTAGTCATAGGAATAACAAATTTTTATCAATTGGAAGAGATAATAGTTTTTTAAAATCAGATGACACTACTATAGGATTGATTAGTAAAAAAAACTATATCGAAAGTTTAATTTTCAACTCAAAAATAAGAAAGATATTGATTTTTCTAACTTTAGTTACAATATTATTATTATTCGTATTTTTATTATAATGATCCACAACAATGTTTATATTTTTTTTTAGAACCGCAATAACAAGGTTCATTTCTACCAATCTTTTTTTTTAATATGTTTGGATTAATCTCCTGATTAGAAATTTTTTTATCATTGTTTTCACTTTCGCTTTTCAAGATCGATAAATTCATTATAATTTTTATATAATCATTTTTAATTTTTGATAATAAATTTTCGAATAAATCAAAAGCTTCTTTTTTGTATTCAACTAATGGATCTCTATTACCATAGGATCTTAATCCAATTACTTGTCTTAATTGTTCAAGATATTGTATGTGATTTTTCCAATTTTGATCCAAAATTTGTAAAAAAATTCTCTTCTCTAGTTCAAAATTTTGCTTATCGCCTAAAATTTTAATTCTATCTTCTTTATTAGTTTTTAAGGCTTTATTTATAAAATTATTTAATTTAATTTCTGACAAATCATTCATTTTTTTAATTTCTTGTTTGTCAAAAACTTTACCAAAACTCATTTGTATGTTCTTTGTAAAGTTTTCAGAGTCTGATATATTGGATTTTTTTTTTAAAAAAATATCGTTTATCACTTGATCCAAAAATTGTTTTTCAAACAACAGTTTTTCACTAGATATCACACTATCTCTTTGATTAAATATTACTTGCCTTTGATCATTTAAAACATTATCAAATTTTAATAAAGTTTTCCTTATATCAAAGTTTCTAGCCTCTACTTTTTGCTGAGCTCTCTCTAATGCCTTATTTATCCAAGGATGATCTATGCTTTCACCATCTTTTAGTCCAAGTTTTTCTAACATACTATTCATAGTTTCTGAACCAAATATCCTCATCAAATCATCCTCTAAACTAACATAAAAAATTGAACAGCCTTCATCGCCTTGTCTTCCAGATCTTCCCCTTGCTTGATTATCCACCCTTCTACTCTCCATTCTTTCTGTGCCAATTACAAATAAACCACCTATATTTTTAATCTCTAATTTTTTGTCAACTATCGCATCTTTACCACCTAATTTTATATCAACACCTCTACCTGATATACTCGTAGTTATAATAACTGAATTTTTTTTGCCTGCATTAGCAATTATTTCTGCTTCTCTTTCGTGGTTTTTTGCATTTAATACTAAATGACTTAGACTAATTTTATTTAATAATTCAGAATAATGTTCAGATTTATTTATACTTGATGTAAAAACTAAGACAGGTTGACCAGATTCACTAAGCTCTTTAATTTTTGAAATAATTGATTCATCTTTCTCCTTTTGTGTTCTAAATATTTTGTCATTAAAATCCTTTCTAATCATTGGTTTGTTTGTTGGTATTGTCACAACAGGTAGCTTATAAATCTCATAAAATTCTTCTGCCTCTGTTAAAGCTGTACCAGTGCAACCGCAAATTTTGTGATATAATTTAAAGTAGTTTTGATAAGTTATGGACGCCAAAGTCTGGTTTTCCGCTTTTACATCTAATTTTTCTTTAGCCTCCAAGCTTTGATGAAGACCATCACCAAACCTTCTTCCATGTAATTGTCTACCAGTTTGTTCATCAATAATTATTATTTGATTATCTTTAACAATATAATCTTTACCATTTTGAAATAAATGATTTGCCCTAAGTGCCTGATTAACAAAATGAACTAATGACATATTTTCAGGATCATAAAAATTTTGATTTTTTAAAATACCTGCATTTGAAAATATCTTTTCTACATTATCAATACCCTTATTTGTCAACAAAACATTTTTCTCTTTTTCATCAATTTCAAAATCACCATCTTTTAAAGATTTTACTAGTCTATTTACTGCAATATACTGATCGGTTTTATCGTTTCCTTCACCACTGATTACCAAAGGAGTTCTAGCCTCATCAATCAAACAAGAGTCTATCTCATCCACAATTGCATAATAGTGACCCCTTTGAACCATAGATTTCTTATCAAATTTCATATTATCCCTAAGATAATCAAAACCTAGTTCACTATTAGTTGCATATGTTATGTCACAATTGTAATTATGCTTCCTCTCCTCATCGGTTTGAAGTGAATTAATATATCCACATGAAAGTCCTAAATAATTGTAAATTTTACCCATGTTTTCGGAGTCCCTTTTAGCTAAATAATCGTTAACCGTTACAATATGAACTCCCTTTTTTGTTAAAGCATTTAAATATGCAGCTAAAGCTATTGTTAGTGTTTTTCCCTCTCCAGTTTTCATCTCTGCAATTTTATTTTCATTAAGAACTACACCACCTATCATTTGTACATCAAAATGTCGTTCATTTCTCAACCTATTTGATACTTCTCTTACCATTGCGAATGCGACAGGCAATATAGTATCTAAACTCTCTCCATTTGAAACTTTTTTTGACAATATATCGGTGTGATCTTTAAAATCTTGTTCTTTAAAGTTTGAAAACTTTTTCTCTAACTCATTAATTTTATCAACAACTTTACTAATTTTTTCTATTTCTCTTTCATTGCTTGATTTAATGAATCTTGAAAAAAATTTAAGGGGGTTAAGCATTATTTTTGTATTATTTATATTTAATTTATAATATCTATCTTATATAATTATTTTGTTTTAATTTTAAATACCATGTACGCTAAAATTAATAATTTCTTTGATTTTCAAAACAAAAACTCTAAAATTAGAGATTATCAAGATTTAGACCACATTGATGGAGTGTCTATTTCTACTATTTCAGCTAATTTATATAATGTTAAAAGAGACGATTTAGTATTGTTTTATTTTAGAAATGGTGCAAACTCAGCAAGCGTTTACACACAATCCCAGATAAAGTCAGAAAACATTAAGTGGAATTTAAATATAAACCAAAAAAAAGTAAGAGCTCTTTTGATAAATACAAGAAACGCGAATGCACTAACTGGCAAGTCAGGTTATGAAAGTATGAAAGTATTAGCAAATGACATTTCAGAAAAATTAACTGCTAAACAAAAAATTGATGAGGAAAGACCAGAAAAAATAAAATCAAATGATATAATGTTTGCTTGCACAGGTACAATTGGTGAAAAGTATCCACTAAAGAAAATTCAAAATAACCTTGAAAATTTAATTAATAAAATAAAATATACTCAAAACAAATATGTTTGGGTAAAAGCAGGCATGGGTATTTTGACCACAGATACCAGACCAAAAATGGCTATGGAAGAATGCAAAATAGGAAACACTGTGATTAAGATTTATGGAATTGCCAAAGGGGCAGGAATGATACAACCAAATTTAGCAACAACTTTATGCTTTCTATTTACAGACGCGAACATTCCTTCTTCCATATTAAAAAAAATATTAACAAAAAATATGGAAACAACGTTCAATGCAATTACCTGTGACAGCGACACAAGTACAAATGATATGGTTTCAATTTTTGCCA
>CACEVB010000008.1 GCA_902562875.1 uncultured Pelagibacteraceae bacterium | reverse complement strand
ATAAACCTATAAATCCAATTAAGAGAAAACCTAGTTGGATAAAATCAAAAATAACAAACTCAAAAGAATTTTTTATTACCAAAACAATTGTAAATACAAATGGGCTCAAAACAGTATGTCAGGAGGCCAATTGCCCAAATATTACAGAATGTTGGAGTAAAAGGCACGCTACTTTTTTAATAATGGGCGATACATGTACAAGAGCATGCGCATTTTGTGATGTGATTACAGGTAAACCAAAAAAATTGGATCCTTTTGAGCCTATAAAAATTTCTAATGCTGTTAAAAAATTAAATCTTAAACACGTAGTTATTACTTCTGTAAATAGAGACGATTTGAGAGATGGCGGATCTAATCATTTTAGAGAAGTTGTTGAGGTAACAAAAAAAAATAACTTAAATACCACAATTGAAATTTTGACTCCTGATTTTTTGAGAAAAGGTGACGCTTATAAAGAGGTAATAAAGGCAAAGCCAGATGTATTTAATCATAATATAGAAACCGTTCCAAGCATGTATAGACAAATTAGACCTGGATCAAGATATCTTGAGTCATTAGAGCTTTTAAGAAAAGTTAAAATTATTGATAAAGAAATATTTACAAAATCAGGAATAATGGTTGGCTTTGGTGAAACAAAAGATGAAATTATTAAGGTAATGGATGACTTAAGATCTGTAAATGTTGATTTTTTAACAATAGGTCAATATCTACAACCCTCTCCAAAACATTATCCACTTAACAGATATTACACACCTAATGAATTCTTAGAGTATAAAAACATTGCTTTATCAAAAGGATTTCTTCTCGTGTCATCTTCACCTTTGACAAGATCATCATACCATGCTGATGAAGATTTCATTAAATTACGACAAAAAAGAATTCTGCAAATTAATGCCAAAAGCCTCTGTTAAAAGATTAATAAAAAAAAATAAAGACACGCTGATTAAATTTGTATTAGATATCGAAAAATATCCTGAATTTATTCCTTTTTGTGATAGTTCAAAAGTTTATGACAGAATAGACGATGGAAAAGTGATAAATATTATTGCAGACCTAACTATTGGAAAAGGTCCATTTAAAGATACATTTAAAAGTGATGTTAAATTTTATAAGGAAAATGACCATCTACATGTTGTTAATATTGATGGGCCTTTAAATTATATGGAAAATAATTGGATATTTGAGGAAAATGGAACAATGACAAAGGTATCATTCGATATAGATTTTGAGATTAAAAACAAATTTTTAAATATTTTAATGACTAAATCTTTTCAATATGGACTTGAGAAAATAGCTGATGCATTTCAAAAGCGAGCAGAAACACTATAATAAATCTAATTATTAATTATATCGTATATCATCATTAGAGCATTTTTTACTGTAAGTTTTTGAATAGTAATTCGTTTTCCTTTAAAAAAATTTTTTTTAATTAGAGTTTTTTTTCCTTTTTTAATCCCAATATAAACTAATCCTACTGGCTTATCTTTTGTTCCACCTTTAGGTCCTGCTATACCTGTTATTGAAACAGAAATGTTTGATTTACTAATTTTGTTTAAATTATTTACCATACAAATACATGTTTCTTGACTTACTGCACCGTATTTTTTAATTATTAGTTTTGGAACTTTAAGCACCTTTATCTTTGCTTCATTAGAATATGTTACTAACCCTAAATTAAATACTTTTGATGATCCATTGATTGATGTAATTGAGCTCGATAATAGACCACCAGTACATGATTCTGCGAACGAAACGGTCATCATTTTTTTTTTTAATAAGTTAACAATTTTTAATGATAACTTATTCATGTTGTAATAATCATATAAAAAACAAATATTACTACTACATATAGACCTGCACAAACATCATCCATAATAACACCAAAACTATTTTTAAAGTTTTTATCATAATAACTGATTGGATAAGGTTTTGTAATGTCAAATATTCTAAATAAAATAAACATTATAAAATAAAAAGTTAAAACTTCATTAATTTCTTTTACCTGAGTGTGTGCTACTTCATATAAGCATATAGGTATAGATTGACCAATGAATTCATCGATAACTACCTCTTTTGGATCTTTATTTTCATTATTTTCAATATATTTGTTAACAGCATAAATTGAGATAAAAAATATTAAAATAATAAAAAATAAAATTAAATTTGGTGAAAGACTCAAAATATGAAAAACTAAAAAAAGGATTATAGTTGTAATCAATGATGCTATACTTCCAGGTATTCGAGAAATATTACCAATCCCTAGCATTGTAACAAATAAATAATTAATTTTTTTATTCATATTTAGTAACAGAGACAATTGTTTCACAGGCTATTGCTTTTTCTTTTCCAATAATTCCCAATTTTTCAGTCGTCTTGCCTTTAATATTAATTTTTCCAATTTCTATATTGCATAAATTAGATATAACTTTTATTATTTTATTCTTCAAAGGACTAATTTTAGGGGCCTCACAAATAATATTTATATCTAGATTATTGATGTAAAAGTTTTTTAAACTAATTTCATTTATAACTTTTTTTAATAGTAATGTAGATCTGATATTTTTAAATTTTTTATTATTATTTGGAAACTTTTGACCTATATCGTTCATGCCACATGCACCTAATATTGCATCAGTTATAGAATGTAAAACGGGGTCTCCATCAGAATGACCAAGTGTCCCGTATTTTGATTTTATCCTTAGGCCTCCTAAAAATAATTTTTTTCCTATAATTAATCTATGTACATCAAATCCTAGCCCATACCTAATTTCGTCAGTTTTAATATCTGATCGATTCGTTATTTTAATATTTTTTTCATCTCCATTTATAAATTTAATTTTTTTATTATTTTTTATATACAAAGAACATTCATCTTCTATTTTTATTTTATTGTATTTTGAATATTTATATAACTTTTTAAAAACAAAACATTGTGGCGTCTGGGTTAATTTAATATTTTTTTTTTCAAGATTATACATTTTTTCTTTTTTATACTTTACTGAGTCAACAGGTTTAATATACGGTACCACGGCATCAAAATTCTTAACGTGTCTGTTTAGACTTTTTATCAATTCTATTTTAAAATTTGGTCTTGCAGCGTCATGAATAAAAACATTTTTTGGATTAAATCTTTTTATGTAAGTTAAAGCTTTTAGTGAAGAGTTATGTCTATTTTTTCCTCCAAAAATAATTTTAATATTTTTATCTTTTCTCACGTATTTTAAGCAAGATTTATGTATAACTAAAACTATCTTTTTAAAAATTCGTGATTTTACTGCTTTATCTATTGAATGTTCATATACTCTTTTTCCTTTATAATAGATGAATTGTTTTGGAATTTTGCTATTAAACCTTTGACCAGATCCCGCTGCAAGTATTATAAAACAATTATTCATGTTTATATTTAATTATTATTTAATATATCTTTAATTGATGTTTTTATTTTTTAAAAGAAACATATTTTTAGTAATAATATTTATTACTACATTGTTACTTGGATTTATAACTTTTTTTACATTTATAGACAAAAGTTTTATAAAACTTAACGATGAAAACCTTAAATATTTGCTGATTTTAGATATATTTTTATTAATCCTATTTTTCACAATAATATTTTTAGAAACAAAAAATTCTTTAAGGCAAAATATTAATATAAGAGGCTCAATTTCTAATAGAAAATATATAATTTTTTTTTCTCTATTTACACTAATACCATCTATTCTTATTTCAATATTTTCTTTATTTATTTTTTCATTTGCTTTAGAGAAATATTTTGATTTAAAAATTACAACTGCTGTCAATAATTCTTACGAAATTGCAAAAAGATATGTAAATGAAAAAAGAAATAAAATAGAGTCTGATGTTGTACTAGTAGCATATGACCTAGATAAGAATTTTAATTTATTAATAAATGATAAAAATAAATTAATAAAATATTTAAATCAGCAAAGAATTCTAAGAAGACTCGATCAAATTCATATAATAAACAAAAATAAAGAAGTATTGTTTTCTTCCACTAACTCTGGATATATGCCAATCGAGGACCGTGCCTTAAAGATGGTTTTAAATGACGATAGACCGTTAAAAATAATAAATGCAATAGAAAATAAATCTGCAGCAGTAATTAGTATACCAAAGTATAATAATTCGTATTTATATGTTGTTAAATTTCTAGACAAAGATATTTCAAAATATCTCAGAGAATCAGAAGAAGCATTAAATTTTTATTATACAGTAGAAGACAAAAATTTAGGAATTAAATTTTCTTTTGCTTTGATTTATATAATCATTGTTGCATTATTGTTATTTCTATCTATTACTATTGCGATTAGATTTTCATCAAGATTTTTTGTATCAATAAATAATTTAATTTCCGCCTCAAGTGAAATAGGTAAGGGAAATTTAAATATAAAAGTTCCAGAATTAAAAGCAGATAAAGAAATAGAAATATTAAATACAAATTTTAATGCAATGATTAATAAATTAAAGAGTCAACAGCAAAAATTGCTAATAAATGAAAGACATGAAGCATGGAGCACAGTTGCAAGAAAATTAGCACATGAAATTAAAAATCCGCTTACACCAATACAATTAACAATTGATAACTTAAGATCAAAATATTTAGAAAATTTTGATAAACTTAATAAGGATAAATTTAATTCTAATTTAAATATTATTACAACCCAAATCAAACAAATTGAAAAATTAGTCAATGAATTTTCAGACTTTGCTAGAATGCCCAAACCTTTGTTCAAGAAAAATGATCTAATAAATATAATTAACAATAATATAAATTTAACAAAAAAAATGGATAGTAATACTAAAATCATTTTTAATAAAAATTCTTATTTAGATTTATTTTTAAATTGTGATTTAGAGCAAATCAGTAGAGTGATATTAAATTTGATTAAAAATTCATTAGAGAGCATACATGAAAAACGTTTAAAAAAGCCTAATTATGAGGGAATAATTAGTATAGAAATTATAAAAATTAAAGATTATATAGACATTTTAGTAGTAGATAATGGATTAGGTTTTAAAGATATTAATTTACAAAATTTAATTAAACCATATTTTACTACAAAGAAAAATGGCTCAGGATTAGGACTATCAATAGTAAATAAAATTATAGCAGATCATAATGGTACATTTAAAATATTAGATCATAAAAATGGTGCAAAACTAAAAATTTCTTTTCCAAATTAAAAAAATATGTCTACTGAAATACTTATAATTGATGACAATGCAGAGATAAGATTAATTTTACAGGAAATACTATCTGACTCTGGATACAAAACTAGATTAGCAGCAAACTACAATCAAGCTTTAAGAGAAATTGATAAAAAATTACCAGATGTAGCAGTTATTGACGTAAAATTAGACAAAAGTGATAATGACGGAATTGAATTATTAAATCATCTAAAATTAAAAGATAAAGATATTCCTGTAATTATAATTTCTGGACATGCAAATATAGAGATGGCTATTAAATCTTTAAAATCTGGTGCATTTGAATTTATACAAAAACCATTCGATAAGGAAAGACTTGTTAATTTTATTAATAGAGCTGTTGAAAATATTAAATTAAAAAATGAAAATAAATCATTAAGATCAAAATTGTTTCATTCCTTCGATTTAGTTGGACTAAGTCAAAACGTCATATCAATAAAAGATCAAATTAATAAACTTGCTTTATCAGATAGCCGAATATTAATTACAGGTCCTACTGGATCTGGAAAAGAGTTAATCGCTAGAAAAATTCATAAAAAATCTAAAAGGAGTCAAAATCCTTTTATAATTTTAAATGGTGCATTATTAGATGTTAAAAAATACGAGGAGGAATTATTTGGGGAAGAAAAAATTGATGGTTCCATTTCTTATGGTGCATTGGAGAAAGCCTCTGGTGGCTTCCTATTAATAGATGAAGTTACTGAAATACCTCTGGAAACTCAATCTAAAATATTAAGAGTCGTAATTGATCAAAAATTTAAAAGAATAAACGGTAATCACGATATTAAAGTTGACGTAAGGATTGTATGTTCATCAAGTAAAGATATTTTAAGTGAAATAAAATATGGAAATTTTAGAGAAGATTTGTTTCATAGGCTTAATGTGTTCAATGTAAATATTGAACCTTTGAGTAGCCGAATAGAGGATATTCCAGTTTTAACTGATTACTTCATAACGGAGATATGTAAAAATTACAATAGAAGAGAATTTAAAATTGAGGATAAAAATTATTTACTTAACTATTCTTGGCCAGGAAATGTAAGAGAATTAAGAAATTTAGTTGAAAGAATTGTCATTTTAGACTCCGACAACAATAGTGAAAAAATTATGAACATTATTAAAGAATCGTTATCAAAATCTAGCGAAGATAAATTTTCTATTACAGATAATTTGTCATTTCCTTTAAGAGAGGCAAGAGAAAATTTTGAAAAAGAATATTTAACTACACAACTTAAAAAATTTGGTGGAAATATCTCAAAAACAGCGAAATTTGTAGGTATGGAGAGATCTGCTTTGCACAGAAAATTAAAACTCTTAGGGGTTAAAGATTTAAATTAATGAATATAATAATCTGTGGAGCTGGCAGAGTTGGCTATACTATTGCAAAAATATTAACCGAGCAAAATCATTCAATTACAGTGATAGATCAATCTAGCGAGGATATTCAAAAAATTAATGACAATTTAGATGTAAAAGCCATAGTAGGTAAAGCTACCTCTCCTAATGTATTAGAAAAAGCAAATACTAATGATGCAGACATGATTATTGCTGTAACTAGAAATGATGAAATTAACATGTTAATTTGTCAAATTGCTTATTCAATATTTAAAGTTCCCAAAAAAATTGCACGTATTCGATCTCAGGACTATTTGAACTCAAAATACTCAACACTTTTTAATAAAGAAAACTTACCAATTGATTATATAATTTCGCCAGAACTTGAAATTGCAAAATCAATTCAAAGGAAGCTAGAGGCTCCAGGTGCATTAGACAACATCCCATTTGCTGAAAATAAAATTCGACTATTGGAGATTGAAATTAAAAAAAATTGTCCATTAAAATCTATAAAGTTGAATGAGATAACTAAAAAATACCCAAAATTAAATGCCAATATTTTAGGTGTTGTAAGAAACGAAAAGTTTATCTCTTTAAAAAAAAATGATGTGATGAACATTGATGATAAAGCATATGTAATAATAAATGCTACGCAAATGCAAGAAACTCTCAAAGCATTTGGACATGACGAAAAAATATCAACAAAAATATTAATTATAGGTGGGGGAAATATAGGTTTTAATTTAGCAAAAAATTTAGAAAATTCGATTGAAGATATAAGAATAAAACTAATAGAAAAAGACAAAGGACGTGCCGAGTATATTGCAAATGAACTTAATAATTCTATTGTAATTAATGGAAATGGCCTTGAACAAGATATACTAGAAGAAGCAAATTTAAATGAAGTAGAAACAGTTTTAGCATTAACAAATGATGATGAGGACAATTTAATGGTTAGTGTACTTGTAGAAAAATTTTCTAAAAATAAGAGAACAATGGCTCTTATAAATAAACCTAATTATTCTTTATTACAGTCATCTTTAAAAATAGATGATTTGATTGATCCAAGAATGGATACTGTATCGACTATATTGAAACATGTTCACAAAGGTACAATCGAAACTGCATATACTATTTTGAATGGCGAATATGAAGTTATCGAGGCAGATATAATTGAGACCTCTGAATTAATTAATAAAGATCTAAAAAATGCAAATTTACCTGATGGTGTTAGGGTAGGAGCAATTTTAAGAAATAATGAAATATTGATACCAAGATCAAATTCTAAATTTGAAAAAAATGATACCGTTGTTTTTTTTGGCTAAAAGAGATCAAATTCCTTTCGTAGAAAATATTTTCAGAATTAGTTCTATTTAATTAATGTCAAGTTTCAACTTTTTATTCCTTGGGAGTTTTTTTTTATTAGTTTCTATTTTATCTGTATTAAATATTATTTATTCATATTATTTTAATTTATATATTAACGTCGATAGTTATATTTCTTCTCTAGTGGTATCATTAGTTCTTACAACAATTTTATTTATAGTAAAAAAAAATCAAAGTAAGCTTAATATTTATAATAAAATTATTGTAGTATTATCTGGTTATTTAATTATACCTATTATAATAGCGCTTCCATATTATTTCAGTATTTATAATTTGTCTCTAGTCGATAGTTATTTTGAGGCTGTTTCAGGCTTTACTTCAACTGGATTTACAATTTTTAATAATTTAAGACAAATCGATGAAAGTTTGTTGATTTGGAGATCAACTTCACAATGGGTTGGTGGACTATATTTTCTTTTTTCAATAATAATTTTAATTGACATTTTTGATACTAATTTAAGAAAATCACTAACCAATTTTATATCTTTCAACTCTTCAGAAATATTTAAACAAGCATCTAAGGTATTTATAATTTATTTAATACTTACAATAATAATTTTTATATTACTTAAATTTATAGATTTAAGAGATTTTGATGCGTTTAATTTTGCACTCTCTATTATTTCCTCCGGTGGTTTTAAACCAACTAACCAAATTAATTATATTTTAGACCAGGATTATAAAATTATTATATTTTCTTTGACGCTTTTAATTTCATTTTTTAGTATTTTTTTAATTTATAATTTATTATTTTTAAAAAATAGATATTTAAATTTTTTTACTGAAGATCTTTATTTATTATTTTATTTAGTTTTAATTATATTTATATTTTTTATATTTTTTAGTAATAATAATTTTCCAGAGCTTCTACTATCTATTACCACTTCCGTTTCAAATATAGGAATTTATTTTGATGGATATAATAGTAATTTATTTTTTTTCTATTTAATCTTGGTAATTATTGGAGGATCCTTTTTTTCAACCAGTTCAGGCATAAGATTATTTAAAATTATTACTTTAATAAGATTCTCAATCAATGAGCTTTTATCTCATACTAAACCAAAACAAGTGATGGTGAATAAATACTTTTTTAATGAGAGCTCAATTGATTATAATATTATAAATAGATATTTTTTAACTGTAGTTATATTTGTTTTTTCTTTGATAGTTATCTCTTCTCTTATTTCAATCTCAGGATTAGAGTTTGCAGTTTCTATCAAACTTGGTATTTTGACCATCATGAATACCGTAAACTCAAGTTTATACGGATTACAAAACTTTGATTTTCAAAACATTAATCATTATACAAAGTTTATATTAATAATATTTATGATTATCGGTAGAGTTGAACTTTTAACGGTTATAATTTTATTTAAAAAATATCTTTTCAAAAATTAATTTAGTTATATAACTTAATTTTGAGCGCCCTTAGCTCAGTTGGATAGAGCAACGGTTTTCTAAACCGTGGGTCGGTGGTTCGAATCCATCAGGGCGCGCCAATATTATCGATAATTCTGCATATTTTATCATTGATGAGCTTAAAACTTTCTGCTTTACTTAGGATATTCAAAATACGTATTTTGAATATTTGTTAACAAATAAACGAACAAAAAAGGAATAATAATGTTCAAATTAATTAAACAATTAACTTCTTTTGTTGCGATGGTTGCGGTTCTTTTTACTTTTACAACTGAAACAATGGCAGCGAAAAAGTCAAAAACATTAAAAAATACTCAGAAAAAAGGTTTTGTGAGATGTGGTGTTTCACAAGGTCTTCCAGGTTTTTCAAATGCAGATGCATCTGGTAACTGGACTGGTGTCGATGTTGATGTATGTAGAGCTGTTGCAGCAGCAGTATTAGGTGATGCTAATAAAGTAAAATTTACTCCACTTAGTGCTAAAGAAAGATTTACTGCACTTACATCAGGTGAAATTGATATATTATCAAGAAATACTACATGGACTTTATCTAGAGATGCAGACATAGGACTTACATTTGTAGGAGTAAACTTTTACGATGGTCAAGGTTTTATGGTTAGAAAAAACTCTGGAATAACTTCAACAAGTCAGTTTAAAGATGGCATTTCTGCATGTACAAACTTAGGTACAACTACAGAACTTAATATGAGAGATTTCTTCAATTCAAAAGGAATATCTTATACGCCAGTAACATTTGAAAAGGCTGACGAAGTCGTAGCGGCTTACGATGCAGGAAGATGTGATACTTACACGACTGATAAATCTGGATTAGCTGCACAAAGAATTAAGTTAAGTTCACCAGATGATCACGTAGTTTTACCTGAAACGATTTCAAAAGAGCCTTTAGGTCCAGTTGTACGTCAAGGTGACTCAGTATGGGAAGACATAGTTAGATGGTCTTTAAATACAATGATCGAGGCTGAGGAGTATGGAATAACTTCAGCAAATGCTGATTCTATGAAAACTTCTGAAAATCCAGCTATTAAAAGATTAGTTGGAGCTGAAGGAGAAATGGGAGCAGCTTTTGGTTTAGATAACGAATGGAACTTAAGAATTATCAAACAAGTTGGAAACTATGGTGAAAGCTATAAAAGAAATATAGCAGACACTGGAATTTTACCAGACAGAGGACCTAACGAATTATGGACCAAAGGTGGTATACTATACGTCCCACCTTCAAGATAATTAAATCTTATTAATTGTTAAAAAAAGGGCTAGATTTATCTAGCCCTTTTTTTTATTGTTCTCATATATGAAATATAGAATTCTTGCTTATATATTTTTTGTTATAGGTTTTTCTGATCTATTCATAAAAATATTTTTTGGAAATATTTTTAATGAGTTTACCGAAGATTATTACGAAATAGCAAATCCTATTCTTGTGTTCACTCCTGTTTTATTCTTTTCTATTGGTGGTATTTTTTTAAAAGAGGCAAGAGTTAACATGTCTATAGAAAATTTTGGAACTTCAAGGTTCAAGTATTATACTCCACAATTAGTTTGCTTATTATTTGTAGTTTTAATATTTCTGTTTTTTACATTTAATGCTCAAATTAATATGGAAAATAGAGGTATTGATTTTGGCTTTGGTTTCTTGAAACAAGAAGCCTCATTTGATATTCAGTTTAGTTTAGTCGAATATGATGGATTAGATCCTTATTGGTGGGCTTACGTTGCTGCATTGTTAAATACATTATTAGTTGCATTTCTTGGAATCATATTTTGTACAATTTTGGGCGTAATTGTAGGAGTTGCCAGATTATCTTCTAATTTCTTAATTAAAAATGCAGCATCGTGGTATATCGAGTTTTTTAGAAACATACCTCTGTTGTTACAAATTTTCTTTTGGTATTATGCAGCATTAAGAGCATTACCATTACCACAAGATGCAAATTCCTTATTTGGTGTCACTTATTTAACTATTAAAGGTTATTATATGCCATCCTTTGTTTGGAACAATCTCAACATATTTATTTATTTATTTTTAGCGGCGATTATTAGTATTATTTTTGTTAGATATTATGCGATAAAATTAAGGGACACAAAGGGAAAACAGTTACCAGTATTTTACATATCAATATTTCTACTAATTTTTTTACCAGGTTTATCTTTCTTAATTGGGGGTGTCACATTAAATTTTGAAATACCTATTTTAAAACAACTATCCGCAACATCATTTATTTATGATGGAGGTATATCAGTTCCACCTGAATTAATTGCACTAACCTTAGCATTATCTCTTTACACAGCAACTTTTATTGCTGAATGTGTTAGAGCAGGAATACAAGGTATTAGCAAAGGTCAAAAAGAGGCAGCGAGCTCACTTGGTTTGACTCCAAATCAAGTTTTAAAACTTGTCATAATGCCTCAAGCATTAAGAATTATTATACCTCCAACAACTAACCAATATTTAAATTTAACAAAAAACTCTTCTTTAGCTGCTGCGATTGCTTATCCAGATCTTGTACTTGTATTTGCTGGAACAGCTTTAATGCAAACAGGTAGAGCAATTGAAATAGTGTCAATAACAATGTTAACTTATTTGTCAATAAGTTTAGCCATAGCCGCACTAATGAATTGGTACAATAAATCAATTGAAATCAAGGAAAAATAATGAGTAAAATTACTTTCTTAAAACCAGATAGAAGTAATATTAATGCAGTTTTATCTATTGGTATAATTTTTGTTATAATAGGCATTCTAGACGTTTTTTTGAATACTTTTTTTAAATTAAATTTGCTTTCATCTTTTCCAAAAGGAATAAGTATTCTCTTTCCATTTATTATTGCAATGATTGGTTTTCACTTAGTTAGAATTGAATTTTCTGGTAGCAGAACTATAGACTTATTAAATAAAAATATTAATACTTCTACTTTCAACGCGGCTTTAACATTATTAATTTTATTTATATTGATTAAAGCAATTCCTCCATCGTTTAGCTGGATGATTTTAGATGCAAATATTTCAGGTGACTCAAAGGAAGCTTGTACAGGCACTGGAGCATGTTGGACATATATAAAAGTATGGTTTAGAAGATTTATGTATGGAATGTATCCAAACGAACAACATTGGAGAATTAATACTGCATTTTTATTAGTCATCGGTTTAGGTACCTTCGGTTTTTTTGCTACTGAAAAAATGAAAAAATTTTTAGCACTTTATTATGTTGTTATTTATCCAATTATGGCTTTTATGATAATTTATTATTTAATATCAGGTGGCTACTTTGGTTTAGAATGGATAGAAACTGGAGCATGGGGGGGATTATCTTTAACATTTATCGTATCATTTTTCTGTTTAATATTTTGTTTTCCGCTAGGAATGATTTTAGCCCTTGGAAGAAGATCTAGTCTACCAGCTGTGAGATATGTATCAATTGGGTATATTGAATTTTGGAGAGGAGTTCCTCTCATAACTGTTTTATTTATGTCTTCAGTAATGTTTCCAATGTTTTTGCCTGAAGATTTCTTTATGGATAAACTAGTAAGAGTTATAATTGCTATTACTTTATTTGAAGGTGCTTATTGTGCAGAAGTAATTAGAGGCGGATTACAGTCTCTACCAAGAGGTCAATACGATGCAGCTAAATCACTAGGCATGGGTTACTGGAAAATGCATATATTTGTAATATTACCTCAAGCCTTGAAGCTTGTTATACCTGGTATTTGTAATACATTTTTAGCTCTAGTTAAGGATACACCTTTAATCTTTGTAGTCGGATTAGCAGAATTAGCTGGTATGCTTGCACTAGCAAAAACGAACCCTGAATGGCTAGGGTATGCAATGGAAGGATATATTTTTGCTGCTATAATTTTTTGGATTATTTGTTATGCTATGAGTAAATATAGTTATAATCTAGAAGAAAAATATAAAACAGAAAGATAGCTGGATGTCAGACGCAATTATCAAAATTGAAAAAATGAATAAGTGGTTTGGAGATTTTCAGGTTTTAAAAGATATTAATTTAGAGGTAGAAAAAAATAAAAAAATTGTAGTTTGTGGTCCTTCTGGATCTGGAAAATCAACATTAATTAGATGTATAAACAGATTAGAAGAGCATCAAAAAGGTAGTATCATAGTTGATGGTACTGAACTTGATGAAAATACTAAAAATATAGAGCAAATTAGAGCAGAAGTAGGTATGGTTTTTCAGCAATTTAATTTATTTCCACATTTATCAATTTTAGACAATTGTACATTGGCACCTATTTGGGTTAAGAAAATGCCCAAAAAAAAAGCTCAAGATCTTGCAATGCATCAACTTGAAAAAGTACAAATTGTTGATCAAGCACAAAAATTTCCTGGTCAATTATCTGGTGGTCAACAACAAAGATGCGCTATCGCTAGAGCACTATGCATGGAACCAAAAATAATGTTGTTTGATGAGCCTACATCAGCTTTAGATCCTGAAATGATTAAAGAAGTTTTAGACGCAATGGTTAATCTTGCCAAAGGTGGAATGACAATGATTGTTGTAACACATGAAATGGGCTTTGCAAAAGAGGTTGCTGACGAGGTTATTTTCATGGACGAAGGTATGATTGTTGAAAAAGCTGAAACCAAGGAGTTTTTTGCCAATCCAAAAAGTGACAGAACTAAGCTATTTTTAAGTCAAATTTTGTAAATATTTTATTGACAGATAATTAAAATAGTTAAAAAACCAGCAAATTTAAAAAAATTTTTTCTTGAAATACCTTTTCTAATTATATTAACTCAGCTTAAATCTATAATTAAGAGGGGTCTTAATGGAAGAAAACTTTAACAAACATTTAGGTAATAAACTAAAACTTAGAAGATTAGCTTTGGGTTTAACGCAAACAAAGGTAGCAAAAGCTATAAACGTAACATTTCAGCAAATTCAAAAATATGAAAAGGGAACAAATGGAGTTAGTTCTATTAGACTTCTTCAACTATCTAACTATTTAAAAGTTCCCATAAATTATTTTTTTGAAGACTTTTCTGATTATCAGATTAATTTAGAAAAATCTAAAGAGGGACACATGCAGGTAAATTATAACTTTTTAACGAAAATGTATTCTGAATTAAATCAAGACCAAAAAACTAAATTTAATAAGACTTTACAAAACTCAGGAATTTATATTTCAAAAGCTGTTTAATTGGCTCCTCGGGCAGGACTCGAACCTGCGACCAATTGATTAACAGTCAACTGCTCTACCAACTGAGCTACCGAGGAATGTAGAAATCAAAACTTACTTTTTTTTAATTTTAAAACAACCTTTATTTTTGGAGGCAACGCCCAGAATCGAACTGGGATACAAGGATTTGCAATCCTCTGCGTAACCATTCCGCCACGTTGCCGATAGATCCAAAATAGTTAGCTTAATTAGCTTATATAACTGTTTTAAAATTAGTCCATTAAATTTAATATTAAAATAAGAACTTTGTTTATTAATCAGATTAATTTATAAAATAACTAGTTCATGAGCGGAAATAATTATAATCATTCTGAAGTCGAAGATAAAATATATAGTTATTGGGAGAGTAATAAATTATTCCAACCAAAAAAAAATAAAAAGAAATTCTCGATTGTGATACCCCCACCTAATGTTACTGGAAATTTGCATATGGGACATGCATTAAATAATTCAATTCAAGATCTTCTAACAAGATTCCATAGAATGAATAACTATGAAACTTTATGGCAGCCAGGTACTGATCATGCTGGAATTGCAACCCAAGCATTAGTAGAAAAAAAACTAGAAAAAGATGGTTTGAGTAAACATGATTTAGGTCGCGAAAAATTCATTAATCGTGTTTGGGAGTGGAAAAATCAATATGGTGATATTATTATTAATCAATTGAAGAAACTAGGCTGTTCATGTGACTGGTCGAGAAACGCTTTCACGATGGATGAGAATCTCTCAAAGTCGGTAATTAAAGTATTTGTCGATCTATACAAAAAAGGGCTAATTTTTAAATCTAAAAAATTAGTAAATTGGGATACAGTTCTTAAAACAGCTATTTCTGATTTGGAGGTTGATCAAAGAGAAGTAAATTCAAAATTATATTATATTAAATATCCAATAGAAAACAGTGAAAATTTTATTACTATTGCAACTACAAGGCCCGAAACAATGTTGGGTGATACAGCCGTAGCTGTAAATCCTAAAGATAAAAGATATAAAAAGTTAGTCTTAAAAAATGTAATTTTACCAATTGTAGAAAAAAAAATAAAAATTATAGCAGATGATTATGCTGATCCTGAACAAGGTACTGGAGCTGTTAAAATAACTCCAGCTCATGATTTTAATGATTATGAAGTAGGTATAAGAAATAAATTAGAAATAATTAATATTTTTACTGAAGATGGAAAAATTAATACTAATGCTCCAAAAGAATACATTGGACTAGATCGATTTGAAGCTCGAAAAAAAATATTAACTGAATTAAAAAACAAAAATTTGCTTGTTAAAGATGAAGACATAAAAAATAAAGTTCCATATGGAGATAGATCAAATTCTATAATAGAGCCTTTTTTGACAGAACAATGGTTTGCTGATGCAAAAAAATTATCAATTAAAGCAAAAAAAATAGTTAAATCAAAAAAGACTAATTTCTTTCCAACCAATTGGTCTAAAACATATTTTCAATGGATGGATAATATTGAACCTTGGTGTGTATCGAGACAACTATGGTGGGGTCATCAAATACCTGCATGGTATGGACCAGATAAAAAAATATTTGTTGCAGAAAATGAAAATGATGCAAAAAGATTAGCAAAAAAACATTATAAAAAAGACACAAACATCATTAGAGATCCTGATGTTTTAGACACTTGGTTTTCATCCGGACTTTGGCCGTTTGCCACACTTGGCTGGCCGAAGAAAAATGAATATTTAAATAAATTTTATCCTACCACAGTTTTGGTTACAGGTTTTGATATAATTTTTTTCTGGGTTGCAAGAATGATGATGCTTGGAATGGAATTTTTAAATAAGGAACCATTTAAAGATATTTATGTTCATGCTTTAGTGCGAGATGAAAAAGGACAAAAAATGTCTAAATCTAAAGGTAACGTAATTGATCCTTTAGAATTAATTAATAAATATAGTGCAGATGCTCTAAGATTTACTCTTCTTTCGATGGCTTCACCAGGAAGAGATGTAAAGTTATCTGAAGACAGAGTTAAAGGATATAGAAACCTTTTAAATAAGTTGTGGAACGCAAACAATTTTTTAATTCAAAATAAGTGTAATTTTTTAGAAAAAAAACCAAAAAAAATTAATTTAAATATTAATAATTGGATTTTTAATGAATTAGTAAAAGTAAAAAAAGAAGTAGAGGCAAAAATAAAAGAATATAGATTTGATGAGGCATCTAGACTTATATATCAGTTTGTATGGAATTCATATTGCGATTGGTATTTAGAGCTTTCGAAAACTATTCTATACTCGAATGATAAGAAAAAAATTAAAGAAACACAGCAGGTTTCTGGTTTCATTTTCACCCAAATATTAATTTTAATGCATCCGTTTATACCGTTTGTAACCGAGGAAATATGGCTTAAAAATAAGCTAGATAAATCAGGCAAAAATTACCTTATGTTTTCCAACTGGATTAATGAAAAACCTATAAAGAACAATGAGATAAAAAATGTCGAAAATATTATTAATTTTACCTCTTCACTTAGATCCTTTAAAAACGAACTTAATATAAGTCCCGGATCATTTGTTGATGTATCATTAGGCAGTATTAAGAATAAAAAGTCTAATTTTTATGCAAAAAACGAAAATACTTTAAAAAAAATAGCTAGAGTAAATAATTTCTTCAATAAAGATTTGGATAAACCATCAGCAACAATGGTAATTGGTGGTGATATAATTAAGGTTTATTTTGAAGAAAATGTAGATCTTAAAATTATTAAAGAAAATCTTATAAAAAAACAAAATAAATATAATTCAGAAATGGAGGGGATTAACAAAAGGTTACAAAATAAAAACTTCGTCGATAGAGCTCCTAAAAATGTTGTCGAACAAGAAAAAAATAACTATAATAATTTAAAAAATGATGTTAAGAAAATTTCATTAATAATTCAAAATCTATAATGTTAAAATTTAATAAAAAAAAATTGCCCAGCAGACATACATCGGTAGGACCTGATAAAGCGCCACAAAGATCATTTTATTATGCAATGGATTTAACCGAAAAAGATGTTGCAAAACCTTTCGTAGGAGTAGTTTCAACGTGGAATGAGGCAGCACCGTGCAATATTGCTTTAATGAGGCAGGCACAATCTGTAAAAAAAGGAGTTAAAAGCAACGGCGGAACCCCAAGAGAATTTTGTACAATTACTGTTACAGATGGAATTGCAATGGGACATGAGGGTATGAAGTCTTCGCTAATTTCAAGAGATGTAATTGCAGATTCAACAGAATTAACTGTTAGAGGTCATTGTTATGATGCATTAGTTGGTGTTGCTGGATGTGATAAATCGTTACCAGGTCTAATGATGGCGATGGTTAGGCTGAATGTACCAAGCGTTTTTATTTATGGCGGATCTATTTTACCTGGAAGATTTAATGGTAAAGATGTAACTGTTGTCGATGTATTTGAAGGTGTAGGAAAATATTCGTCAGGTAAAATGTCTGCACACGCATTAAGAAAACTTGAATTAAAAGCTTGTCCAAGTTCAGGAGCCTGTGGTGGACAATTTACAGCAAATACTATGGCATGTGTTTCAGAAGCAATTGGACTTGCATTACCTTATTCTGCTGGAACACCAGCTCCTTATGAGCAAAGAGATAAGTATGCAATGTTAAGTGGAAAAGCTGTAATGAATTTGCTTAAGAAAAATATCAGACCTAGAGATATAGTTACAAGAAAAGCTTTAGAAAATGCAGCTACAATAGTTGCAGCAACAGGCGGTTCAACAAATGCAGCTTTACATTTACCAGCGATTGCAAATGAAGTTGGTATTAAATTTGATTTAATGGATGTTGCAAAAATTTTTAAAAAAACTCCTTATCTTGCTGATCTTAAACCAGGTGGAAGATATGTTGCAAAAGATATGTGGCAAGCAGGAGGAGTTCCAATGTTATTAAAAACTTTAATGGATGGTGGATACATACATGGAGATTGTTTAACCGTAACTGGCAAAACAATGAGAGAAAATTTAAAAAAAGTTAAATTTAATTTAAAACAAAGAGTAATGAGAAAACATAATAATCCATTATCTCCAGATGGAGGTGTAGTTGGATTAAAAGGAAACTTAGCACCCGAAGGTGCAATTGTTAAAGTTGCAGGTCTTAAAAAATTACAATTTACAGGAAGAGCAAGATGTTTTGATACTGAGGAAGCTGCATTTAAAGCTGTTCAAAAAAAACAATACAAAGATGGAGACATCATAATTATTAGATACGAAGGACCAAGAGGTGGACCAGGTATGAGAGAAATGCTACAAACAACTGGAGCTATTTACGGCCAAGGAAAAGGTGAAAAAGTTGCACTTATAACTGACGGAAGGTTTTCTGGTGCTACTAGGGGCTTTTGTATCGGTCATGTAGGTCCTGAGGCTTCTATAGGCGGTCCAATAGCACTTTTACGTAATGGTGATGTAATTGATATAGATGCTAAAAAAGGAACTATTAACGTAAGATTATCAAAAAAAGAACTATCGAAAAGAAAGAAAAAATGGAAACCAAAGAAAATTAACTTTGGTAATGGAACTCTTTGGAAATATGCACAAACTGTTGGACCTGCATATCTAGGAGCACCAACACATCCAGGAGCAAAAAACGAAGTAAAAGTTTACGCTGATATTTAATGAAAATTAGACCAGTTATTTTGTGTGGTGGAGCAGGCACTCGACTGTGGGAAGATAAAAAACACCATCAACCAAAGCAGTTTATTGACTTTGGAGGATGGAACCTGATGGAAAAAACATTAGAAAGGATTAAAAACCCGATCTTCGATTATCCCATCATAAGCACTAATAACAAATATTTATCACAAGTAAGAAGATCTTTAAAAAATGCTAAAATAAAGAAATTTAAAATTGTGCTTGAGCCAGCTAAAAAGAATACAGCACCAGCAATACTTTCTTCTGCATTGATTAAAGATATTCCATTAAAACAATCTCTAATGTATTTTGCTGCAGATCATTTAATTGAAAAAACAAGTACTTTTAATAGATCAATTAAGAACAATATTAAAAATCTAGACGATAAAAATATATTTATATTTGGGATTAAACCTACCAATCCATCAAGCGAATATGGTTACTTTTTAACAAAAAAGATTAAAAATATTAATAAAGTTTCAAAGTTTATTGAAAAACCTAATATTTTAAAAGCTAAACTGGTCATAAAGAAAAAAGGTTACTGGAATTCAGGTATGTTTTTTTTAAGGAAAGACTCGATAATTAATAATTTTAAAAAATACCAACCAAAAACTTATAAGAGCTGCTTACTATCAGTAAATAAATCAAAATACAAAAATAATACTTATTATTTAAACAAATCGGCATTTATTAAGTCAGTTGAAAAATCTTTTGATTATGCAATCCTTGAAAAATCAAAAAACATTAATGCTATAAAATTGGATATTCCTTGGTCTGATCTAGGAAGTTGGAAAGAAATTTCAAAAATCTTTAATAAAAATAAATCAAAATATTTCAAAAAAAAGAATGTTTTTTATAGACCATGGGGTAGTTATACCAACTTATTCAGAGGTAAAAATTTCTTAGTTAAAGAATTAAATGTAAAATCAAAAGGTATATTAAGTCTACAAAAACATCATCATCGATCTGAGCACTGGTTAATTACCCAAGGTAAACCTTTAATTACATTAAATAAGAAAAAATTATCAAAATCTGTAAATCAATCTATATATATCCCAAAGGGTGCTATTCATAGAATAGAAAATCCATTTAAAATTAATGTAAAAATTTTAGAAATTCAAAAGGGATCTATTCTAAAAGAAACTGATATTGTAAGATACCAAGACATATATGGAAGAGTAGGTTAAATCATGAATTTAATTTCGGGGTATATTTTTTTATTTCTAGCAATTATTTTAGGAATTGCTGCTAATGGTTTTTTAAAAACCACTAATGGCTTTACAAATATTTATCCAACTATTTTTTGTGTGATCTCAATTATTTTATGTCTATTTTGCTTATCTAAAGCAATGAATATAATTCCAGTAGGTTTTACTTATGCAACATATGGAGGAATAACAATTACAGCAGTAACGATATTTGGTATTTTAAAATATAATCAATTGCCTAATATTTATGGAACTATTGGTATAATCTTAATAATTATAGGTGTTATTCTAGTAAATTATCTAGGAAAAGTAAGTTCTTAGATATTTTAACAAATCTGTAACATTTGAATGAGATAATTTTATATGGAACTTTTAACATTTGTTTTGTTAATCATAATAGCTGTTTTGTTATTTTTTCTTTTAAAAAAAAAAGAAATTGATATAGCTAGGTATCAAGAAATATATGGCCGTATTAAATAATTAATACGACCACAAAAATATATTTAAAACCAATTGTTTGGTATTATTACATAGTGTATTGCAAGCACTATACCTACTGAAACAGTTAAGCCGAATACCATTTTTAGGAAATCTTTTCCAATTAATGGAAAGACGTAACCTAACTTATATTCTTTGTTCATGCTAGCTATAGCAAGTTCTCTTCCACATAATAAACCAACAAAAACCCATGTTGTAGACATAGGTAAATCGTTTAGTTCTTTAAAGTAGAATAAGACACCAGCATAAATTACATTAATAATTGTTGCTGATCTTGCGTATCTTGTTCCTGTTTTTTCAAGAACGACTTTTTGAATTGGTCCACCTTGAATGTAGAAAATATAAAATAATAGAGCTGTAAAGTAACCCATTACAATTAAGAGTAATGTTAAGTCTAATTGTCTAGGAAGATATACTGCAATATTAGCCACGTCGTGAGATAACCAAACCCACCATAACCAACCTGAAGAGATCCAAACAGCATTTCTCCAGAAGCCTACCCATTTTTCGTCTACTTCATCAAATTTTTCATTAATGAATTTAGAAACACCTATCCAGGCGATGTAAGCAACCATTGCAGCTAAACCATAACCAACAACGCTTTTCATAAGCATTTTTTCAAGCACAACCGTTGAGGCAAATGCTGAAAGAACTAAAAAGGTAGTTGAAACTGGTATTCCAATTCTAGTTAATAATAATAGTATTGCAGGCGCTACTGCGTGATACCATTGAATTTCTTGATAAGGTATTCTAGTTAATCTTCCATAAGATATATCACCATCATACGAATACCATCCCCATGCTAACGCAATAATCATTACAGCTGATGCAGATCCTGCAAGTGTATACCATTTAAACCACTTCTTTTTTGAGGCAATAAATGTACCTAGTGTTTGAATTGAGTCGTTAGCGATTACGCTATAACCGGCAAGGGCAAAGCCTATAACCGTGTAAATTAAAGTCATATTCATTTTTTTCTCCCTTATATTATTGTTTTCGGTTCCTATCGATTCATGACTTAAGATCTATGTAATGTGATAATAAAAAAAATACTATTAAAGAATAAATTAATATCAGAATCTAGGTGGAGATTCGTCAACTAATAAACTATTAAGTACTGATGTCTACTTTAAAATATTTTTTTATTCTAAAAAAAGTTGTATTTATTTAATTAATTTTTTAATAAAATATACAGCTATTAGAGCCCCTAAAAATTCAGCTAAAATATATGTAGGCGTATTCAAATAATTAATTCCCGTAAAAGAATCAGTAAAAGTTCTAGCTATTGAAACAGCTGGATTTGCAAAAGATGTTGATGATGTGAACCAATAACCAGCCATAATATATGTTGCAACACTAGCAGCTATTATTATTTTGCCATCTTTTTGAGTAGCAAAAATAATAAAAATTAAACCAAAAGTAGCAATTATTTCAGATAAGAAAATATGTAAGCCATCTCTATTTTTTGTCGATAACTCAAGAATATCGTGTTCAAAAAAAACATTAGCCAACATAACACCAACCAAACAACCAAGTATTTGGGCAGGAATATAAATGATCAGAAGTTTTCCATTGATTTTTTTTCTTAAAAACATTGATAAACTCACAAAAGGATTAAAATGTGCACCTGAAATATTTGCAAAAGCAGTTATTAAGACGAATAGGCCAGCACCAGTTGCGAGTGTATTAGCTGTTAATCTCAAAGCATTATCATTTGTTAGATTTTCAGCCATTATTCCAGACCCAACAATAACCATTACTAAAAAGCTACTTCCAATAAATTCACCTAGAAATATTCTGTTATTATTTTTCATTTAGAATCCAATTTTTAATTCTTTTATCAATATTATTAAAAGTATCAGTAATTATCTGAAATTTTTCATCCTCATTTATGTTATTAAGTTTTGTTACTGGGTCTTCAATATTCCAATGAATGATTTGATTTTTCTTAGGCCAAATAGGGCACAGCTCATTTTTAGCATTATTACATACAGTAATAACATGATCAATTTTTATTTCTCCATCAATAAACATACTAAAATTTTTAGACGAGTAGTCTTGAAGATTAAATCCTTTATTGTTTAAATAACGTTTTATATCTTTATTAATTTCGCCAGAAGGGTTACTACCAGCACTGTAAGCTTTAAATTTATCGTTATATTTATTATTAACTATAGATTCAGCAATGATACTTCTTGCAGAGTTTCCTGTACAAACAAACAATATATTTTCCACTATATAATAATCTTATAAATTCCTATTAAGAACAATGGTATTTGTAGTCCAAAGTTAGTTAGTATCGCTTTATCTTTGCTAATGAATCCAGCGATAGTCCATCCAACAACACCTAATCCGTGAAAGTATATATTTAAAGGATATATATTTAGGTTTGTTAATAGAATACCAACTAAAACTAGAAATGTGCTTATCCATTTAAGATACTTCTTAATAAACATACGTTTTCCTTTCAGCTTGTTTTATTTTGATTTTAGATAATAACTTATCTACACTTTTTACATAATCCAAAGAACTCAAGATTGTATTTATTATACTTCATACCTGAATTGTCCTGAAAACCAGATAGATATTTAGATAATTTAGGGTTACTTATTTCAGTAACTTTTTCACAACCATCGCAGATAGAAAAGGCTGTAGCATTAGAAATTGTGCAATTAGAGTTTTTACAAGCAACAAAAGCATTTTTACTCTCAATTTTATGTACTTTACCTATTTCAACTAGTCTATCTAAAGCTCTATAGACTTGAGGTGGAGCCTTAAGACCTTTTTTTTGAACATTAAATAGAATTGAATATGCTTTTAAGGGCTGATTTGCTTTTTCAATATAATCCAAAACTATTTTTTGATTTTTTGATAAATATCCTTGCTTTTGAGCCATAATTTCTTTTATCAATGAAAAGTTAGCTTTTCAATTGAGAACTCCTTTTAATTTTAATTAATGATAAAACAAACAATATTAAACCAGCAGTTATAATAGATGGGCCTGAAGGTGTATTTATTTCTAATGAACTGAATAAACCTATTAATACAGACATCAAACCTGCAATAACTGAAAATATAACCATGCTTTTAGGGTTTGAAGATATATTTCTAGCAATTGCAGCAGGCAAAATAAGCATTCCAGTTATTAATAATAATCCAACCATTTTAATCGAAATCGCAATAATTGCTGCAAGTAGCAATGTAAATATTGCTTTCACTTTCTCTGGTTTCATTCCTTCTGCTTCTGCAAGCTCGTAATTAACCGTTGATGCAAAAAGCGGTTTATATATTAATTTTAAAACCAATAAAATTAATGCACCACCAAACCATACAATTATAATATCATTTACATTTACAGCTAAAATATCTCCAAATAATAAACCCATTAAATCAAATCTTATTGTTGCTATTAATCCAATAACTACCAATCCAACAGCAAGAGAAGAGTGGGCTAGTAGTCCTAATAATGCATCAGTAGGTAAATTAGTTGTTTTCTCTAATTTTAGTAAAATTAAAGCAACGACTGATGAGATTATAAAAACAGATAATGCTATATTAATTTCCATGGTATAAGCTATAGTAACTCCTAGCAAAGCCGAGTGAGCTAAAGTATCTCCAAAAAACGATAATCTTCTCCAAACAACAAAACAACCTAAAGGTCCAGTAACTAGAGCCATACCAATACCCACAAATAATGCTCTTATAAAAAAATCATCAAACATTTTTAATTTTCCTCTACTGATCCATCTACACCATGTTTATGGTCGTGCTTATGCTCGTAAATAGATAATATTTTTGAAACATCTTCACCAAATAATTCTTGATATTTTTTATTATTTGCTACAGAGATTGGTGTACCCGAACAGCAGACATGACCGTTAAGGCATACTACATGGTCTGTTTTGGACATAACAACGTGTAAATTATGAGATATCAGTAAAATCCCACATTTCAAAGTTTCAGATATTTTTTTAATTAATTCGTAAAGTTCAATCTCTCCTGTAAAATCTACTCCTTGAACAGGCTCATCTAAAACTAATAAATCTGGTTTTTTTGCTATAGCTCTGGCCATCAAAACTCTTTGAAATTCTCCACCAGATAAACTTTTTAAATCATTATTTATTAAATGTTTTGCACCTGTAATTTCTAATGCTTCATTAGTTTCATTATTTTGTAAATCTGATGTTAAATTCATAAAATCAAATACTCTGATAGGCAAAGTCCAATCAATAGAGATTTTTTGAGGAACATATGCAATTTTTTTTGTGTATTTTTCAACTTTACCGCTGATATTTTTATATAAACCAAGAGCTATTTTTGCTGTTGTTGTTTTTCCGGAACCATTTGGACCTATCAATGTAATTATTTTACCTTTTTCTATGTTTAAAGTTACATCTTTTACAAGCCATTTATTATTTAAATAAACACCAGCATTCTCCATTTTGACTAGTAAATTATTTTTATTTTCCATAATATTTTCTTGCCTTTTTAATATGTTATATTATAACATTGTTATATTATAACAATTTATAGGAAGATATCATATGAAAAAAATATTCAAATCAACTATTTTTACTTTAACAGCTGCATTATTTCTTGTTTTAACCCCATTAAAGGCTGAGATTAGTGTTGTAACATCTATTAAACCCTTACACTCGTTAACAAGCTATATTATGGAAGGAGTAGGGGAGCCTGAACTAATTATTGATGGTGTTGCATCACCTCATAATTTTCAAATTAAACCATCTCACGCTAAAATGTTACAAAATGCTGACTTAGTTATATGGATTGGTGATGACCTAGAGAGTTTTTTACCTACTGCACTTAAAAGTATCCCAAAAGACGCTGTTGTATTTGAATTATTAGATCAAAGTGGATTAAAAAAATTAAAATTTAGAGAAAAAAATATCTTCGAAGGTCATGATGATCACGGTCATGATGAGAAAGCTAAAAAGGAAGATGATCACGATGATCATGGGCACGACGATCATGGTCATGGCCATGGATCATTTGACCCTCATATATGGTTAGATCCTGCAAACGCAAAAGTTATAGTAAAAAAAATTACTAATCAACTAAGCAAAATTGATAAGGATAATGCATCTATATATAAAGCTAACTCTAAAAAAGTTATAAAGGATTTAGATGGTCTTATTAAAGAGGTTAAAAATGAAATTAATAAAGATGCAAGTTTTGTTGTATTTCATGATGCATATCAATACTTTGAAAAGAGATTTGGTTTAAGTGTGATAGGAGCGTTAACTGTAAATCCAGATGTAATGCCTGGTGCAGAACAATTATCTGAGATAAGAGAAGTTATAGAGCATGAAAAAGCCAAATGTATTTTTTCAGAGCCTCAATTTAATCCAAATATAATAAATTCTATTGCTAGTGATACAGGAGTAAAAACAGGAGTTCTTGATCCTTTGGGTGCAAATATTGATAAAGGAAAGAGTATGTATTTTGATTTAATTAAAGATATGTCTAACTCGTTAAAGGATTGTTCATAGAAATAAAATTATTAGTTAAATTTTATTTTTTTGTTATCGAAAAATACGATTTTGTCTTTATTGAAAGAAAAACTTGTATTGTTTTGAGGAAGGTATTCTGATGTCCTTATTCTTATTTCGTTATCTTTGAATAAACCGTAAATAATTTTGTCAGAGCCCAAATTCTCTATAAGATCAATATTTATATTAAACTGTATTTCTTGTTTATGATTAGGATGTATATGTTCTGGTCTAATTCCTAAATATATTTCATTGCTAAATTTATAATTTTTAAACTCATATTCTTTTTCAAAAATTCTTAAAGTATTATTGTTTATAATATTAGATTTATTAATTTTGATAATATTCATCTTTGGTGTTCCAATAAATTCTGCAACAAATAAGTTATTAGGAAAGTTATATATCTCATCTGGAGATCCTACCTGCTCAATTCTACCTTCATTTAAAATAACCATTTTATCTGCCAAAGTCATGGCCTCTACCTGGTCATGAGTAACATAAATCATATTGGTTTTTATTTTTTTATGTAATTTAGAAATTTCAACTCTCATCTCTGATCTCAATGCTGCATCTAAATTTGATAAAGGTTCATCAAATAAAAATATTTTTGGATTTCTAGAAATTGCTCTTCCTATAGCAACCCTTTGTCTTTGACCACCAGATAACTGTCCCGGTTTTCTATCCAAAAGATGTTTTATTTTTAGTATCTTTGCTGCTTGATTTACTTTCTTTTGAATATTGTTTTTGGATATTTTTTCCATTTTTAATCCAAATGACATGTTTTCATAAACATTCATATGTGGGTATAAAGCATAAGACTGAAACACCATTGCCATATCTCTTTTTGAGGGCAACAAATCATTAATAATGTTTTTATTTAAAAGTATTGTGCCTTTATCTATTTTCTCTAGGCCTGAAATCATTCTTAAAAGGGTAGACTTTCCACATCCAGAAGGTCCCACTAAAACAGTAAATTCACCATCGTTTATTTCTAAATTAAATTTTTTAATAACTTTGTTTTTGCCAAATGATTTTTCTACATTTATAAATTTTATCTTCGCCATAAAAAAGAAATTTAATGTATAATTTCTATTTTATAATCATTATAAAAACCATCGTTATAAAACATATAATTTAAAGGGATAATTAAAGGGTTCTTTATTCTTTTTCTTTTTGATACATTTTTTAAAAATTAGTTAATAAGGAGACATTACCAATGAAAAAAATAATTATTTATATTTTTGCCTCACTATTTTTTGCAAGCTCTAGTATTTCAGGAATTACTTTTTGGACTACAGAAGTTCAGCCTGCGAGAATGGCTAAACAACAAGATATGGCAAAAGATTTTGAGTCTAAAACAGGTATAAGTGTTGAGGTTATTCCTGTGGAAGAAAAAGACTTAGGAAAAAGAGCTACAGCCGCAGCTGCAGCTGGAGATCTTCCTGATGTAATATATCACACACTTCAGTACGTCTTACCGTGGGCGGAAGCTGGTATACTTGATGTAAATGCTAATAATGATGTAGTAAAGCAATTAGGTAAAAAAACTTTTGCTCCAGGACCATTAAACATGGCTAAAAAAGGTGGAAAGATTGCTGCTGTTCCAGTTGATGGTTGGACCCAAATGGTAGTATATAGAAAAGATCTTTTTGAAAAAAATGGATTAGAGCCACCAACTTCTTATAAAAATATTGAAAAAGCTATAGATGTTCTTTCAGGTTCAGATATGTTTGGTTTTGTTGCTGCAACAAAAACAGATGAAAACTTTATGAGCCAAGTTTTAGAACATGTTCTTTTAGCAAATGGAGTAAATTTTGTTAAAAAGGGTGGAACTAAAAAACAAGGGAAAGCTTTAAAGAATTCATTAGAGTTTTATAAAGTTATAGCTAAGGCTAGCCCCCCAGGAGAACTTTTCTGGAAACAATCTAGGGAATTATATTTTGCAGGAAAAACACCAATGATAATTTGGTCTCCATTTATAATGGACGAGCTTGCAGGATTAAGAGACTCAGCACCTCCAACAATAAATAGTGATCCTACTTCTTCTGAATTAGCATCTAAGACTGGTTTCATTACTAATTTTAGCGGTCCTAATAACAGAAAAGGTGCTGCTTGGGCTGATGTAAGATATATGGGAATTACTGCAGATGCGGACACAGATGAAGCTAAAAAATTTATTGAGTATTCAATGAACGAAGGTTATACAGCAACACTTGGTATTGCCCCTGAAGGAAAATTTCCTGTTAGAAGAGGAAATAAGAATGATCCTAACGCATACACAAATGCTTGGAGCAAACTGCCCGTAGGTGTTGATAGAAAGAAACCATTAACTGAGCTTTATTCAGGTGATGTTATTAATAATATCGTTGCAGGTCTAGATACAGCTAATAGATGGGGTGTTAAAGAAGGTGAACTATCAAGAGCCTCAAAAATTATCAATGCACAATTCTTAAACAGAATTACAAGAGAATATATTGATGATCAAATTACAGTAGACGAGGCAGTTGATAAAATTAATGCAGAACTAGCTAAATTTTAAATAAATATGTTTTAAAAGCGGATAATAATATATTATCCGCTTTTGCATGGCTGACAAATTATCAAAAATAGAAAAAAGGACCGCGTACGCATTAATTTTGCCAGCGATACTACTTGTATTTTCTATTATCCTTTTTCCAATTTTTGCAAATATTTGGATAAGTTTTAAGGAAGTTGAATTAAAAGATATAAGAATACCCGAACCAAGGGCCAAAAAAATTATAAAATCAATCCCAGAGGATCCAACAAAATTAGTAATTGTTTATAAATTAAGAAATAGTTCATTACTCGAGAATATAACCGATGTTAAATTAAAGGATAAACTACCAGCAAACATAGAATTTATTAATATCGATCCTAGATGCAACTTTAAATCTAGAACTCTCCTCTGTTCATTTGGTGAATGGAAGGCTAAATATAGAGAAAATTTAGAGTTTATCATTTATAATGTTAATGGTAACTCAATTGATAAAAAATCTTTAAAATCAAAAAAACCAAAGTTATCTGGTAAAGCTGATAATATATTACTTACAACCAACTTTACTTTAAACAATTTTAAAAAAGTTTTTTTCAAAAATGATTTTAAAGATCTATTATTAACCACATTTTATTTTACATTTTTTGGTACATTAGGTGCAATCATTTTTGGTGTTTTAGCTGCACAATTAGTCAACCAAAAATTCAGCGGTAGAACTTTTATGAGAAGTATTTTACTTTTTCCTTACGTAGGCCCTGTGGTAGCATTAGCTTATACATGGACTTTATTACTAGATCCAAACAGTGGAACTTTGAATGCAATTCTTATTAAATTTCAAATTTTAGATCAACCAATAAATTTATTAGGTCAAAAATATTTAACATTTCAATTTTTAGGAATTGATTTAAAGTTAAGATTGGCACTAACAACTGTAATATTCTTTGAAATATGGAGATATTTCCCATTAGCTTTCCTTTTTGTTCTTGCAAGATTACAAGCAATACCGAAAGATCTTTATGAGGCAGCTGATGTAGATGGGGCAGGTCCACTTAATAAATTTTTTAATATTACCCTTCCTCAAATTACGGCGATTATATCAATATTGTTCATGATAAGATTTATTTGGAATTTTAATAAATTTGAAGACATTTTCTTATTAACTGGTGGAGCCTCAGGAACCAGGACACTTCCAATAAATGTTTATGAGCAGGGTTTTGCAATTTCAAATATAGGAATGGGCTCAGCAGTTTCAATGGTTATAGTTTTGATCTTAATTATTTTTATGATTTCATATTTTAAATTGATAGGGAAAAAAGCAAATGAATTATAAATCAACTTTAATTTATTTAATAATTTCTACACTGTATCTTTTAACATTAAAGCTGGTTTGGATAATATTATCAGTATTACAAGGGTTAGAATTGACAAATATCACTTTAGAGACAAATTTAATCTTAGGATTAAGTCTATCTTTATTATCTATTTTATTTGGAAATAAAATTAATCTATTAATTAAAAATTTAGGTTTATCTTTAGTATTTACTTATGTTTTTTATGTAATTAATAATGCTACACCCCTTTGGTTTTATTTTGGAATATTTTCAATTTATTTTCTTTTTTTAAATAATATTCGTAACTATGACCTTAAATATCTAAACCAGCCTCATGTTATAGAAAAAGTAACTTTTAAATATATTACTTTATTTGGAATAGTTTTCTTTTCTTTAGTCATATTATTTCCTTTTTACATAATGTTAGTGACTAGCTTTAAAACTCAAGCTTCATTACTTATGAACCCTTTAGATTTTAGTTTAGATTTTACAAAAGATTTTAAAGAATTTTTTAAATCATATATTGTTGTGTTTAAAACTTACAACTTTAGTAGATATATATTAACAAGTACTATAGTTTCTGTTGGTACGGTCGCAATTACACTTTTATTTGCTATACCTGCTGCCTATGCTGTAGCGAGATTAAATTTTTTTGGTAAAACTTTTCTTTCAACATCAATATTAATTATATATATGTTTCCAGCTATTGTTCTTGTAATTCCGCTTTATACAATTTTTAGTCAATTAGGACTAAGAAATTCAATCAGTGGGTTATTAATAGTATATACAGCAACAACACTTCCAGTGGCTATTTATATGCTTCAAGGATACTTTAAAAGTATCCCTAAAGAAATTGAGGATGCAGCTTTGATAGATGGTCATAATTGGTTTAGTATTATATTAAAAATAATTATACCACTAAGTCTACCAGCAATAGCCTCGGTTGCATTATATGTTTTCATGATTGCTTGGAACGAATTTCTTTTTTCTTTAATGTTTTTAGATAATCCTAAAACTTTTACCTTATCTAGGGCTATTAATTATCTCTCAGGTGATGCCGAAACTCCTAGACAATTCTTAATGGCAGGTTCAGTAATTGTAACACTGCCTATATTATTAATATTTATTTATTTTGAAAAATATCTTGTTGGTGGTTTAACTTCGGGAAGTATAAAAGGATAGAAGATTTCAAATCAATTCTAATTCAATAGGTGTGTGGTCAGATGGTTTCTCTTTGCCACGTGGATATTTATTTATCTTAATATCTTTTACATTTTTAATTAGAGAATTTGACACTAGAAAATGATCAATTCTCATACCGTTATTTTTTTGCCATGCACCCCTCATATAATCCCAAAATGTATAACCTTCTATGCCTGGATAAAGGTACCTATAAGCATCACTGAAGCCTAAGTTTAAAATTTCTCTAAATTTTTTTCTTATTTCCAATCTATATAGTGCATCATCTTCAAAACTTTTATAGTTGTAAACGTCCTCTGCTTCGGGAATAACATTAAAATCTCCACCAATAATAATATTTTGATTTTTTTTTAAACTAGTTTTGAGTAATTTAATAAAATTATCCAACCAATTTTTTTTATATGTATATTTGTCTGTATCAACAGGATTACCGTTAGGTATATAAACATTTATTAAATGGATAATTTTTTTTTTGTAAATTAGTTCAGAAGAGATAATTCTTGACTGTTTATTTTTGTCTTTAATAATGTCATTTTTTATATTCTTAACTTTTTCTTTTGATAAAATTGCAACTCCATTATAACTTTTTTGTCCAAAAACATAACTTTCATAACCTAGGGATTTTATCTCATCATATGGATAAGTTTTGTCCTCTGTTTTGATTTCTTGAATTAAAACAATATCAGGGGAAAATTTTTTAAGATATTCTTTTATATTTTCTATTCTTGCTCTTACAGAATTTACATTCCACGAGCTGATTAACATTAAAGAGAGAAAGAAACCCCACAACCGCATGACGATTTTGTTTGTGGGTTATTAATTTTAAAGGATTCACCTATAAGTTCCTCTACATAGTCAATTTCTGAACCTTTGAGCATATCTGCAGATTGTTGATCAATTATTATATTATTTTCAATTAGATCATCATCATTTGGCTTAAGATCATATGAAAAATCATACTGAAAGCCTGAGCAACCGCCACCTTTGATTGCGATTCTAAAAAAAGAGCCTTTATTCTTTTTAGACAGCAATAAGTTGATTTGTTTTATTGCTTTATCGGTAAATTTAATTTCTTTAATCATTATTTAACACTGTTATTACTAATATAGTTAATTATTTGAATTTTTAAAGTATGAAAAAATACTCAAAACTTGGTCTATTTAAAAGCAAAGGTCGCCTATATAACGAACCTAAAAATAAGCTCAGATCAGATTTCCAAAGAGATAGGGATAGAATAATACACAGTAGTTCATTTAGAAGATTAAAACATAAAACACAAGTATTTGTAAATACTATAGGAGATCATTATAGAACCAGGATGACACATTCAATTGAGGTTGCTCAAATAGCTAGGTCTATTAGTAAATATCTTGGTTTAAATGATGATTTGGCTGAAACTTTGTCTTTGGCACATGATCTTGGTCATCCACCATTCGGTCATGCAGGCGAGGATATATTAAATGAATGTATGAAGAATCATGGTGGTTTTGATCATAATATACAAACTTTAAGAATAGTTATGAATTTGGAAAACAAGTATTTAAATTTTAATGGTTTAAATTTAACTATAGATACTTTGGATGGTTTGATTAAGCATAATGGCCCAGTATATGGGAGTAATGATAAATTCAACAACATAACAAATTTTAAAAGATTATTAAAAAATATTGATTTAAAAAAATATCCATCTTTAGAGGCACAAATAGCGTCTATATCTGATAATATTGCTTACAATAATCACGATATACAGGATGGAATAACAGCAAATATATTTGGTTTAAATGAATTAAGAGAAATTACTTTTTTTAATGAAATTTATAAAAAAAACAAAGATAAATTCAAAAGAAAAAAAATTAATATCGTAGTATTCCAAATAATAAGAGATTCAATAAATTCAATGGTTGAAGACTTAATCAGTAATAGTATTAAAAATATTAGACATTATAAAATTAAATCAATAAAAGACATTTATAATTCTAAATTAAATTTAGTGTCATTTTCAAAAAAATTTGTAAATATTGAAAAAGAGATTAAAAATTTTCTAAGACTTAATATGTATAATAATAAAAAAGTATTAACTAAAAATAATAAAGGTAAAAAAGTTTTAAGTTATTTATTTAAAAAGATATCTAAAAATCCTCAAAAATATTTTTTAATAAAAAATAACAAATCAAGTAACTATAGACAAATATCTGATTATATATCAGGTATGACTGATAGATTTGCTTTGAACTTATATAGTAGAATAAAATGAACATATTTGAAGTATATCTTGAGATTATTTGTAAAGTAATTAAAGATGCAGAAAAAGAAGGTAAATTAATTTTGCCAGATAATCTCAATTCAATTACTGTAGAAATTCCACCTAAAAAATTTAATTGTGACCTATCAACAAATGTTGCCATGGTATTAAGTAAAATTAATAATAAATCACCTCTGGATATTGCTGAAGTCATAAAAAAATTATTAAACAAGGATTCACATATTAGTGAAATAACAATAGTTAAACCTGGTTTTTTAAATATAAAACTAAATAATAATTACTGGGCATTGTTTGTAAAAAATATTTTGTCAAATCCAAACGAGTATGGTGTAAATTTAAATGAAAAAAAATATAATTATTTAATTGAGTTTGTTTCTGCAAATCCTACTGGACCATTACATGTTGGTCATTGCAGAGGAGCAATTTTAGGAGACGTATTATCAAATTTATTAATTTTTAATAAACATAAGGTGACAAAAGAATACTATGTAAACGATTATGGTAACCAAATATTATTTTTTACAAAATCTATTTATTTAAGAATTAGAGAAATTTTATTTAAAGAACCATTTCCTTTAGATAATCCTGATTTATATCCGGGTAATTATTTAAAAGAAATTTCAAGTAATATAATTGATAATAATTCAGAGTTAAAATTTGAAAACTTTGAAAAAGTGTCTGAGACACTTACTAAAATTTCAGTAAGTGAGTCTCTAAAAATCATTAAAAAAAATCTTAAGAAAATGGGCATTACACACGATAATTTTGTAAGTGAAAGTACAATAGTTAATAATGACGAGGTAGATAAAGTTGTAAAAAAATTAAATGAAAAAAACCTTTTATATAAGGGCACAATTTCAGCACCTGAAAGAAAACAATCAATTGATTATAAAACAAGAGAGCAAACTCTCTTTAAATCGACTAAATTTGGTGACGACAAAGATAGAGCTTTACAAAAATTTGACAATTCATGGACTTATTTTGCAAGTGATGCTGCTTATCACAATAATAAAATTGAAAGAGGTTTTGATCAATTAATAAATATATTAGGATCGGATCATACTGGTTATACAAAAAGAATAACTTCCCTGGTAGAAGCACTCTCTAACAATAAAGCAAAATTAATTTGTAAAGTAAGTCAACTTGTTAAATTAATAAAAAATGGCAAGCCTTTTAAAATGTCTAAAAGAAAAGGCGACTACATAACAGTCGAGGATTTAATTGCCGAAGTGGGCAAGGATGCAACAAGATTCATAATGTTAAATAGAAGTAGTGATGTAGAACTAGATTTTGATTTTGAAAAAGTAAAAGATAAATCTAAAGATAACCCAATTTATTATGTTCAGTATTGCTATGCTAGAATTTCTTCAGTTTACCGAAAACTAAATAAAAATTTAAAAGATGAAATCAAAATTGACACTAATTTAAAATTTGAGGATCAAGAAATAAAAGTTTTAAGAAAAATATCTGAGTGGCCTAAATGTATAGAAATATCTAGTAAAAGATTGGAGCCACATAGAATTACGACATACCTATATGAGTTGGCATCAGAATTTCATTTTTATTGGAATCTTGGTAAAAATGACGAGGGTAAAAGATTTATTATAAATAATAGTATAAATTTAGAAAAATTAGTATTTTTAAATATAATATCTGTAGTAATTAAATCAGGGATGAATATTTTAGGTGTTGAAACACCCGAAGAAATGTAATGCTTAAAGAAATTAAAATTTTATTCTATATTATATTTATATTTTTTTTTTTATTTTTTTGCACTAGATATTATATCTCAGACGAAAATAAAAAAAAATCTTTTCTATCGATAAAATCTATAGATGATAAAATTCTTATAAATGAGAAAAGTTTAATTATTCTTGATAATAATACAGAAAATATTATTGAATTTTTGGATGAATTAAATAATGAAAAAGATAATGAATATAAGTTTTGGGAATTACTTAAAAGAAATTAGAAACCGAAGATCCTTTATTTGTGGAATTAAATTGCACAAATTAAATAAAAAAGAAATATTTTTTTTAAAAAAATACAAACCATGGGGTATTATATTATTTTCTAGAAATATTAAAAGTATTAAACAAACACAATCCCTGGTAAAGAAAATTAAAAAAATCTTCAATGACACAAATTATCCAATAATAATAGATGAGGAAGGAGGAGATGTTTCAAGGTTGAAAAATATTATAGATAACTCTAGTTTTTCTTCAAAATTTTTTGGTAAACTTTTTAAAAAAGACAAATCAAAATTTGAAACATACTTAAATGTTTATATAAATCAAATTTCATATTTATTAAAAATTCTAGGAATAAATATAAATGCTGTTCCTGTATTAGATTTATATAGGTCTAATTCACATAAAATCATAGGAAATAGATCTTTTTCAAGGAGTCCTACCATTGCATCGAAAATTGGAGATAAAATAATAAAAAAATTTTTTAATAATGGAATATTTACAATTATAAAACATATTCCCGGACATGGTTTGGCTAAATCTGACAGTCATAAGCTTCTTCCTATTGTTGATAAAAATTTAAGATATTTGTCTAAAAACGATTTTAGAGCATTTAAAAAAAAAAAATCAATGATGGCGATGACAGCACATATATTATTTAAAAAAATTGATAAAATTAATTGCGCCACACATTCTAAAAAAATTATAAAAATAATAAGAGGATCAATTGGATTTAAAAATATAATTATATCAGATGATATTTCTATGAAAGCTTTGAAATATTCAATTGAAAAAAATACTGTAATGGCTTTTAATGCTGGATGTGATCTAGTTTTGCATTGTAACGGCGAATTAAAACAAATGGTAAAAGTTGCAGAAAATTCACCTCTTTTAAGTAATTTTTTGTTTAAAAAAACATCACAAATGATGAGAAAATTAAGTTAAAATTAAAAATAAAATGAATGATTCTCATTATTTTAAAGTTGATCTCAATATATTTAATGGTCCTTTAAATATTTTATTAGATCTAGCAAAGTCGCAAAAGGTTGACCTAGAAAAGATATCAATAACAAAATTAGCAGATCAATTTTATAATTTCATTACAGAACAGAAAAATATTAACTTAGAAATTGCTTCAGAATATCTTGTAATGGCCACATGGTTAGCTTACCTTAAATCCAAATTATTATTACCTGAAACCGATGAGGAAGAGTTCAAAGCCCTAGAAGTAGCGGAAAAATTAAAATTACAATTAAAAAAACTTGAATTAATTAGGTTACTTTCCCATCAAATGTTAAAAAGAAAAAGGCTAGGTAAAGATATTTTTTTAAGAGGTGGAAAGGGGTCAATTAGACCAACATATAATACAAAATATTCATTAACAGTTTACGAAATTTTAAAATCTTACGCAAATTTTATGACAACCAAAAATTTTCAAAAAATATCTATCCCAAAATTACCTGTTTTTACTACAGAAGATGGTATTAGAGCTTTAAAACGGTTTTTTGGTAATATTTCAGATTGGAAAAATATTAATGAATTTATACCGAAAAATTTTAGGGATCAAACTTCAATGAGAAAAACCGGAAAAGCCGGTATTTTCGCTGCATCATTAGAACTAGTTAAAGAAGGAAATTTTTCCATTAAACAAAATAACTTATATGATGATATATTTATTAAAGATAAATGAAAAAATTAAAAAATAATATTCTAAATTTCCCATCGAGTATCTCTGAGGTTGAAAGAGAAGTTGAGGCAATATTATTTGCCTCTCCAGAGCCTTTAGACGTTAGAACAATTGAAAGTAAACTTTCAAAAAAAGGAAATGTTCAAAAAATATTAGAAAAACTCCAAGAGAATTATTTTTCAAGAGGGATAAATTTGGTTTGTATATTAAACAAATGGTCATTTAGAACCGCTGAAAACTTATCTTTATTAATGTCCCAACAAAAAACTGTCGAAAAAAAACTTTCAAAAGCTGCCATAGAAACACTTGCCATCATAGTATATCATCAGCCAGTAACACGCGCTGAAATAGAGGAAATTAGAGGTGTGGCTTTTGGTACAAATACACTTGAAATTTTAATGGAATTGAATTGGGTTAAACCCATGGGTAGAAAGGATGTTCCAGGTAAACCAATTCAATATGGTACAACTGAGGAGTTTTTAAATCATTTTAGCTTACAAAAATTATCTGACTTACCTACAGTGGATGAGTTAGGTAGCGCAGGTTTAATTGATACATCAAGCGTAGAGTCGAATATATTTGGAACAGGCAAATTTTTTAAAGAGAAACAGGAGGAAAAAAAGGAGAATATTTATTCAGATATAGACGAAATGCTTAATAGTACACTTAAAAGTGAAGATACTTGATAAAAAAGTCTCTTTTAAAATTTCGTTAATAAGGCTATAAGTAAACTTTATGAGCATAGGATTTTGGCAAATTGCAATCGTAGCAGTTTTAATAGTTTTACTTTTTGGAAGAGGTAAGATTTCTAGTTTAATGGGAGACGTTGCAAAAGGTATTAAAAGTTTTAAAAAAGGAATGGCTTCAGATCCAACTGATGAAACTCCTTCAAAAAACATAACTGAAAATCAAGATTCTAAAAATCAAGACTCCAATAACAAAGATTAATTCAAATGCCACAAATAGGCTGGTTTGAAATTTTAATTATAGTTTCAGTTGCGATCATTGTTGTTGGTCCCAAAGATTTTCCAATTATGATTAAAAAACTTGGATCATGGATTGGGTCAATAAAAAGATATGTAAATAACATACAAAGTCAGGTCACTGATGTTAGCGAGATAAATATTGATAAAGACGATAAAGTAAAAAAAAGTAATGATTTGACTAACAAAAAGGATGAAAATGTCTAAAGAAAACAATGAAACTGGTTTTGTTAGCCATTTAATCGAATTGAGGAAAAGACTTATAAATACTTTAATATGTTTATTTGTACTTTTTGTTATTTGTTACCTATTTTCTGATTATATTTATGGTTTTTTAGTTGATCCATATGCATCAGCTGTTGAAAACGATAAGATTGATAGAAGATTAATTTTTACAGCATTACAAGAAACTTTTTTAACTTATTTAAAAGTATCCTTTTTTGCAGCCTTTTTCCTAACAAGTCCTTTTATTTTAATACAAATATGGAAATTTATTGCTCCAGGTTTGTATGAAAATGAAAAATCTGCAATTATGCCATATTTAGTTATTACTCCAATTTTATTTCTCTTAGGAGGTATGCTTGTATATTATTTGATTATGCCATTAGCCATAAAGTTCTTTTTATCATTCGAAAGCACGGGTAATATAACAAATCTACCAATACAACTTGAAGCAAAAGTAAATGAGTATTTATCATTAATCATGAAATTAATTTTTGCATTTGGATTAAGTTTTCAACTACCGGTTATATTAAGTTTATTAGCAAGAATTGGATTAGTTGATTCGAATTTTTTGAGAGAGAGAAGAAAATTTGTTGTTGTTATTATATTTGGAACCGCGGCTGTCTTAACACCACCAGATCCAATAACTCAAATAGGCTTGGCCATACCACTATTAATTTTATATGAGTTGTCTATTTTTTCAGTAAAATTAATTGAAGAAAAAAATAAAGAAAAAAATGCATAATATTAAAAATATTCGCCAAAATTTTGATGAATTTAAAAAAAAAATTTTAGAGAGAAATATAAATATAGAGTTAGAAAAAATAATTTTATTAGACAGAGAAAATCGTGAATTAATACAAAAAAAAGAGAGTTTAGAAAAACAAAAAAAAGATATTTCTAAAAAAAATGATAAATCCCTTTTTGAAAAGTCGAAAGAAATATCTAATCTAATCAATGAACTCGCAAATCAACAAAAAATTAAAAAACAAGATTTAGATCTTATTTTGTCATCTTTACCGAATATTTCTAATTCTGACGTTCCTATAGGAAGAGACGAAAAATCAAATAAAGTAATTGAAACTAAGGGTGAAATAAGAAATTTTGATTTTAAACCTCAGTCTCATCATGAATTAGGAGAAAATCTTAAAATGTTAGATTTCGATTTGGCATCTAAAACAACCGGTTCAAGATTTGTTTTTGTTAAAAAAGAGTTGGCCTATTTAGAAAGAGCAATTTCAAATTTTATGATTGATTTACATACACAAAAAAATGGGTATATTGAAATTTCGCCTCCATATATAGCCAGTTCAAATACAATGTTTGGCACTGGTCAATTACCTAAATTTGAAAATGATCAGTTTGAATTGAAATTAGAGGACGAAAATGATAGGAAATATTTAATTCCAACTGCTGAAGTAATTCTAACAAACATGGTTAAAGATCAAATTCTTAACATTAAGGAACTACCCATAAGATTAGTGGCTTCAACTCCATGTTTTAGAAAGGAAGCAGGTAGTTATGGGAAGGATACAAAAGGCATGATACGTCAACATCAATTTCATAAAGTTGAATTAGTTAGCATTGTTCAAAATGATCATTGTTTAGATGAACTTGATAGAATGACAAATTGTGCATCAATGGTTTTAGATAAATTAAAATTACCATATAGAAAAGTTTTATTATGCAGTGGAGATATGGGATTTAGTGCAGAAAAAACATATGATATCGAAGTATGGATACCATCAGAAAATACATATAGGGAAATATCAAGCTGCTCTTCATGTGGACAATTTCAAGCTACAAGAATGAAAACTAGATATAAAAATGAAAAAAATGAAATTTTATATCCAGGCACATTAAATGGAAGTGGATTAGCTGTTGGTAGAACTTTAATTGCAATAATGGAAAATTATCAAAACTCTGACGGCTCAATAAATATTCCAGAAGTTTTAAAACCCTACATGAATAATATTGAAAAAATACACCACAATTAGTAGTTGTTTTAAGGGTTTAATTAGTATAAATAAAAACTGAATTTACTGATTATGGATCCAAGTATTGCACAATTTATACCTTTAATTTTAATTTTTGTTATATTTTATTTTTTTCTTATTCGACCTCAACAAAGAAAAGCAAAAGAACACAAAAAAATGGTTGATGAACTTAAAAGAGGTGACAAAGTTATAACTTCCGGAGGCATTATTGGTACAGTGGAAAGAATTATTGATAATGAAAAAATTGAAGTTTTAATTGCCGATAATGTTAAAGTAGAAATTCTAAGAACTAATGGTATTCAAGGATTAGTTACTAGTAAGGTAGATGCACCCAAATAACATTTAATACAATGTTATATTTTTCAAAAATTAAAATTATTTCAATTATTTTATTAACATTAATTATATCCTTTTTTACATTTTCGAATTTTTTTAAATTTGGTGAAAATGATTTTCAAAGAAATATTAATCTTGGTTTAGATTTACAAGGTGGATCTTATCTTTTATTAGAAGTTGATAACAAACCTATTATAAATCAAAAATTACAAACAAAGTTAATAGAGATTAAAAAAGCTGTTAAGGAAAATAATTTTATTATAACAAATATCTCTCTTAAAGATGAAATTATAGTTTTAGAAACAAATGACGATTTGGAAAAAGTAATAAAGTTTTTTGACGATGATAAGAGTGAAATAAACCCATATTATCCTCAATTTAAATCACATCAGTTTGATATAACAAATATAGAAAATAAAATTAATTTAAAATTTTCTGAATATGGACTTGTCCTAATCAAAAATGCAACTTTAGATCAAGCTATTGAAATCGTGAGAAGAAGGGTTGATGATCTTGGAACAAATGAGCCTAATATTGTGAAAAGGGGAAATGATAGAATATTGGTAGAACTTCCAGGTCTAGATGACCCAGATAGAATAAAAAGTCTTTTAGGTAAGACAGCGAATTTAACCTTCCAGTTTGTGTCACAGTCTATAGAGGAAACTTTTGGAAACGAAAAACTTGTTTATGAGGATAATCCTGATCGAAGTGAAACAGTAAGTAAAAGGATTATTTTAAGTGGTGAAAATTTGATTGATGCAAAGCCGAGTATGAACAATCAAACAAATGAAACTGTTGTAGTATTTAACTTAGATAGGGTAGGATCAAAAAAATTTGGAAAAGCAACAAGCAAAGGTGTTGGGCGTCAATTAGCAATAATTCTAGATAATAAAATAATTAGTGCCCCCACAATCAGCGAAGCAATTATTGGTGGTTCAGGTCAAATAACTGGAGATTTTACGTTTCAGACAGCTACTGATTTAGCATTACTTTTAAGATCTGGAGCCCTACCTGCGCCTTTAAATATAATAGAGGAACGTACAGTTGGACCTGACCTTGGAAAAGATTCAATCAAAGCAGGTATACTTTCTCTAATTATTGGTTTTATTTTGGTCGTTATGTTTATGATATATAAATACAAATTATTTGGTTTAATAGCAAATTTAGCTTTGATTACAAATCTAATTTTATTAATTGGCATATTATCAATTTTTGAGGCTACATTAACTTTGCCAGGTATTGCTGGCATTATATTAACCGTTGGTATGGCTGTTGATGCAAATGTTTTAATTTTCGAGAGAATAAAAGAGGAGATAAAAATTGAAAAAAATAAATTAGTTGCATTCGACTCTGGGTATACAAAATCAAGAACAACAATCCTAGATGCTAATATTACAACATTAATTGCTGCAGTAATTTTATTTTTTATGGGCTCAGGTCCAGTGAAAGGTTTTTCTGTCACTTTAGGTGTTGGGATTTTAACAACATTATTTACAGTATATTTTATAGCAAGATTATTTACTTCTTTATATATTATAAAAAATAAGAATAAGGAAATTAGAATATAATGAAAGAAATATATTTTAATAAATTTTTAAAATCTTTTAATATTTTTTCTATAGTTTTAATTATAATTTCAATATTATTTTTAGTAATAAAAGGTTTAAACTATGGTGTAGATTTTAAAGGTGGTGCATTAATTGAAATTAGATCTAACGATAAAAATATATCAATTTCAAATATAAGGGATGTATTTAACAAAATGAGTCTTGAGGGTGTATCAGTAAAATCATTTGGAAATGAGATAGATTTTATAATCAAATTTCAAACGGATAATTTAAATAGTAAAACTTTTATAAAAGAAATAAAGAATAATGTCGAAAAAAGTTTTGGAAATTCAGTAGATTTTCGAAGAGTTGAAAATGTTGGACCAAAAGTTAGCTCTGAGTTATTAAGATCTGGAATTATAGCTATAGGATTATCTTTATTTGCAATGCTAGTTTACATATGGGTTAGATTTGAATGGCAATTTAGTGTTGGTGCCATATACGCAATTTTTCATGATGTAATTATAACATTGGGTATTTTTTCCGTTTTATCATTAGAGATAAACTTGTCTATTGTCGCTGCAATTTTAACAATTGTAGGTTATTCTATGAACGATACAGTTGTTATTTACGATAGAGTGAGAGATAATCTAAAAAGATTTGCCGATATCAAAATATTTGATTTAACTAATATTTCGATTAATGAGACTTTGTCTAGGACAATAATAACATCCATAACAACTTTGTTAGCTTTATTATCTATATTTATTTTTGGAGGTGAAATTTTAAAAGGTTTTTCTTTGGCTATGATACTAGGAGTTGTATTTGGAACTTATTCATCAATTTATATAGCATGCCCAATTCTTGTTAAATTAAATGTAAGTCAGAAAACAATAGTTAAAGAAGAAAAATAATTATTTAGGCTATTTTCATTATCTTTCCGTTTAACATAGGTTTTAAAAATTGTCCTGTATAACTATTTTTAATACTTATTATTTCCTCTGGTTTACCTTCAGCAATTATATTTCCACCTTTTACTCCTCCTTCAGGACCCATGTCTATTAGATAATCTGCAGTTTTTATTACATCTAGATTATGTTCTATAACGACGACTGTGTTTCCCATAGCTACAAATGTATGAAGTATTTCTAATAATTTTTTAATATCATGCTGATGCAAGCCAGTAGTTGGCTCGTCTAGAATGTACATTGTTCGTCCAGTAGATCTTTTAGACAATTCTTTTGCAAGTTTTATTCTTTGAGCTTCACCCCCTGATAACGTGGTT
>CACEVB010000007.1 GCA_902562875.1 uncultured Pelagibacteraceae bacterium | reverse complement strand
GAGGTTGGAATTTTATTTATATCTAAAATATAATTAACATTTTGTTTATTTATCAATTTATTTAAATCACCAATTAAACCATCGGAAACATCAATTGAGGTATTTGCAAATTTTTTAATAATTTTAATGGAATTAAAAGGCACATCTGGGACATAATATTTTCTTTTAAAAAAAAAATTAGATTTCTTGTTATTTAATTTAATTTTTTTTTTAATCAATTGTAAACCTATAAAGCTATCTCCAATATTCCCTGTAACGTATATATCATCGTTAATTTTAGCATGATTTCTCTCAATGATTTTATTTGAGAATCCTATAGAAGTAATGGTAAATGAATTTGTAACTCCAGTAGTTGTGTCACCTCCAGATATTTTTATATTAAATTTTTTTTGTTCTATTGCTAATGATTTTATAATTTTTTCAGCAGAAATTTTATTTATAGTATTCTTTTTTAAACTTGCAGATATAAAATAATATTTTGGGACAACCCCTTTGCTAATTAGATCAGATATTGATGATCTAATTATTTTTTTAATTATAAGGTCTGGATATTTAAAATTTAAAAAATGAATACCTTCGTTATAAGTATCAACTGTGACAGCTAGTTTATTTTTTCTATCATAGAATATATCGTCATTTAAATTTTTGGCTCCAGAATTTTTTTTTATTAATTTAGATAAATATTTATTGATAAATACGTTTTCTCTCATTAATTTCTTATTTTTTTTGAAATTTTATCTAATAAAGCATTTAAAAATTTTGTTTGTGATTGATCTATAAAAAAATTTGATGCATTTAAGTATTCCTTAATAATTATTTTAGAAGATGTATGTGGCTTATATAATAACTCAAAAATTGCACTTTTGATAATAATCTCAAAAACTTTATCTTGACGTTTAAAATTAAGATCTTTGTTTAAATGAGATCTTATTTCATCGTCTATTAATTCTTCACGTTCAATTGTTCCATTTACAACATCTTTTATAAATTTTTTATATCTATGTTTGGGGAAACTTAAAATTTCATCATTATTATAAAATTTATTATAAATTTTTTGTATAATAATTACTCTAGGATTATTTTTGGGACTATATTTAATTTCCATTTTACATTTGCAAAATTTTAGTAACCGCGATAGCGGCATCTTTCCCTTTGTCTAGTCTATTAACTGCCTGACTCTTATTAAAACAAGAAATAATACCATTACCTATTGGTTTTTTATATTGAATAGTTAAATTCATTATAGCAGCGGTAGTTGAATTTGATATCAGCTCAAAATGATTGGTTTTACCTTTAATAACACATCCTATAGCTATAAAACCATTATATTTTTTGATATTTTTAGAAATCACGACTGGTATCTCAAAAATCCCAGGAACATATACAATATTATATTTCACGTTTTTTAAATTTTTAGTAGCATAATTTATTAAAGATTTTGTTATATTTGGATAAAAATTAGAAGCTACAATTAATATTTTTTTTTTCATTTTAAAATCTCTTGCCGTATAATTTTTAAGTCATATCCTTCTAAACCAATGACCTTTTTTAATGATCTTGAAACAAGTATCATTTTATTTATTTTTAAATCTTTAATTATTTGAGCACCAATACCGTAATTTCTTATTAAATTATCATTACCTGATTTTATATTCTTTTTTTTATCTTTATATACCTTTAAAGTCTGTGATACAGATTTTAGATTGGTATCATTTATAAACACTAAAACACAGTTATTGAATTTTTTGAAATAATTAAGAGTTTTTGTGAAAGATGTTGGAATTTTCTGATTTATTAAATAATTATGTACTATATTTGAAGAAATAACTCTAACCCTTGGTAGGGTTTCTTTTTTAATTTTGCCTTTTACAAGAGCAAAATGCTCTGATCCGTCTAATAAATTTTCATAAATTCTAATTTTATAAGCAGTTTTTTTGAAATTTATTGAGGTAATTTTTTTTAGTTTAACTAATTTTTCTTTTTTGAGTCTATAAGCAATTAAATCTTCTATCTTTGCTATTTTTAAATTATGTCTTTTAGCAAAATCAAACAATTTTTGTCCTTTTGCCATAGATCCATCTTCATTTAAAATTTCACATATAACAGCTGAATTATTTTTTTTTGCTAATCGTGAAATATCTACTGAAGCCTCAGTGTGTCCTGCTCTTACTAGGACCCCTCCTTCTTTAGAAATAATTGGAAATACATGACCAGGTGAAACTATTTGACTTTTTTTTACATTTTTGTTTGTTGCAACTTTAATTGTTCTTGATCTATCTTTCGCTGATATTCCGGTTGTAACACCTTTTTTAGCCTCTATAGAAACTGTAAAAGCTGTTTGATGCCTAGATTTATTTATGGGCGACATATAATTTAAACTAAGTTTTTTGGCTTGATTTGAATTTAATGCAAGACAAATTAATCCACGACCGTATTTTGCCATAAAATTAATTTTTTTTGGATTTACATCAGATGCACAAAATATAAGATCACCTTCATTTTCTCTATTTTCATCGTCAACCAAAATATACATCCCTCCCCTTTTTGCAATTGAGATTATTTTTGATATTGATGTAAAATTATTCTTTTTCATTGATATATTTTTTTACGTATTTAGATAAAATATCTATTTCAATATTTACAATATCTTTAATTTTTAGATTCGACAAATTTGTTAGTTTTAATGTATGTGGAATTATCCATATTTGAAATTTTTTTCCAGAAATTTTAGAAATTGTTAGAGAAACACCATTTATTGAAATAGAAGCCTTTTCTACAAGTAATTTCTGATAATTGTTATCTATCAAAAATTCAAATATGTATGCTTTATCTTTATTAATCTTATTTATCAGCTTTGCTGTAGTATCAACATGACCTTGGCAAATATGACCGGATATGTCTTGCCCTTTTTTTAAAGGTGTCTCTAAATTAATTTTTTCTCCTTTTTTAATTTTTTTAAATTTACTCCTATTTAATGTTTCTTTGGATAGAAAAAATTCAATTATTCCTCTCTTACATGAAATAAGTGTCAAACATACTCCGTCACAGGATATCGACATGCCTATGTTATTTTTAGAAAGTTTTAATTCTGTTCTCAAAAAAAGGTTTATACCATTTTTTCTTTTGTCTATTTTTATAATAGTTCCAGTTTTATATATAATCCCATTAAACATCACTTAATATATTCAATAATTTTATCACCAGCCACGTAAGTTTTAATATAATTTGATTTATTAAAATTATTTTTTTTTATTAATCTTAAAACGTCATGTATATTATTTTTTTTTTTAATGGTTGAATACTGGTCACTTCGTATCAAGTAAAAATTATTAAATAGTTTATGCCTTAGGAACTCAAAAGTTAATATTTTACCACCCTCAACTAGTAAATAGTCTATTTTTAACTTTCTTATTTTTTTTAATAAGTAAAAAATATCTAATCTGTTATTAACTATAGGACAATATATCAACTTTATCCCTTTATTTTTTAGATAATCAAATTTATAATTTTTTTTATTATAAAAAATATATGTTTTAATTTTTTTTGCAGTTTTTACCAAATAAAGATTTTTTTTAATTTTTAAATTCTTGTCTATGATTATTCTAGATGGAGAGAAACTTTCCAGACCATTTAACCTGCAATTTAATTTTGGATTATCAAGGTTTGCTGTTTTATATGTTATTAATATTCCTTGATTTTTATATCTTAATATATGTGAAAAACTTAAGCTATGTTGATTTGATATGTATTTTAAAGATGTGTTTATAAAATAGTCTTTTGTACATGCTATTTTACCAGTGATAAATGGTAAGTTATTTTTTTTAAGGTATATATAAGATTTATATAAATCTAATGCTTTTCTTTTTAATAAAATGTTTTTACATAATATATTGTTTTTTTTAAATATATCTTTTGATTTATTTGATGATCTTGGATCAATATCATTTAAAGAATAGATTACTTTTTTAATTTTTGATTTAATAATTATATTTGTACATGGGGGTGTTTTACCGTAGTGACTACAAGGCTCTAATGTTACGTATAATGTACTATCTTTTACATTTTGAGACGAATTTTTAATGGCATTATATTCTGCATGAGGAACCCCACCAATACCTGTTTGTCCAACAGAAATTATTTCGTTTTTTTTAACTATTACACATCCAACTGAAGGATTTGTACCGGTTAAACCGACTCTTTCCTCAGCAAGTGATATTGCCAAATTCATATATTTTTTATCTGATTTATTTACTTTTAATGACATTTATTTTGTCAACAAATTGGACAAAATCTTTTTCTTCTCTAAAATTTCTATAAACTGATGCAAATCTAACATATGCAACAGGATCTAATTCTTTCAATCCATCCATTACCATTGTTCCAACTGTGTTTGAAGATATTTCACTTTGCCCTAACTCCTCTAAAGATCTAGAAATTTTTGTTATGAATTTTTCGATTGTATCGGTATCAATTGGTCTTTTTTTTAATGCTATGTAAATAGATTTAGAAAGTTTATCTCTATCAAAAGTAGATTTTCTTCCACTTTTTTTAACTACTACAAGTTCTCTAAACTGGACACGTTCAAATGTTGTAAATCTCTCTCCACATTCACAAAGTCTTCTTCTTCTAATCGAGGTTCCGTCCTCTGTAGGTCTAGAATCAACAACCGATGTTTCACCTTTTTTACAGATAGGACAAATCATTCCTAAGATTTATATTTATCTTAAGTGTTTGTAAATCGGGAATTTAGAGCACAATTCAACAACTTCTTTTCTTACTTCGGCTTCAATTGCTGTATTATCGTCTGGATTTTTAGATAATCCATTAATCGTTTTTGTTATTAATTCACCTATCTTCTCAAACTCTTTTAAACCAAATCCTCTAGTGGTTGCTGCTTGTGATCCTAATCTTATACCAGATGTTACCATTGGACTTTCTGTATCAAACGGAATTCCATTTTTATTACAAGTGATATTTGCTCTTGATAGACTATCAGATGCAATGTTTCCTTTGACACCAAATGGTCTTAAATCAACTAGCATTAAATGTGTGTCAGTTCCACCCGAATAAATTTTAAATCCGTTATTTTTTAATGTTTCAGCAAGTATTTTAGCATTGGCTAAAACTGTGCTTATATATTCTCTAAATTCTGGTTTTAATGCTTCTAAAAAACCAACTGCCTTTGCAGCAATGATATGCATCAATGGTCCACCTTGGTAACCTGGAAATACGGCTGAATTAAACTTCTTAGATAAATCTTCTCTGTTGGTTAAAATTATTCCACCTCTTGCACTTCTAAAAACTTTATGAGTTGTAGATGTAACAACATCAGCATGATCGCATGGATTAGGATAGCCTTTGCCCGCAACCAAACCAGAAAAATGTGCCATGTCTACCATAAAATAAGCTCCAATTTTATCTGCAATTTCCCTGAATTTTTTAAAATCTATAATCCTAGAATATGCACTTCCTCCTGCAATTAACATTTTAGGCTTATGCTCAACAGCAAGTCTTTCGATTTCGTTGTAATCTAACAATTCTGTTTCTTTATCAACTTCATAAGCTATAGCATTAAACCATTTTCCTGATACTGCAGCCTTTGAACCGTGAGTCAAATGTCCACCAGAATTTAAACTTAATCCCATGATAGTATCACCTGGTTTAAGTAAAGCTAAAAAAACTGCACCATTTGCTTGAGCTCCAGAATGGGGTTGGGCATTTGCAAATTTGCAATCAAATAATTTTTTAAGTCTATCAATGGCTAAACTTTCAGCTACATCAACATGCTCGCATCCATTATAATATCTTTTGCCTGGATATCCTTCTGCATATTTATTTGTTAATACTGATCCTTGCGCCTCTAAAACAGCTTGCGAAACAATGTTTTCTGATGCAATAAGTTCAATGTGATTTTGTTGTCTAGTTAGTTCATCATCTATCGCTTTTGAAATTTCAGGATCAATTTCAGATAGTTTTTTTTCAAAAAAATTTTGATATTCTGGATTTAGATATTTACCTTCACTAGACATTTAAATTCTCCTTATTCTACGAAGGTGTCTACCACCCTCAAACTTTGTTTTTAAAAAAAGATTTACAAAACTACAAGCTTTTTTTTTATTTAATAACCTAGAGCCTAGTGTAATGACATTTGCATCATTATGCAATCTTGATAATTTTGTTGATTTAAGGCTAAAACATTGGGCTGCTCTTATATTTTTATGTTTATTTGCCGTAATACTCATACCTGTGCCAGATCCACACACCAAAATACCAACATTATTTTTATTTTTTTTCACCATTTTTGCTAATTTATGGGCATAATCGGGGTAATCTACATTTTTATTTGATTTCGGTCCAAGATCGGCGCAGATTATTTTTTTTATTTTTAGATATTTTATTATTTGCTCTTTAAGATTGTATCCAGCATGATCTGACGAAATAAAAATTTTTTTCAAATTAATTAAAATTATAATCAAGAACGCATGCAACTAAATGAACTCTATTTTCTTCACCACCATTGAATGCATTATGATACTTTACATTATTGGTTACCCATACTCCACCATCCGCGGGCATGTGTTGTGCGGATTTATCAATAACCATTAAACACCCAGGATTAGTTTCAATTGGGATGTGAAGTCGAGGTTCTGGATCTCTATGCCAACTTAAAGTTGATCTAGGCTCTTTTAGCAAAAGTCTTACTCTACCCAATTTAAAATTTTTTTTTAATTTATCAAATACTTCTTTAAAATATGTATGCTCAAAATCTTTTATGAATTCGGTGTACATGCCTTCATCAATTTTAATATCTCTTGAAACCTCAACACCTGTAGAGTCTGGTTTAGTCCAATAAACGCCTCTTGCCTTGTTTCCTTTTATTGAGTCTGGATCACCAGGTATTTGTGTTAGCGGTATTGCAGCAAAATGAGGTATACCTAAACTTGTATCAAATCCCTTTATTTTTAAAACTTCATTTAAAGCATTCTTGAGTTTATTTATGTCAAACATTAACTCTTGCTTTTGAAAATCGCCTATTTTTTTTAATGTTTTTACTTCGTTTAATGATGTTACATTGTTCATGTTTAATAAATACTTTATTTATGGTTATAATACATATAAATATTGCCGCATATTAAAAATTTATTGAGAATGATTATCACTGGAAAATATCCTTATTTGAGAATGAGAAGAAATCGACATTCAAATTGGATAAGAAGGTTAGTGGAAGAGCATAATTTAAGCTCAAGTGATTTAATTCTGCCTATTTTTTTGGTTGATGGAAGAAATAAAAAACAAGAGATTTTTAACATGCCAGACGTATACAGGTTTTCTATAGATAAACTTGATCCGATTCTAAATAAAGCAATCAAATTAAAAATTCCAGCTGTTGCACTTTTTCCATATACATCAAAAACTTTAAAAGACTCGAAAGGATCGGAGGCATTAAATGAAAATAATTTGGTCTGCAAAGCGATAAGATACATAAAAAAAAAATATAAGAATGAAATCGGTATAATGTGTGACGTGGCTCTTGATCCTTATACAATTCATGGTCATGATGGTATTTTAAGAAATAAAAAAATCTTAAATGACGAAACAAATAAAGTATTGATTAAGCAATCTATATTACAAGCCTCTATGGGCTGTGATATAATTGCTCCATCAGATATGATGGATGGAAGAGTTGGTTTAATAAGAAAAAATTTAGATAAAAATAATTTTGAAGAAGTTCAAATACTTTCATATGCAGTAAAATACGCATCAAGTTTTTACGGTCCATTTAGAAATGCTGTAGGTTCCAAAGGTTTACTTAAGGGTGATAAAAAAACTTATCAAATGGATTATAAAAATAGAAATGAAGCTTTGAGAGAAGTTGCAATAGATATTAAAGAAGGAGCAGATATGGTAATGGTGAAACCTGGTATGCCATACTTAGATATAATTAGCTTAGTAAAAAGTAAATTTCGTACGCCAGTAATTGCATATCAAGTATCAGGTGAATATAGTATGTTAATGAATAGCATAAAACGTAATATTATTGATGAAAAATCTATTTTAGAGAGTTTAATGTCTTTTAAAAGAGCAGGCGCAACTGCAATTGTAACCTATTTTGCTGATAGAATTGTAAAATATTTATAAATTAATCAAAAACTTTGATAACTGATGTCTGGTCTTAGGAATAGATAAATTATTATCATTAAGAATTGATTTATTAATAAAATCAGATGTTAATTCAAAAGCTAATATAAGATCTTTATTATCTACTTCTTTGATATCTTTATTAACCAGGAAATTTGGTATAATTTTATTTTCGTTTGATTTTGATACATAAAGTTTATTTCCGTTTTTTTTTACAAAATTAGAATGGTCATTATAATTTAATTCATATCCAAAGTTTTTGAGCATTTCCAATTCCCAAAAAATATAATTTTTAAAGTTAAAATTATTCTTGATTAGATAAAATAAATCATTTAGAGATTTATAAATTTTTATATTTTTCTGATTTTCAACAGACAGAATTTGAATAATATTAATTGAATATAGGATACAATATAATTTTATCTTATGATCTAAATAAATAGGTGTATTTACTTTATCTATTTCTATTTTAAAACTACCAACAGAATTATCTGTCTTTGAATTAAAGTTAATATGAAACTTATTTCCTATAAATAAATAATTTTTAATTTTTCTAGATGTTGAACCAAATAAAATTCCTATTTTTTTTCCAAAATTTTCTGTATAAAATTCAGCTACTGAGGAATTTTCATTATATTTATTAATTTTTAATAAATAGCCTTTATCCTGCCAATTCATCTTTATAAATATCAAATAATTTAGTTGCTGCTGATTGCTCAGCATTCTTTTTTGAACTACCCAGTCCTTCAATGAATTTTGTGTTTTTTAGTTTAACAGCAACTTTAAATAATGGATTATGTCTCGGTCCGGTATTGGATATTAGTTTATAAATAGGTAATTCTTTATATTTTTTTAATGAGTACTCTTGAAGTCTAGTTTTTGAGTCTATCTGTGTGATATTTGACTTAATAATGTAATTATCCCAATGTTTTAATATAAAATTTTTTGCAGTAAGCAAACCGCTGTCAGTATAAATTGCACCAATTAAAGCCTCTATAGTATCAGAAATAATTTTTTTTTGAATTGAGCTATTTTTATTCTTTTTATTACCAGTAATTATATATTCATCAAGTTTTAGTTTTTTTCCTATTTCATAACACGTGTTTTGATTAACTAATGAAGCTAATTTTTTATCTAATATACCTACTTTTTCATTGGGGTATAAACTTATTAATTTTTTTGAAATAACTAATCCAAGAACCCTATCTCCTAAAAATTCAGATTTTTCGTAATTATAGATTGAATTAGAACTTTTATGAGTTATCGAATACTTAAGCAAAGATATATTTTTAAATTTGTATTTAATTTTATTTTGTAGTTTTGATAATTTTTTTTCCATTATATAATTTTTTTAAAAAATCTTTTTATTCTTAATGACTTATCCCATTTAGTAAAATTAAATATACTTCCTATTCTTGGGTCAGATGAGAAAAATAAAAATTGTGCTTTACCAACAAGATTATTTTTATGTACGTATCCAACTTCTGATAAAAATCTACTATCTTTAGAACAGTCTCTATTATCTCCCAAAAAGAAGTAATGATCTTTAGGGACTATAAATTCACTAGTATTCTGTGAATTTATATCATTTCTGTAAGATGACACATATATTTTACCGTTTGGCAGTTTTTCTTCAAATGCGTTTACAAATATTTTAAAAGGTCCACAATATAACTCATCATTTTTTTTTATTATTGTTTTAAGTACTTCGGTACTATTGATATATATATCTCCATCAACAAAAAGAATTTTATCTCCAGGTAATCCTATGAGTCTTTTTATATAATCAGTTCTATTATCTGCAGGTGTTTTAAATACTATAACATCTCCCCTTTTTGGCTCTGAAAAAAAAACCCTATCGTCGAATATAGGTGGGCTAAAAGGAAAAGAATGTCGACTATAACCATACGAATATTTTGTTACAAATAATCTATCACCAACAAGCAAACTAGACTCCATTGAGGATGAGGGTATATAGAATGGTTGTATAAATAAGGATCTTATTAATAATGCAATTAATAATGCATAAAATAAAGTTTTGAGATTATCAATAATCCAATTCATCTTAAATTTTATCTAATATCACAAATGCTATTGAATGTTTATTCTCATCTGCCAAAGAAAGATGAATTTTAAACTTTTTTAAATTAAATTTTTTAATCATCATTTGTTTTATTTTCTCATTAATTTCAATATTTGGCTTTCCGTTCTTATCGTTTTTTATAGTAATATCTTTAAAACTATAGTTATAACGTAGACCAGTTCCAAGTGCTTTGTAAAAAGCCTCTTTAGCAGCAAATCTTTTTGCATAATATCTTGTTTTATTTGAATATTTTTTTGATAATTGAATTTCTTTATTTGAAAATATTCTTTTAATAAACTTTTTATTTTTAATAGCTTTAAATATTCTAACATTTTCAACTATATCGACACCATTACCAAGAGTAGACATTATTTAATATTCTTTTTTATGTTAGCTATTGTTTTTTTAAGTCCAAAAAAAATTGACTCACCAATAATAAAATGACCAATATTAAATTCTCTTATACCTTTTAATTTAGATAAAACTCTTGTTGTTTTATAATCCATACCGTGCCCAGCATGGACCTCAATTTTTAACTTATTGGCATATATAACTGCATTTTTAATCTTTTTTAATTCATCATTATAATTTAATTTTTTTTTTATTAAATTTGATATTTTACCAGTATGTAGTTCAACACATTTTGCACCTAATTCTTTTGATATCATAATATCATTAATGCTAGGATTAATAAATAAACTTGTTCTAATTTTTTTTTTATTAAGTTTATTTAATATTATATAAATTTTTTTTTTATTTTTTTTAAGGTTTAAACCACCTTCTGTTGTTATTTCTTTTCTTTTTTCTGGAACTATACAAACAAAGTTTGGATTATTATTTAAAGCAATTTTTAACATTTTTTTATTTGCAGCCATTTCTAGATTAAGAGGTATTTTTTTATTTTTAGATATTCTTTTAAGATCTTTATCGTTAATATGCCTGCGATCCTCCCTTAAATGAATAGTTATAGAGCTTGCTCCACTTTTTAATGCAAATTCTGCAGCCTTATATGGATCAGGATGGTTTTCACCTCTGGCATTTCTAATCGTTGCAACATGATCTATATTTACCCCTAATCTTATCATTATAAATACCTGCTTCCTGGAGATGAAACAGGAATTTCTTTTAATGATTTAGGCAAATTTTTTTTTCTGTATGTAGGAACATTTATTTTAATCTGCGATATAATTTTGCTTCCTTTTATTTTTAACGTTTTTTTTGATGACCTGTCTATTAAACAAGCAAAACCTAATATTTTACCATGCAATTTTTTTATAAGTTTTGAACATTCTAAACTTGAGCCACCTGTTGTAATAACATCTTCTAATATTAAAACATTTGAGTTTTTTTTAATATTAAATCCTCTTCTTAAAGTAAATTTTCCCTTTACGCGTTCTGCAAAAATAGTTTCAATATTCAAAAGTCTACCAATCTCGTATCCAATAACTATTCCACCAACAGCAGGTGCAAGAATTATATCTATTTTTGCAAATTTCTTTTTAATTTTTTTAGATAGCGATATACATATGTTTTTTGCCGTGTTAGGAAAACTTAATAACTTTGCACATTGAATATATTTGGCTGTATGCAATCCAGATGATAAAATGAAATGTCCCTCTAACAAAGCATTAGTTTTTCTTAAAACTTTCAATGAGTTTTTTGAAGAAAGCATATTTACTATTTTTATGTCTAATTATTTTAAAACTATATTCTTTTTGTTTTAGCTGACTAATCAAATTTGTAAAGTTTTTCAAATCATTTATTAAAAGATTAAAATGAAAATTTATAGTAGATTTAGTCTTTTCTACCATTTCTACACTTGTAATATTAACATTTTGACTTCCTATAAGAGTTGTAATTTCACCAAGAACGCCTGGCTTGTCATAAAGTGATACCCAAAGTGTTGTGTTGTACTTTTTGTTTCTAGCTGTACCATTGGTTTCTCTATATTGCCAATATCTTCTAATTGCAGCCCTAGCCTTTCCAGTTTTTGCAGTGCTTACCCAATGAAGTGATGGTGATACTTTTTTTGAAGTAATAATTTTGACAACATCGCCATTTCTTAAAAGTGATTGCATATCACTTTCTTTGCCATTAATTTCACATCCAACTGCTTTATCACCAATTTTAGTATGAACAGCGTAAGCAAAATCTATGGGAGAGGCATCTTTAGGTAATTTAATTACAGATCCTTTTGGTGTGAAACAAAAAACATTTTCTCTGAACATTTGAAGTTTAGTAAATTCATAAGAATCCTCAGGATTCTCATTTTTATCAATAATTTCTACTAGATCAGCAAGCCAATCATACTCTTTCCAAGTTAATGAATTAAATTTTTCGGAAGATTTATATTTCCAATGAGATGCTATTCCACGCTGAGCATACTCATGCATTTGCATTGTTCTTAATTGTATTTCTATTGGTCGATTATTTGGTCCAATAACTGCTGTATGTAGAGATTGATAATTATTGATTTTTGGTGATGATATATAATCTTTGAATCGCCCTGGAATACAATTCCAATTGCTGTGAAAAACTCCTAAAGCTTTATAACATTCATCCACGTCATCTAAAATAATTCTAAATCCAATTATATCAGTAATCTGTTCAAGAGAAGTACGTTTTTTTTGAACTTTTTTCCATAATGAAAATGTAGTTTTTTCTCTTCCATAAATTTTACAATTGATATTCTTATCATTTAACAAATTTTTCAACTCATCTGATAAATTGTTGAAACTTTTCATATTAGTTTCTTTGATATTATTTAATCTATCTTTTATAAGTTTTCTTGCTTCAGGATTTAAAACTCCAAAACATAAGTCTTCAAGCTCATCTTTAATTCTATTCATTCCCATTCTGTCGGCCAACGGGGCATATATCTCAATAGTTTCCTTAGCTTTTCTTATTTGCTTATCTTTATCATTTAAATATTGTATTGTTCTCATATTATGAAGTCTGTCTGCAAGTTTAACTAATAGAACTCTAATATCTTTTGATGTAGCTAGAATTAATTTTCTAAAATTTTCTGCCTTAGAATTTGTTGCAGCCTGATTTTCAAAAACTGAAATTTTAGTAACTCCATCGACCAAATCAGCAACTTCTTTACCAAATTCTTTTTCTATAGTTTTGTACGTAGCATGAGTGTCTTCTATTGTATCATGCAATAAACCTGTAGCAATTGTTGCGCTATCTAATTTTAATTCTGTTAATATACTTGCAACAGCTACAGGATGAATTATGTAAGGTGATCCCTCGTCTCTTTTTTGCTTCTCATGTGCTTTTAATGCAAAATCATATGCCTTGGATAATGTTTCAGGATTTAAAAACCTATTGTAAGATTTTACTTTATTTATTAAATCATCTGGTTTAAGCATTATTACTTATACCATTAAATCACAGAACTTTAATACCTGTTATGCTACTTAATGGTAATTTTGACATTAATTCTGTTATTTTTTGCCTAGTATTTGGATGTTTCCAATCATTACAAATTTCAAAAAGTGGTAATAATACAAAATTTCTAACTGACATTCTTGAGTGAGGTACGATCAAAAAGTCATTTTTAATTTTAAGTGAATAATTTTTTTGATTATAATCAATTATATCTATATCACAGACTCTAGGCGAATTTTTTGGACCTGGAATTCTTCCAATTAATTTTTCAATATTTTTTAAATTTAAAAAAAGATTTGGAAGGGATAAACTAGTACTAATTTTAAGGACAATATTTAAATACTTGGGTAGCTTTGTATTTGGCCAAGATGAAGTTTCATAAAATGAGGAACTTTTTAAAATATTTATTCTATTAAATAGTATTAAATTTTTTGTCTTTTCAATATTTACGATACGATCACCCAAATTAGACCCTATGGATAAATATGCAATATTAACTACTTTTTCTAAAATATCTGGCCTTTTCTCTATTCCAGTCTCTAGTTTTTTTTGTTTGTCTTTTATCATGCATTTTTTTTCCTTTAGCTACTGCAATTTCAACTTTTGCTCTACCTTTTTTAAAATACATTTTGGTAGGAACCAATGTGAATCCGTCTTCATTCATTCTTCCAATTAGTTTATTGATTTCCTTTTTATTAAATAATAATTTTCTTTCTGCATATGGATTATGGTTTATGTAACTAGCAGCTTTATATAATGGAATATGTGAATTAATTAAATATATCTCTCCTTTCTTTTCTACTGCATACGATTCTGCAATATTAACCTTGCCAAGTCTAACAGATTTTATCTCAGACCCTTTTAAAACTATTCCTGCTTCAATTAGATCTGCAAAGAAGTAATTGAAATTTGCCTTTCTATTATATGAAATTATTTTTAAACCATTTTTGGTTTTTTTTTTCATTATATCAATTCTGCAGACTTTAATGCTTTCTTTACTTCTTCCTCTGTATCTTTTTTAATATTCACTAGTGGCAATCTTATTTCGTCACTACACAAACCTAGAAGTTTTGCTGCATACTTAACAGGAGCGGGATTACTTTCAATAAAAAGTGATTTATGTACAGGTTGTAAAATTTTATCAATTTTTTGAGCTTCTTTTAATTCATTATCTAAGTTTGATTTAGAAAATTTTTGCATATCAGAACATAACTTTGGTGCAATATTTGCAGTAACAGAAATAACACCTACTCCACCTCTTCTATTGAATTCTAAAGCTAAACCATCCTCTCCGGTTAGTTGTATGAATTCATTTCCTAATTTTTTTATAGTTTGATCTAATCTATCTAAATCACCTGTGGCATCTTTAACTCCAGCAATATTTTTTAATTCAAATAATCTTGCCATGGTGTCAACGGACATATCTATTACACATCGACTAGGTATATTGTAAATTATGATTGGTAGATTGGTATTATCATTAATTTTTTTATAATGTTGATATAAACCTTCCTGTGTAGGTTTGTTGTAATATGGGGTTACTACAAGAACTCCATCTGCACCTGCTTTTTCAGCGTGTTTGGTTAAGGCAACAGCCTCTTCAGTTGAATTTGAACCTGTTCCAGCAATTACAGGAATTTTTCCATTTGACTCTTTAATGCAAATTTCAATGACTTTCTCGTGTTCATCATGACTTAAAGTTGGAGATTCACCTGTTGTGCCAGCTGGGACTAAACCATTTGTTCCGTTATCTAAATGAAAATTAATTAGTTTTAAGTAAGCTTCTTCATCTAGCTTATTATTCTTAAATGGGGTAACAATAGCAACATTTGATCCTTTAAACATAAATATTTATAACATAGTTTGTAGAATCGTTTGATATTTTATGAAAGATAAATTTAAGAAAATATTGTTAATAATCCTTATTTTTTTAATTATACCTTATTCATCGACTTCAGCAGACTTAATTATTCCAAAGAAAAAACCAGATATAGCTAAAGAAAATTTAAAAAAAAATAAAATTAGTAATTTTTTAGTACCATTAAAAAAACCGTCACAAAAACAGATAGATAAAGATATATTAATAACAAAACCAGACCAAAAAGAAATTGTTGATGGTATAATTTTACCAAAATCTAAACCCTTGGTTGTTAAGAAAGATAAAGCAGTAGTACAAAAAAAATCAAAATATTTTTCCGAAAAGGATTTTAATTATGCGAAACAGGCTTTAAAACTTATGGAAAAAAGAAATTGGGGTGAGGCTGAAAAAATAGCAAAGAAAGCAAAAAATAAATCAATATATAATTTTATACAATGGAAACACTTGATCACAACAGGAAATACTGCAACATTTTTTGATTACAAAAATTTTATTGAAAGAAATGGTAATTATCCAAGAATGGGAAGAGTAAAATACCTTTCAGAACATAAATTATCAACAAAGATAATGTCACCAAAAAGAATAATTAAATATTTTGAAATAAATAAACCTTTAAGTGGTTTTGGAGAAATTATTCTTGGCGAGAGCTATATTTCTGTTGGAGAAACAAATAAAGGTGTTGAGTTGATTAAAAAAGGTTGGATCACTGCAGATCTTTCAAAAATAGAATTAAGATCTTTTAGAAAAAAATATAAAAAATATTTAACTAAAGATGATTATATTAAGCGAGCTGATTACTTAGCATGGGAAAATAAATATTGGGATCTTAGGAGAATGTTAAGATATTTACCCAAAGATGAACAATTACTATATACAGCAAGGCAGCTTTTGATGAGTAAATCTTACGGTGTTGATAATGCAATTAGTAATGTTCCAACACATTTAAAAAACGATGCTGGTTTGAATTACGATAGATTAAAATGGAGACGTAAAAGAGGAAGAGTTGACAGTTCATTAGAAATTTTAATGAAAATTAAAAATACTAAAGATTATATGGTTAGACCTGACAAATGGTGGAAGGAAAGATCAATAATAGCAAGATCACTTATTTATAAAAAAAAATTTACAACCGCTTATAAATTGGCAAGCAATCATGGATTAACCGAGGGTCCTGAATTTGCTGATGCTGAATGGATGAGTGGGTGGATTGCATTAAGTTTCTTAAATGATCCATTGCTTGCAATCGATCATTTCACAAAATTTTATGAAAATGTGGGATATCCTATAAGTTTATCAAGAGGTGCTTATTGGTTAGGGAGATCATATGAAATTTTAGGAAACGATAATGAAGCAAATAAATGGTACAATGTAAGTTCTAAATTTTTAACCACATATTACGGACAATTGTCTCATTTAAAAATTTCCCCAAATAAACCTTTCGTTTTAAACGAACTAATGGAAGTAGATCAAAATTTAGCAGAAAATTTTTACAAAAAGGATTTGGTAAAAATAGTATATTTGTTAGATGAATTAAATAAAGATAAGTATACAAAACATATATTAAGATTTCTTGCAAATGAAAATATTGAGTTAGGTAGCGAAGTATTGGCCGCAAAACTTGCAACAGATATATCAAGATTTGATTTTGCTATTCAGGTTTCAAAAATTGCTTCATATCAAAAAAGGTTTCATAATAAATACAATTATCCAATTATAAGCACACCAAAATATATTAATAAAAGAAAAATTCCTGAAGCTGCCTTTATATTATCAATAATAAGACAAGAGAGTGAATTTGATACTTCGGCTAATAGTTCTGCCGGCGCAAGAGGCTTAATGCAGTTGATGACTTACACGGCAAAAACAGTTGCCAAACAAGCTAATATGACATACTCAAAATCTAGATTAACTAAAGATCCAGAGTATAATATAAATCTAGGTTCACATTATATAGCTGGTCTATTACTTGAATATGATGGAGCTTATCCTTTTGCTATAGCAGCTTATAACGCAGGTCCTACAAGAGTTAAATATTGGAAAAGAATAAATAAAAACCCTCAAAAAGGTCAAATAGATTATGTAGATTGGATTGAATTAATAAAATTTAAAGAGACTAGAAATTATGTTCAAAGAGTTTTAGAAAATTACAATGTATATAGATATATATTAGAACAAAAACCTATTTTAGTTAAAAATTTCTTTAAAAGTGAGCCTTTATATTAATGGCGGAAGGAGAGGGATTCGAACCCTCGGTACACCATTATAGCGTACGACAGTTTAGCAAACTGTTGGTTTAAACCAGCTCACCCATCCTTCCATAGTTTATGTGTAACTTGAAACCATTGAATATTCAATATTTATACAGTATTTATGATCAAAATATGAAAAATAAATATTCAATATTTTCGCTTATTAAAAATGCCTTAAGTGGACATGAAAATTGGCAAAGAGCTTGGAGAGATCCAGAACCAAAAAAAGAATATGATGCAATAATTATTGGTGGTGGTGGCCATGGATTAGCGACAGCTTACTATTTAGCAAAAAAGCATAAATTGACAAATATTGCAGTTGTGGAAAAAGGATGGATTGGTGGAGGAAATACCGGTAGAAACACAACTATTATAAGATCAAATTATTTGTGGGATGCTAGTGCAGGGCTTTACGATCATGCTTTAAAAATTTGGGAAGGTTTATCTCAAGAACTTAATTATAATGTAATGTTTAGTCAGAGAGGAGTTATGAACCTTGCACACAATCTTCAAGACGTAAGAGATTTAAAAAGAAGAACGCATGCAAATAGATTAAATGGGATTGATGCGGTATGGTTAAATACTGAGGAAGTTAAAAAATTTTGTCCAATTATTAATACTTCACCTAATATAAGATATCCAGTTTTAGGTGGAACATTACAGAAAAGAGCTGGAACCGCAAGACACGATGCAGTTGCATGGGGATATGCTAGAGGTGCTGATGCCATGGGAGTTGACATTATACAAAATTGTGAAGTCAAAGGAATTAAAAGAAATGGTGATCAAGTAGAGGGAGTTGAAACAACAAAAGGTTTTATTAAATCAAAGAAAATTGGAGTAGTTGCGGCAGGTCACTCAAGTGTAATAGCAAACATGGCTGGTATAAGATTGCCTTTAGAAAGTAAGCCACTTCAAGCCTTAGTATCAGAACCTGTAAAACCAATTATTGACACGGTTGTTATGTCTAATGCTGTACATGCTTACGTAAGTCAATCAGATAAAGGCGAATTAGTTATTGGAGCTGGTACTGACTCTTATATTTCGTATACTCAAAAAGGAAGTCACAATATTGTAGAGGAAACCTTAAGAGCAATTTTAGAATTATATCCAATATTTAGTAGAATGAAAATGTTGAGACAATGGGGAGGAATTGTTGATATTTGTCCTGACGCAAGTCCAATCATTAGTAAAACACAAATTAAGGGTCTATATTTTAATTGTGGATGGGGTACTGGAGGATTTAAAGCAACACCAGGTTCTGGCGATTTATTTGCCTACACAATTGCGAACGACGAACCACATAAATTGAATGCAGCTTTCAATCTAAACAGATTTGTAAGTGGAGATCTTGTTGATGAACATGGTGCTGCAGCAGTAGCACATTAATGTTCATAATTAATTGTCCTTATTGCGGTGAAAGAGACCAAACAGAATTTTCATGCGGTGGTGAAGCACATATTGAAAGACCAAAACAACCAACAGAGTTAAGTGACGATCAATGGGCTGAATATCTATTCATGAGGAAAAACATTAAAGGTATACAGTTTGAAAGATGGAACCATGCTCATGGATGTAGAAAGTGGTTTAATATGGTTAGAGATACATCTAACGACAAAATTCAAGCGGTTTATAAGATGGGGGAAAAACCTCCAGTTAAATAATTATGTCAAAAAATTTAAGAATAAATAAAAATAATTTTATTGATCAAACAACAAGAATTTCATTTAAATTTAATGGTCAAAAACTCTTTGGATATAAAGGTGATACTTTGGCATCAGCATTATTAGCTAATAATATTCATTTGGTTGGAAGAAGTTTCAAATACCATCGTCCAAGAGGAATAATGACATGCGGTTCAGAAGAGCCTAACGCAATAGTACAAATCGGAAATGATGCTTCATTAACAGATCCTAACGTTAGAGCAACTGAAATTGAATTATATGAAGGTTTAGATGCATCAAGTCAAAACTGTTGGCCAAGTGTAAATTTCGACATTGGAGGTATAAATAATTTTCTATCCCCTTTCCTTCCTGCTGGATTTTACTATAAAACTTTTATGTGGCCTGCAGGTTTTTGGGAAAAATATGAGTATTTTATAAGACACTCTGCTGGTCTTGGTAAAGCACCCACAAGATCTGATCCAGATATTTATGATCATCAGTATTCACATTGTGATGTATTAGTTGTTGGTGGAGGTATTTCAGGAATTATGTCAGCAAAATTGTCTGCTGAAAAAGGTTTGGACACAATTTTAATCGATGACAAAAGTTTTCTGGGAGGATCAACAATATATCAAGAAAATGAATCCTATAAAATTAATAATATTAATTCAAATAAATGGTTAGCTAATGAAATAGAAAGTTTGAAAAACTATTCAAATTTGGTTATCAAGAATAGAACTAGTCTTGCTGCATTTCATGGATACAATTATTTATTAGCTAGAGAAAATTTAACTGATCATTTGAGTATTAATGAGAGAAAAGGCAAAGTAAGACAAAGATTATGGAAAATCAGAGCTAAAAAAGTAATTATAGCATCAGGATCTATTGAAAGACCATTAATATTTAGTAACAATGATAGACCAGGAATTATACTTTCATCCTCAATTAAAAAATATATCGATTATTATGGTGTTAAAACTGGAGAAAATATTTCACTTTTTACTAACAATGACAGTGCATATGAAACTGGAATATCTCTTTATAAAAGTGGAGTTAAAGTAAATGTAATTGTAGATATTCGTAAAAATTCAGACTCCTTAATTGTAAAAGAAGCATTAGAGTTGGGGTTAAAAGTATTATGGGGGTCAACCGTAGTAGACACTCAAGGATATAAGAGAATTAAATCATTTGAAGTAATGAAACTCTCAGATGATGGTAATAATGTTGTGGGAGATAGGTCTAAATATAATTGTGATTGCTTAGGTATTTCAGGTGGTTGGACTCCTATGGTTCACTTATTTACACAATCCGGTGGTAAATTAAAATTTAGAAATGAAGATAATGTGTTTATACCTGATGAAAATAAAACGCCTTCAAATCAAATCAGTGTTGGGTCATGCAATGGTGAATTTAAATTAAATGAAATCGTAATTAATACTATTGAAAATCTAAAAAGTTTTCTAAGTTTAAGTAATACTTGCTATGATGGAATTAAAATTATTTGTCCAAATGAAAAATCTAAAAGAAATATTTGGCTACTTCCTTCAGACAAACCTATTGGAAAAACAAAACCATTTTTAGATTTTCAAAATGATTCTACTGCTAAAGATGTTAAACTTGCTTTGCGAGAAGGATTTAAATCAATTGAACATGTGAAAAGATATACAACTACTGGAATGGGTACTGATCAAGGAAAATTATCTAATATGCATGCATTAGGTATTATCGCAGATACTACTGGCACAAATATGGGTGAACTTGGCACTACAACTTTCAGACCACCTTATACCCCTTTAACATTTGGTGCAATTGTAGGAAGAAATGTTGGAGAATTTTTTGACCAAACAAGAAAAACAGCAATCCATAACTGGCATGTAAAAAATAATGCTGAATTTGAAAATGTAGGTCAATGGAAGCGACCTTGGTATTTTCCAAAAGATGGTGAAAATATGCACCAAGCCGTTCAAAGAGAAAGTAAAGCAGCCAGAGATAGTGCTGGTATATTGGATGCATCTACATTAGGAAAAATTGATATCCAGGGAACTGATGCCTCAGAATTTTTAAATAGAGTTTATACCAATGCTTGGTCAAAACTTGAAATAGGGAGGTGTAGGTATGGATTAATGCTTAATGAGGACGGTATGGTTTACGATGATGGTGTAACAACAAGACTAGGTGAAAATCATTATATAATGACAACTACAACTGGAGGAGCAGCAAATGTTTTATCTAAGTTGGAAGATTACCTACAAACAGAATGGCCAGAATTAGATGTTTATTTGACTACAGTAACCGATCAATACTCAACAATCAGTATTTGTGGTCCTAACTCTAAAAATATTATTACTAAAATAGTTCCAGGTCTTGATTTATCAGACAATAATTTTCCTCATATGTCATTCAAAAATACTAAAATAAGTAATGTAAATTGTAGAATAATGAGAATAAGTTTTACTGGAGAACACAGCTACGAGATAAATATTCAATCAAATTATGCAGAAGATGTGTGGATTAAATGTATGGAAGCTGGAAAAGAATTTAATTTAACACCTTACGGTACAGAGACTATGCACCTTTTAAGAGCCGAAAAAGGATTTATAATTACTGGTCAAGATACTGATGGAACATTAACACCTTCAGATTTACAAATGGATTGGATTATAGGAAAAAAGAAATTTGATTTTATTGGTAAGAGATCACTTTACAGAAGTGATACAATTAGAGAAGATAGAAAACAATTAGTTGGTCTTTTAACAGAGGATCCAAAAGAAGTTTTAGAAGAAGGAGCACAATTAGTTGAAAATATTAACGAAAAACCAATCGAAATGTTAGGACATGTCACTTCTAGTTATTTCAGCCCTAATTTAAATAAATCAATAGCCCTTGCAGTTGTAAAAAGTGGAAAAAAACTTAAAGGTAAAAAACTTATAGTGCCGATGGAAAATAAAAATATAAATGTAATAATAACCGACACAGTGTTTTACGATAAAGAAAATAAGAGACTAAATGCTTAATTTTAATCCGCCAATTGAAGAAGAAAAAAAATACAATGATTTGAAGATTGTGGAAGTTGAGCCGACTATAAAAATTAATTTAAGAAGTAATAAAAGAGAATTTTCAACTAAAATTGGAAAAATTCTGTCAATTTTACCTCCTAATGAGGCAAATACTTCATCAGGTAATGAAAGTTATAGTTTGTTATGGTTAAGCCCTGATGAATGGCTTGTATATTCAAACAACAACACTAAATCATTAAATGATCAAATAGAATTAGAGAATAATTTATTTAATGAAATATCTAAATTAAACCAAGGAGCCGTTACTAATGTTTCTGATCATTGGGTAATGATTAATTTAAAAGGTAGCAAAATATTTGACTTACTCGCAAAAAGTTGTCCTTTTAATTTTAAAAATTTTAAGAAAAAAGGCTCTGTAGTTCAAACTGTTGTAAATCATGTGGATGTAATAATCCATAATAAAGATGATAACGATTTAAACCTATTTGTCAGAAGATCTTTCTCGGAAGATTTATGGTTGTGGATTAACGATAGCGCTCGTTTTCTCTAATCTAGATTTTAAATAATAAATAATAATAGCAAGAAATATCGCAGAGAAAATCCAATTAACTATAGTCCAAATCCAGAAAAAAGTTTCAAAGCTAGCATTTATGTATTTTGCAAGTAAATAAACCATAAATGGATTAAAAACGTTTCTAAATAAATTAGATATCATGGCATATTCTGATTTTTTTATTGCCATAAACAATCCATTTGAAAGAAAAAAAATTGGATAAGCAGGTAAAATAAATGCACAAATTTTTAAATAATTAGATCCAAATTTTATAACTTCAATGTCATTTGAAAAGAAGCTCATTATAAAATTTGACAATGTAAATAAGAAAAAACCAGAAATTAACATTATTAAAAATGAATATTTAATAGAGGTAAAGTATGTTTCTTTTACTCTGTTAAGGTTTCTTGCTCCAAAATTTTGTGAAATAATTGAAATTATTGCTGTATTAATTCCTAAAATTGGTAATAACACGACTTGCTCTATTCTTGTACCAGCACCATAGCCTGCTACCGCATACTCGCCTGTTATACCTACATAAGCAATAACTATTGCTGCTGTTATTGAATATGCAAAAATTGAAATGACGATTGGCATTGATGTAAAAAAAATATTTATAAAGTAAAATATTTTAGGTTTTAAATAATCTTTAGTAATCTCTTTTACTATTTTATTCTTTAAAACTTTCCAGAGAATTGCTAAAAAAACTACTGACTGGGCAATTATAGTTGCGGTAGCTATACCTTTTACACCAAGTGCTGGGATAAAAAAAAGACCAAAAATTAAAATTGGATTTAATATTAGATTTAAAAAAAAAGATAGTATCAATAAATTTCTGTAGGTTTTTGTATCACCCTCTGCATGTAGAAAAGAATTTAATGCTACAATTAAAATAAATAATATTGATCCTTTAAATATAATATCAGTGTATTGTAATCCCAGGTCTGTTACTTCACTGGTAGTTACCATCAATAAAAAAAAATTATCCGTTAAATTTAGACCTATTAAACTGATTATAATAGATATTAAAATTGCAAAATAGATTATATGAGTAAAATAATTAAGAATATTTTTTTTGTTATTCTCCCCGATACTATTTCCAATTAAAGATGTTCCAGCAACAGTGACACCAATGGACGAAGCTACAATAATAAAATACATTGGAAAAGCTTTACTTAATGCTGCCAATGCTTCGGGGGATATTTTGCCAGCATAAAATGTATCCACAATATTGTATAATGTTTGAAATAGCATTCCTACCATTGCTGGAACTGCAAGTTTACGAACCAATTTAGGTATATTATCTTTTAATAAATCCAAACTAACTCTCTCTTTGATAAAAATATTTTTTGCCTGTTCTCTTTGCAATTTTTATTTGTTTTTGTCTCATTCTAAATCTTTTTACCTGCACATTTGTTAATTTATTAAAACAATTTGGGCATGATACACCCTCTTCAAAATTTTTAGACTTAGTATCATTTTTTGTAATAGGCTCTCTACAGCCTGCGCAAATACTAAGATTACCCGGTTTTAGACTATGTTTAATAGAAACTCTATTATCAAAAACGAAGCAATCTCCTTTCCAGTTACTATCTTTTTTATTAATTTTATCCAAGTAATTTATTATACCGCCCTTTAATTGATAAACATTTTTAAAACCTTTTTTTCTCAAATAATAACTAGCCTTTTCACATCTAATTCCACCAGTGCAAAACATTCCAATTTCCTGATTTTTATTAAGTGTTTTAAAATATTTTGGAAATTCTCTGAAACTATTTAATTCTGGATTAATAGAATCTTTAAATGTACCTACTTTAAATTCAAAATTTTTTCTAGTATCTATTATTATAGTATTTTTTCTTTTGATAAATCTATTCCATTCATTTGGTGTTAATTCATTATCAGAGATTTTTTTTTTAATTTTTATACCTAGGGGAACTAATTCACTTTTAATTTTAATTTTACCCTTATGAAATGCTTGAAATTTATATTTCGATAGGTTTTCGTTATCAAATTTTTTTATATTAAATATTTTTTTTAAGCTTTTAATAATGTTATTAAATTTGTTTGATTTAAAACTTATAGTTCCATTTAACCCCTCGTATGAAATAATAATTGTTCCTCTGATATCATTTTCTGTAAATAAACGATCCAAAATTATTTGTTTTGATTTTAAGGTAGTTAATTTTTTGAATTTGTAAAAACCAAGTATACTATACATTATTTTTTTCTACAAATAAATAAACCGTCACCAATTGGCAATATTAAGCTCTCTACACGATTATCATCTTTTATAAATTTATTAAATTCTCTTATTTTTATTGTTAATCTGTCGTTTTTATTTTGATCAGCAACATCACCGTACCACAGGACGTTATCAACAACTATAATTCCATTATTGTCTAATATATTAAGGGAATTATTAAAATAGTTTATATAATTTTCTTTGTCTGCGTCTATAAATATAAAATCGAATTTTTTTTTTTGATTATGTAATTCCTCTAAAGTTACAATGGCGTTATTTACATGCAGATTAATTTTATTATCTATTTTTGCTTTTTTAAAAAAACTCATAGCTACATTAGAAGTTTCTTCATTTTTATCCAAAGCTGTTAATTTACTATTTTTATCCATCGCTAAACTCATTGTTAATGCACTTAAACCCGTGAATGTTCCAATTTCTAAAATATTTTTAGGTTTAATAATTTTGACAATAAAATGTAAAAAATGGCATTGACTTATAGAAATTTGCATTTTTTTTATTTCACCTAGAGTTTCATTATATTTAATTATTTCATATTGGACTGGATGTAATTTAATTGAGTGACTATTAATATATTGTTCGATTTGATCGTTTAGTTTTAGATTTGAACCCATATTAGTTGAGCTTTTTCTTTAAGATTTCATTAACTAACTGGGGATTTGCCTTTCCACTTGATTGTTTCATAACTTGACCTACAAAAAAACCGAATAATTTATCTTTTCCTGATTTATAGGCTTCAACGTTTTTTGGGTTATCTGAAATAACTTTATCAATAATCATCTCTAATTCTTTAGGATCACTTTGTTGTTTTAAACCTCTTTCCTCAACTATTTTTACTGGATCTTTCTCTTTGTTAGCCATAATTTCAAAAACAGTTTTTGCAATTTTTCCAGAAATAGTTCCATCTTTTATTAAATTAATAAGTTTTGCTAAATTTTCTGATGAAATAGGACTTTCTGTAATTTCGATACTTTTATCATTTAATAAGGCAAATAGTTCACCAGTAATCCAATTGGTTGCTAATTTTACATCAGACTTTTTTGAAACTTCCTCAAAATATTTAGAAGTTTCTATATCAGATACAAGAATATTTGCCTCATATGGTGATAATTTAAATTTTTCAATAAACCTTTTCTTTTTTTCATCAGGCAATTCTGGGATATCTTTTTTAATATCATCAATATATTCATCATTTAATTCTAGTGGTAAAAGATCTGGATCGGGAAAATATCTGTAATCATGAGCATCCTCTTTTGTACGCATCGATCTAGTTTCATTTTTTTTAGTATCAAATAATCTTGTTTCTTGATCTATTGAACCTCCATCCTCTAATATATCAACTTGTCTATTTGCTTCGTAATTAATTGCCATCTGCATAAATTTAATAGAATTTACATTTTTTATTTCACACCTTGTACCAAGTTCTGAAGCTCCTTTTTTTCTAACTGATACATTAACATCAGCTCTTAAAGATCCTTCTTGCATATTTCCATCACATGTACCAAGATATCTCATAATCGATCTTAGTTTTTTTATATAGGCATTAACTTCATCTAAAGATCTTAAATCTGGTTTACTTACTATTTCCATTAATGCAACGCCGGATCTATTTAGGTCAACTAGTGTATTTTTAGGATCGATATCATGTATACTTTTGCCAGCATCTTGTTCTAGATGTAGTCTCTCAATACCTATTTTTTTTTCACCATCAGGCATATCAAGTGTCACTGAACCCTCGCCTACTATTGGATTTTTATATTGTGAAATTTGATAACCTTGTGGTAAATCAGCATAAAAATAATTTTTTCTATCAAATATAGATCTATTGTTAATTTTTGCATTTAATCCAATCCCAGTTTTAATCGCTTGTTTAATACAAAATTCATTTATTACGGGTAACATTCCTGGAAATGCAGCATCTACTAAGCTAACCTGGGTATTTGGCTCCGAACCAAACTTTGTTGGTGATGTTGAAAATAATTTAGATTTTGACAATACTTGAGCATGAACCTCCAGACCAATTATTACTTCATATTCAATATTGTTTCTTTTTATTAAATATTCTTCGTTGTTTTTACTCATTTAATCCACCAATCATCAATATTATTTATATATTCAATATTTTTTTCTATTGAATATGCAATGTTCAAGATATTTTGTTCATCAAAAGCTTTACCAATGATTTGAAGCCCTAGAGGAAAACCTTTTTTATCGTGACCAGCAGGAATTGAGATCGCGGGAAGACCAGCTAAATTTATTGGAACTGTAAAAATATCATTTAAATACATTGAAACTGGGTCGTTTAATTTTTCTCCAATTTTAAATGCTGAGCTAGGTGTTGATGGAGTTAATATAGCATCTACTTTTGTATAAGCTTCATCAAAGTCATTTTTAATTAGTCTTCTAACTTTTTGTGCTTTAAGATAATAAGCATCGTAATAACCAGAAGATAATACATAAGTACCAATCATAATTCGTCTTTTAACTTCATCTCCAAATCCCTCTGATCTTGTTTTTTCGTACATATCAATTAAATTTTCACCTTTAGATCTAAAACCATATTTTACTCCATCATATCTAGCTAAATTTGATGATGCTTCGGCGGGCGCAACAATATAATAAGCTGGTAGAGCATATTTAGTGTTAGGCAATGATATATTTATAACATCACCTCCATTATCTTTAATAATTTTTATACCTTTTTCCCATAATTTCTCTATTTCTTTTGGCATTCCATCCACTCTATATTCTTTTGGTATTCCAATTTTTTTGCCTTTTATATTGTCAGTCAAATCTTTTAAATAATTTCCTCTAACAAAATCTACAGAGGTAGAATCTTTATCATCATAAGAGCTCATTACTTCTAAGAGCAGAGCGCAATCTTTAACATCATGAGTCATTGGACCTGCTTGATCGAGTGACGAGGCAAATGCTACTATACCATATCTTGAGCAACTTCCATAAGTTGGTTTCAAACCTACAGTACCAGTAAAAGATGCGGGTTGTCTTATTGAACCACCAGTATCAGTTCCGATTGTAGCAGGAGTTAATTTAGCAGCGAGTGCAGACGCTGATCCACCAGATGAACCTCCAGGAACTAAATTTTCAGATATTGGGTTTTGAACATTTCCATAATAGCTTGTCTCATTTGAGGACCCCATTGCAAATTCATCACAATTTAATTTTCCAATTATGATGCCACCATTATTCAAAATATTTTGTGTTACCGTAGACTCGTATGTTGGTATAAAATTTTCTAAAATTTTACTTCCAGCAGTAGTTCTTAAATTTTTTGTACAAAAAAGATCTTTGACAGCTATTGGAATACCAGGAATCTTTTTATTTAGATCAGGCTTTGAATCAAACTCTTCAGCACTATTTATGGCATCATCAAAGTTATCAGAAATATATGAATTTAATTTAGTAGATTGTTTTGATCTATTTATAAAAGCCTCTGTTATTTCTTTTGAAGATAATTCTTTTTTTTTTATTTTGTCTACTAGGTCACACAATTTAAAATTAGTTATTTCTGACATTATTCTACAACCTTGGGTACAACAAAGAAATCTTTATTTTCATCAGGTGAGTTTTTTAGAATATCTTCTCTAATATTTTTGGATTCAATTTTGTCTTTTCTTAACTTTAAAGTTGTTTCGGCTATTGAAGTTAAGGCTTCAGTTTTACTTGTATCTAATTCATTTAGTTTTTCAATAAATTCAAATATTGAATTAAGATCATTACTTAGTTTTTTTGCCTTTTGTTCATCTATAGAAATTCTTGATAATTTTGAAATATGCTTTATTGTTTTAAGATCTATTGTCATATGATAAGAATATTAAAAACTATCATTTAATCTAAAAAATACAATATGGTCACTTTGGAAGAACTTAAAGACAAATTAACAGATAACTCTAGATTAATCGGATTAGATTTAGGAACCAAACGTATAGGTGTTGCTATTTGCGATAATAAAAGAAAAATTGCATCTCCTATCAAAACGCTTGACTATAATAATATGGAATATTTCTTAAATGAGTTAAAAATTTTAATAATGGATAATAATGTATTAGCTATAATAATTGGAAATCCTATCAACATGGATGGTTCTTTTGGTAAAAGTGCTCAATCTATAAATGACAAAGCTAAAATTATTGAGAAAGAATTGAATTTAATGGTTGCAATGTGGGATGAAAGACTTTCAACATCAGGTGCATTTAATATATCCAGTAATTTAGATATTAAATTTTCTCAAAAGAAAAAAAATATAGATGGAAAAGCAGCTGCTTTTATACTTCAGGGAGTTTTAGATTATTTGAATAATTAAGGCTTGCACTAATCTATTAATAGAGTTATAGAGTTTGTTTTAATGGCATCATCATTAAAAGCTGTTAAAATTTCTCAGAAACATTTATTAGGTATTCAAGATTTGTCAATTAATGATATTAATATTATTTTAAAAGAGGCTAAAAATTTTATAGCGTTAAATAAAAGTAAAAGTAAAAAACTTGACTTACTAAGAGGAAAAACACAAATTAATTTATTTTTTGAACCCTCAACTAGAACACAAAGCTCTTTTGAATTAGCTGGTAAAAGATTGGGTGCAGATGTGATGTCTATGAATATTGTAAATTCTGCTATTAAAAAAGGAGAAACGTTAATAGATACAGCAATGACACTTAATGCAATGCATCCAGATATAATCGTAATTAGACATCAAGACTCTGGAGCGTGTAATCTATTATCTCAAAAAGTAAATTGTGCAGTACTGAATGCTGGTGATGGTAGACGAGAACATCCAACACAGGCATTGTTGGACGCATTAACAATTATAGATCGTAAAAAAAAAATTGAAGGGCTTAAGATTGCAATTTGTGGAGACATTCTTCATTCAAGGGTAGCTAGGTCTAATATTTATTTATTAAATATGTTAGGAGCTGAAGTAAATATAATTGCACCATCAAACTTAATGCCAAGGGACTTACATAAACTCGGAATAAACCAATTCACAGATATGAAAAAGGGTGTAACTGATTGTGATATAGTTATGATGTTAAGATTACAAAATGAAAGAATGTCAAGTTCGTTTCTTTCTTCAAATAGAGAGTACTACGAATATTATGGACTTACACCAGATAAACTTAATTTTGCAAAAGATGATGCTTTAATTATGCATCCTGGACCTATGAATAGAGGAATTGAAATAGATACTAAACTTGCAGATGATATGAATAAAAGTGTAATAAAAGAACAAGTTGAATTAGGTGTAGCAGTAAGAATGGCTTGTTTAAAACTTTTTTGTGAATGATGAAAAAAAAATATTTTTTAAATGCTCACATAATTGATCCAAAAAACTCTCTAGATGAGATTGGAGGTATTATAATTAATGAAAGTGGAAAAATTGATGCTGTGGGAAAAAAAGTAAATAAAAATAATATTCCATCAAGAGAAAAATATGTCGATTTAGAAAATAAACATTTATTTCCAGGCATTGTTGATATGAGGGTTTTTGTAGGTGAGCCAGGATATGAATATAAAGAAAATTTTAAAACATTAAGCAATGCTGCATTATCAGGGGGTGTCACATCAGTAGTTACTATGCCTAATACCTCACCTATCATTGACAATGTTTCAATTGTTGATTTTTTAAAAAGAAGAGGAAGAGACAAATCAAAAATAAATATTTACCCAACTGCATCTTTAACAAAAAATCTAGAAGGAAAAAATATGACAGAATTTGGATTATTGCAGAAAAAAGGAATTATAGGTTTTACTGATGGTGTCAAAACAATTCAAAATTCTAGGCTAATGTCACGAATTATGAGGTCAGCATTTGATTTAGGTTCTCTTGTAATGCAACACGCAGAAGATATTGATCTTGCTGAGAATGGAACTGTAAATGACGGCATAATTTCAACTAAACTTGGATTGCAAGGAATAACTGAATTAGCGGAAAAAATAATAATAGAAAGAGATTTGAGCTTATTAGAGGACTTTAACTGCAGATACCATATTTCACAAATTTCGTCTGCAAAATCTATAGAAGTAATAAAAAAGAGAAAAGATGAAGTTAAATTCACAACAGGTGTATCAATAAATAATTTATCACTAAACGAAAATGATATAGGTGACTTTAGAACTTTTTTAAAACTATCACCTCCTTTAAGAACAGAAAACGATAGATTGTCCTTAGTTGACGGCCTTAATAAAAATTTAATTGATGTTATTGTTTCTGATCATAAACCTGAAGATGAAGAATCTAAAAGATTAACTTTTGCCCAGGCCGCTACAGGAGCGAGTGGTGTTGAAACTTTATTACCATTAGCACTAGAACTGTATCATAATGAATCAGTAAAACTCTATAAAATAATTGAAACTTTAACTAGCAACCCTGCAAAAATTCTCAATATTGACAAGGGTAACTTATCTTTGGGTAACGACGCAGATTTTTGTATTATTGATTTAAATAAACCTTGGGTAATTCGAAAAGATAAATTAATTTCAAAATCAAAAAATACATGTGTTGAAAACAAAAAAATACAAGGTAAAGTTTTAAATACTTTTATAAAAGGTGAAGAGCTTTATAAGTTATAAATGGAAAATCTGTTTAACATAAAAGAATTGTTTTATATTATAATTTTTTGTTACATTTTAGGATCTATTCCATTTGGATTTTTGCTAACTAAATTTTTTTTAAGTAAAGATATTAGAAAAATTGGATCAGGAAACATAGGAGCAACAAATGTTTTAAGAACTGGGAATAAAATTATAGGATTTGTTACTCTACTTTTAGATATAATTAAAGCAATAATACCTGTGATGATAATAAAAATTTACTTTGAAGATTATTTATATATATCAGCATTAAGTGTTTTTTTAGGACATGTTTTTCCAGTGTGGTTGAAATTCAAAGGTGGAAAAGGTGTTGCAACTTATGTGGGTATTTTGTTTTGTCTAAATATTTATTTAGGTTTTTTGTTTGGAATAATTTGGTTTATAATTTTAATAATTTTTAAATATTCATCTTTATCATCATTAGTTGCGAGTTTATCAATTCCATTTATCAGCTACCATATATTTGAAAATGAAAATTACTTTTTTTTTGGAATTATTTTTGTATTAATTTTTTATAATCACAGAGACAATATTAAAAGGCTTAAAAATCGTGAGGAAAATAAAACAAAAATTTATTAATTTGACTATCAATATAATTTTAGTTTAGTTTATTAACAAATGAATCTTGTAATAGTAGAAAGTCCTGCAAAAGCAAAAACTATAAATAAATATCTGGGAGATGAATATACTGTTTTAGCTAGCTATGGTCATATTAGAGATTTGCCATCTAAAAATGGTTCAGTGAGCCCTGAGGAAAAATTTAAAATGATATGGGAAGTAGATAGCTTTTCAAAAAAATATTTAAAAGAAATTACAGAAGTGGCAAAAAATTCCAAAAAGATTATTTTAGCAACTGACCCAGATAGAGAAGGCGAAGCAATTGCATGGCATGTAAAGGAATATCTAAATGAGAAAAAACTTTTAAAGGATAAAACAGTTGAAAGAGTTGTGTTTAATGAAATTACAAAAAAAGCAGTGACCAATGGTATTGACAATCCACGAAAAATTGAGTCAAACCTTGTAGATGCTTATATGGCAAGACGAGCCTTGGATTATCTTGTGGGTTTTAATATTTCTCCAATTCTTTGGACTAAATTGCCTGGATCTAAATCTGCGGGTAGAGTTCAGTCAGTTGCCTTAAAACTTTTAACAGAAAGAGAACACGAGATTGAGCAATTCATACCTGATGAATTTTGGACATTAAATGTATTATTTAAAACTGTAGATGGAAGTATACTAAATTCAAATATTGTCCTACTTGATAATTCTAAAATTGAAAAATTTTCTTTTAAAAATAAAGAAGATATATCGATTGCATTAGAGAAAATTAAAAAAAAAATATACAGCGTATCTGATATAAGCTCAAAAACTTATACTAGAAATCCACAAGGACCATTTACTACATCAACATTACAACAATCAGCTTCAAGTAAATTAGGGTTTGGGGCTTCTAGGACAATGCAGATAGCTCAAAGATTATATCAAGGTATTGATATTGATGGTGAAACTGTTGGCTTAATAACTTATATGAGAACTGATGGTACTAATATTTCAAAAGATGCAATTAAAGATTTTAGATTGTTTATTCAAAATTCTTACGGATTAAATTATTTGCCTGAAGAGGCTAACAATTACTCAGGTAAAAAAGCTAAGAATGCACAAGAAGCTCATGAAGCTATAAGACCAACAGATATAAATAGAACACCAAAAGAAATGAAAAAATTTTTAAGTACAGATCAAATAAAACTTTATGAAATAATATGGTCTAGAGCTTTATCATCTCAAATGGTAGCTGCAAAATTCGATAGAAAAACTATAACTATTGTTTCGGATGATAACTTAAATCAATTTAAATGTTCTGGCTCAACTTTAAAATTTGATGGATTTTTAAAAATTATAAAACAAAGCGAAAATGAGGATGAAAAGATACTTCCTAATGTTAAAGAAGAGAAAGTAGAAATTGATAAATTTACCGATGAACAGCATTTCACTCAACCACCTCCGAGATATTCCGAGGCAAGTTTGGTTAAAAAACTTGAGGAGCTTGGAATTGGTAGACCGTCAACTTATGCAAGTATAATATCCGTCATATCAAATCGAGGCTATGCTGATGTTGTAAATAAACGTTTTTTTCCGACTGATAGAGGTAAATTGTTGTCTGCATTTCTAGAAAAATTATTCACAAAATACGTAGACTATGGATTTACAGCTGATTTAGAAGATCAACTAGATAATATAACTTCTGGTAAAGAAGATTGGATTAAAGTATTAGATAAATTTTGGCAAGACTTTCATACAAATGTATCTAATGTTAAAGAAAAGAGAACTAGAGAAGTTCTTGATCTATTAAACGAAAGCTTAGGGGCACTTATTTTTGAAACAAATAATGGTTTAGTTGATAGAAAATGCAAATTATGCAACTCCGGAGAATTAAGTTTAAAAAATAGTTTCCGCGGAGGGGCATTCATTGGATGTTCCAATTATCCTGAATGCAAATTTACTAGACCATTATCAAAAACTAAAGCAAAAGATCAAGTTTTACTATCAGAACCAAAACTTATTGGTACAAATGATAACGGTAAAGATATATTTTTAAAAAATGGAAGATTTGGTCCATATTTACAATTTGAGCAAGATCAAGAAATAGAAAATTTAAAAAAAAAAAAGAAAAAAGAAAATGATAATTTTAAAAATGTTTCTATTCCAAAGGGAATTGAAATTGATATGATAGATCTTGAAAAGGCAAAATATTTATGTTCTTTACCGAAGGTACTAGGCCGACATCCTGATAATGGAAAAGATATTACTGTAAATTCTGGAAGATTTGGTCCTTATCTTAAATGTGAAAATAAATCAGCAAAATTGGAAAATGTTGATGAATTATTTACAATTGGATTGAATAGAGCAATTACATTAATCGCTGAAGCTAAACCAGGAAGAATATCCTCTTCATTAATAAAAGATTTAGGTGAACATCCAGAAGATAGAAAGCCTGTCCGAATTATGAAAGGACAGTATGGACCGTATATAAAATACAAATCACTAAATGCAACTATACCAGAAGAAAAGGATCCGATGGAACTAAACATGGATGATGCATTAATTTTAATTGAGAAAAGAAAAGAATACGATAGAAGTAAAAAGAAAGGAAAAAAAAAATGAAAAAAACGTTTTTTATAATTATAATTCTAACTTTAATATCAGGTTTTAGTTTTGCAGAAGAAAAAAAAGATTGTTCGATACATAAGAAAATTATCGATAAAATGAAATGTAAAGCATCGGGTATAGTTAAACCTAGTGGATTTATAAAAGAAACAATTGATAAAACAGTAGAGTATCAAAAAAAAGCTTTTGATAAAAAAAATTAAATTAAAATGTCGATTGAAGAAAAACTAAATAAATACAATATAATTCTTCCAGAGCCAATGGATCCAGTAGGATCCTATGTTGCAAGCGTAATAACAAACAAATCTCTCTTTATATCTGGACAAATTTCTATTGATGAAAATGGTAAATTAATAAAAGGTAAAATTGGTAAGGAATTAAGTACTGAAGAGGGGTATCAAGCTGCTGAAAGGTGTGCATTAAGTATCATATCACAAGTAAAAAAAGCTTGTAATGGTGAGCTATCTAAAGTTAAAAAATGTGTTAAATTGACTGGCTATGTGAATTCTATTGCTGAATTTACTGACCAACCAAAAGTTATTAATGGTGCATCAGATTTGATATTTAAAGTTTTTGGAGATAGTGGTAAACATGCAAGAGCAGCTGTAAGTTGTAATAGCTTACCTTTAGGTGTTTCCGTTGAAGTTGACGCGCTATTTGAATTAAATTAATTTTCTACCTATACTATGGTAATTAATCCCTTTTTTTTTCATTTTATATGGTGAGTATATATTCCTTAAATCAAATACATTAATATTTTTTTTGTTAACCAATTTTTTAAAGTTTAATAATTTAAATTCATTCCATTCTGTATGAATAATTACTAAATCCGCCTTTTCACACGCATTATTAACTGATTTAGAAAAAAAAACGTTTTTAAATTTAGATAATTCATTTTTAAATCCTGTAGGATCATAATATTTTATAATTGCACCTTTTTTTGAAAGAAATTTAATCATAGGTATACTTGAAGCTTCTCTCATATCATCTGTGTTAGGTTTGAAAGTTACCCCTAGAAAGGTTATTTTTTTATTATAAATTTTTTTATTTAAAATATTTGATGTTTTTTTAATAAGTAATTTCTTTCTATCCTCGTTAGACTTTACAACACTATCAACAATACTTAATTTTACATTATATTTTTTAGTTGTGTCTAGTAAGGCACGTGTATCTTTTGGAAAACATGAGCCTCCATAAGCAGGGCCGGCTCGCAAGAATCTCTCACCAATTCTTTGGTCTAAACCCATTCCTATTGATATATCTTTAATATCTATGGAAGCTTTTTCACATAAATTAGCTAACTCATTAATAAAACTAATTTTTGTAGCTAAAAATGCATTTGAAGCATACTTTATTAATTCAGCACCTCTTCTGTTGGTTGAGACGTATCTTGAGGTTTTTTTTATAATAGGTAAATATAAAGATTTTAATGTTTTATTTATTTTAAAATTATTAGTACCAACTACAACTCTATCAGGATAAATAAAATCTCTTATTGCCTCGCCTTCTCTCAAAAATTCAGGGTTTGATACAACATCGACAAATTTATTTTTTTTTTTTGTTTTAAAAATATTTTCTAAAATATCTCCAGTACCTATTGGAACTGTTGATTTAGTAACTACAATTTTATGTTTGTTTATATATTTGGCAATTTGATTAGCTGCATTAAAAACATATTTAAGATTAGCTGAATTACCTCCTTTTTTTGTAGGTGTACCTACACAAATAAATATAATGTCAGATTTATTTACTGCACTTTTAATATCGGATGTAAATGTTAATCTTTTTTGTTTATAATTCTTTTTTAATACTTCTTCTAACCCGGGTTCATAAATTGGAATTTTTCCATTATTTAAATCCTTAATTTTATTTTCATCATTATCTACACATATTACAGTATTGCCTAAATCCGAAAAACAAACCCCACTTACCAAACCTACATAACCAGTTCCAATCATACAAAGTTTCATAATTTAGAAATTTCTATTGAGGACTTAATATATCCATCCATTGATCCACAATCTAAATATTTTCCGGCGAAATTATGAGCTATAAATTTTTCATTTTTGAAGATTAATTCACGAATTGCATCAGTAATATGTATTTCACCACCAGCACCTGTTTTAAGTTTAGGAATAATTTTAAAAATTTTTTTTGGAAGAATGTATCTACCTATTATTGCTTTATTTGATGGTGCGCTATTAACTGATGGTTTTTCAATTACATCTTTAATAATTGTGTCGTTTTTATTTAACTTTTTTCCAAATTTATATATTCCCCACCTTGAAACAGTTTTTTTATTAACTTTCATACTTGCCATAACAGAAGCCTTATGAAATTTATGTGATTTAATCATCGCTTTAGAACAATTTTTTTTAATTATAAGATCATCTGGTAACAGCATTAAAAAGTACTTATCTTTAATATATTTTTTAGACTTTAAAACTGCATCAGCTGTCCCAAGAGGTTTATTCTGATAAACAAATTTTATCATTTTTTTATATTTTAAAATTTTTTTGTATTCATTAATTGTCCTCAAATCTTTTTTTTTTTTAATAATTTTTTTGTAAAATGAATCACTGTAAAAATATTTCTTGATCATTAATTTTTTTTTTGAAATTATAAAAATTATTTCCTTAATGCCTGAATTAATGCATTCATCTAGAATATACTCTATATTGGGTTTACCGTTCATTGGTAAAAGTTCTTTAGCAAAAACACTTGTTAATGGCAAAAGCCTTGTTCCTAAACCTGCTAATGGTATAATAGCTTGTCTAATCATTAATAAATATTTTCTTATGAAGTATCACAAATGATAATTTTTAAAAGCATTAATAAATTAAATAAAGAGTTATATGGAATAAAAAACATAGGTTTTGTCCCAACTATGGGATCGTTACACAAGGGGCATATATCTTTAATAAAAAAGGCAAAAAATAATTGTAACAAAATTGTCGTAAGTATTTTTATAAATCCAACACAATTTGATAAGAAAGATGATTACAAACGTTATCCACGTAATTTAAACAAAGATATTATTTTATTAAAAAAGTATAAAGTTGACTATTTAATAATACCAAATTTTAAAGAATTATATAATAAAAAAAAAGATGAAAAAATTAAAATTGAAAAATCTAATTTAATTCTTTGTGCAGCTCACAGAAAAGGTCATTTCGAGGGCGTCTTAGCTGTTATAAATCAATTTTTAAAAAAAACTAAATTTAATAAAATATTTTTAGGTGAAAAAGATTTCCAACAACTTTTTTTAATAAAAAAATTCGTAAAAACAAGATTTAAAATAAATGTAATTCCATGTAAAACAATTCGAGAAAAAAGCTTTTTTCCTTATTCGTCTAGAAACAAATTGCTAAGTAATGAGGCAAAAATTCGAGCAAGAAAAATATCTGCATTACTTAAAAATTTTTGGACTAAAATTAAAAAAGATAAGAAAAAATTAAATGAATTTCATGATATTGATTTATTAATATCAAAAATTGCAGATAAAGTTGAATATTTTGAAATTAGAAACAAATACAATTTAAAAACAAAATTTGATAACAAAAGCTTTAAAATATTCATAGCTTACTATTTAAATAAAATAAGAATAATTGATAATTATTAATTATAATATAGTAATGCTCCAATACCAAGAAAAGAAAGAAAACCAATAACATCTGTGATAGTCGTTACGAAGACGCTTGATGCTATTGCAGGATCAATATTTACTTTTTTTAATGCGATTGGAATTACAATACCAAACAAACCTGCAACTATCATGTTTAATACCATTGAAATTGCTATAATCAAAGATAGTATTGTATCGTTAAACCAAATATAGACTACAATTGCACTAATTATAGCAAAAATAATACCATTCAAAATTCCGATTAAAAATTCTTTAACAATATTCTGAGAAAAGTTATTTTTTGTTAATTGATTTGTGGCTATAGTTCTTATAGTTACAGCTAAAGTCTGCATGCCTGCATTACCACCCATTGAGGCAACTATAGGCATAAGAACTGCTAAGGCAACTACTTTTTCAATGTCCTCTTGAAAAAAACCAATAACAATAGATGCTATAATTGCTGTTAGTAAATTTAATAGCAACCAATTAAATCTTCTTTTTGTTTTTTTTATAACACCATCTGTTATTTCTTCATCACCAACACCTGCTAATCTAAGTGCATCTTCCTCTGCTTCTTCTTTTAAGACAGTTAATACGTCATCACTAGTTATCATTCCAACAAGTTTATTGTTTTTATCAACTACACATGCTGAATTTAGATTATAATTCTCAAAGAGATTTGCAACTTCCTCCCTGTCCATATCAACGGGGATAGAAAGTTGTGACTCATTCATTATTGATTGCATTTTTGTATCTCTTGAAGTTCTTAATACTTTAGAGGATGGAACTGAACCTATGGGTTTAAATTCGCTATCAACTATAAATATTTCTAAAAACTCCTCCGGTAAATCTTTATTTTCTCTCAAATAATCTATTGTTTGGCCAACCAACCAATTGCTTGGTATAGCTGTGAATTCTCTTTGCATTATTCTGGCTGCAGAGTCCTCTGGGAAACTCAGACTTTCTAATAAAGCAAATCTATCTTTTGGTGGTAATGAGCCTAAGATATCATTTTTATTTTTTTCCTCTAAGTTTTCAATAATTTTAATGGCATCGTCTGATTCAAGGTTCTTTAATATAAAAACGATTGTATCATTTGATAAATAGTTAATTATTTCTGTTTGGATTGACTCATTCAACTCAACAAAAACCTCAGGGTCTATCTTAAAATTATTTAATTTAATTAAGTTTTCTCTATCATTTTGGTTTAAATGTTCTATTATATCAGCAGCATCTGCTGGGTGCATTTCTTTAAATGCATTTGTTATAAATGATGTGTCATTACTAGCTATTTTTTGAGTTACAACCTTGATATATTCTTTATTAAATTCAAAGTTTACTTTTTTATCTTTTATTTTTTTAACTAAAGTCATAAAAAACCTCTAATTTTTATATGGCACTATTAATGGATAATTTCTAGAATACAATAAATAATGAATATTGAGATAAAAATAAGCAAAAAAAGGGTGGATTACATAAAAGCAGTTAAATACTTAGAAAAAAGACATGCTCAAGTATTAAATAATAAAAAACCTGAGTTGATATGGATACTAGAACATCCTCCAGTATTTACGGCTGGTATTAGTTACGAGGAAAAACACCTATTAGATAAAAATCAAAATGTCATTACAACAGATCGTGGTGGTAAAATAACATATCATGGCCCAGGACAAATAATTTTTTATACTATTATAAATCTTAATACTAGAAAACGAGATATAAGATGGTTTATTAATGTTTTGGAAAATACAATTATTGATACTTTGAGATTTTATAAAATAGATTCAGTATCAAACAGGAAGAAAATTGGTATTTGGGTGAAACATAAACAAAAGCAAAAAAAAATTGCTGCAATAGGTATTAAAATTAAAAAATGGGTTACATACCACGGCTTTTCATTAAATGTAAATGTTAACCTAAATAAATTTAAAAAAATAGTACCATGTGGATTAAAAAATAGAAACGTAATAAATATAAAAGATATAAGTAATAAAAAAACAAATAATATTAAAAAAATATTAGTGTCAAACTTTATTAGTAACTTGGAATATTAATTTTTTTAGATTGTAAAAAATTTTTAAAATACTTTGGTATATCTGCTTTGAAACTAATTTTCTGATTATTTTTAATAAACTTTATTTCATATGAATGAAGCATTAATTGTTTTTGTGATTTATTTTTTTTAGTATACTTGTTATCACCAACAATGGGATTTCCAATTATAGATGCTTGTTTTCTTAATTGATGTTTTCTTCCAGTAATAGGTTGCATTTCAACAAGGCTAAAACCTAAATTTTGATCGATAACATTATACCTTGTAACTGCTTTTTCAATTATTTTTCTGTTTTTTTCATATCTTTCCAAATTATGAACTAGTTCCCCGTTAGAATTTTTAAATTCACCATGACATATTGATAAATATTTTTTATGGATTTTTCTAAGTCTAAACAATGAGGTAAAAAACTGTGCTGTTTTTCTATTTTTTGCAAATATCAATAGACCAGATGTTTCTTTATCTAATCTATGTACTGTATAAGGTTTTATATTATTAAAAATTTTACTCTTCGTAAATAAATCTACTAAATTTAATTTAGACTTAGTTCCACCTTGAACTGGAATTCCATTTTTTTTGTTAATTATAATATAGTCGAAATCATTGTAAATAATATTATTTTCATTTTCCTCAAGATGTTTTTTTGAAAAAATTTTTTTATTAGTGATTAAAGTTTTTTCTTTAAGTTTAAAATTAAAAAGTTCTATAAGATTATTTTTATATACTTTTGTTGAACTTTTAACTTTTTTTTTATCTATTTTTATTTTTCCTTGTCTTATAAGTTTTTCAATTAAGCTTTGAGGTATGTTTTGTATGTACTTTTTTAACCATCTATCTAAACGTAATCCGTCCTGATCATTTGTTACTCTATATGATCTAAGCATTTATAAATATATTTAAGTTGTGGTTGCTTTTATTTTATTTTGATCTTCTTTATCTTTAATATTTTTATCTTTTTTCTTTTTATCAACTTTTTTGGCTTCTACGTCTCTATCTACAAATTCGATTACAGCTTTCGGTGAATTATCACCATATCTATATCCAGCTTTAATAATCCTTGTATATCCACCATTTCTATTTTTGTATCTTTTAGAAAGAATATTAATAACCTTATTTGCATTTTGTATGTTTTGAAGCTTAGATATTAAAAATCTTGTATTTTGTAATGACTCTTTTTTTCCTAAGGTTACAATTTTATCAGCCACAGGTTTTAATACTTTTGCTTTTGGAAGTGTAGTTGTTATTTGCTCATACTTAATGAGCGAATTTAACATGTTCTTGATTAATGCCTTTCTATGCTCTGAAGTCCTATTGAGCTTTTTATAACCAAATTTATGTCTCATCAAATTGACTCTTCTAATTTTTTAGATAATTCTGCAATATTATCAGGTGGCCAATTTGGAATTTCCATGCCTAAATATAACGACATTCCAGTCAAAACTTCTTTAATCTCATTTAAAGATTTTCTTCCAAAATTTGGCGTTCTTAACATTTCACCCTCAGATTTTTGTACTAAGTCGCCAATATAAATTATATTATCGTTCTTTAAACAGTTCATTGATCTTACAGATAGTTCTAATTCGTCAACTTTTCTTAACAAGTTTTTATTAAATTCTGGTTCAGACGGTTTTTCTCTTAATACAACTTCTTGAGGTTCATCAAAATTTACAAACATGCCCAATTGATCTTGAAATATTCGAGCGGAGTAAGCAACAGCATCTTCTGCAGAAATCGATCCGTTTGTCTCAACTTCCATTGTTAACTTATCGTAGTCCAAAGCTTTACCTTCTCTTGCGGTACTTACAGAATAGGAAACTTTTTTTACTGGACTAAATAGAGAGTCTATTGGTATTAATCCTAAAGGTGGTTCTTCAGGTTTATTTAAATCTGCAGAAACGTATCCTTTTCCATTACCTACAATCATTTCCATGTGAAAATTTGTATTTTCATCTAAATTACAAATTACTAAATCTGGGTTTAATATTTCAATATCTGTTACTTGAGATATATTTGATGCTTTAATCTCACCTGGGCCTTTTGCATCCAAAATAAGTTTTTTTGTCCCCTCAAAGTTACTTTTAAGAGCCAAGGACTTAATATTTAAAACTATATCTGTCACGTCTTCTCTAACACCTTTAATAGATGTAAACTCATGTAATACGCCATCAATTTGAATTGCAGTTACTGCTGTACCTCTAATAGAAGATAGTAAAATTCTTCTTAAAGAGTTTCCTAATGTCAATCCGTATCCTTTCTCTAGTGGTTCGGCTGTTATTTTAGCATATGATTTATCATCACTTAATTTAACATCTAATTTCGATGGCTTTATTAAAGATTTCCAATTTTTTATATTAACTTCAGTATTTTCCATTATACTCTCCTTTTTTTTGGTGGTCTTGTTCCATTGTGAGGAAGTGGGGTTGTATCTTTTATAGACAATATTTTAAAACCTCTAGATTGTAGAGCTCTTAAAGCTGTTTCTCTACCTGAGCCTGGTCCTTTAATTTCAACCGATAAAACTTTCATTCCAACTTCAAGTGCTTTTACAGCAGCAGAGTCTGCTGCTACTTGTGCTGCATAAGGTGTTGACTTTCTTGATCCTTTAAATCCTTTTTGACCTGAGGATGCCCAAGATATAACATTGCCATTAGTATCAGCTATAGAAACAATGGTATTGTTGAATGTCGATTGTACATATGCGACACCATTTGTTATATTTTTTTTTGATTTTTTTTTTTTTGAATAACTACTTTTCTTATTTGTTGATGTTTTTTTTTCTTCTACTTTTTTTTCCGATGTCTTAATTTCTTTTGCCATAATTTATTTTTTAAGAGGTGTTAGTTTCTTTCCAGCTATTGCAATTGCTTTGCCTTTTCTAGTTCTCGCGTTACATCTAGTTCTTTGACCTCTTGCTGGTAATTTTTTTCTATGTCGTGATCCTCTGTAACAAGCTAAATCAATTAAACGTTTTATACTAAATGATTTTTCTCTTCTTAGATCTCCTTCTACTGTAAAATTTTTATCAATAAACTCTCTAATCTTTAATATCTCATCATCACTCAATTGATTAACTCTTTTATCACTCGGGATAGACAAAGCTTTACATATATCATTTGAAAACTTATTACCGATACCAAAAATATAAGTTAAGCCAATCTTTACTAATTTATTTTGTGGTATGTTAACACCTGCAATACGAGCCATATAATGTGATTAAAATTTAGACTTTTATATAAGAAGATCTTTTAATGTCAACGTCTTAAAAATTAAGTATTTCCTCGATTTTTTGTGAAATATTCTTTATTTCCATAGATCCATCAATTTCATGAAAGTTTTTGTTTTTGGAATAATAGTCTAATACAGGCTTTGTTACATCCATATACGTGTCGTATCTTTTTAAAATAGTATTAGCATCGTCATCCGTTCTTTTCTCTAGAAATTTTCTTTTCTCAATCCTTTTTATTATGTCATCTTTTTTAACATTAAGAAAAAATATTCGATCTATCTTTTGATTAGATTTATTTAATAATTTCTCTAAATTTTTTGCTTGTTTAAGTGTGCGTGGATAACCGTCAAAAATTAACTTATTCATTTTTTTTTCATCAAAAATTATTTTTTCAAGTAGTTTATTAACTATTTCATCATCTACAAATTTTCCATCATTCATATTATTTATAATCTTTTTTCCAATATCAGTATCTTTTTTTATTTCCTCTCTAAGCATATCTCCAGTAGATACTTGAAAACTTTTTAATTTTTTAACGATATATTTCGCTTGCGTGCCCTTACCGGCTCCTGGAGGACCAAAAATAATAATATTCACTTATCTTCCAAATTTACTTTTTTTAATAAGCTGTTCATATTGTGAACTCATAAGTCTCGTTTGAATTTGAGTTACTGTATCAATTGCAACAACTACTACTATTAAAATTGATGTACCGCCTAAGTAAAATGGTATGGGGTAATTTGCAATCAAAAATTCAGGCATCAAACAAACTAATGTTAAGTATAAAGCGCCTATTGTTGTTAATTTGGTTAAAATATTATCTATATAGGTTGCAGTGCTCTCTCCAGGTCTAATTCCAGGTATAAATCCACCATACTTTCTTAAATTTTCTGCAGTTTCATTTGGGTTAAAAGTAATTGACGTATAAAAAAAAGTGAAGAAAATAATCCCAGAAGCATAAAGTAGCATGTATAATGGCTGTCCTTGTGAAAAATATGATGCCAAATTTAAAAACGTCTCGTTTTCTGAAACATTGAAATTTGAAAAAGTAACAGGTAATAAAAGAAGAGCAGAAGCAAAAATTGCAGGTATCACACCTGCAGAATTTATTTTTAATGGTAAATGCGAAGAATCACCACCATAGATTTTGTTGCCCATTTGTCTCTTAGGATAATTAATAAGAATTTTCCTCAAAGCTCTTTCCATGAATACTATAAACATTATAGTTGCAATTAATAAGATAAAGATACCTACTATCATAAGTGTTGAGATGGCTCCTGTTCTACCAAGCTCAAATGTGGTGACTAAAGCTCTTGGTATTTCGGCAACTATGCCTGAAAAAATTATTAGAGATATACCATTTCCAATACCTCTTTGAGTTATTTGTTCTCCTAACCACATTAAAAAAACAGTGCCTGCAACAATTGTGGTAACTGTTGAAACTTTAAAGTATAAACCAGGATTTATTACTAAATTCGCTGAAGACTCTAATCCAACTGCTAGTCCAAATCCTTGGATAGTTGCTAAAAGCACTGTTCCGTATCTTGTAATTTGTGTAATTTTTTGTCTGCCCTGCTCACCCTGGGCTTTCAAATTTTTAAAATAATCAGACACGCCTGTCAGTAGTTGAACTATGATTGATGCTGATATGTATGGCATAATACCAAGAGCAAATATGGCCATACGACCAACTGCACCACCAGCAAATACGTTAAACATTCCGAGTAATCCCTGCTGATTTCCTTCCATCATTATTTTTAACTGTTCTGGATCAATACCGGGCAAAGGAACAAATGTGCCCAATCTATAAATTGACAATATCAATATAGTAAATAGTACTCTACTTTTAAGATCGCTATTAGATGAGCCACTCATAATTTTAATTATTAGATAAAATTTTAATTGTACATCCAGCTTTATCTAGCTTAATTTTAGCATTTTCAGATATAAGATCGGTTTCCAAGTTTATTTTGTCCTTAACTTGTCCTTTTCCTAAAATTTTAAGTCTATTAAAAGATTTAGACAATATTTTATTTTTTTTTAATAATTTTAAATTAATAATGTCCTGTGGATTAATTTTCTTCTTATCTAAAAGATTTTGGATTTTCTCTAAATTCATTTTTGCGATTTTTTTAATTTTTAAAGAATTAAATCCTCTTTTGGGCAATCTCCTAAACAATGGCATTTGCCCTCCCTCAAAGCTTTTTATTGCTACACCTGATCTGGATTTTTGTCCCTTTACGCCTCTACCGGATGTTTTGCCTTTTCCAGATCCGATACCTCTACCAACTCTAATTTTTTTTATTTTTACTTTTATTGTTGTATTTAGGGTATTCATTTATCCTCTTTTTTCTACTATCTCGGAAATCTTTTTGTTTCTAATATTAGAAATGGTTTTTGGTGAATTTTGTTTTGATAAAGCTTTCATACAAGCTCTGATAACGTTGTGTGGATTAGATGTACCAATAGATTTTGCGACAATATCTTTGATGCCAAGAACTTCACATACGGCTCTAATTGGGCCTCCAGCTATAATGCCCGTTCCTTTTGGGGCTGCTCTTAATTTGATTTTTCCTGCTCCATCTTTGCCATAAATATCATGATGTATAGTTCTGCCTTCTCTTAATGGAACTTGAATTAATTTTCTTTTTGCTAAATCATTTGCTTTTTTAATAGCATCTGGAACTTGTTTAGCTTTTGCGTGTGCAACACCTATTTTCCCATTTTGATTTCCGACAACAACAAGTGCAGAGAAGCCAAATCTTCTGCCCCCTTTAACAACCTTGGTTATTCTATTTATATGAACAAGTTTTTCAATATATTCGTTATTTTTTTCCATATTTTAAAATTCTAGTCCTCTTTTTCTTAATGTTTCAGCAAATATTTTAATTCTTCCATGATATTTGTAAATGCCTCTATCAAAATAAATTTTACTTATATTTTTTTCTTTGGCCTTATCGGCTAATTTTTCAGCTACTATTACGGATAATTCAGATTTATTTTTTTTTAATTGTTTTATGTCATTTTTATTTGATGTTGCAGATGCTAAGATAATATTTTTATTGTCATCTATAATCTGTGCACTAATATTTTTTAATGTTCTATTAATACATAATCTATACCTATCGATTTTAGAAACTTTTTTCAAATTGTTTCTTACACGAAATCTTTTTCTTTCTACTGATGATAGTCTCATTATTTTTTCTTACCTTCTTTTCTTATAATATACTGACCTTTTTCTTTAATACCTTTTCCTTTATAAGGTTCAGGTGGTCTTAAACCTCTAATATTAGAGGATACCATTCCAACTTGTTGTTTATCACTTCCTTTAATTTTAATAATAGTTTGTTTTTCAACACTTATATTAATATCTTCAGGAATATCAAAGTTTATGTCGTGACTAAAACCTAATTGTAAATTTAATTGTTTGCCTTTAATAGAGGCCCTATAACCAACACCAGAAAGTTCTAGAATCTTTTCATATCCTTCACTTGCGCCAATTATAGCATTATTCAATAAACTTCTATTCATTCCCCATAGTTTTTTGATGTCATCATTAATTTTTTTTGGTTTTATGGAGACTTCTTTATTGTCTATTATATTTAGATCAAAAAGATTAGCGTCAATATTTATGGATTTTTTTCCTAAAGGTCCCTCAATATTTAAATTATTATTATTAATAACTACTTTAACCTTATCTGGTATGGTTATATTTTGTTTTCCTATTTTTGACATTAAAATACCTTACAAATTATTTCACCACCAACTTTATTTTTTCTAGCATTAACATCAGTCATTACACCTTTGGGTGTAGATATTATAGCTATACCTAGGCCATTATTTATTTTTGGCAGACTCTCAGCACTTGAAAAAATTCTCCTTCCAGGTCTTGAGACTCTTTCAATTGAATTAATTACTGGATTGCCAAAATTATATTTTAAAATAATTTCTAGGATTGATTTATTGTTTTCATTTAGAGTCTTATAATCAATAATAAATCCCTCTTGTTTTAAAACATCAGCTATTTTAGTTTTAAATTTAGAGGATGGTAAATC
>CACEVB010000006.1 GCA_902562875.1 uncultured Pelagibacteraceae bacterium | reverse complement strand
AGACTCATCAGGAAATAAAGATGAAGGTGCGGGAGACCAGGGTATAATGTTCGGTTACGCATGTAACGAAACAGATGTACTTATGCCAGCACCAATACATTATTCTCATAAAATTTTAAGACTGATGGCGGAAGATCGTAAATCTGGCGAACTTAAAAATATTGAGCCGGACTCAAAAAGTCAAATTACGATTGAATATAAAGATGGTAAACCAACTAACGTTAAATCTGTTGTAATTTCCACACAGCATTCAGCTGATGTTAACCAAGCTCAAGTTAGAGAATTAGTAAAACCATATATTGAAAAATCTATTCCAAAAAACTTATTATCAAATTTAGATGAAAGTGAGATATATATAAATCCAACTGGAAATTTTGTCATAGGTGGGCCTGATGGTGACAGTGGTCTTACGGGTAGAAAAATTATAGTTGATACTTATGGAGGCGCGGCTCCCCACGGTGGTGGAGCATTTTCTGGTAAAGATCCAACAAAAGTTGACAGATCTGCTGCATATGCATCAAGGTATTTAGCAAAAAATGTAGTTGCATCTGGACTCGCTAATAAATGTTTAATTCAATTAGCTTATGCAATTGGGGTATCAAAGCCATTATCAATATATGTAGACCTATTTGACAATGATGAAGAAAAAAATAGACATGTAGAAAAACTCATAAACGAAAATTTTGATCTTAGTCCAAGAGGAATTAGAGAAATGCTAGGATTAAATAAACCAATTTACGAAAAGACCGCAGCCTATGGGCATTTTGGAAGAGACCCAGGTTCTGATGGCTCATTTTCGTGGGAAAAAACAGATAAAAAAATTGTATTTAAAGAGTAAATATTGTTGAAAATAAAATAAAAATATCTATATTTCATTTACATTGTTGAAATTTCAAAATGGGCTTCGGCCCATTTTTTTTTACACGAGGTAAAATGTTAAATAGAAGAGCAGATAAATTAGAATTATTGAGAATTGCAGAAGCAGTTGCATTGGAAAAATCAATAGATAAAGAGCTTATTATAAATTCAATGGAAAGTGGAATTGCAAAGGCTGCAAAATCAAAATTTGGAACAGAAAATGAAATAGAGGTTCAAATTAATAGAGAAAACGGTGATATTGGCATCTTTAGAAAATTATTGATTGTTGAAACACCTACTAATAATAATTTAGAAATAACATTAGAGGGTGCGAAATCTCTCAATGATGAATTTAGCGATAAAAAAATAGGCGATGAAATTTTACAACCACTACCTTCATTTGATTTTGGTAGAATTGCAGCGCAGACTGCCAAACAGGTTATTACTTATAGTGTAAGAGAGGCCGAAAGAGAAAGACAGTTTAATGATTTTAAGGATAAGAAAGATACGATTTTAAGTGGAATTGTTAAAAGATTAGAATTCGGTAACATTATAGTTGATCTTGGAGGAACAGAGGCAATAATTCAAAAAAATGAGTTAATTCCAAGAGAAAATATAAAAGCCGGAGACAGAATTAAAGCGTATTGTTTGGATGTGAGGAGAGAGCCAAGGGGACAGCAGATATTTTTATCCCGTGCAAATAATAAATTTATGGAAAAACTATTTATACAAGAGGTCCCTGAAATTTATGATGGTTTAATAGAAATAAAGTCGTCCGCGAGAGACCCAGGAAGTAGAGCAAAAATCTGTGTTAAAGCAATTGATACTTCTTTAGATCCTGTAGGAGCTTGTGTAGGAATGAGGGGAAGTAGAGTTCAAGCAGTTGTTAATGAATTACAGGGCGAAAAAATTGATATAGTTAATTGGTCAGAGGATCCTGCAATAATAGTATCAAATGCATTATCTCCAGCAGAGGTTCAAAGAGTTAACGTAGATAATCAAAATAAAAAATTAGATGTAATTTTAACGGAGGATAATTTAAGCAAGGCAATTGGAAGAAGAGGTCAAAATGTAAGACTTGCTACTAAACTTTTGAATTACGAAATTAATATTATGACAGATCAAGAAGATTCTGAGAAAAGACAAAGTGAATTTAAGGAGAAAACTGATAATTTGATTAAAAACTTAGAATTAGATGAAACTCTCGGACAATTATTAGTTGCTGAAGGATTTTCAAATATAGATGAAATAAAAGACACAACAATAGAAGACTTGTCAAAAATAGAGGGCATAGAAAGTGAAACAGCAAACGAATTAATTGAACGAGCGAAAGAATTTTACATAAAGGACCAAGAGGAAATCTCGAAAAAAATAAAGGACCTTGGACTAGAAAATGAATTAATAAGCCATGAAGGATTGACACCTGGAATGTTAGTTACCTTAGGCGAGCAAAAAATTTTAAAGTTATCTGATTTCGCAGATCTAGCATCTGACGAATTAACTGGAAGTTTTGACGTAATAAAAGGAGAAAGAGTCAAAATCAAAGGCTATTTGGAAGACTTTGCATTATCTAAGAATGAAGCAGACAGCTTAATAATGACCGCAAGAGAAAAAGCATATAAAGATTAGGAAATGTTAAATGGAGAAAAAAAAATTAAAGCTATCTATTTCTGGAAATTCAAAAAAAACATTAAGTAATATTGAACAGGCAAGATATAAGTCCAAGAATTCTGTTATCATTGAGAAAAAAGGGCCTAGATTAGGTAGAAAACAAGTATTTCAAAAAACAAGTAATCAAAACCAAATAAAACCAATTACCCGCTTTAATGATAAAAAACTTTCTACCAATAATTTAGATGTAGGTAAATCTGATTATGAAAAGAGAAAATTAGCTGAGCAACGTGCAACTAAAAGGCTTAGAGAGGAAGCGTTCATTAAAGATGCAAAAGGCAAACCTGCTCAAAAAAAAAGAGAGCTAAAATTAACATTGTCTAGAGCTCTTAGTGAGGAAGATTTAGGTTCTAGATCTAGAAGTATAGCTTCACTTAGAAGAGCAAAAATAAGAGAAAATAGAGAGCTAAATCAGCAAACATCCAGAGATGAGTTAAAACCTATTAAAAGAGATATTAATATTCCAAAAACAATAACCATAAGGGAATTGGCTAATAGGATGGCGGAACAGTCCGGGAATATAATCAAACATCTAATGGGTATTGGTTTAACAGTTACAATTAATCATACGATAGATGAAGATACAGCAGAGTATTTAGTAAAAGAGTTCGGTCATACTCCAATTAAAGAAAAAAAAGCTGAAGAAATTATAGATAAGATAAAAGAAAACAAAACTAAAAACCTAAAAAATAGACCTCCTATAGTTACGGTAATGGGTCATGTAGATCATGGAAAAACATCAGTACTTGATGTTTTAAGAAAGACAAACGTAATCAGCAGCGAATTTGGTGGTATAACACAACACATCGGTGCTTATCAAATAGACTATAATAAAAAAAAAATAACATTTATTGATACACCTGGCCATGCGGCGTTTACTGAAATGAGAGCTAGAGGCTCAAGATTAACTGACATAGTCATACTTGTGGTTGCTGCTGACGATGGAGTTAAACCACAAACTATAGAGTCTATTAAGCATGCTAAAGCCGCAAAAGTTCCAATTGTTGTTGCAATTAATAAATGTGATTTGCCAGAAGCTGATCCACAAAAAATTAAAAATCAACTTTTAGAACATGAGTTGATTTCAGAGGATATGTCAGGAGAAACTTTAATGGTTGAAATTTCCGCTAAAACTAAAAAAAATATAGAAAAATTAATAGAGGCTGTTCAGCTACAATCTGAATTATTAGATCTTAAATCAGATTATGATAATGAAGCAAAAGCAATAGTTCTGGAGTCAAAAATAGATATAGGAAGAGGACCAATTGTAAATATTATTGTTACTAGTGGCAAGTTAAACAAAGGCGATTTTTTTGTAAGTGGTATGAAGTGGGGGAAAGTGAGGGCTATTATTAATGACAAAGGTCATAATATAGACAGTTGTGATCCAGCATGTCCAGTAGAAGTTCTTGGAATTAATGGGGCTTCAAAGGCAGGAGATGATTTTATAGTTTTAAAAAATGAAAAGGAAGCTAAAACCTTGTGTGACCAAAGAATTCTAGAGGCCAAAGAAGGAAAAAATCCCTTAAGTTTTATAAACCAAGATTTTGCATTTAAGGATAAAACTGCAAAAGAATTAAATATAATTATCAAATCAGACGTACATGGTTCTACAGAAGCTATAAAAGGTGCAATATCTCAAATTAAACATGAAGAGGTTAAGCCAAAAATTATTCTTTCAGACGTAGGGATGGTTACCGAAACTGATGTTTCACTTGCTAAGGCCTCGAACGCTGTATTAATTGCATTTAATGTAAAACCTACTAAAGAGGCAAAAAAACTATCAGAAAACGAAAAAATATCAATTTCATCATACAATATTATTTATGAAGTACTGGATTTTATAAAGAAAAAAATGTCTGGTTTACTGACTCCTGATGTTGAAGAAAGTATAATTGGCTCAGCAGAAATTTTGGAAATATTTAAAGTTTCGAAAGTTGGTAAAGTTGCAGGATCAAAAGTTTTAGAGGGTGAAATTTTTCAGAATTCCAATGCAAGAGTTATTAGAGATGGTGCAATAGTATTTAATGGTAAAATAAATTCAATATTCAGGGAAAAAAATCAAACCAAACAAGTCTCTGCAGGTTTAGAGTGTGGTATAACTTTAAAGGATTTTAATGATTTTCAAAAAAAAGATATTATTGAGGTTTATAACTCAAAAATTTTAGAAAGGTCAATTTAGTATGAAATTTGGTAGACCTGTAACTCAAAGACAACTGAGAGTTGGGGAAATGATTAAACAAGCATTAAGTATGATTTTTTTAAAAGATGAGGCCAAAATTCCAAATTTAGATACAAAAGAAATAACTGTAACAGAAGTTAGAATGAGTTCAGATTTAAAAACAGCAAAAGCATTTGTTCTTCCCCTTGGAGGTAAGAATGCTGCTGATGTCATAGAACACTTAAAATCTTTTTCTTATATTGTTAGAAAAGTTCTATCAAAAAAAATCACTATGAAATTTTTACCAAAAATATTGTTCGTAAAGGATGACTCCTTCGATTATGCAGAAAAAATTGAGAATTTAATTAAACAAACAAATAAATAAAAAGGAAATTATGAGGGAAAAAATAAAAGAAATTGCAAATCATGAAAAAGATACTGGGTCTTCAGAGGTTCAAGTAGCTTTATTGACAGATAAAATTGAAAATTTATCAAGTCATATTTCAAAAAATAAAAAAGATAAGCATTCTTCGGTGGGTCTTTTGAGGGCTGTAAATAAAAGAAAAAAATTATTGGAGTATTTGAAAAAGAATAAATTAGAAACTTACAAAAAATTACTATCTAAACTTAATTTAAGAAAATAACAAAGGAAAAAAAATGTTTAAAATTTATAAAAATGAAATTGAAGTAGAAGGAAAAAAAATTACTTTAGAAACAGGAAAAATTGCGAGACAAGCAGATGGTGCAGTTATTGCAAAATGTGGTGAGACAATAGTATTGGCAACTGCTGTAGGCGCAAAGAAAGTAAATCCAGATGTTGATTATTTTCCTTTATCAGTAAATTATCAAGAAAAATATTATGCCGCTGGAAAAATTCCTGGTGGATATTTTAAAAGAGAAGCTAGACCAACGGAAAGTGAAACTTTAATTTCCAGGCTAATAGATAGACCTATAAGACCTTTATTTCCAGACGAATTTAAAAATGAAGTTCAAGTTTTACCTACAGTAATCTCATATGACAAAGAGAATGAAGCAGATATTTTATCTATAATTGCGGTCTCTGCTGCACTTGCAATATCTGGTATGCCTTTTCTAGGACCCGTTGGAGCATCAAGGGTTGGGTATATCAATGGTCAGTATGTTTTAAATCCATCCAAAGTACAACTCAAAGACTCGAAGTTAGATTTAGTTGTTGCAGGAACCAAAGAAGCAGTTTTGATGGTAGAGTCAGAGGCCAATGGTTTAACAGAGGAGGAAATGCTAAATGCAGTAAAATTTGGCCATGAGGGATTTATACCAATAATTAAAATGATCGAAGATTTTGCAAAAGAATGTAAAAAACCAGATTGGATACTTGAAAAAAAAGATCTTTCAGAAATAAAGAAAAGACTAGAAAAAGATTTCACAGATGATTTAAAAAAAGCTTTTTCAACAAAAGATAAACAAAATAGATCAAATATGATTTCTGAGATTTCTGATAAAGCTAAAAAAATTTATGAGGGCGACGAAAACTATACAGACCTTGACATTACTTCAGAACTTAAAAATTTAGAGAAAAGAATAGTACGAACAGATATTTTAAAAAATAAGAATAGAATAGATGGCAGAGGACTTGCTGATGTTAGACCTATAATGTGCGAAGTCGGTATTCTTCCAAGAGTTCATGGATCAGCATTATTTACTAGAGGTGAAACTCAAGCTATAGTCACAACCACTTTAGGAACATCAGATGATGAACAGAAAATAGAAAGTTTAGATGGACTTCAAAAAGAAAGATTTATGCTTCATTATAATTTTCCACCGTTCTCAGTTGGAGAAACAGGAAGAATTGGAACTGGTAGAAGAGAAATAGGACACGGTAAGCTTGCTTGGAGAGCTATAAATTCATCATTACCTTCAAAAGAAATTTTTCCCTATACGTTTAGAATTGTTTCAGAAATAACAGAGTCAAATGGCTCATCTTCTATGGCAACAGTTTGTGGTTCTTCACTTGCGTTAATGGATGCTGGAGTTCCGATTAAAGAACCAGTTGCAGGTATTGCAATGGGATTAATTAAAGAGGGTGATAATTTCAGCGTATTATCTGATATTTTAGGAGATGAAGATCATTTAGGAGATATGGATTTTAAGGTCGCGGGAACTATGGATGGTATCACATCTCTTCAAATGGACATAAAAATTACAGGAATAACATTTGAAATTATGGAACAAGCTTTAAAACAAGCTAAAGATGGCAGGGTTCATATTTTAGGTGAGATGAACAAGGCATTATCTAAATCGAGAGACGATGTCGGAAAACATACTCCAAAGATGGAAAAAATAAAAGTTGATAAAAAAGATATAGCTACTGTTATTGGCAAAGGTGGTGCGACGATCAGAGAAATAGTTGAAAAATCTGGAGCAAAAGTTGATGTAAATGATGAGGGAGAAGTGACTGTTGCGGCACCAGATGAAGAATCAAGAAATAAAGCTTTACAAATGATTAAAGATTTAACTGCAAAAGCAGAACTTAATAAAATTTATAACGGTAAAGTCATGAAGATTATGGAATTTGGTGCATTTGTAAATTTTCTAGGAAAGCAAGATGGACTAGTTCATATATCCGAACTTGCAGATAAAAGAGTTGCGAAAGTTACGGATGTTGTAAAAGAAGGTGACGAGGTTAAAGTTAAAGTTATTGGATTTGATCGTGGAAAGGTCAAACTTTCTATAAAACAGGCGTCTATTTAAATTTGTGGAGAATAAATTAGATTATATAATTAATAAAGTTAGCAAAATTAAAAATCTTAAAATTTTAGAGTTAGGTGTTAGAGAGGGCAAATCTACAAAAAAGTTTCTTAAATTGTGTGAAAATAATAACGGTCATTTAACATCCATAGATATTGATGATTATTCGAATATTTTGTCTAGTAAAAATTGGAAATTTATACATTCAAGTGATGATGACTTTCAAAAAATTGATAAATTAATATCCCCAAATATTGATTTGTTATTTATAGATTCTTTACACGAGCCGGAACATATTAAAAAAGTTTTTTTTCATTATTACCAATATCTAAAAGTTGGAGGTTTTTGTTTCATAGATGACGTAAGTTGGTTACCTTACGTAAAAGGCGAGTATAGAGATAGTCAATATGTTGAAAATATGAATAGGTCTATATTTAAAATGATTTTAGAGATATATATTTCTAATCAATCTAATATAGATTTAGAGTTCTATTTAAAAGATTCTGGGTATGGGTTTATAACAAAAAAGAATGACTCATATTTAAATCAGCCAAAAAAAATAGTAAATAGAGAATTTTCGTTAAAAAATATTGTTAAAAAATTTTATAGGACAAAGCCTAAAAGATAAAAATTTATAAATTATTAAGTTTTTAAAAATATTAATTTTATATTTATTAAATTATTTTCTTTCTTTTTTCTTTTTTAAATCTTCTTTTTTCTTTAAGTGAAAATTTTGATTTTTTTTTTGTACTCGAATCTTTAAATGATTTACCACTATATCTTTTGGACATATTATGTAATATTTTTTGGATCTGGCATTCCTACTTTATTGTAACCAGCATCTACATAATGTATTTCACCAGTGACTCCTCCAGCCATATCACTTAATAAATATAATGCTGAATTCCCAACGTCCATATTGTCTACATTTCTTTTCAGAAATGAGTGATCTTCATTCCATTTATATAAAAATTTAGCATCTCCTATTGCTGACGCAGCAAGAGTTTTTATTGGTCCAGCACTTATTGCATTAACTCTAATTCCTTTTGATCCTAAATCTCTTGCTAAATATTTAACACTCGATTCTAATGCAGCTTTACAAACACCCATTACATTATAATTAGGGATTGCCTTATTTGCCTCGTAGCTTAAAGTTATCATACTACTCTTTTGTCTCATTATTTTAGAGGCTTCCTTTGCAACTTCCGTAAAAGAAAAGCAAGATATTAGCATACTTCTCAAAAAGTTTTCTCTTGTGGTATTTAAGTATTCTCCAGTTAATTCAGATTTTTCTGAGAATGCAATTGCATGAACAACAAAATCAATTTCTCCCCATTTAGATTTTATCTCTTCAAATAATTTTCTTACCTCATCTTTTTTTTCAACATCACAACTAAAAGTAAGATTTGAATTTAATTTTTCGGCCAATGGTATGACTCTTTTTTTTAATGCATCACCAAGGTAAGTAAACGCAAGATCAGCACCTGCCTCAGAAAGTTTTTTTGCAATACCCCAGGCAATTGATCTTTCATTCGCAACTCCCATTATTAGACCTTTTTTATCTTTCATTAAACTCATAATTTATATTTTTTCGAAAACTAAGGTTGCATTAGTTCCACCAAATCCAAAACTGTTAGACATTACTGAATTTAAACTTATGTCTTTTTCTACTTTAGTAACTATAGGATATTTCTTTGCTTCATCGTCCATGTCTTTAATATTTACTGACGCAGCTATAAAATTATTTTTCATCATTATCAAACTGTAAATTGCTTCGTGCACTGATGTGGCACCCAGTGAATGTCCTGCAAGAGATTTAGTAGAACTTATTTTTGGTTTCTGATCTGTAAAAACTTCACCTACAGCTTTTAATTCTGTAATATCTCCTACAGGTGTTGAGGTGCCGTGGGTATTTATATAGTCAATTTTATTTCTCGCAGTTTTGAGGGCCATTTGCATACATCTAACTGCACCCTCGCCAGATGGAGCAACCATGTCATAACCATCTGAGGTAGCACCATAGCCAGTAATTTCAGCATAAATTTTAGCTCCTCTAGCTTTTGCATGCTCGTATTCCTCCAACACTAACACTCCTCCACCCCCAGATATAACAAATCCATCCCTTGTTTTGTCGTAAGGCCTTGAAGCTTTTTCTGGTGTATCATTATATTTTGATGAAAGTGCTGTCATTGCATCAAACATAGCAGTCATTGCAAAATGAACTTCATCACTACCACCTGCAAAAATAATGTTTTGTTTACCCAATTGAATCAATTCCATTGCATTTCCAATACAATGTCCACTAGTTGCACATGCTGAGCTAATTGTATAATTAACACCTTTGATTTTAAAGGGTACAGCTAAAGTAGCCGAGGCTGTACTTGACATAGTCCTTGGAACTACAAAAGGGCCCATTCTTTTTGGAATTTTTTCTCTCGTCTTATCCGCAGCAAGAATTACATTTTCAATTGAGGGGCCTCCAGAGCCCATTATCATGCCCGTAGAAACATTGCTTACTTCTTTCTGATTCAATCCCGAGTCTTTTACAGCTTCTGCCATAGAAATATAGTTGTAAGCTGATCCTGGACCCATAAATCGTATAAATTTTCTATCCACATGATCTTCAAGTTTTATATTTGGTTTGCCATGAACATTACTTTTTAAATTATATTCTTTATATTCCTCTGAAAAACTTATTCCTGATTTAGAATTTAATAAAGATTTGTAAACTTCCACTTGATTATTTCCTAAGCAAGAAACTACACCAACACCTGTAATCACTACTCTTTTCATTATTTAAATAATCCCACTTTTAGGTTTTCAGCACTATAAATTTTTTTGCCGTCCGCTAGCAAAATTCCATTCGCCAAACCTACTGTTGTACCCTCTTTAATTAATATCCTTTTCATATCAATTTGATAAAATGCTGTTTCACAATTTTTCAACACCTCGCCTGTAAATTTTACGCTATTAACGCCCAATGCTCTTCCTCTACCAGGATTTCCAAGCCAACCTAAGTAGAAACCAACTAGTTGCCACATTGCATCTAATCCTAAACAACCTGGCATAACAGGATCCTCTTTAAAATGACAATCAAAAAACCAAAGTTCATCTTTAATATCTAATTCAGCCTTAATAATACCTTTTTTAAATTCTCCTGTATTTTCGCTAATTTCTGTTATTCTGTCAAACATCAGCATTGGTGGAGAGGGCAGTTTAGCATTACCAGGACCAAAAAGTTCGCCATTAGCGCAGTTAATTAACTCTTGATAATTAAATGAATTTTTTTTCATTAACAAAATATCTTAGTACTTGATTATGGCACAATTTAATATAAATTTCTCCAAGATAAGTATATATATAATGAGCAATAACTTAAATTTTGTTGCAAAACTCAGAAATTCAGGTCTACGACCTACCAAGCAAAGAATAAAAATCTGTGAAATTTTATTTGGCAGTAAAGAAACTTTCCATTTTTCGATTAATGATCTTTCAAAAATTATTGCACAAAAAAATAGCGAAAAGATCTCTTTAGCTACTATTTATAATACAGTGCATGCATTTCTAGGTAAAGGATATCTAAAACAAATTGCAGTTAACTCTGAGCAAAGTTATTATGATACAAATACTACCGATCATCACCACTTCTACGACATAGATAAAGATAAATTAATTGATATACATGATAGTGAAGTTGAACCAGTAAAAATTAATAGAAAAATTCCTGGAAAAAGAATTAAATCTATAGAGGTCCTAGTTAAATTACAAAACACTTAATCGTTGTAAAATAAAATTCGACGCATCTTACTTGATTATTACTTTAGAATAGTTATAATCTACTTATGAGTAAAGAAATTTTTAAAGAAAAATCAAAATGTCCTTTTACTGGTGCTGGCACTCCACCAAAACATCCCACAGGAAAAGGTACGTCCAATAGAGATTGGTGGCCAAATAGTTTAAATTTAAAAATTCTAAGTCAGCATTCAGATTTAGTTAATCCTATGGATAAAAAATTTAATTATGAAAATGAATTTAAAAAATTAGACTATAAAAAATTAAAAAAAGATTTACAAAAATTAATGACAGACTCCCAAAGTTGGTGGCCTGCTGATTATGGACATTATGGTCCCTTATTTATAAGATTAGCGTGGCATGCAGCAGGAACTTATAGAACAGCTGATGGTAGAGGTGGAGCAGGAAAAGGGAGTCAAAGATTTGCACCTTTAAATAGTTGGCCAGACAACGTCAACTTGGATAAGGCAAGATTATTATTATGGCCAATAAAGAAAAAATATGGGAACAAAATTTCTTGGGCAGATTTATTTATTTTAGTTGGAAATGTTGCTCTAGATTCTATGGGTTTCAAAACTTTTGGATTTGGCGCAGGCAGAGAAGACATATGGGAACCTGAAGATGATATTTATTGGGGATCTGAAAAAGAATGGCTTGGAGTAAACAGATATAGCGGAAAAAGAGATCTTGAACAACCTCTTGGAGCATCACACATGGGACTAATTTATGTAAATCCCCAAGGACCTGATGCAAACCCAGATCCTTTATTAGCAGCTCATGATATTAGGGAAACATTCGGAAGAATGGCAATGAATGATTACGAGACAGCAGCATTAGTAGCTGGAGGTCATACATTTGGAAAATCTCATGGAGCAGCACCTGAGTCACATAAAGGTCCTGAACCCGAAGGTTCAAAAATTCATGAACAATCAACTGGTTGGAATAGTAATTATAAAAGCGGTAAAGGCATTGATACAATAAGCAGCGGTATTGAGGGAGCCTGGACACAAAATCCGATTAAATGGGATATGGGATATTTAGATTGCTTGTATGGGCATGAGTGGGAATTAACAAAAAGCCCAGCGGGAGCGCATCAATGGACACCAATGAAAAATGGTCAACATATTAAAATGGTACCAGACGCTCATGATTCAAATAAAATGCATCCTCCAATGATGCAAACTACTGATATCTCTTTAAAGGTTGATCCAAGTTACGGACCAATTACAAAACATTTCCATAAAAATCCTAAAGAATTTCATGATGCTTTCGCAAGAGCATGGTTTAAATTAACTCATAGAGATATGGGACCAAAGGTTTGTTATTTAGGTCCAGAAGTTCCAAAAGAAGATCTGATTTGGCAAGATCCTGTGCCAAAGCAAAAATACAAACTTTCAAACAAAGATATCGAGACTTTAAAGAATAAGATTTTAAAATCCGGTTTATCAATTTCCCAGCTAGTAAAAACTGCCTGGTCTTCAGCTTCAACATTTAGAGGATCTGATAAAAGAGGTGGTGCAAATGGCGCTAGAATAAGATTACAACCACAGAGAGATTGGGAAATAAATAAGGTTTCTAGAGTAAACAAAGTAATAAAGTTTTTAGAAAAAATAAAAAAAAATTTTGATAATAAAAAGAAAAGTGTTTCGGTAGCAGATCTGATTGTCTTAGCTGGTAATGTAGCAATTGAGAAATCAGCAAAAAAAGCTGGTCATAAAGTAAAAGTACCATTTATGCAAGGAAGAGGAGATGCTAAACAAGAACATACTGATGTTTTTTCTTTTAATTTATTAGAACCAAAAGCAGATGGATTTATTAATTACGAAAAAGGCAAATCTAGTTCTTCACCAGAGGAAATGTTGATTGATAAATCTCAATTAATGAATCTTACTGGTCCAGAAATGACAGTTTTAGTTGGAGGCATGAGGGTATTAAATACGAATTATGATGGTTCTAATCACGGCATATTTACAAATAAAAAAGAGACTTTATCAAACGATTATTTTAAAAATCTTCTAGATATGAATATTACTTGGAGAGAAAAAGATAATAAAGATAAATTTTTTGAAGGTAGAGATAGGAAAACAAATAAAGTTAAGTGGCATGCATCACGTGTTGACCTAATTTTTGGATCTAATTCTCAATTAAGAGCTTTGGCAGAAGTATATGCTTGTGAGGGATCAGAGAAAAAATTTGTAAATGATTTTGTAAAAGTTTGGTCTAAGGTCATGAACCTTGATAGATTTGATATCAAACTAAATTGATATGATAATAATCTATAGATAAAACAATATGAATGCATTTATCGCCGCTGTTCTTGATAAAAAAACTATTTTAGTAGCTAATGAGGGTCGGTTATTAAAAAAGAGCTTTTTAGGTATTGCTATACTTGCAATGGCCTTTCAAGGAAATAATTTTGGAGATTTAGTAAGAAGCACCTTAGTAGACGCATATCTTCAGGTATCTGTTTTTGTTGGTTTTACGTTATTCATTTTTATCGGCTTGGATGCTTTAACTAAATATAATATTTCTGATGTTTTAAATAAAACTAGAAAATATCATGTATTCATGGCTTCTTTATTAGGAGCGCTGCCAGGGTGTGGAGGAGCAATTATAGTGGTTACACAATATATACAAGGTAGAATCGGTTTTGGATCTTTAGTGGCAGTCTTAACAGCAACAATGGGCGATGCAGCATTTCTTCTTCTCGCAGCCGAACCAGTCACAGGATTATTTATATTTGGGCTTGGAGCTGTAGTTGGAGCCATATCTGGATATATCGTAGATAAAATTCATGGTGAAAATTATCTTCAAGGCAACTCAAAATTAAAAGTTGAATTTGAAAAGATTTCGAAAACCTTTGTCTCAAAATTTAATATATTTTGGACATTAATTTTTTTGCCTGGCTTTATAATTGGATTATTTGTTGCTTTCCAGGTAGATGTTGATCATTTATTAGGAATACCAGATGGTGTAAGTTTAGCTGCTACTTTAGGAGCTGCTGGAGCAATTCTATGTATATTTATGTGGTCTCTTAATCCTTTAAGTGACTTTCAATGTTCTACAGATAGAAGTAGAAATCTTTTATCAAGAGTTGTGGATACAACAAACTTTGTAACTACCTGGGTTATCTGTGGTTTTTTAACTTTTGAAATATTTATGTATTTTACAGCATATGATTTAAAAACCTTTTTTGAAATTTGGTTACCTTTTGTACCATTTATGGCTATACTTTTTGGATTTCTACCTGGATGTGGACCACAAATTGTAGTCACCACGTTTTATCTCAATGGTTCTATACCATTATCCGCTGAAATTGGTAATGCGATTTCAAATGATGGAGATGCCTTGTTTCCAGCAATAGCACTAGCACCAAAAGCAGCTGTAATAGCAACTCTTTACAGTGCTGTTCCAGCAATAATAGTAGCATATGGATATATGTTTCTTTTTGAATAATTTATAAATAAATTTCTTTAAAATTTATTCTTATTTAATTGACCCCCAGAGATATTTAGAATCTACCCAGCCAGTGTATTCCCCTGTTTTTATTTTACACCAGCGATCCTCACATTTTTTAACTAATAATAATCTACCACTTTTGATTTTTGCAACTGGTTTCGAAAATTTAGATGCCTTTTTGAATATATTAGTATCATTTAATGCTACCAAAGATTTTGATTTTTGTAATTGAGATATGTGTATCCAACCACTATTTTTTTTATGGTCAATAATGCGTCTAAAGTTTTCTTTTTTATCAATAATTTCAACAGGAAGAAATTTTTTTTTATAAATAAATTTTATTGGATAATCAAAACTTGGTCCATATCTTACATTTACTTCATCATTTTTTAACATTAAAAAATAATTTTCAAATGAATATGAATAATTATCAGCAAAAAAAACTAAATAAGAAATTATTATAATTCTTGCGAAATATATCATTTGGGTATTTTTATTTTGTTAAATTTTACTTTTCTAAAATTTAAATTCAGTAAGTCCAAAATTAATATATGACCATTAAGATTTTTTCCTATATTTAAAATTTTTTTTAAAATTTCGTTAGATTGAATACTTCCAATAATTCCGGCAACTGACCCTAAAATTCCCTCATATTCACAATTAAATATGTCATCAGAAATATTCTTTTCTTGAAAAAAACTTCTTATACATGGAGTATTTTTTTTTTTAAAATCAAAAGTGAAAATATGTCCTTCAAACTTACTAATGGCACCCGTGACAAGAAATTTCCCTGATTTTTTACAATAGTCATTCGTCAGAAATTTTGTTTCAAAATTATCTGAGCCATCAACAATGTATTCATATTTTTTTAAAATATTTTTGTGATTTTTGTGATTTAATTTTAAGTTATAGCAATCAAATTTTGTTTTTGAATTAATTTTTTTTAATTTAATTTTTGCAGACAAAACTTTTGATTTATTTAGATCACTAGTATCATAAAGACTCTGACGATGAATATTAGATAAATCTACTTTATCAAAATCTATTAATCCAATGTTTCCAACACCAGCTCTTGTTAATAATTCTGCTGCGGGACAACCTAAACCTCCCATACCTACTATTAATACTTTTGATTGGATTATTTTTTTTTGACCTAAAATACCTATATTTTTTAATACAATTTGTCTGGAATACCTTTTTAATTGACTCTTACTTAATTTTAAATTCATTTGCCTGTTGAACCAAATCCACCAGACCCTCTAATTGTATCATCCAATTTATTAACCTCTTCAAATTTAAATTTCATAATCGGCGTTAATATCATTTGAGCTATTCTATCTCCATTTTTTACAGTAAATCTCTCATTACCGAGATTAATTAATATAACCTTAATTTCTCCTCTATAATCGCTGTCAATCGTTCCTGGTGTATTTAACACGCTTATATTAGATTTTGCTGCCAACCCAGATCTGGGTCTTATTTGAACTTCTAAATCTTCTGGAATAGCGATTGATAACCCGGTAGGAATTATCTGAGACTCTCCTGGGTCTAAAGTAATTTTTTTTTCTAACAATGCCATAATATCGACTCCTGATGCTCCCGCAGTTTTGTATTCTGGAATTTTGGCGTTCGGATCAAGTTTTTTAATTTGAACTTTGACCATAAATTTAATTTAATTCAAGATTAACTTTTTTTACAATTTCGTTTGCTAGTAATGATTTTTTCAACTTTGAAATTTTTTCCATCTTCTTCTCTCTAAAAAAAATTGACACTTCGTTATAATCTGAACCAAAACCAATTTGGTCATTGCTAACATCATTTGCTATAATCCAATCGCAATTTTTTTCATTAAGTTTTGATAATGAATTTGCCTCAATATTCTCAGTCTCTGCTGAAAAACCTATTACTAATTTAGGCCTTAAAGAATTATGTTTTGATACATAATCTAAAATATCTTTATTTTTAATCATACGTAAACTCACAGAATCTGTTTTTTTAATTTTATTTTTACTTATTTTATCCACTTTAAAATCTGATACTGCAGCTGAAAAAATAGCAACATCTACAGGTAGACTATTAATTGTTTGTTCAAACATTTGATCAGCAGAATTTATTTTGATTAATTTTACATTTCTAGGTGGTTCCAAATTAGTTGGTCCCGAAATAAGTGTTGTATCATATCCATTATTCATGAAAGCTTTTGCGATCTCATATCCTTGTTTACCGCTAGATCTATTTGATATAAATCTTACAGGATCTATTGTTTCTATTGTAGGTCCAGCAGTGATTAATACTTTCAACTTTTTGTTTTTATTTAATAAATCAAAGTATTTATTTAAATAGTTGAAAATTTCAATTGGTTCAGTCATTTTTCCTTCACCGTATTCTCCACAAGCCATATCTCCAGTTTCAGGCCCAATTATTAAGTATCCAAATTCTTTTAATTTTTTGATATTTTCTTTATTTGATTTGTGCTCCCACATTCTGACATTCATTGCCGGAGCTATTAAAACTTCTTTATTTGATGCCAATGTCACCGTTGATGCTAGATCGTCTGCCATTCCGTTACTTAATTTCGAAATAGTATTAGCTGTAGCTGGAGCAATTAAAATTAAATCAGCCCATCTCGATAAAGATATATGATCCATTTCCTTTTCATTTTCATAATCAAATAAATCTGTATAAACCTTTTCTTGAGACAAAGATGCTACAGATAGAGGAGTTACAAATTTTCTGGCAGCTTCCGTTAAAATAGTTTTTACCTCTAAGCCTCTTTTTTTTAATAGCCTAATTAATTCTAAACTTTTGTAAGCAGCAATACCCCCACAAATTATAAGAAGAATTTTTTTATTATTTAAATTATTCATTGGTAAATTAAAATACTATTAAACCAAAAAAAACAATAACTATTAAACCAATAATACTTTGATTTCTGAAAGATTTCAATTCCAGTTGTTTCTCTTTAAAAGCTGAATATGAATTCGATGATTGAGGTATCTGACCTCCTGCCAAGTACGTTAGAGCTTGATTAGCCTTGTCCATTAATTGAGGCAATTCTGGAAAACGTTTTAAAGCTTCAGCAGTATCTTTTACCGTTTCACTTAAATTTGTTAACGGGTCCTTTGTGTCCTTAAGCCACTTTTCAAGTACAGGTCTAGATGTTTCCCAGATATTTGTATCAGGATTAAGCTTACGCGCAACCCCCTCAACTACAACCATCGTTTTTTGAAGCATTAGTAATTGTGGTTGAGTTTGCATATTAAATTTGTCGGTTATATCAAATAGTTGTTTAAGAAGTTTTCCTCCAGATATATCTTTAACTTTTTGACCAAATATAGGCTCTCCAATTGATCTTAAAGCTTGAGATAAAGACTCTACCTGAGTATTTTTTGGAACTAACCCAGCTAAAATGTGTACTTCGGCAACTTTTTTATAATCTCTTTTTATAAACCCATAAAGTATTTCAGCTAAAAATTTTCTATTAATTTTGTCTATTCTTCCCATTATACCAAAATCCACAGGAACAATTTGGCCATTTTCATTCACAAATAAATTTCCTTGATGCATATCGGCATGAAAAAAACCATCTCTCACTGCATGTCTTAAAAAATGTTGTATTACATCAGAAGCTATTATTTTTATATCTATTTTTTTTTCAATTAATTTATTTTTTTCTCTTATTGATACACCGTCAATCCAATCAAGAGTCATCACTTCTTCACTAGTAAAGTTCCAATATATTTTTGGAACTTTAAATCCATTATCATTTTTTGTATTTTCTGCATATTCATTTGCTGCCGCCGCTTCAAATCTTAAGTCCATTTCATTATTAGTGATTTGTTTTAGTAAAAAAACAACTTCCACAAGTCTAAGTCTTTGTGATTTTTTAACTAAAGACTCAACTATATACGCAAATAGCATCAAAGCATCAATTTGTTCATTAAAAATCTTTTTTATACTTGGCCTTAATACTTTTATAGCCACATCTTTTATAACCCCATTATCATTAATTTGAGCTTTATGTACCTGTGCAATAGATGCAGCAGCAACAGGATCACTAAAGTTTATAACCAAGTTATAATTATCAGCACCTATATTTTTTTTAAGAACTTCCATAGCCTTATTCTTGGAAAAAGGTGGAACTCTATCTTGAAGTTTTTCTAATTGTAAAGATAATTTCTCACCAATAATATCTGGTCTTGTAGATAGAAATTGTCCGAGCTTTATAAAGCTTGTACCCATATTCTGTATAGAATTGCATAATCTTTCTTCATCACTTAAATTTCTGTTTTCCTGCTTTTTTTTAGAAAAAGTGATTGATAATAAACCAAAAATTATTTTTATAGATGTCGGTGGTTTATGGACCTTATAGATGACGCTAAGTGCATCTGATAAAGCCAAAGTTCTTCCTATTCTAAAAAGAGTTATTATCTTTTTTAGCATTAAATTTTCCAGCCAGAATGAATTGCAACAATACCACCACTAAGATTAATATAATTACAATTTATAAAATTTTTATCTTTCATCAAATTTAACAGTTCACCTTGATTCATAAAATTATCTATACTTTTAACAAGATACTCGTAAGGCTCTTTTTCACCTACTATAATTTTACCAAAGAATGGTAATAAATTTGAATATTTCTTATAAATATATTCTAAGTTTTGGTTATCAATTTTTGAGAATTCTAGGCAAAGAAAACGACCTCCATTTTTTAACACTCTATAAGCTTCGGAAATAGCCTTCTCTTTGTTTGTAGTATTTCTCAAACCAAAGCTAATAGTATAAAAATCAAAAGTACAATCATCAACACTCAGATTTTCTGCAGAGCAAACCTTCCAATCTATATTTTTAAATTTTTTCAATCTTTCTTTTCCAACATTAATCATTTTAGAATTTGGATCTACTGATAAGATTTTGGAATTATAATTGGTTGCTAAGGAGTACATTTTTCCAATGTCGCCTGTTCCACAACCAACATCAATTAATTTTTGACTTTCATGAGGATTCATCAATCTTATTAGTTGTTTCTTCCAACTTCTATGAATACCCAAAGACATTATATCGTTCATTAGGTCATACTTGTTATATACTTTATCAAATACTTTTTTTACAAAGTTTTGGTCTTGTTGTAAATTTTCAGTCATAATATAATTTGTTTAAAGTAATATAGTATCAAATGCCAGAATTGCCAGAAGTAGAAATAGTCAAACAATCGTTAAAAAAAACAATTATATATAAAAAAATAATAAACGTCAAAGTAAGTAATAGAAATTTGAGGTTTAAATTAAAAAAAAACTTTGAAACTTATCTGATAAAAAGAAAAATAACAGATGTGCTCAGGATAGCAAAATATTTAATTATAGCATTAGATAATAATAAATATCTTATAATACATTTTGGAATGTCTGGAACTTTGCATTTGCTTAAAAAAGATAAAAATATCAAGAATACAAATCTAAGTTTTTATAATTCATGTGATCTACCAAAGAAACATAACCATATAGAATTTTTTTTTGATAATTTTAAAGTTATATATAATGATCCAAGAAGATTTGGTTTTCTAAAAATTTTTAATTCTAGAGAAATTTTAAATAAATATTTAGATAATTACGAAAAAGAACCATTAAATAAAAATTTTAACGTTAATCATCTTAAAAATATATTGGGTAGTAAAAAAAAAAATATTAAAAATATTCTTTTAGACCAAAAATGTATATCAGGTATAGGTAATATATATGCAAATGAAATTCTCTTTTTTTCAAAAATTAATCCAAAAAAATTAGGAAAAAATTTAAGTGATATAGATATAAAAAAACTAGTTTTTTACTCAAAAAAAGTCTTAAACAATGCAATTTTAAAAGGTGGTTCCACTATCAGAAACTTTAAAAATGCAAATGGAATAGAAGGAAAGTTTCAAGATGACTTTAAAGTTTACAATAAAAAAGGTTTAAAATGTACAAATAAAAATTGTATTCAAGTTATTAAAAAAATAACAATATCAAATAGATCAACCTTTTATTGCTCTTATTGTCAAAAAAGCTAGATATATTTGTTGACCAAAAATAGTATGCGATATATATAAAATTCGCTTATGGCAAATACAAAATCTGCAATTAAACGTGTTAGAAGAATATCTCGACAAACTATAGTGAACAAGTCAAGAAAAAATAGATTCCGAAAAGCCGTAAAAAAAATGAATGTTTTAATTGATAAAGGAAATAAAAAAGAAGCGCTAAGTTTTTTACCCAAATTAAATTCAGAACTAATGAAAATTGCAAAGACTGGTGTAATTAAGAGGCAAAATGCGTCAAGAAATATTTCAAGGATCACAAAAAAAATAAACAACCTTTAGTTATAAGTTTTTATTCTTAAGTGCATAATTTTAAAAGTTTCTAAATCTGTAATTGAAAATTTAAGATTCAACTTTCAAACTAATTTATTTTCTGGTTGACACTAAATACAATTTATTTTGAAAAACTATAACTATATGTAGTTAATTTTTAATTTTTTAAAGTAAATAAATATTTACTAACTTTTAAATTTTTGATCTGATTTAACTTTGAGTTGTATTCTAGTAAAGATTTTACAATTGTAGATTACAAATTTTTTTTATTTTTTAAAAAATTTTATTGAATAAAAATTATTACAGTCATAACAGTTTATCTTCAATGAAAAATATTTTACCTGAAAATTTAAATCAAAATTTACATAAAGTAAACTGGCTACAAATACAAAAAATATTTAAAGAAAAATTTGGTTCAGAAATCTATGAAAGCTGGTTAAAGAAGATGGATTTTGTAGAGGAGCAAAATAATTATATAATATTATCTGTTTCAACAAGATTTATCAGAGATTGGATTACATCTAGATATTTAGATCAGATACTTCAAATTATCAAAAAACAGAAAAAAGATATTATTAGAATTGAATTTAATATCAAAAATATGAATGAGAAAAATTCTTTTAGTCAAAAAAATGAGTTAAAAGATGTTGATACATCAGTTTCTTTTATAAAAGATTCTTTCTTACAGTATAATAGGATAGATCCAAAAAAAAACTTTGATAATTTCATAATTGGGAACAGCAACAAACTTGCGTTTGAAGCCTCTAAAAAAGTATCAGAAGATATGGCACATTATAATCCTCTTTATCTTTATGGTGGAGTAGGTATGGGGAAAACTCACCTATTAAACTCAATAGGATCAAAGCTAAAAGCTGATAACAAAGTAGTTTTTATTTCTGCTGAAAGATTCATGTATCAATTCGTTAAATCAATCAAATCATATGACATGGTGAAATTTAAAGAATACTTTAGAAGCACAGATGTATTCCTTATCGACGATATACAATTTATGAATGGAAAAGAAGCAATGCAAGAAGAGTTCTTTCACACATTTAATTCTTTATTAGACAAAGGTTCGCAAATTGTTCTAACTTCTGATAGGCCGCCAAATAAACTTCAGAGAATTCAAGAAAGATTAAAATCTAGATTTTCTGGTGGCTTAGTTGTTGATATACAAGAACCAGATTATGAACTGAGATATAAAATTTTAAGCAAAAAATCCGACGAATTAAGCATTTTAAATAATAATAATATTGCTATTTCAGAGGATATTAAAAAATTTATAAGTTTAGAAATTAAGACTAGTATAAGAGAGTTGATTGGATCTTTAAATAGAATTGTCTCCTTCTCGAAAATTTATAACAAATTACCAAATATAATTGAAACAAAAATTATTTTAAAAGATTTATTAAATATACATGAAAATAATGTCTCAATAGATCACATTCAGACTGAAGTTTGTAAGTTTTTTAAAATAAGCAAAAATGAGATGCTATCAGCTAGAAGATCTCGTTACCTTGTAAGACCAAGACAAGCAGCTATTTATTTATCTAAATCTTTAACAACAAAATCACTGCCAGAGATTGGTAGGGCTTTTTCGAATAGAGATCATACAACTGTTATTCATTCGGTAAAAACAATCGATAAACTTAGGAAAAATGACACTGAGTTAAATATGAATATTGAGAGTTTAAAAAATAAAATTCTATTTAAAAAACAAAATGAAATTTAGCGTAAATCAACAAGACATACAAAAATCACTAAACTATTGTCAAGGTGTAATTGAAAAGCGTAGTACTTTACCCATCCTATCAAATGTGATGTTAAGTGTTTCAAATTCTGAACTAACTCTTACTGCAACAGATTTAGATTTAATATTTATAAATAAAATTAAAAATATAAAAGTAGATGAAGGTGGGAAGACAACAACTTCATCTTCTATAATGTATGATATAGTAAGAAAAATATCAGCTGGAAAAAATATAACATTTTCAGCTTTAGGAGAGTCAAAATTAAGTCTTGAGTCAGAAAATTCTAAATTTAATTTAAATTGTATAAATGCCTCAGAATTTCCTCTTACAGACGAAAATTTTAACCAAAACGAATTTTCTATAAATTCAAAAAACTTGTTGAAATTACTAAATAAGTGTAAATTTTCAGTTTCAACAGATGAAACAAGACACTATTTAAGTGGCATCTTTTTACATAAAACACAAATTAATGAAAAACCTTATTTAACTGCGGTTGCAACAGATAGTCATCGTATGTCTATTTCAAAAGTAAAACTAAAAAATGAAATTGATTTTGAACCAGTTATTTTGCCAAAAAAAACGATATTTCAGCTCTGCTCATTATTAGATGATTTTGATGGGGACGTCAAAATTTCAAATATAAAAACAAAAATAAAGTTTGATTTAAATAACAGCACTTTGATATCAAAATTAATCGACGGTAAATTTCCTAATTATGTTCAAGTTATACCTAAGGAAAATCAAAAAAAGCTTCAGGTTAGTTTAAAATCTTTCATAAATTCAGTTGATAGAGTTGCATCGGTATCTTTAGACAAAAAAGATGGAGTTAAATTTAAATTAACAAAAGATAGCTTGGATCTATCTGTAAATAATACAAACAGTGGAGATGGAAAAGAAAATTTGAACGTAAAATTTGACCATGATTTAGAAATTAGTTTCAATTCTAGGTATTTAATAGATGTAAGTTCTCAACTCGAAGGAGATAATATTGAAATTTATTTAAAAGATACAGGGTCTCCAGCTCTTATAAAAGATCCATCAGATTTTGATAGCATATATGTAGTTATGCCAATGAAAGGCTAATTTAAATTATCTAATGCATTGTACATTTCATTTTGTAACTTTTTGATAAAAACATTGCTATCCAAATTATTTTCTATTGGCTTTAATATTGATATATTTAATATACTATTAGCTTTTACCTCACCTTTTTTTGGCCATACATCACCTGAATTCATGACAATTGGCTGACATTGTAAATTCAAATTATAGATTCTTAATACACCCTTTTTAAATACTGGTCTTTCTGATGCTTTAAACCTCTTACCCTGAGGAAATATAACCAATGGTTCTTTTAATGTTTTAATTGAGGATTTTAATTTTTCTGAAAATTCAATGTTATCTCTGCTTATTTTATCCCTATCTATCCAAATACAGCCAATTTTTTTTAAGTAGTTTCCAAAAATAGGAATTTTAGTTAGCTCTTTTTTAATTATAAAATAAGGTGAGTTTAAAATGGTTTGTAAATAAAAAGTTTCAAAAGCAGATTGATGAGTACAGGCAACAAAAAATTTTTCGTCTTTTATTAAGTTTTCTTGTCCTACAACATTAATTTTAGTAGATAAAATAAATTTTAAACATATTAGCGACCAGTATCCACTTAGTTTACCTGCAAAACTTACAATTTTTTTTGGCATTAATAATGCTGGCAGAAAAACAATACACAAGGATACTAAACCTAAATAGAAAAAAAATTTAAAAAGAAAACCCCTTATCATTTATTTATTAAATAATGTCTCTAATATTTTGTCTTTTTTTTATAATAATAGGTTTTGATCCATTGATTAATACCTCAGCAGGTTTAGGTCTAAGATTATAATTAGATGATAGAACCATTCCATATGCACCAACGTCATGAATCAACATAATTTCACCTGGTTTTAATTTTTTATATTTTTTAGTCAAAAGAAAGCTATCAGAGGTTTCGCATATTGGACCAACAAACTCGTGTAACTTCTTTTCGTATTTACCTTTTTTATCACAAGGATTTATTCTATGCTTAGCATTATATAAGGCTGGCCTAATCAGATCATTCATTGCAGCATCTAAAATAACAAAGTTTTTGTTTCTTGTTTTTTTTATATATATGACCTTTGTTAACAATATTCCAGCATCGCCAATTATTGACCGTCCTGGTTCAAAAATTATCTTAGAATTATTTTTTTTTAAAAAATTCTTTATAGAGTCGCAATAATTCTTGTAGTTAAGTTTTTTTTGTTTAATTTCATACTCAATCCCCATTCCACCACCAAGGTCTATATATTCAAATTTAAATTTAATTTTATTTATCACTCTATTAATTACTTTTAACATCATGTCGTATGGTTTATTCGAAGTTATTTGGCTTCCAATATGAACACTTAGGCATTTTATTTTTATAAATTTGGATGATTTATAATTATTAATTATCTCAGACAATTTCTTTTCGCTCACACCAAATTTATCTTCTTTTTTTCCTGTAGAAATCTTACTTATTGTTTTAGCATCTGTATCAGGGTTTAGTCTTATACCAATATTTACTATTTCCTTTCTCTTTTTTGCTATCTTTTCAATTTCAATTATTTCTTCTACTGACTCTGCGTTTATTAATAAAATTTTTTTTTTGATAGCATATTCTATTTCTTTAGAATTTTTACCCACACCTGAAAAAACAATTTTATTGGGTTTTATCCCAGCTTTTAATACTTTCATTAATTCTCCTATAGATACAACATCTGCACCTAAACCAAATTTACCTATAATTTTTAAGATACTTAGGTTTGAATTAGATTTAACAGAAAAACAAACTAATGGATTAAAAGATTTAAAATAATTTTTGAAATTAATTACATTTTTTTTAATTTTATTATATGAGTAAACATATAATGGTGTACCAAATTCTTTAGCAACTGAAATTGCATTAATTTTTTCAAAAAAATATTTATTTTTTTTATAATACATTAAATTTTTTTAGTATAATTCTGTTTAATAAATTCACTTTTAAATTCAGGATCACCTTTTTTTCCACATGATACCAATAGATTAAAAATAATAAATATTATTACTAATACTTTCATCTCAATTCCTTTTTATACTTTTTTATCATTTTTTTTATATTATCAAAAGATGTTCCACCAAACGATTTTTTTGAACTTATAGAGTTGTTTAAATCGAATACTTTTAAAATATCATTCTCTAATTGTGAATCAATTTTTTTTATTTCATTAATTTTTAAATCTTTAAATGATTTATTATTTTTTTCGCAGAAATTTACAATTTTTGCTGTCAAATTATACGATTTTCTAAATGGGTAGTTATGTTTTTTAACAATATAATCTGCCAAGTCGGTAGCTGTTAAAAAACCTTTTTCTGCTAGTTCCAACATATTTTTTTTATTGAAAATAATATTTTTTAAGACTTCGTTTGTAAGTAATAAACAATTTTTAAGATTATCGAATGTTTCAAAAATTAATTTTTTGTCATCTTGAAGATCTTTAAAATAACTTAAAGGAAGACCTTTTAATATTGTTAACATCGAAACTAAATTACCATAAAATATTCCTGTTTGTCCTCTTAGATATTCTAATGGATCAGGGTTTTTTTTTTGTGGCATGATTGATGAGCCGGTTACAATTCTGTCGTTGAGTTTTACTAATTTGAAACCATCTGAGTTCCAAATTATTAATTCCTCAGATAGTCTTGAAATATGCATTGAACACATAGACGATGCGTAAATAAAATCTACAACAAAATCTCTATCAGATACCGTATCTATTGAATTATTTGTTGGTTTTGAGAAGTTCAGTTTTTTTGTAGTGTAATTTCTATCTATATTAAAACTAGTTCCACTTAGTGCAGCCACGCCTAAAGGATTTTCATTTAAATTTTTAAGATTATATTCAAATCTTTTTTTATCTCTTTCAAATATTTCTATGTATGCAAGAAGATAATGACATAAAGAAATTGGTTGTGCATTTTTTAAATGAGTAAAACCAGGCATAATAGTATAAATATTTTTTTCAGATAATTGCAATATGGTTTTTTGATTAGACCTTAAATAACTAATTATCTGATTTGTAGATTCTTTCATCCAAACTTTTAAATCTGTTACAACTTGATCATTTCTTGATCTACCAGAATGAATAAAACCAGCATCATCTCCAATTATCTCATGAAGTCTTCTTTCGATACTCATATGTATATCCTCATCTCTATTTTTAAAGATAAATTTTTTTTTTGTAATCTCATTTTTAATTTTGTTTAAACCAAAAAAAATTTTATTTTTAACTTTAAATGAAATTATTTTTTGTCTAAAAAGCATATCTACATGTGTCAGTGAACAATTAATGTCCTCTTTATACAATCTTTTATCTATATTTATAGATGATCCTATCTTTTCAAAAAGAGTACTTTTATTTTTTTTTATTCTAGACGACCAAACTGACTGATTGTTTTTATTTTTTGTCATGTTAAATGTTTAGCCTATATGAGATTATTTTTTTTTAAAGTTATTATTTTAGTATCATATTTAATATCACCAACTTATACATATGCAATAGAACAGCCTGCTTTTAAGAATTTAGTAATACATAAAAAAGCTAAAAAACTCGATTTTATAGAGTTTAAAAACGTTAATAATAAATTATTAACATTGTCAAAATATAAAAATAAATTAGTTATATTGAATTTCTGGGCAACATGGTGTGCCCCATGTAGAGAAGAAATGCCGTCTTTAGATAGATTGAAAGCAAGGAAGGATTTCAAAAATCTTTATGTAATACCTATTAATATTGGTCGAGAAGATTTACTAAAATCAAAAGAATTTTTTAAAGAAGTTAATATCAAAAATTTGAATATTTATTATGATGATACACTGCAGTTACCAAAAAAACTTATGTTAAGAGGCGTGCCTACCTCTATTATTATTAACAAAGAAGGTGATGAACTAGGGAGAGTTATAGGTTCAGCAGATTTTGACAATAAGAAATTTATAAGTTGGTTAAAAAAATTTGATTAAAAAATTATGAAAAAGTTTAGACTAGATAGCATTATAATTAAACCAGAAAAAAATGCTGAGATTAAAAATGCTATTTTATTGCTACATGGATATGGCGGTGACGGTAAAGATATAAGTATGTTAGCATATAATTGGAAAAGACATTTAACCAATACAGTTTTTATATGTCCAAACGGACATGAAGTTTGTAGCATAAACCCAAATGGCTATCAATGGTTTGACCTTTCAACAGAAGAAGAAAGTTATATTTTAGACCATTCATTAAAGAGTGAAAGAATACTCAATGAGTTTGTGAGTGAGATTAAAAAAGAGTTTAATTTAAGTAATAATCAAATATGTCTTTGTGGATTTAGTCAAGGCTGTATGATGTCAATAAACTTAGGTTTAGTTTCAAATACGGAATATAACTGTGTAGTAGGTTTTTCAGGTAAAATTATAAATAAAAAAAATCTTGAAAATAGGATAAAAACAAAACCAAAATTTTTGTTACTTCATGGAGATATGGATACTATTGTCCCACCCAATAACTTGCTTGAGACCAAAGATTTTCTTTTAAGACAAAAAGTACATGTTATTACAAAAATGATTAAAAATACTGAACATACTATACCGCTAGAAGCTTCAAGCTTAGCATTACAATTTATTAAATCCAATTTTAATTAAAAATATTTAATCAATTGCTTTACTATTTGTTCCATTGAAAAATAATTTTTAATAGGTTAATCTAAATTATGAATAATACAATTGATACTAAACTTTCTTTAGAAAAGTGTCCTGCTTTAGTGCTTAATGCTGATTATAGACCCTTGAGTTATTATCCGTTATCGCTTTGGTGTTGGCAAGATTCTATAAAATCTGTTTTTTTAAATAGGGTCTCTATTGTTAGTTATTATGACAGAGCAATAAGAAGTCCCTCATTCAGTATGAAACTTCCAAGTGTAATTGCTCTAAAATCATTTGTTAGACCGCTTTCAAATCCAAATTTTACAAGATTTAATGTTTTTTTAAGAGATAAATTCTTATGTCAATATTGTGGTAGTGGTAAAGAATTAACCTTTGATCATCTACTCCCTAGATCAAAAGGAGGAAAAACTGATTGGGACAATGTGGTAACAGCTTGTTCAAGTTGTAATGTTAAAAAGGGAGGAAGATTATTTGAAAATTCAGGCATGGTATTAAATCAAAAACCATATAGGCCAAGTACTGAAGACCTTCATAAGAATGGAAAAAACTTTCCACCTAATTTTCTACATAAAAGTTGGATGGACTATTTATACTGGGATGTTGAATTAGAACCTTAATTATATTTTTTCAGATATATTAATTGCAATTTTCGATCCTGTTTTAATTATTTTATCAAGTATCGAATACACTCCTTTTTTTGAGGCCCCCTTCTCATATGCAATATCTTTATGATGAAGTTCATCTTCTCTAAATTTTATTATTTTTTTTTTTAATTCCTTTTCGTCATCCTTTAATTGATTTATTTGATCTTGATAGTGCTTATCAATCACTTCTTCAACAGAAGCTGTACACAACATTGCAGCTTTTTTTCCCAAAATTGTTGTACCAAAACCTAGACCTACTCCTAAAAGGTCCCATAATGGAAGAAATTTTGTTGGCTTAATATTTCTTTTTTTTATTTCGTTTTCAAAAAACTCACAATGTTCTCTTTCGTGCTCTCTCATCTCTAAAATAGTCTCTTTTAAGCTTTCATCTTTTAAAATAGTATTTAGTGCTAATAATTGTCCCTCATAAATTTTAATTGCACCTCTCTCCCCGGCATGATCAACTCTAATAAATTCTTCTAATTTAGTTTTATCTGTTTTTTGCATACTTTATATGAATAATTGTTAACACGCTTACAGTCAATGAAAGGATAAGATTTAAAGTCGCAAGTGATAATCCTAAAAATCTTAAAGGAACATCTTTACAAGATATATTTTGATTTTTTAAAGAGTTTAATAAGTCCTCTTTATTTAAAATTCCTAAGTTATTCTTACAATTTTTTAATTCTTCAAAAATACCATTTTCAACACCTACATGAAAACCAGAAATAATTGAACTAAGTATAAAAATAGCTAGAGACAAATAAACCCATAACAATTGTTTATCATAAAAATAACCTAGAAAAGATATAAAAATTGCAGCTAAGTAAGGTAATCTTTGGTATAAGCAAAGACTACAAGGCTTGAAGCCAACTATAAATTCTATGTAAAGAGCGGTTAATAAAGATAATAAACTTATCAAAAATACACTCAAAAAATAATAATTTCTATTTCCTATTAAATACATCAATCACTAAAATTTATTAAAAAATCGTATACTAAATACCCAATAATAATTAAAGAAAATGCTAAAATTAAAGATACAGATGTTAACTTTTTCTGAATAATTTTTTTCATAGTTGGTCCAAAATTTCCTATTAAAAATGATATTAGGAAAAATCTTGATCCTCTTGTTATTGTTGCCACGATCAAGAAGTAAAAAATATTAAAGTTTACAAATCCACTTGTTATGGTTAATAATTTAAAAGGTACAGGAGTAAAACCAGCTATAGCAAGCAGTGTCATCCATGCAATTATTCCTCCTTCACTAGAAACTTTATCTTTTAAAAATGATACATTATCAACTCCATATAGTTCAAAAATTTTTACACCAATTTCATTAAAAAAAATATACCCAATAAAATAACCAAGCAATGCTCCTAATATAGAGCCAATAGTTGCCGTCAAACCAATTTTAAACCAATCATTTTTCTTTGCAATAGTCATAGGTATTATAAGAACATCAGGCGGAATAGGAAAAATAAAACTTTCAATAAATGAAATAAACCCAAGTATTGATTTCGAACTTTTGTGCCCAGCGAGTTTTATAGTTGTTTGATACAATTTTTTTAACATATTTGCTTTTATTATAATTACACTTCTTATACTATTAATATTGATTTTGAGAAGTTTTTTAAATCGGGCGAATGGCGGAACTGGTAGACGCGTTGGACTCAAAATCCAATAGTAGAAATACTGTGAGAGTTCGATTCTCTCTTTGCCCACCAGTTTTTATGAAATTAAATAAAGTAAATAATCTTGTTCAATTATTTTTTGAAAAGTTTCAAAATCAAGAAGATAAAAATAAAGTTTTTTTAACTTCTTTAAAAGAGCCCCAAAAAACATTTACCTGGTCAGAAACATTTAATTTTATTGTTTTGTTTTCTAAACAGTTAAAGAAATATATAAAAAAAGGTGATAGATGTTTGATAATATCTGAAAATAGACCTGAGTGGTTTATATCTGATTTAGCAATAATGTTTTCTGAGGGGATAACAGTACCTGTATACACAACTTATACAGAAAAAGATTACGAATATATAATAAGTGATTGCAAACCTACAGTTGTTATTGTTTCTAATAAAGATCAATTTAAAAAAATTGAGAATATTATTCACAATAAGCAATTTATTAAAAAAATATTTTCTTTTGAAAATTTAAACGAAATAAAAGATTTAGATTATATTAATATAAATAAATTGATTACAAATAATAATGATGAATATACACAGTTCTCTGATCTTAAAAGAAAGGATGTTGCGTGTATTATTTATACTTCAGGAACACAAGGTAATCCCAAAGGTGTTATGCTTAGTCATGGAGGAATATTAAATAATTGTGAGGGAGCTATTCAATTATTAAAACCCCTTATAGAAAAAAAAACTACAAAATTTCTTACATGGCTTCCTTTGTCACACTCATATGAGCATACCGTTCAATTTGTGCAAATCACAGTTGAGGCAAAAATATTTTATGCTGAAAGTATAGAAAAATTAATAAAAAATATGAGTGACTGCAGTCCAGATATTATGACAGCTGTTCCAAGATTTTATCAAAATCTCTATCAAAAAATAAATTCAAATTTTAAAAAAAATAATGGTATTAAAAAATTTTTAATTCAAAAAACCATAAATTTAGGACTAAAGAAAATTAAAAAAAATAAACTAAGTTTTTTTGAGAGTTTACAAGACAAATTTCTAGATATGATAGTAAGACGAAAAATCAAGAAACAGTTTGGTGGATCTTTAAAAACTTTCGTATCTGGCGGAGGGGCTCTTAACAAAGAAGTTGGTTATTTTTTAAATGCTATAGGTTTACCAACCTTGCAAGGGTATGGTTTAACAGAAACATCACCAGTGGTGAGTTGTAATCCTATACAAGATATAAGGGTTGAAACTGTGGGACCCCCATTTCCTGGAAATGAGGTTAAAATTGCAGAAGATGGAGAAATTTTAGTTAAAGGTGAAAATGTAATGTTAGGATATTGGAACAAACCCGAGGAAACAAATAAAGTTTTAATTGACGGTTGGCTACACACAGGAGATATTGGAATTTTCGAAAATGATTACTTAAGAATTACCGACAGAAAAAAAGATATTTTAATTACACCAGGTGGCGATAACATAAGTCCAATGAAAGTTGAAAATGAAATAACAAATTCTGAATTTTTCGATCAAGCGGTAGTTTATGGAGATAATAAACCTTTTTTAGTTGCTTTATTAATAAAGGCGCATGAAAAAATAAATTCAACAAATGAAGAAATAGCAAATGAAATAAAAAAAATAAATGAAAATTTATCAAAAATAGAAAAAATAAAAAAATATTTTATAATTGATGAAAAGTTTTCAATTGAAAATGGAATGTTAACACCTACTTTAAAGTTAAAAAGATTTAAAATTATACACAAATATAAAAATTTATTTGAAAAACTTTACTTAAAATAAAAAAAAAATTGTTTATTATTCGCATTTTATCTTACTTTTTTTAATTTTACTAAAAATTATAATTTTTTTATTTCTGTTAAGTTTTTTCAAACAATTAAAGAATTGACATAACTAATTAAAAAAAATAAAAATTACTTAAATACGAATCAAAATGATTCGTAAAAAAAAAGGGAGCTAAAAATGGCTAAAAGAAGAAAAAAAGCTAAAAAGAAAAAGAAAGCTAAAAAAGCTAAAAAAAAAAGAAGAAGATAGTTTAGTATTCTTTTTCTTAGTAAATAACGCTTCTCATGGCGATTGCGTGAGAAGCGTTTTTTTTTATACTGGATTATCTGAAATTGGATCGTCCTCTTTAACTTCATCAGGTTTTGGTCTTACGACCTCTGTTTTAGCGACCTGACTTTCTAAATTTCTTTTTAAAGCTTTATCAAGTTTTTTTTGAGTGTTTTCATGTCCAATTCCAAGTATTATTTGAAATTCAGTTAGAATTCTCTCGTAAGCTTTCTCAAATAATTGTCTTTCACTATAAGATTGGTCAATCATCAAATCTTCTCCTTTATTCAAATCTCTTACAACTTCAGCTAAATCATAAATTTTTCCAGAGGAAATTTTTGCTTCATATTCCTGAGCTCTCCTACTCCACATCGATCGTTTAATTTTAGGCTTACCTTTTAATATACTCATACACTTATTTACTTGGTTTATAGATGCTAAGGGTCTAAGATTAGTTTGCTTATTTACTGGTATCATTCCGCTTGCTTTATCTTTTTCAAATTTTAAGATGTAGGTTTCTACATCAATCCCACCGATATTAATTTTCTTAAATTCTGTAATTTGACCTACACCATGTTTTGGATAGACAACGTAATCTTTTATTTTAAATTCTCTTTTTTCTGTAGATTGTTTTTTAATTTTTTTTATTTCAGGTTTTTGATCAGCAGCAGTTTTTGTTAGTCTTAAATTGCTATTATTGATTTCATTGGATTTAGTTTTTAAAATTTTATCTTTCTTAATTTCTTTCTTTTTAATTTTATCCGTTTTTAATTTAATTTTTTCAATTTTCTTGCTTTTTTTAGTTTCTTTTTTTTTTAATTTTATTTTTTTGGTTGGTTTTTTTACTTTATCTTTTTTTTTTTTAAATGTTTTCTTTAAAATATTTTTCAAATTTATCTTTTTCATCTTTAAGTTCCTGTCCGTAAGGACTTTCTTTTTTTACAGTTATATTCGGCCACATTTCTGAATATTTTTTGTTTATCTCCAACCATTTATCTGTACCATCATTTGTATCTGGTTCTATTGCGCCTATTGGACACTCAGGTTCACAAACGCCACAATCTATACACTCATCAGGTTTAATTACAAGCATATTTTTTCCCTCATAAAAACAATCTACAGGGCAAACTTCAACACAATCCATCAACTTACATTTAATACATTTATCATTTACAATATAAGTCATATGATTACTTATTTTTAACTTCCTCTTTTAAATCACCCACTTCTTTTGGATCTAAATAAAGTAATCCAGTCAGTCTTCTCATTAGATTTGCCTCAAACATATCTGATTTGTCATCAGAGTATATTATTTCCCATAATGATTTGACAATTAGTAATTTTTTATCTTTATCAACATCTTTAATTTTACGTGTAAAGTCTAATATTTGGTTTGAATTTTTTTCTATATCTTCAGCTTTTTTTAAAATATTCTCTATTTCTTTTTCGTTAGCACCAAACTTAATTAGTACTTTTGTAATTATATTTTTTTCATCTATTGAATAATGTTCATCAATCTTTGATGCGTGTATCAATAGACAAGCAATCTCTACTAAAGATCCTTCATTTTCTTGAGAAATTACATTTTTTTTTTTTAAAAAATTTAGCATTATTTTATATTTAATTGATTTAAAATATTAAAAGGATTATCAAATGTAGTTTTGCTTTTCCTTTTTTTAAAACTCTTTTTTGGAATATATTTAATGTAAGTTTCATTTTCCTTGCTAAATGCTTGATAGCCCATTAATTTTACCAATTTTATAAAGCTTTCTTTGTTGCAACCTAATAAATTTAGCATTTGAGGTATTACTTTGATTTCTTTTTTGTTTTCAATATTTAATTTTATTATATGAATAAACAGTCTTTCTAAAATGTCAATTCTCACAAAAAACCTATCAAATTTCTCAAAACCACATAAAAGCATAAAATCTTGGTTTTTAAATTTATCCTCCTCTAAAAAATTAAGACCAAATTTAGGAGGGTTTAAATTATAGTATTTTTGATAAAAATTTTTCCAAAGTAGTACTCTTAAAGACACCGCCCCAGGTTTGAATAACTTGTAAAGAAAAATATGATATCTACCAAATTTAACCCCAATATCTCTTAAAACTTTTCTTTCATCTTGATTTAAAACTTTTACGATATTAGTGACTTTATCTCTTTTTATAACACCATTATTTTCATATAATTGATATGATAAAGCTCTAATATTAGAATTGCTAATTTTAATAGACTTCAACTTAAATAAAGAGTCTAAATCGTTAGAAATTTTATTTCTCAACCAGATTTCTAAATAATTTAATAGTTTCTTTTGATCAAAGAATTCAACCATGTCATCTATTATTAAATCTATCTCGGGACTTAAATAATCTTTCCCAGGTTTAATTTTTGCAATGGGGTTTTTTTCCCAATAAATCTTAAAGTCGTTAGATAAATGTAAAGGAGAACCACCAATAATTAGATTAATTCTCTTTAAAATCTCAGGAGTAACATTTTGCCTAGCCGCTTTCTTAAGTGACTTTACGTCAGTATCTAAAGCTCCAATTTTTAAATCAAGATCTAATTTTAAACCCTTCAATTTACCAATAAACTGCTCATTTATCATAACTGTTTCGTTTTTTTCTATTTTTGTCTTGAGAATAATATCTTGTTTTAACCCTCTAGCAAGCACACTTGCTCTTCTGTCAATAAAACTTTTGGTTAATTCCTCATGAAGTCTATCAGAAAGCTGATCTTCTAAATATTTTGTCCTTTCTATCCAATAGTCTTGGTTATCAACCCAATTAGATTTATTTGATACGTACGACCATGTTCTAACGTTAGCAATTCTATTTGATAAAGAGTCAACATTGCCATCTAATTTATCTAAACTAGATAACTGTTCTTTCATATAACTATTAGATACACGACTATCTTTGCTCCTAAGAAACGAAAATACTTTCTGAACCACATCTAGGTGGTGTCCGTAGGTTTTCTTTACAAAATCAGGTATTTGACAACACTCCCACAAAATTTTAATTTCTCTTAAATTAAGATTTTTATCAAAATTGTTACTTTTGATAATATATTTAAGAACTTTCTCATCTTCGCATTCATGAATTCTTCTTAACCAATCTTTTTTTGGCCTTTCCTCTAAAGAAAGGAGTAATTTGTTTAAACTTTCAAAATTTAAATTTGAGTTTCTCCAGAAAATTGTTTTTATTTCCTCAAACTTATGTCCTTCCAAAAGTTCTATTTCCTCAGAACTCAAATCTTTACAGTCACCAGTTGTACCAAAGTAACCATCATTTATATGCCTACCAGCCCTACCTGAAATTTGACCAAGTTCAGCAAGACTGAGCCTTCTTAATTTTTTTCCATCAAATTTTTTTAAATTTGAAAAATATACATTATCTAAGTCCATGTTTATTCCCATCCCAATAGCATCAGTGGCCACTAAATAATCAACATCTCCTGACTGATATAAATTAACTTGAGAATTTCTAGTTTTAGGACTTAAAGATCCCATAACTATAGCTGCCCCTCCTTTTTGTCTCCTGAGCAACTCAGCAATTGCATAAACTTCTTCAGACGAAAATGCAATTATTGCACTTTTTCTCTCAATTCTAGAAATTTTTTTGTAACCACTATAAGTTAACTTTGATAATCTATCTTTATTTATAAATTCGATATCCTCGTCTAGATTTGAAATTATATTTCTAATTGTATTTGAACCCATAAACATAGTTAGTTTTTCACCTCTAAGGTTTAAAAGCCTATCAGTAAATATATGCCCCCTTTCGTGATCATAGCACATCTGAATTTCATCAATACCAACAAAGTCTAAAAATTTATCTACAGGCATAGACTCTACAGTACATAGATAATACTTTGCATTTGCTGGAATTATTTTTTCTTCTCCTGTAATCAAGGCAACTTTTTGTGGATCAATTTTTTTTATTATTTTGTCGTAAACTTCTCTTGCTAGAAGTCTAAGTGGAAATCCTATCATTCCACTTTCAAAAGATAACATTGTCTCAATAGCGAGAAATGTTTTACCTGTATTTGTAGGTCCTAAAACAGCAGTTATTTTATTTTTCATTTTCCAACTTTTTGTGTATCTTTTTTTAAGACAACTATATCTTGTTACTCAAAAAGAACAAATATAGTATAAAAATAGTCCGAATCGGACAAAAAAAAGTTCTCATTTTAAATTTTAAAATTTCAACATAACATAAAATTTAAAAATTCAATATAACAAATTATGAAAACAATTTTGTGGAAACCAACAAAAAAAATAAAAGAAAACTCTAATTTAAATAAATACGAAATTTATTTGCAAAATAATTATAATTTAAAAATTCAAAATAATTTTTATAAAATTCATAAATGGAGTATTCAAAATCCAAGATTATTTTGGAACTCAGTATGGGAGTATGCAAAAATTAAAGGAATAAAAAAAAAAAATTGTAAAATTTATAGAGAAATTTATAAAAGCCAGTTTTTGGTTAATTCTAAATTAAATTTTGGACAAAACTTGCTTTCAAAAAAAGATAACACCAAAGCAATTACTTTTATAAGTGAAAATGGATTTAGAAAAGAAAAATCATGGAAAGAATTACATAATTCAACTATTAAATTTGCGAGCTTTTTGAAAAAAAATTCAATAAACAAGGGTGATAGGGTTGTTGGCTATCTACCAAATATTATTGAAACTGTAGAGTTTTTCATAGCATCAGTAACGATAGGTGCTGTATGGTCTTCATGTTCTCCAGATTTTGGTGTTAATGGTGTAATAGAAAGATTTTCTCAAATAAAACCGAAAATTTTAATAATTGCTGATAGATATTATTATAATGGTAAAGAAATAAATTTATTAAATAGGCTTCCTGAAATATTAAAAAAAGTAAAAACTATTAAAACAGTAGTTGTAATAAATTATCCAGGAAAAAAATCTTTAAAAATTCGAAAATTTAAAAACGTTTTAATATTTAACAAAAAAAACTTAGAAAAATTTACTTCATCAAATATAAAATTTAGAAAATTTAATTTTGATCATAAATTAGCCATCCTGTACTCAAGTGGTACAACTGGTAAACCAAAATGTATTTGTCATAGGAGCGGTGGTGTGTTAATACAACATATTAAAGAACATCAATTACATTGCGATATTAAACCAGGTGATAACGTATTTTATTTTACCACTTGTGGATGGATGATGTGGAATTGGTTGGTAAGTGTTTTAGCTTCTAAAGCATCTATAGTTTTATTTGATGGTTTTCCAATGTTCAAAAAAAAAGATTTACTTTTTGAATTAGCAGAAAAAGAAAAAATTACTTTATTTGGTGTGAGTGCTAAATATCTTGATACGCTGAATAAGTCTAAAGTAAACATAAAATCTAGGTATAAGTTAACCAATCTAAAAACAATCTGCTCAACTGGCTCACCTCTCTCTGATGAAAGTTTTGAGTTTGTTTACAAAAAAATCAAGTCTGATGTTCATTTAGCCTCTATATCGGGAGGCACAGATATTGTATCCTGTTTTGTTTTGGGTAACGTTTATGAGCCGGTTATAAAAGGGGAAATTCAAAACTGTGGTCTAGGTATGGATGTTGATGTATTAAATGATAGAGGAAAGTCAATAAAAAATAAAAAAGGAGAATTGGTATGTAGAAACTCTTTTCCATCAGTGCCAATAAAATTTTGGAACGATAAAAAAAATATTAAGTTTAGATCAGCATATTTTAATAAATTTAAAGGAGTTTGGTTTCATGGAGATTTTGCAAAAAAAACAAATAAAAATAGTTTTCGAATTTATGGCAGATCAGATGCGACTTTAAATCCTGGTGGCGTAAGACTGGGTACCGCAGAAATTTATTCAATTGTTGAAAAATTTTCAGAAATAATTGAGAGCTTAGCAATCGGTCAATCTTGGAACAATGATATTAGAATAGTACTATTTGTAGTATTAAAAAAGAATTGTATTTTGAATAATGAGTTAAAAAGTTTAATAAAATCAAAAATACGTAAATATGCCTCACCAAGACACGTACCAGAAAAAATTATTCAAGTAAGTAATATACCAAAAACTAAAAATGGCAAAATTGTTGAACTAGCTGTTAAAAATATAATAGAGGGAAATAAAATTAATAATTTACATGCTTTGACAAATCCTAAAGATCTTGATGAATATAAAAATATTAATGAATTAAAATCTTGAAACTAGAGTTTTTATTAAATTAAACTAATACCATTTTTATAGAAATATATAGCCATGACCAAAATTATTACTAAATACAATAAAAAATACAAAAGATATTTAATTTTTTTTTTCATTAATGAATAAAAGATTTTTTAGTTTTTTTCCAAACTCCAGTCCCAATAGCTATAATTTTTTTCTTACATGATAATTTACATCTCATAAATACTAAAGAGTTAGTAACTTTTTGTATCTCTACATCGCCGATTATCTTATTTCCAATCCCACTTGAGCCAATAAACTTAATATCTAATGAAATGGTTACACATACTTGTTTGCCAGCAGCTCTATGCACTGCTGTGCCTGAACCCGCATCAATTATTCCCGCCAAAAAACCTCCATGCGTAATTCCTGCTCTATTTAAGTGGATTTTTTTTACATTGGTTTTAAACTGATATCTATTTTTGGTAACTTCTCGAAACATTAAACCACCATTATGTTTCATAAATCCAGGTTTTGTACTTATGTTCTCAAATTTTTTCATTATATTAGTAATGTTATCAAAAATAATATTATTCCAATAATTATAAAAAAATATATCACAGATGATTGTAGAGATATTTTCATATTTCCTTTCTTGGCGCGCCTGCTAGGAGTCGAACCCAGAACCTCCTGGTCCGTAGCCAAGCGCTCTATCCAATTGAGCTACAGGCGCAATTATATAATACTATTTTTTATATTTTTAATGTAATTTATTAAATTAGCAATTAATGTATTTTTATGGGAAAAAATTTAAATGATATAGTAATAACTAACGCTTTAAGGACGCCAATTGGCAAATACAAAGGAAAATTAAGCTCATATCAAGCACATGACCTAGGTTGTAAAGTCATTAAAAATTTATTGGATCAATCTAAAATACCACCAGAGAATGTTGATGAAGTGATTATGGGGCAAGTACTGACAGGTAATACAGGTCAAAATCCTGCTAGACAAGCCTCTTTAAATGCTGGCATTCCAAATAAAACAACTGCATATTTAATTAATCAAGTTTGTGGTTCAGGACTTAGGAGCATTGCTGCTGGATATAACTCTATATTATCAAAAGAAACTAAAATTGTGATTGCTGGTGGACAAGAAAGCATGACAAATTGTGAAAAGGAAGTAATGTTAAAAGATGGCTTAATAGATGTTTATAATAAATATCATATGGGTGTGACAGCTGAAAACGTTGCAGATAAATGGAATATAACTAGAGAGGAGCAAGACCAATTTGCCTATGAATCTCAGATCAAAACTCAAAATGCATTAAAAGGTAACAAATTTAAGAATGAATTAATTAATAATTTGATTGAAAAAGATGAACATCCAAGACCTGATGTTACTTTAAATAGCTTATTGTCATTAAAAACAGTTTTTAAAGAAAAAGGAACAGTGACTGCTGGAAATTCATCAGGAATTAATGATGGTGCAGCTGGAGTCATACTTATGTCAAGAGAAGAGGCAGATAAAAGAAATTTAATGCCTTTAGCAAAAATAGTTTCTTGGGCCACCTGTGGCGTAGATCCATCTTTAATGGGTTCTGGCCCAATCCCCTCTACAAAAAAGGCACTTCAGAGGGCATCATGGAGCATTGATCAGCTAGATTTAGTTGAGTCAAATGAGGCATTTGCTGCTCAAAGCTTAGCGGTAATTAAGGAATTAAAAATTCCAAAAGAAATAGTTAACGTAAATGGAGGTGCTATAGCATTGGGTCACCCGATTGGAGCATCCGGTTCTAGAATAATAGTTACTTTATTGCATGAAATGCTCAAAAGAGAAGCAAAAAGAGGACTCGGAACACTTTGTATAGGTGGTGGTATGGGAATAGCAATGTGCTTAGAAACAGACTAATTTTTAAAATTAGTAAAATTTTCTTTTAATAAAGCAACCTGAATCCAATATTTTGCGTCAAGGTTAGATTTTAGTCTTTTATTAAAAATTTTGTTTAGTATTAAATCAATCATACAAATAATATTAACTTAAAATTTGACCAAAAAAAGATCCAAATATGTTAAAAATATATTATAATTTACTGCTATGATTAAAAATATTAAAGTTTTACCCAATAAATTAAAAATTGTATTTTCCAATAATAAAAAGGATAATTTTCTTAATATTTGGCTAAGAGATCATGCAAAAGATAAATCAAGTTGGGATGCGCGGAGCAATCAGAGAAAAATTTATACTGCTAAATTAAAACCAGATCTACATATTAAGAAAGCTGTTATAAAAGATAACGGAAAATCTATAGATATATTGTGGTCAGATTTAACTACACCTATCAACTACCCCTCTATTTTCTTTAAAGAAAATTCAATTTACAAAAAAAAAAATTTCAAAAATATTAGGATTTGGGAAAAAAAAGAAATTACGGATGAAGTATATGTAAATTTTGAGGATGCAATATCAGATAATGGTTTTAAAACTTTTTTAAACAAACTCTATAAATTTGGGTTTGTAGTAATACAAAATTGTAAAACTGAGATGAGTTCAGTAGAAAAAGTTGCGAAGAAAATTGGTTATGTTAGAGAATCTATATTTGGTGGACTATGGAGTTTTCAATCAAACCAAGATATGGCGGATAGTGCATATACTCAAGACGAACTAAGACCTCATACTGACTCAACTTATAGTAATGACGCGCCAGGTTTACAATTACTATTATGTTGTCATTATAAAGCCTCTGGTGGGGAGTCTATTATGGTCGATGGATTTAAAATTGCACAAAAGATAAATTTATTGAGAAAAGATTTATACAACTTACTATGCGACATGGAAGTTACTGGTCAATATATTGGTGATGGAGTTTTTTTACAGGCAAAAAGACCAATTTTCAAATTAAACCCAAATAAAGAATTAATTCAAGTAAGTTTTAATAACTATGATCGCGCAGTATTTAGAGCTAATGATAAAAAAACATTAAAATTTTATGATGCAATAAGAGAATTCGATTTAATTGCAAATAACAAAAAATATCAATGGAGACGTGTATTAAGACCTGGAGAACTTCTAATTTTTAACAATTGGAGAATTTTACATGGTCGAGGATCCTTCAAGGGAGAAAGAAAAATGTCAGGTTGTTATATCAATAAAGAAGACTTCGACAGTGCATGTAGAATGAATAACATTATCTAGTTAATTCAAATGTCAAAAACTTCGTCCCTTGTTTGCGCTTTAATAACAACATTTATATGGGGAACTGCTTTTATTGCACAAGATACTGGTATGGATAATATTGGTCCCCTTTGCTTTAATTCTGCCAGGTTTTTTGTGGGCTTTTTAACTATTTTACCAATAGCTTTGTTATTCGAAAGAAAAAAAATCTTTCAAAATATAAACGTAAATAAAAATCTTTTTTTTAAGTATTTGATATTAATGAGTATTTCACTTTTTCTTGGTACATATCTACAACAAACATCACTTTTATATACTAATATTGCTAATGCTGCATTTTTTACAGTTTTTTATGTCCCTTTAGTACCAATAATTTTATATATAATTTATAAATCAATAGTTCATTGGAGTATATGGGCCTCAATTTTTCTCTGCTTATTAGGTGTATATTTTTTAAGTGACTTTTCAGATTCTGAAATTTTGTTGGGTGATAGTCTGGTAATATTATGCTCAATTTTTTGGGCATTACACATAATTTATGCTGGTAAATTTATGGAAAAATTTGATATTCCTATTTTTTTTGCATCTTTACAAGCTATGTTAGTAGGTACATATTCGTTAATATTTGCATTTTCTTTTGAAGAAGTAGAATTATCAAATATACTTCTTGAACAATATTCAATTATATATGCAGGAGTATTTTCAGGTGGTATAGCATTTACCCTTCAAATGTATGCTCAAAAAAATATAGATGAGGCACCAGCAGCTATAATTTATTCTTTAGAAGGTGTATTCGCTGCAATTGCTGGATGGATAATTTTAAATCAAGTATTAAATCTAGATAATATTATAGGCTGTTTCTTAATTCTTATTGCTGTAATTTTATCGCAATTAGCACCAAGTTTAAAATTGACCGTAAGCGATCAGAAATAAAATTATAGCTAAAAATATTCTGTAATAAACAAAAATATTCAATGAAAATTTTTTTAAATAAATTAACAAAAATTTAATAGTTAAATAAGAGAATATAAATGAAAAAAAAATTGACGAAAAAATCATTATATTAAATTCAATATTTCTATCTAAAGTATTAAATAATCCTAATATACTTGCACCGGTAAGTGCAGGTATAGATAATAAGAAAGAAATTTTTGCTGCATCAACTCTATTGAAATTATAAAGTCTACAAGCTGAAATTACTATTCCAGATCGACTAACTCCAGGTATTAATGCTAAAGCTTGATATAAACCAATAATTATTGTTTTTTTTAAATTTAGGTTTTTATCAATCTTATTTGAGATTGGATTCCTATCAGTCAAATACAAAAATATTCCAAATAATAATGTTGTCCAAGCAATTACTTTAAGATTTCTTAATTGATAAATTAATTCAAAATGGTGTAAAAATAATCCAATGACTACCATTGGTATTGATCCATAAACTATCAAATTAAGTTTTATTTTATTATTTAAAATATTAATTAGGTCCTTCCTGAAATAGATTAAAATAGCTATAAGCGAACCGAGGTGTAGGCTGATGTCTAATTCTAATGATTGGTGGTCAAAATTATTAAAATATGATATAATAAATAAATGCGCAGATGAGCTTACAGGTATAAACTCAAATATACCCTGAACCAGAGCCAAAAAAATTATTTGAATATAATAAGAAATCATAGCTTTTATTTTGTACGTAAACTAAATACCTTTAAAATACAGCAATTACATGAATGCATAATAGGTATGCACTTATTAAAAAAAAAGGCTAAATAAAGGGCTTTTTTGAAAAAATAGGTAATAATTATTGTCCTTTTAAAACTTTTATACAACCTTTTTTTAGTGTAGGAGTCCGAAATTATGTCGGAAAAAATGTTAAAATTTGTTAATTTAGGTCAGCAATCTCCACCTAAAAGAAAAATAAATGAGAGAAAAGAGGATTTTAACGAAATTTATAAAGAATTTATCAGTGAAAAAGCAAAAGAACAATCAAGCAGATGTTCTCAATGTGGAGTCCCATTTTGCCAAGTGCATTGTCCACTTAGTAATAATATTCCAGATTGGTTAAAATTAACAGCCGAAGGTAGGTTAGAAGAGGCTTATCAATTGTCTCAAAGCACGAATAATATGCCAGAAGTTTGCGGAAGAATTTGTCCCCAAGACAGATTGTGTGAAGGTAATTGCGTGATTGAGCAGTCTGGGCACGGGACGGTCACTATAGGGTCAGTTGAAAAATTCATCACAGAAAATGCTTGGGAAAAGGGATGGGTTAAACCCCTTGAAGTAAAAAATGAAAGAAGTGAAAGTGTTGGGATTATAGGAGCTGGTCCAGCGGGGCTTGCGTGTGCGGAAGAGTTGAGGAAACAGGGTTTTAGAATAACTGTTTATGACAGATACGATAGACCGGGTGGTCTTTTGATTTATGGAATTCCAAATTTTAAACTTGAAAAATATGTAGTCCAAAGAAGAACAGATCTTCTTGAAAAGAGTGGAATAAAATTTGAACATAATTTTGAGGTTGGTAAAGATGCAACGCTAAAAGATTTAAGGGAAAAGCATGATGCAATTTTAATTGCAACTGGTGTCTATAAAGCTAGAGAAATAGATCTACCTGGAAATGATTTAGCAAATATTTTTCCTGCCATGGATTTTTTAACAGCATCCAACAGAAAAGGATTGGGTGATAAAGTAGAATTATTTGATGATGGAACACTTAATGCTAAAGGAAAAGATGTTGTTGTAATTGGAGGTGGTGATACAGCAATGGATTGTGTGAGAACAGCAATAAGACAAGATGCAAATTCCGTAAAATGTTTGTATAGAAGAGACAAAGAAAACATGCCAGGCTCAGCAAGAGAAGTGCAAAATGCAGAAGAAGAAGGTATAGAATTTGTTTGGTTAAGTAGTCCGTCAAAATTTAATGGTAATAACAAAGTTGAGAGTGTTGAAGTAAATAAGATGCAACTAGGTGAGCCTGATGACAGTGGAAGAAGAAAGCCGGAGATTATAAAAGATGCAAACTTTAAAATTAAAGCCGACCTAGTTATAAAATCTTTAGGATTTGATCCTGAAGATTTACCTAATTTATTTAACGAGGATAAACTAAAGGTTACGCGATGGGGGACAATAAGTGTTGATTATACAACAATGGAAACTTCAGTCCCAGGTGTTTTTGCTGCAGGCGATATAGTAAGAGGAGCATCTCTAGTAGTTTGGGCAATAAAAGATGGAAGAGATGTATCTGAACAAATATCTAAATTTATAAATTTTAAAAAAAATCAAAAAGTAGCATAATGAGCCTAAGAGATAAAAATTTAAAAATTCTAAAAAAGGCAAATGTTTATAACGAGAAAATGGAACATGATGCCTGTGGAGTTGGATTGGTAGCCTCAACAGAGGGCAAAAAAACAAGACAAGTTGTGGAATATGGTATCCAAGCGTTAAAAGCAGTTTGGCATAGAGGCGCTGTAGATGCAGATGGTAAAACTGGAGATGGGGCAGGAATTCACATAGAAATACCTCACGATTTTTTTATAGAGAAAATTGAGGCGACTGGACACAAACATAATATCAAAGACGAGGTTTGTGTTGGAATGATTTTTTTACCACGAAATGACTTTTCGGCACAAGAAGCGTGCCGCACTATTGTTGAAAGTGAGCTAACCAAAAGTAATTTCTATATTTATGGTTGGAGACAGGTGCCTGTTGATCCGCAAGTTCTAGGTGAAAAGGCCGAAGCTACCAGACCAGAAATAACCCAAGTACTTTTTAAGACTAATGATAATAAAATCACTGGAAAGAATTTAGAGAGAAAATTATATGAAACAAGAAGAAAAATTGAAAACAAATGTAGGTTAAAACATTTAAATAGCTTTTATATATGCTCTTTTAGTTCTAAATCGATAATTTATAAGGGTATGTTTTTAGCTGAAGCTTTATCAGACTTTTTCGTAGATTTAAAAGATCAAAGATTCAAATCTAGATTTGCAATTTTTCATCAAAGATTTTCTACTAATACTGCTCCCAGCTGGGATTTGGCACAACCTTTTAGATCAATAGCGCATAACGGAGAAATTAATACATTAAAAGGAAATATAAATTGGATGAAGGTTCATGAGGAAGATATGTTTAGTGCCGATTATGAGAATATGGAAAATTTAAAGCCAGTTATACCTGAAGGAAATTCAGATTCAGCCTCTTTAGATAACGTTTTTGAGTTACTTACTATGTCAGGGCATTCGGCTCCTCTTACAAAATTAATGTTAATCCCAGATGCATGGTCTAAAAAAAGTAAAATTTTACCAGCGAACCAATTAAAATTATTCAATTTTTTAAACAGTACAATGGAACCTTGGGATGGTCCTGCAGCTATTGCTGGAACTGATAACGATTGGGTGATAGTGGCATCTGATAGAAACGGTTTGAGACCATTAAGATATACTATTACTAGAGATAAATTATTATTTGCGGGATCTGAAACTGGAATGGTTTATTTAAATGAAAAAAAGATTGTAACGAAAGGAAGATTAGGGCCAGGTGAAATACTCGGAGTAAGGATTGATAAAGGTAAAGTCTATACCAATAGTCAGATTAAAGATTACCTTTCTAAAGAGTACAAACACTTTAATAATCAAATAATTGATTTAGATAAAAAATTCCCAATTGATAAAGAGATAAATATTTTTGAAAATTTAGAATTAAAAAGAAGACAACACGTTTTTGGTTATAGTCTAGAGGACCTAGAGCTAATACTTCATCCAATGGCTGAAGATGCCAAAGAGGCAACAGGTTCAATGGGTGATGACACTCCATTAGCAGTTCTATCTGATAAATATAGACCACTATATCACTATTTTAGGCAGAATTTTAGCCAGGTTACAAACCCGCCAATAGACTCTTTAAGAGAAAATAAAGTCATGAGTCTGAAAACTAGATTTGGAAACTTAGGAAATATTTTAGATTTTAATAATCTAACTGAAGAAAATATTTATGTTTTAGACACCCCAATATTATCAAATTCACAATTTGACAAATTTGTTAACTATTTTGGTAAAAATAATAAAATTTTTGATTGTACATTTAATAAAGATGAAACACTTGAACATGGTATTAATAAAATAAAAAAAGATACCGAGGAAGCAGTGAGACAAGGTATAACTCAAATTATACTAACGGACAAAAATATTTCTGAAAATAAATACCCTATACCTACATTATTAAGTGTTGGTGCAGTTCATACTAATTTAGTAAAATTAGGTCTCAGAGGATATGTTTCAATAAATGTTCAATCCGGTGAGTGCTTAGATACACATTCTTTTGCGACTGTGCTTGGAGTTGGGGCGACGACAATTAATCCATATTTAGCTTTTGATAGCTTATTTCAAAGACATAAAAGAAAATTATTTCCAAAGCTTACTTACGAAGACTGTGTGAAAAGATATATAAAATCAGTAAATTTAGGTCTTTTAAAAATAATGTCAAAAATGGGGATATCAGTGCTTAGTTCGTATAGAGGTGGATGTAATTTTGAAACTGTTGGCCTAAGCAGAACTATAGTAAATGACTTTTTTCCAGGAGTTACGTCAAAAATATCTGGAATAGGATTATACGGAATAGAAAAAAAAATTAGAGGAATACACAGTGATGCATTTAAAAACGATACCAATATTTTACCAATAGGAGGATTATATAGGTATAGAAAAAATGGAGAAAAACATCAGTATCAAGGAAAACTTATTCACTTACTTCAGACTGCAGTTTCAAATAATTCTTATGAGATTTACAAAAAATACTCAAAGGGTATACACGACCTCCCACCAATTAATCTCAGAGATTTAGTTGATTTCAAAATTAAAGAAAAAATAGATATCAAAGAGGTAGAACCTTTAGAAAATATTTTAAGAAGATTTGGAAGTGGAAGTATGTCACACGGAGCTCTTTCCAAGGAAGCCCATGAAACTTTAGCTGTTGCGATGAATAGAATTAAGGGAGCATCATGTAGTGGTGAAGGAGGAGAGGATGCTAAACGGTTCAAAGTAATGGATAATGGAGATTCAGCAAATTCAAGAGTTAAACAAATTGCTTCTGCTAGATTTGGAGTTACTGTGGATTATTTAAATAATTGTAATGAAATTGAAATTAAAATTGCTCAAGGAGCAAAGCCTGGCGAAGGTGGACAGCTACCCGGTTTCAAAGTCACAGATGAAATAGCAAAATTAAGACATTCTACGCCTGGTGTAACACTTATATCGCCACCACCACACCATGATATATATTCTATAGAGGACCTAGCTCAGTTAATATATGATCTTAAACAAATAAACCCTAAAGCGAGAGTAAGCGTTAAACTAGTGGCCTCATCTGGTGTTGGAACAATTGCAGCAGGTGTTGCTAAGGCAAAGGCAGATATAATTTTAATATCAGGGCATAATGGAGGAACAGGAGCATCGCCCCAAACAAGTGTCAAATATGTTGGCATACCATGGGAAATGGGATTAACCGAGGCAAATCAAGTTCTTACATTAAATAACTTGAGACATACTGTAACTTTAAAAACAGATGGAGGTATTAAGACAGGACGTGATGTTGTCATAGCAGCAATGATGGGAGCCGAAGAGTATGGAGTGGCCACGACATCATTAGTTGCGATGGGTTGTATAATGGTTAGACAATGTCATTCAAATACTTGTCCAGTTGGGGTATGCACCCAAGATGAAAAATTAAGAGAAAAATTCACGGGTACACCAAATAAGGTAGTGAATTTATTTAAATTTATTGCAACTGAGGTCAGAGAAATTCTAGCTGAATTAGGTTTTACGAAACTTAACGATGTAATAGGTAGGACTGATCTATTAAAACAGATAAGTAAAGGCTCCTCTAATTTAGACGATCTTGATTTAAACCCACTTTTTGTACAAGCAGATCCTGGAAATAATAAAACATTTTGTGATAAACCAATTATAAATAATGTCCCAGATACTTTGGATCAAACGATTTGGCCAGAAATTGAAAATGCTATCGATAAAAAAGAAAAAATAAAAAAAATATATGAAATTCATAATACTCATAGAGCAGTCGGTACGAGAATTTCATATCAACTTTATAAAAAATTTGGGAATAATAAATTAAAAGATAATGAAGTTGAAATCAGTTTTAAAGGTTCTGCTGGACAGTCTTTTGGAGCATTTGGAACCAAGGGCCTAAAATTAAATTTATTTGGTGATGCAAATGACTATGTAGCAAAAGGTTTATCAGGAGCTATTATATCAATTAAATTACAGGATGAGAGTAATCTCGTATCTAAAGATAATACAATAATTGGAAATACAGTATTGTATGGAGCGACATCAGGCAAGCTTTACGCATCAGGCCAAGCAGGTGAAAGATTTGCAGTCAGAAATTCAGGAGCTACTTCGGTAGTAGAGGGTTGTGGTTCTAATGGATGTGAATACATGACTGGTGGAAATATTGTAATATTGGGTGAAGTAGGTGACAATTTTGGAGCAGGCATGACAGGAGGGATGTCTTTTGTATATGACATTCACAACACTTTTGATAAAAGAGTCAACCCTGAAACTGTGATTTGGCAAAGAGTCGAAACAAGTTACTGGAAAAAATTCTTAAAAAATTTGATTTTAGAACAATTTAAAGAAACAAATTCAAATCTTTCAAACATGATATTAAAAAATTTTGACACTGAATTAAATTATTTTTATCAAATTTGTCCAAAAGAAATGATAGATAAATTAGAAAATCCAATTACAGAAAATAGTGTAAAAGGTTTAGCTGTTTAAACGTTCTGAGAAATAATTTTTTTTAACTCTCTTAATATTTTTTTTTGATACTTTTTTGCAAATAAACTATGATCACCTTTTTTAAAAATTATTAATTTTTTCCTTGCATTCACAAAAGTTTTGATAAGTCGCCTGGAGTAAATTACTGGTATAGCCTCATCCTTTGATCCATGAAACAACGTCACAGATAAATTTATGTATATTTTTTTGTTTAAAACTCTATTTTTTTTTGAATCTTTTATTAACTGATATGTAATGGGATATTCATACCCTCCATGCTTAAGATTGTATATTCCGTTTTTTATTGTCTCTTTTTTCATTTTCTTTGTAAATTTTTTCCACATAACTTTTTCTAAAAACTCTGGAGCCGAACCTATGCCAATAAAACCTCCAATTTGATTACCAAAAAATAGTAATTGTTTGACAGACAACCAGGAACCCATACTGGAGCCAACTAAAATAATTTTTCTTTTTTTTATTATTTTGCTTATTGCTATTTTAACTTGATTGCTCCATTTTGTTATATTTCCACTTGTGAATTTTCCTGAAGATTTTCCATGCCCTGAATATTCTATAGCTAGAAAACCAATCTTTTGCTTTGTACAAAATTTACTTAATACTTTTGGTTTTTCTCCATCTATGTCGGACATAAAACCATGTAGAAAAACTACATTAATATTCTTCTTTAAGTTGTTAGTTAGGTATCTAATTTTGACATTTTTTGATATTTTTAAGTATTTAATTTTGTTCATAAAAGTTTATTAGAATTCTTACTTAATATATAAATAATCCAAATGTCATCAAAAAAAAAAGTTTTACAAGTAATTCCCAAACTTGGCTACGGTGGAGCAGAAACAGGTTGTTTTGATTTAGCACACTATTTATACGAAAATAAATTTGGATCATATATAGTTACAAGTGGCGGTCCTTTAATAAAGTATATTAATAAAAAAAAAGTAAAAGTATTAAGGCTCCCAGTCCAAAGTAAAAATCCTATTATGATAATAATTAATTCTATAATTTTATCACTTATAATTGTGCTGTATAATATTAGCATCGTACACGCAAGAAGTAGAGCACCAGCCTGGTCGTGCTTAATTGCTACAAAATTAACAAGAAGAAAATTTGTAACTACATTCCATGGAACTTATAATTTTAAAAGTTCTTTAAAAAAATGGTATAATTCTGTAATGGTGCGATCTGATCTGGTAATTGCTGGATCAAATTTTATATTCTCACATATTAAAGATAATTATTCTAATTATTTAAATCCAAAAAAAAAATTTCTTGTAATATTCAGAGGTATTAATACTGATTACTTTAATCCAAAAAAAATTAAAGATACAGATAAAATACTATTAAAAAAAAAATGGAATATAGATGAAAGTAAAAAAATTATTTTGCTACCAGGTAGACTTACCGAGTGGAAAGGACAGGAAATGTTCATTGAGGCTATAAGCAATCTAAAGAAATTTTCACCAAAGTTAGACTTTGTTGCAATAATTTTAGGAAGTGATCAAGGTAGGAAAATTTATAGGAAAAAACTTGTTAGACTAGTCGAGCAGCACAGACTTAATAAAGAAATAATTTTTGTTGATCATTTAGAATTGATGCCAATAGCATATGAAATATCTGATATCGTAGTCTCATCTTCTGTTGAACCAGAAGCTTTTGGAAGAGTTTCGGTTGAGGCACAATCTATGGGAAAACCAATCATTGCAAGCGATATTGGTGGTTCAAATGAAACAATAATAAATGAAAAAACAGGTTTTTTATTTGAATCGGGTAACTCAAAAAATTTAGGAGAAAAATTAAGCGAAATACTTAATTTGAGCGAAGTTACGCTTAATGGTATAGGTGCTGAAGGGAGAAAAAACGTAATCAGAAAATTTAATGTTGAAAAAATGTGTAATAGTACTTATTCAGAGTACAAAAAATTAATAGATTAATGCCAAATATAAAATTACCTGATGGAAATCAAATCAGTTTTTCGAAAGCTGTTAATGGATCTCAAATTGCAGAAAAAATTAGTAGCTCATTATCAAAGCAGGCACTTATTATGGAGGTTGATGGGCAGCTTAAAGATTTAAGCTTTTTAGTTGAAAAAGACTCTACAGTAAAAATTTTTACCTCAAAAAATTTAGAAGGGGTTGAAACCATAAGACATGATACAGCACACATTCTTGCAATGGCTGTTCAAGAACTGTTCCCTGGAACTCAAGTTACGATTGGACCTGTAATTGAGAATGGATTTTATTATGATTTTGCGAGAAAAGAGCCTTTTACTGAAGATGATTTAAGAAAAATTGAAAAACAAATGTTGGAAATTGTTGATAGAGATGAGATTACTAAAAGAGAAGTTTGGGATAGAGAAAAAGCAATAAAACATTTTCAAAAAAAAGGAGAAATTTACAAAGCTCAAATAATTGAAACGATACCAGAGAATGAGGAAATATCTATATACTTTCACGGTGATTGGCATGATCTTTGTAGAGGTCCACATTTATCTTCGACAGGAAAAATTGGGAAATATTTTAAATTGATGAAAGTTGCTGGCGCTTATTGGAGGGGAGACTCTAATAATGAAATGCTACAAAGAATCTATGGTACTGCATGGCCATCAAAGAAAGAACTTGATCAATACTTAAAAAGATTGGAAGAGGCCGAAAAAAGAGATCACAGAAAATTGGGTAAAGAAATGGATTTATTTCATTTTAGAGAAGAAAGCCCAGGATCAGTTTTTTGGCACCATAAAGGATGGAAATTATTTCAAAAACTTGTCTTCTATATGAGAGAAAAACAAAATCATGCAGGCTATGATGAGATAAATACACCAGAAATCTTGGATAGATCTTTGTGGGAAAAGTCTGGTCACTGGGAGAAATTTGGTGACAACATGTACACATCAACTACTCCAGATGAAAAAGTTTTTGCAATTAAACCAATGAATTGCCCAGGATGTGTGCAAGTTTTTAATCAAGGTTTAAAAAGTTATAGAGACTTACCATTAAAAATGTCCGAATTTGGAAAGGTTCACAGATATGAACCATCTGGCGCACTACATGGATTATTAAGGGTAAGGGCTTTTACTCAAGATGATGCTCATATTTTCTGCACGGACGAACAAATTACAGAAGAATGTTTATCTGTTACTAAGCTTATATTAGATATTTATAAAGATTTAGGTTTTGAAAATATAATTTTAAAATATTCAGATAGACCCAAGGTAAGAGTAGGCGAAGATGATGTTTGGGATAAATCAGAAGAAGCTTTGCTGAAAGCTATGAAAAAAACAGGTTTGGAGTATTCTATTAATAATGGTGAAGGAGCGTTTTATGGTCCGAAAATAGAATTTGTATTGAGGGATGCCATAGGAAGAGACTGGCAATGTGGAACATTACAAGTAGACTTAAATCTTCCAGGCAGACTTGGAGCAAGTTACGTAGATAAAGATGGTACAAAAAAAGTTCCTGTGATGCTGCACAGAGCTCTATTTGGATCACTAGAGAGATTTATCGGAATTTTAATTGAGCACTATTCAGGAAAATTACCTTTTTGGATATCACCTTTGCAAACAATGGTGATACCTGTATCTGATGAATTTGATGATTATGCCAAAATAGTTAATAAAGAACTCAAAGGTGTTGGCATATTAAGTGAAGTAGATTTAAAAAATCACAACTTAAATTATAAAATTAGAGAACATTCTTTAAAAAAAATCCCATTATTATTGATATGTGGAAAAAAAGAAGTTGACTCTAATACGGTAACTATTAGAAGATTAGATTCTAATAAACAAGAAAATATGCAATTAAAAGAATTTAAAAATAAATTTTCTCTTTTAAGTAAAGCTCCTATTTAATAAGTGCCATTTCCAAAACAAAATTATTTCCAAAGAAGAACACGGCCAAAAGGTCCAAGAGCTAATAGCAGAATAACTTCACCAGAAGTTCAAGTAATAAATTCTGAGGGAGAGAACCTAGGTGTATTAAATTTACAAGAGGCAATTTCAAAAGCAAAAAATGAAAATTTAGATTTAATCGAAATTGCTCCAAATGCAAAGCCGCCAGTATGTAAAATCATGGATATGGGTAAATATAAATACGACCAGCAAAAAAAAATTAATAAGGCAAAAAAAAAACAAAAGAAAATTGAGTTAAAAGAAATTAAATTACGACCAGTCACTGAGGTACACGACTATACTTTTAAAATTAAAAATGCTCAGAAATTTTTATCAAAAGGAGATAAAGTTAAATTTACTATAAGATTTAAGGGTAGGGAAATGCAACATTCTAATTTAGGTAACGATCTCATGGAAAAAATTAAAGCAGATATGAAGGATATAGGTAAAGTTGAACTTCACCCAAAACTCGACGGTAAACAAATGATAATGGTAATCCAGCCTTTATAACCTATAATTGATGTTGTAAATTTTAATTTTACTTAGTATAAACCCTGAAATTATGCCAAAATTAAAAACAAAAAGTTCAGCGAAAAAAAGATTCAAAATTTCAGCTAGGGGCAAAGTAATAATGGCACAAGCCGGAAAAAGACATGGAATGATTAAAAGAACAAATTCTCAGATTAGAAAACAAAGAGGTACAACTGTAATGTCGAAGCAAGATGGAAAAATCGTTAAATCATATATGCCTTACAGTTTAAGAGGATGATATGGCAAGGGTCAAAAGAGGAGTAACAAGTAAAGCGAAACATAAAAAAGTCCTCAAGGCAGTAAAAGGTCAGTGGGGAAGAAGAAAAAATACTATTAGAGTTGCTAGGCAGGCTATGGAAAAGGCTATGCAATATGCTTATAGAGATAGAAGAAACAAGAAAAGAGAATTTAAATCACTTTGGATACAAAGAATTAACGCAGGCGTAAGACAAGAGGGCTTAACATATTCTAAATTTATTAATGGATTGAACAAATCAGGAATAAAAATTGATAGGAAGATTTTAGCTGAAATTGCATATGACAATCCAGAAGCCTTTAAAACCATTGTAAAAAAAGCTCAAGCTGCACTTAATTAACAATCATTGTCTATTGTTTTTATTTGTTTAAGAAATAATCTGTAATAATGACAGAATTTGAAAAAAAAATATTTGAGCTTAAAGAAAAAATAGAAAATTCAAAAAATCAATCTGAATTGACTAAGATAAGTTCTGAAATATTTAGTAAAAACGGAATAATAAATTCTGAATTTAAAAAACTCGGATCTTTATCTCCGGATGAAAGAAAAAATTTTGCTGCCAATATTAATAATGTAAAGAAAGATCTTTCAGAACTTTTCTCAAAAAGATCAAATGAAGTTCTGGATAAAGAAATTATAGATAAGATTAATAAAGAAAAAATTGATGTTACTTTGCCTGAAAAAGATTTTAAAATAGGAAAAATTCATCCGGTTTCTCAAGTAATTGATGAAATATCGTGTATTTTCTCAGAAATAGGATTTACTGTCGAAGAGGGGCCAGATGTTGAAAATGACTATAATAATTTTACAGCACTTAATACGCCTGAAAATCATCCTGCAAAAGATATGCACGATACTTTTTATTTAGATAAAGATATGAAAACATTACTAAGAACACATACTTCTCCAGTCCAAGTACGAACAATGCTTAAAGGCAAACCACCTTTTAAAATTATAGCTCCTGGAAGAACATATAGAAGTGACAGTGACCAAACTCATACCCCTATGTTTCATCAATTAGAGGGTCTTCATATTGATAAATATATAAATATGGGACACTTAAAGGGTTGTATTAATTATTTCATAAAACAATTTTTTGAGGTCGATAAAATAAAAATGAGATTTCGTCCTAGTCATTTCCCTTTCACAGAACCATCAGCAGAGGTAGACATTGGTTACAAACTTGAAAATAATAAAATAATAATTGGAGAAGGAGACAAATGGCTTGAAATACTAGGATGTGGAATGGTACATCCAAATGTTTTAAAAAACTGTAAAGTTGATCCTAAAAAATTTCAAGGTTTTGCTTTTGGCATAGGCATAGATAGGCTTGCAATGTTAAAATATGGAATTAATGATTTAAGATCTTTTTTTGAATGTGATTATAGATGGTTAAATCATTACGGTTTTGATCCATTAGATGTTCCAACTAATTATAGAGGACTAAGCAGATGAAAATTACTAAAGATTGGTTAAGTGATCACTTAAATACAAATAAAAGTGAAAAGCAAATAATTGAGAAACTTAATGGAATTGGTCTAGAAGTTGAGAAAGTTGAACAACCAAGAAATGAATTCAGTGATTTTATAGTCGCAAAAATTGTAAAAGCTAACAAGCATCCTAATGCAGATAGATTGAAGTTATGTGATGTGGATATAGGAGCAAAAAAAAAAATTAAAGTGGTTTGTGGTGCTCTAAATGCACAGGAAGGGTTATTAACTATTTATGCACCACCAGGTTCAAAAATACCAAGAAATGGAATGAAATTAGAAGTATCAAAAATTAGAGGAGAGACTTCTTATGGTATGCTTTGTTCAGAGGCTGAATTAAAACTCTCCAATGAATCTAAAGGTATTATTGAATTAAATCAAAAATATAATCATAGTATTGGAAAACCTTATTTTAAGAGCAAAAATAATCATAATGTTATAGAATTATCTATTACACCAAATAGACCAGATTGCTTAGGTATCAGAGGAATAGCCAGGGATCTTTTTGCAAGTGGCTTTGGAAATTTAAAAGAAATAAAAAAAACTAGATTTAAAAAAACTTTAAAGCACGATTTAAAAGTTAAAATAGAGAAAAATAAAAATCAAGCTTGTTCTATATTTGGAAGTTGCCTTATTAAAAATATAACTAATAAAGAAAGTCCGAGTTGGTTAAAGGAAAGAATTTTATCTTTAGGTTTAAGACCAATATCCGCAGTTGTAGATATTACAAATTATGTAATGTTTGATTTAAATAGACCACTTCACGCATATGACTTAGATAAAATTAAAAATCCAATAATAGTACGAAATTCGAAAAAAGGTGAAACACTCAAGGCCCTTGATAACAAAACGTATACCTTAAAAGAGAATATGTGTGTGATTTCTGATGATGAGGGTGTTCTTGGTTTAGGAGGGATAATTGGAGGAACTAGATCAGGGACAGAATTAGAAACTAAAAACATTTTGATAGAGGCGGCATATTTTGATCCGAGTATTACAAGAAAAACTTCTAAAGAATTAGAAATTAATAGCGATGCCAAATTCAGATTTGAAAGAGGAATAGATCCTCAATCAGTTAAAGAAGGGTTAGAAATGGCCACTAAATTAATAACTGAAATATGTGGTGGAGAAGTATCAAATTTTGATGTTCAACAAATACAAAAATTTAAAAAAAAAATAATTAAATTTGACTCTGGATTAGTATCAAAAACAATTGGTATTAAAATTAGCGATAAGGAAATTATTAAAATTTTAACAAGATTAGGTTTTGAAATAAAAAAGAAAAGTAAATTAATTGAAATAAAGATACCAACCTGGAGACCTGATATATTAGGTGAGATAGATTTAGTTGAAGAAATTATTAGAATCTTAGGTTTCGATAATATTAAGTCCATAGATCCTGAAAAAATTAGAACAAAACCAACTTTAAATTTTTATCAAAAACATTTTCATTTAGCTCAAAGATCAGTTGCCTCTAAAGGATATTATGAAACTATTACATGGTCCTTTACCGGTGAAAATATAAACAATAAATTTAAAGAAAATTACGAAACTGTAAAAATATTTAATCCTATTAGCTCTGATCTTGGAGTTTTGAGAAACTCATTATATCCAAATCTAATTTATTACTTGGAAAAAAATTTAAATAGAGGACTAGGGGAGCAATCTTTATTTGAAATTGGTCCTGTGTTCACGGGAAAAAAACCTGGAAATCAGATTACCGTCGTTTGTGGCATCAAGAATAAAATTTATGACGAAAAAAATCACGAGAATCCAGATTATCAAGATGTATTTGATATAAAAAAAGATCTTATTCAAACACTCGTCGAACTTGGTATAGATAGAGAAGAGATGCTAGTTGATGATAAATCACCTACCTATTATCATCCTGGTATTTCAGGTTCAATTTCATCATTGGACGGTAAATTTTTGTTTGCATATTTTGGTCGTATCCACCCAAAAATAAAATCTTTGGTCTACGGTTTTGAGATTTTTTTGGAGCACTTAGTAAATTTTAAAAAGGTTAACAAAAAATAAAAAAGGAAGTCTTTTATTATCTGACTACCAAAAATCAGAGAGAGATTTTGCTTTTTTAGTTGATAAAAATACTAAATCTCAAATATTAGTAGACGCAATCAAAAATACAGACAACACTTTAATCAAAAATATAAGAATATTTGATGTTTATGAGGGTGAAAATATACCAGAAGATAAAAAATCTATTGCACTTAAAGTAACAATTCAGTCAGATAATAAAACTTTAAATGATAATGATTTAACAAGTATATCTGATAGAATAGTCAAATCTGTAGAAGAAAAAACTGGTGCAAAATTAAGATCTTAAAATGTCATCAATTGAAAATATAAGAAATTTTGCAATTATTGCTCATATCGATCATGGTAAATCCACGATAGCTGATAGAATTATCCATAAATGCGGGGGTCTAACAGAAAGAGAAATGAAAGCCCAAGTTTTAGATTCTATGGATATTGAAAGAGAGAGGGGAATTACAATAAAAGCCCAAACAGTAAAACTAAAATATAAATCAAGATCTGGCAAAATCTATATTTTAAATATTATTGATACACCTGGACATGTTGATTTTAGCTATGAGGTGAGTAGGTCATTATACGCTTGTGAGGGATCAATATTAATAGTAGATAGCACCCAAGGGGTTGAAGCACAGACACTGGCAAATGTGTATCAAGCTTTGGACTCAAACCACGAAATTATTCCAGTACTAAATAAAATAGATCTTCCTGCATCTGATTTAGAAAGATCAAATAAACAAATTGAAGATGTTATAGGTATTGATACAAAAAATTCTATTCCATGTTCTGGCAAAACTGGTCAAGGTATAGATGAAATATTAGAAAAGATAATTGAAATACTTCCATCTCCAAAAGGACAAGCTAATGATAAGCTTAAATGTTTATTAGTTGATAGTTGGTATGATACTTATTTAGGAGTTGTCATCTTAGTAAGAATAATAGACGGAAACTTAAAAAAAGGTATGAAAATTAGGATGATGTCAAATAATAAAGAATACTTTGTAGAAAAAGTTGGAGTATTTACTCCAAAAGCTCAGGATACTAGCGAGCTTAATACGGGAGAGATTGGATTTATTACTACTGGAATTAAGGAACTATCAGAAACAAAAGTTGGAGATACAATTTGTGATGCAAATGATCCATTAAAAGAAGCTCTCCCAGGATTTAAACCTAGTAAGCCAGTGGTTTTTTGTGGTTTATTCCCCGTAGACAGTTCAGAATATCAAAAATTAAAAGACGGTTTAGCTAAGTTAAAATTAAATGATGCAAGCTTTACTTATGAAGCAGAAACCTCATCTGCTCTAGGTTTGGGTTTTAGATGTGGTTTTTTAGGATTGTTACATCTTGAAATTGTAACAGAAAGACTAGAAAGAGAATTTGATATAAATTTATTAACTACTACACCCGGTGTTGTTTACAAAGTTCATATGAATAATAATGAAGTCAAGAATTTACAAAATCCCTCAAATTTACCAGATCCAACTTTCATCAAATTTATAGAGGAGCCATGGATTAAAGCTACAATCATCACTCCTGATCAGTATTTAGGCTCAATTATGAAGTTATGTCAAAATAAAAGAGGTAGACAAACTAATCTAAGTTACTCTGGAAGTAGAGCTGTAATAAATTACGAAATTCCACTTAATGAAGTAGTTTTTGATTTTAATGACAGATTAAAATCAATGACAAGTGGATATGCAAGTTTTGATTACGAAATAATTGGGCATAAAGAGGGTGACCTTGTTAAAATGGGTATACTTGTTAACTCAGAGCCAGTTGACGCTTTAGCCATGATGGTCCATAAAGATTTTGCACAGACAATAGGTAGAGAGGTATGTGAAAAATTAAAGGATTTAATACCAAGACATAATTTTATGATACCTGTCCAAGCTGCAATAGGCGGAAAAATAATAGCGAGGGAAACCATTAAGGGTTTTAAAAAAGATGTTTTAACAAAAATTCACGGTGGTGGAGCAAGGGACAGGAAAAGAAAATTACTTGATAAACAAAAAAAAGGGAAAGTGAGATCAAAACAATTTGGAAAAGTAGAGATACCTCAGGAGGCATTCATAGGAGTATTAAAAATTAATAAGGAAATATAAATGATTTATGATTGTTTCTCATATTGGGATGAAGATTTACTATTAGAATTAAGATTGAACATACTAAATGAGTATGTAAATTTTTTTATAATAGTTGAAGGTAATAAAACTTGGCAAAATAATCCAAAAGAATTTAGATTTAATATTGAAAATTTTCCAAATTTTAGAAGTAAAATTAAATATATTAAAGTAGAGGATCTTCCAGATGGAAATGATCCATATAAAAGAGAAAATCACCAAAGAAATTGTATTTTACGTGGTTTAAAAGATGCTAAACCTGATGATATTATTATGATTTCAGATTTGGATGAAATTCCAAATCCAAACCAAATAAATAAATTTAAAAAAAAAATGAGATTTGCAGCATTTAAGCAAAAAAATTTTAATTATAAATTTAATCTTTTAAGTAAAAATAATCCTAATTGGATTGGAACACGAGTTTGCTTAAATAAATATCTTAAATCACCTCAGTGGTTAAGAGAATTAAAGTTTAAAAAACGTCCCTTTTGGAGATTAGACAAATTAAGGTTAAACAATGTAATAGATAATGGAGGATGGCACTTTTGCAACTTAAAAAAACCAGAAGAGCTTTTATATAAGTATAATAATTTATGTGAGACAGACGATCCAATAAACTTTAAGGAGAAGATCGATAAAAGATATTTAAATTTGAACGAAATTTCACTAAGAGTAAAGCAGAAAATTGATATAATAGGAAGAGATGATGAGTTTTGTAAAGTTCATGTTGATGAAACTTATCCAAAATATTTTAGAGAAAATATTGTTAAATATCTAAAATGGATTGATTCATAAAATATACTTACCATCTTTAAAACAAACTAAATTTTCGTTAACTCTAAAATATTTATATTTATTAATAGTTAATTTATCTGTAACAATTTTAAAGATATCCGAATTTATATGTATATACTCAAATATAATAATTGGATAGCAACTACAATTTTCTAAAAAATTAATTACAATATTTCCATCATAACCTTCAGCATCTATATAAATTAAATCAACTTTTAAAAAATTGTGTTTTTCCATTAAATCATTAATAGTTAAAACATTTACCTTTTCGGTAGTAATGTGATTAGATTTAACTTTATGTTTAATTAAATGATTTTTATTAAACGAACTAACTCCTTTAATGTGATCGTCGTAAATTTTTAAATATTCATCCTTAACAGTATAAATATCTAAATCCCCAGTTTTATCTCCAATAGCACAATTTTCATAAATTATATTTTTATTTTCAAAATACGTTTTTTTAAGAATTTCAAAATATTTTTTTATAGGTTCTACTAAAATCGATTTAATATTTTGAGATTTTATATATTTCTTTAATTCGTCAAATCTTACACCATCATTAGTTCCTATTTGAATAACACAATTTATATTATTTTTTTTAAATATTAAGTCTAATACGAAACTCATGTTTAAAGTTGAATTAGTATCTATGAGTCTCTGATTTTTTACTAAATCTTTATTAAACAATTTATAACCAAAAAGTCCTATAAATTTGACAAATAATTTACTTAACATAAAATTATATTAACGTTAAAAGAAATAGTTATATTAAATTTGTGAATAAAAATAGATTAAATATTTGCCAAGTCTCTCTGGCTGGAAATATACCAATTATATTAAAAAATCTGAAAAATTTTGAAAAGTTTTATAGCAATGTATTCTTCTACTTAATAGTTCCAAACAAAGATTTACAATTGTTTAGAAGGAAAATTAAAAGTAAAAGGATACAAATTATATCAGAGAATAAATTAATAAAATTTAAAAAATTTAAAAATATTTCGAATTTAATTTTAAAAAAAACAGACTATTACAACCAAATTCAGAGCAGACTAACTTGGTACTATCAACAAATCTTAAAGTTGTCTTTTATAATTGATTTTATAAATAAGCATAAAGAAAATATAGTAATTTGGGATGCTGATACTCAAATAATAAATAAAATTAATTTTTTTAGTAGACAAATATCTATAAAGTATGGAACCACATCTTATTTTCATAGGGCTTATTATGATACTAATAAAACTCTACTTAAATCACTCCCTAAATATTATATTTCTAGTTTAGCACAATTTGTTAATTTAAGTGTAATAGAGCAAAAATTTTTAAAAAAAAAACTAAAAATCTATTCTTTAAAAGAAAACCTATCTATTAATATTACAAAGACTATTATGAAGGCAATAAAAGATTCACATAAAAAATACAATGGTTCAATGTTTTCTGAGTACGAATTAGTTGGACAGTCAAATTTACTATTTGAATATAGAAAACAGAAATTAATTTCAGGGTTAAGAGATTGGTTAGATGGAGTATTAACAAATAATCAAATAAAATTATTGAAGTTACTAAATTTTAAATATGTTGCATATGAACACACCCATCCTAATTCTTTTAGTAAAAACATGCTAAAAAGAAAACAAAGTTGGTCACGCCTAATTTTTTTAATATTAAATAAAATTAGTAATAATTTGTATAGAGGTATAAAGCACCATATTAAATATTCAATTAACTGGCTTATACCAACATTTAGGTAAAATTATATCTCTTTTTTTTGAATTATTTGGTTGATCAATTTTTGAGGGGAAGGATAACTCATTATCTAAAATCTTTCCTCTATCTTTCCTTAAAAAACTAAACTCTAATACTGGAGGGATAATAATATTTTGTTCTTTAAATATAAAATCCACGTCATTATTTGGATGAATATGTGAACAATAAAAAAATTTTAATATTTTTTTAAAAGCGTCATTTATTTTTTCAAACATGTAATCATCAAATAAGTAATGTAATTGATGAAACTCAATAAGGATTATCCTGAATTTTTTTATTGTTTCTTCATCTAATGCGTTAATTACACTATACTCATCTCCCTCAATGTCAATTTGAAGCAAAAGATCATTATTTTTATTATAATCAACTTTTTGAGAGATCCAATCTTTCAATGTAAAATAATTATCATAAGTCGAAGCTCCAATGAATTTTTTTTCAAAATCAATTAAATTATTCTCAAATTTTGGATTAACACTAAAATCAGCAAGAAAACATTTTATGTTCTTTTTCGTTAATTCTTGCTCAAATTTTGAGAGAGTACCGACACCAGGAGAAAAAACAATACTTTATTCCATTAAGATCATTTGGTATGATATAACCTCCATCATTATCACCTCCAATTCTTATATTTTCAATATTTAATGATTCTGGATGAACCATATTTAAAAATCTGTCTATTTTTTTTAAATCGGTCTTTTTTGACGTAAAAATTCCTTTATTTAATAAATATTCACAAATTTTTTTTTTTAGTTTTTTTCTAAGGCCCATATAGTAAATTACATATATACTTTAAATGGTAAAATTAAAAATATTTTGTGTAACCAATAAATTGGTACCAGCTTTAGAAAATTCAAATTATATTTTAGGTGGAGTAGGAAAAAGCAATTTTAACAATTATTATCTTAGATCAGACCATGGTATTAATATATTTGAAAAAGAAAAATATTATTCTGAGCTGACATTTCATTATTGGTATTGGAAAAACCTTTTAAAAAATGAGGATGCAGAGTGGGTAGGTTTTTGTCAAAGAAGAAGATTATGGGTAAAAGATACAAGTAGTATTGAAAAAATTAATTTCGAAAACATTAAAGATTATTTACTAATATCTCCTGATGAAACATGGAAAAACTATGATGCAATTCTCTGCAAACCAATTTCAATTATTGGTGCAAAAAAAATTAAAATCTTAAAAAGAGGTTGGAAAAACTTATTAAAAAATCCTGCTTTGTTATTTAACCCAAATTTAGAAAATATTAAATTACACTTTGACATGCACCATGGTCATGGAAATTTAGAAAAAGCAATCAAACTTATTAGCAAAGAAAATAGTATAAATTTTCTTAATTTTGTTAAAATGGAATCTAGTTTTAATCCTCATATTATGTTTATTGCAAAAAAAAAAATTAGTTGAACAATGGTTTAATGAACTTTTTCCATGGTTAGAAAGATGTGAAAAAATATTTGGTTTCGAAAAACTTGAAGGTTATGATACTACAAGATTATATGCATATTTAGCAGAAAGATATTTATCTTATTGGTTTCAAAAATATACAAATTATAAATTTCATCCTTGGATTTTTATGAAAAATTTTTAAGGAGAGATGGCCGAGCGGTTTAAGGCGCACGCTTGGAAAGCGTGTAAAGGGGAAACCCTTTCATGGGTTCGAATCCCATTCTCTCCGCCATAAAAATCAGTTAAAAATAAATTTCACCAATAATTTTTTTTTTTTGATCTATTACCGTTGATAATCAATAATTATAATGACTACTTTTTTTTGAGGATTTTTAAATTTTTTTAAAAAATGATATAAACATACTTTAAATATAAAATGCAAAAAAATAATTATCAAGCAGAGTCAATTAAAGTTTTAAAAGGTTTAGAGGCTGTAAGAAAAAGACCTGGAATGTATATTGGTGACACAGACGATGGCACAGGCCTTCACCATATGATTTACGAAGTAGTTGATAACTCCATAGATGAAGCCTTAGCTGGATTTTGTAAAAAAATAGATGTTACATTAAACAATGATGGATCAATCTGTGTGATTGATGATGGTAGAGGTATACCAGTTGATATTCATAAAACAGAAAAAAAATCTGCTGCAGAAGTTATTATGACACAATTACATGCAGGTGGAAAATTCGATCACGATTCATATAAAGTATCTGGTGGGTTGCATGGAGTAGGTGTATCAGTCGTAAATGCATTATCTGAAAAATTAAAACTAACTATCAATAGAGATGGTAAAAAATACTTTATAGAATTTGCTAATGGAGACCCGAAGTCGCCGTTAAAAATTATTGGTAAATCAAATACATCTGGTACCCAAATAGAATTTTATCCATCTAAGTCTATATTTTCATCTGTAAAATTCAATTTTAATATAATACAAAAAAGATTAAGAGAATTAGCTTTTCTAAACAAAGGTATAAAAATAATTTTAAACGATAATTCAAACAAAAAACCTAAAAAGGAAGAATTTAAATTTGATGGTGGTGTACTAGAATTTGTTGAATATTTAGACTCTAAAAAAGATAGTTTAAAAAATAAAAATGAAAATAATTTATTTAAAAAACCCATATTTATTGAGGGTAAAAAAGACAATTTAGAGTTGGAGTGCTCTTTAAAATGGAATTCCTCATATTCCGAGGAAATATATCCTTATACTAATAATATATTTCAAAAAGACGGGGGAACACACCTTCTAGGATTTAGAAGCGCATTGACTAGAATTGTAAACAAGTATGCTAATGAAAATAATCTTTTAAAAAAAAATAAATTATCAATTTCTGGAGATGATATAAAAGAAGGTTTAACATGTGTGTTGTCAATCAAAATACCTGACCCAAAATTTTCCTCGCAAACAAAAGATAAATTAGTATCTTCTGAGGTAAGAAATATAGTCGAAACACTTGTTAATGAAAAGTTGTCTATATGGTTTGATCAAAATCCATCAATCTCAAAAATTGTTTTATCGAAAATATTACAAGCTGCCTTGGCAAGAGATGTTGCAAGAAAAGCTAGGGAAAATGTCAGAAGAAAGGGAGCCCTAGAATTGACTGGTCTTCCAGGTAAACTTGCAGATTGCCAAAATACTAAGCAAGAGGGAACCGAGTTGTTTATCGTTGAGGGAGACTCAGCAGGTGGATCTGCAAAACAGGGCAGAAACAGAGAGTTTCAAGCAGTTTTGCCTCTAAGGGGTAAAATATTAAATACTTACACAGATACTGATACTAAAAATAAAAATGGAAATGGCAAAGATCTTAGGGCGAAAATAATGTCAAAAATTATTTCATCTAATGAGATAGTTACTTTAATAAATGCACTAGGATTAAACCCAAGTGTGGAAAATATTGAATTAAAAGATCTCAGATATGGTAAAATTATAATAATGACAGATGCAGATGTAGATGGCTCACATATTAGAGCGTTGCTACTAACTTTTTTCAATAATGAACCGTTTAACAAATTAATTCAAAATGGTAACATATTTTTAGCTCAACCACCTTTGTTTAAAATAAACAAAAACTCTAAAGTTGTATATCTTAAAGATGAGGAGGAATTAGAAAAATATGTTATAAAAAATTCAAAAATCTTAAAGCAATATAAATATGGTTCAAAAGAGTATGTAAAAAATTATGAGCTAGAAAAATCAAAACTTTCTATACAAAGATTTAAGGGATTAGGTGAAATGAATCCAGATGAGTTATGGAATACAACTTTAAACCCAGAGACTAGAAGTCTTCTCAAAGTCCAATATTCAAATAAACCTAAAAACGATCAAGATTTAATAAATACTCTTATGGGCAATGATGTATCTTCAAGAAAAGATTTTATAGTAGAAAATGCTATAAATGTCTCTAATTTAGATATTTAATAATGGGTTTTTCAGAAACTTCTGGTAATTATTTTTTAAATAAAACAACTTACTTAAATTTAAGGTGGATAGGCATAGCCGGGCAGTTAACTACAATTAATATTGTCGCTTTTTACTTTAAGTTTGAATTTAATTATATACTAGCTAATTTAATAGTAATTTTAGGAATTATAACTAATTTAATTTTATATTTCTTTCATAAGAAAAATCAGCTATCGAATGAGGTATCTTTTATTTATCTTTTTATTGATATTATTCAGTTGAGCATTTTGCTTTTCCTGACAGGTGGTATACTTAATCCTTTTTCAATATTTTTAATCATACCTAGTGTATTTGCTTCATCAAACTTAAATATAAAAACAAATTTAATTCTTATATCCATTACCATTTTTGCAATATGCACATTGACAATATATCATGAAGAACTTCCTTCTCCATTAAATAATTATAAACTAAGTAATTATTATTATTACTCATTACCAATTGGTTTAATAATAGCATTAATATTTTTAAATTATTTTGCAATAATGTTTGGTAAAGAAAATAGAATTAGAAAAGATGCGCTTGATAAAATTCAAGAAGTGTTAGCTAAAGAGCATGAGTTAGTTTCTTTAGGTGGCCAAGCTGCAGCTGCTGCACATTCTTTAAGCACACCACTATCTACTATTAACATAATCGCACAAGAACTCTATAATCAGTTACATAAAAAAAAAGATTTTAGTAAAGATGTTGATCTGCTATTGAGTCAAGTTAAAAGGTGCAATGAAATTCTAAAAAAATTAACTCTTAATCCAAGTACAGACGATGATTTTATCGACAAAAACTTAAGTATAGGAATTTATGTAAATGAGATAATCAAGTCATTTGAGGAAATTTCAGATAAAAAATTTATATTGAATTTAGAGCAGGATACAAACCCATTTGCTATTAAAAATTCTGTAGAATTGG
>CACEVB010000005.1 GCA_902562875.1 uncultured Pelagibacteraceae bacterium | reverse complement strand
TTCTTCATTTGGAGCTTCTTACTTTTTATCTTCCTTATGAGCTTCCACTTTCTTTTCTTCATTAGGAGCTTCTGATTTTTTACCCGCGTCTTTTGATGTCTCTAATTTATCCTCTTTTTTTCTATCTTTCTTTGGTACAGCTTTTTGAGGATTATTTCCTTTTTGTGGCATAGGTATTATTTGATTTTCACCCAAAATCCTAGCTACTCTTGTTGTTGGTTGAGCACCTTGTCCTAACCAGTATTTTATTCTCTCTGCCTCTATACCAACACGTTCCTTTTTATCCTTTGGTATTAGAGGATTAAAAAATCCAAGTTTCTCAATAAATCTTCCGTCTCTAGAAAATCTACTATCCGCAACGACTATTTTGTATACAGGTCTTTTTTTTGTTCCACCCATTGATAATCTAAGTTTTAACATTTTTCTCCTTTTATTTAATTTGATTAAAAAGTTCTGGTGGCAATCCCTTTTCCGCCATTCCTTTAATATTTCCTTTTGACATCTTTTTCATCATTTCAGACATCATTTTAAATTGTTTTAACAATTTATTGATAGTGGCTATGTCAGTTCCAGAACCATTAGCAATTCTTTTTTTTCTTGACCCATTAATTATTTTAGGATTCTCTCTCTCTCTTTTAGTCATCGATAAAATAACTGCTTCATTTTGAGTAATAATTTTTTCATCTACACCAGCTTGATCCATTTGAGATTTTATTTTAGAAACCCCTGGTAAAAAAGACATTACGCCCTCAATACCACCCATTTTTTTCATTTGTCTTAGTTGACTTAGGTAGTCATCAAGAGAAAATTGTCCTTTCTTTAATTTTTCCTCAGCTTTTTTTAATTTTTCCTCATCTAGATCTTCAGCAGCTTTTTCTACAAGAGATACAATATCTCCCATACCTAATATTCTATTTGCAACTCTATCAGGATGAAAAACTTCTAGATTATCTATTTTTTCTCCTACACCTAAGAATTTTACTGGTACATTTGCTACATGTTTCATGCTTAAAGCAGCACCTCCACGACCATCACCATCTGATCTTGTAAGGACTATTCCTGAAACATTTACTGTGTTTTTAAATTCTTTTGCAACATTTGCAGCCACTTGACCCGTTAGTGAATCTGCCACAAGCATTACCTCATTTGGTTTAATAATTTTTTCTATTTCTTTAATCTCACTCATCATTTGAAGATCAATTTGTGTTCTACCAGCAGTGTCAAACAATAAGACTTCAGATCCGTTTAAGCTAGCTGCACTTAGTGCTCGTCTACAAATATCAGCAGGTAATTGACCCTCTATAATTGGTAAAGTTATAATATTATTTTGATCACCCAGTAGTTTTAATTGCTCTTGTGCAGCAGGACGATAAATGTCCAAACTTACCATCATAACTTTTTTTTTATTATTCTTTTCAATATATTTAGCTATTTTCGCAGTAGTGGTTGTTTTTCCTGAACCCTGTAATCCGACCATCATTATTGGAACAGGTGGGACTGAATTTAGGTTAATTTCTGTATTTTTTGTTCCTAATAAGTTTACAAGCTCGTCATAGACAACCTTTACAACCATATCCCCAGGAGAAGTAGATCTTATAATTTCTTGACCTATTGTTTTAGGTTTTACTTTTTCAATAAAATCTTTGACAACCTCTAATGATACATCCGCTTCTAGCAATGCTAGCCTTATGCTTTTTAATCCCTCATCTACTTGATTTTCATCAAGAGAAGGAGCTTTTTTAAAAGATGAAAAAACTTCATCAAATTTATTTGTTAAATTTTCAAACATATTTCACTCCAGCAGTTATCGCACCAGTGGGCGAATATCGCTGACTGATGTCGATCTCTTTGTAAACAAAGACACCGCAAATAGCTGTTTTTTGCGGAAACGTTAGTAAATTATAATAGAGGTTCAAAAAGTCAATAAATAAGTTAAGTATAAATATATGAATTTAAAAGCTTTTAAAATGGATGGATTAGGCAATGATTTTGTGATTATCGACAACAGACCTAATGAAATTAAGCTTTCTAGTGACCAAATAATTAAAATTTGTAATCGGTCATTTATAGGCTGTGATCAACTTATTATCATGAACCGCTCAGAGGAATCCGATGCTGATTTAATATTTTATAACTCTGATGGGAGCGAGTCAGGAGCCTGTGGAAACGGCACAAGGTGTGTTGCTTATTTAATATCTGGGGAATGCGATAAAAAAGAAATAAATTTAAGAACAAAATCAGGAGTTTTAAATTCCAAAATTTTGGACAAAAATTTAGTTGAGACAGTTATTGGAATAGCAAAAACTGAATGGAAAGAAATACCTATTAGTAAGAAAATAGATACAAAAAATTTAAATTTAAAAATCGCAGATAAAAATAAAAATGAATTTTTTGGTGGTACAGCTGTGAATGTGGGTAATCCTCATGCTATTTTTTTTGTTGATAAATTAGAAAATTTTAATTTAGAAGATATTGGACCAAATTTAGAAATAAATAAATTATTTCCAGATAGATGCAACATTACACTTGCTGAAATTAGGAATAGCAAAAAAATATTTGTAAAGGTCTGGGAGAGGGGAGCAGGATTAACTAAGGCTTGCGGATCGGCTGCATGCGCTACTGCTTTTGCTAGTAAAATTAACGGTTTAACCGGAAATAAGGTAGATATAGAATTTGAATTGGGGAGTTTATCCATTTCTATAAATAAAAATAATTCTATAAAAATGAAAGGTGCAGTATCTAATATTAAAACAATTGAAATAAATTTATAATGGGAATATTTGAAAAGTTTAAATTAGGTTTTAAAAAGAGTGCTAATAAAATCTCCGAAGGGTTTAGAGAAATTATTGTTAAAAAAGAAATCGATGATAAAAAACTCGATGAAATAGAGGAATTTTTAATTAGCTCAGATGTTGGAGTTGAGGCATCTGCTGAGATTAAAACAATTATATCAGAGAGAAAAATTGATCCCAATTTAGATCCAATTGTTGAGATAAATAATATATTAAAAGAGTTTATAATAAATTTGATGCTTCCGTTAGAGAAGAAGAATTTTTTTAATAGATCAAATTTAAATGATATAATTTTAATCTCAGGTGTGAATGGTGCAGGAAAAACAACAACAATTGGAAAAATTGGTAAAATATTTAAGGATAATGATAATAAGGTGGCTTTTGCTGCATGTGATACATTCAGGGCAGCTGCTATAGAGCAGCTTGAGGAATGGTCAAAAAGAATTGGTGTAGAAATTATTAAATCCTCTACTGGTTCCGATCCTGCCTCAGTTGCGTACAAAGCTGCTGAGCAAGCTAAATCAAAAAATGTTAATAAAACACTACTAGATACAGCTGGAAGACTTCAAAATAAAAAAAATTTAATGGAAGAATATAAAAAAATTGCAAATGTAACAAAAAAAATTATTTCAGATTCTCCTCATGAGGTAATATTAGTTTTAGACGCAACCTCAGGTCAGAATATAATTAATCAAGTTGATGAGTTTAATAAAATAATCCCAATAACTGGAATAATAATGACAAAACTAGATGGTACAGCAAAAGGAGGTATTTTAATCGCAATAGCTCAAAAATTTAAATTACCAATAATTGCGCTTGGACTAGGAGAAAAAATAGATGATTTGCAAATTTTTGATTCAAGTAAATTTGCTGATGCTTTTTTAGGAGCTAGTTAAACAGATAAGTTGAGACTAATGGTTTATAATAATAACAATTATAATTTTCATTAATATTTTTATAGCCGCAGTTTTTTGCAAAAGTTGAAATTATAAAGTCTATTTCATTTTTATCTTCACGAAGAATTAATTTTCTTTCCCTAATATTAAATTCAAAGTTTTTCTTAAATTGCTTTTTCGCATTTATCATTACAAGTGTATTATTGTCTTGTAATAAATAGTATGCAAAATCCTCAGGGAATACAGGGTAAGTATTAAAATTAGTCATTTTTTTTGCTTCTTTGGGGAACCATTCATAAGAAATGAGTGGTAAATCACTTTTTGTTCTATGTGTGTAAATATAAAGGTCTTGAGGATAATCTTTTATGTAATTTCCTCTTTCACCTCTAGCTAAAACAGATTTTTTTCTTGATTTAAAATATAATGTAAATTCATTATTATGAGATTTCATTGTTCCTATATTAAATAATTTTTCGAAATTTTCATGGGATATCTCTGCTGATAAATTAATATTTATGAAAATAAAAATGGTTATTAATAAATATTTCATTATACAAATATTTAATAAAAGTTAGTTTCTTATTTGACTAGATTGTGGCCTAATTTAAACCTTCAATAAAATATTTTACACTGGAAATTAGTTCAGAGTTATAATCCATCATATGGTCATCTACTTCATTAAAATATTTAAATTTTGGGTTATTAGATTTATTAAACATTTCTTTACCCATTTCAAAAGGTACAATCGTATCTTTATGTCCATGCATTATAAGAATTGGTATATTGATCTTATTCAGTTTGTTTTCCGACTCATATTTGTCTTTTAAAAGAATTTTAACCGGTAAATAAGGATAATATTTTTTTGCAAGTTTTACCATTGATGTAAAGGGGGACTCCAAAATTATACCAGCAAAATTATGTTTTGATGCTAAATCTACGGCTACTGCGGTACCGAGGGACTCTCCATATAAAATAATATTTTTATCTTCTACTCCATTTTTATTTAACCATTTTTTTGCAGCATCAGAATCTTTATACATTCCCTCTTCACTTGGTTTGCCTTGGTTGCCACTAAAACCGCGATAAGCGACTATAAGATAATTAATATTTAATTTTGCTAATTCATTTAATTTGTAAACTCTATTATCTAATCTTCCTGCGTTACCATGAAAAAACAAAATAGTTTTATAACTTTTATTGTTATTATAATACCATGAAATTAATTCAGTGTCAGACTGTACATAAATTTTTTCAATCTTGTGATTTAGATTTGTTTCATCTAAATAATTATTTTCTGAAGGGTGGTATAATAACTTTCTTTGGTAGAAGTATATAAACATTACTACAATCAAATACGCAATAAATAAGATAATTAAAACATTTGATAAGTTCATTTTATATTTTTTCATTTTTTATTTTTTTTTTTACTAGATATATTCCCAAAAATACCATTAAAGTTGATAAATAATGATAAGCTTCTAATGTTTCATTAAATAAAATAATACCGTAGAAAGCACCATAAACTGTAAATAAATATAGTGTGAAACCAGTAGTCGTGGCACCTAGATATTTTTGTGTATACGTATAAAGACTAAAAGCTATTATCCCTGGAGAGATTGCAGCAAAGAAAGTCCACATATAAAAATAATTATTAAAAATCGTTGGTTGTATTAAAATCTCCTCAAAAATGTAGAAAGGTAGCAAACTCAATGCTCCACATAAAGATATAACTGTGAAACGTTCAAAGACGGATAATTTTGAACTCCAATAAAAAAGATAAACTGAATACAAAGCCCAACCTATCGCAGCTCCTAACATCCACAAATCACCTTTGGTAAATTTTAAAGATAAAAGCAAATTTATATCTGCTTTAATTATTATTAACAAAACTCCAGTTAAACACAAAATTAAACCGATAAACTTTAGAATATTAAACTTATCTTTAAAAAAAAAATAAGAAATTAAAATTATAAATATTGGGGATGAGGTATATATTATTCCCATATTTATAATAGTCGTTGTTTGACCAGCAAGAAAAGGAAATGCTCCACATACACCACAACCCATGGATCCTAAAAAGAAAAACTTTTTAAATTCTTTTTTGATAATTTTTTTTTTTTTTATTAATGTTTTGTAATTAAAAAAAAATAAGATTACAAAAACAATTGTCCATCTCCAAAAGGCAAGAGAAATAGGTGGTACAAATTCTACTCCACCTCTAGCTACAATTAAATTACTTGCCATAAATACAGGTTGAATAAATAACAATAAGTAAGGTATTAAAATTGAACTATTGTTTTTCAATTTATGTCTGATTTATTTTTTATCAAAAAAAGCTTCGTAAACCATCATAATAATGGCTATACCCATTAAAATATATACTGGTAACACATCAAAAAAAGAGATCATCATTGACCTAGTAAGAGTTGTGGCTAAACCTATTAAAAAAAATATTGCGAGAGATAAACCCACAAGTGTTGTAATTTTATTCATTGTAATCCTTACTTTTTTGTTCTAACCATCTAGCAACTCCAAGAAACCTGTGATCATCATACTTGTCGCCGATTAATTGAACTCCTAAAGGTAAATTATTTTCCCCTTGAAGTAAAGGTAGAGATATAGCTGGTGTGTGCATATAAGACCATACTCTATTAAAATCGGCACTGCCTGTACTTTTTAATCCCTTATCCGCAACCCCAGTACTACAAGGACATAGTACACCATGGTAATCCTCGAAAACCTCTTTATAAGACTCATAGCTTCTTTTCATGAAATCTACTGCATCTAAATATTCTTTTGCCGTATGTTTCATACCTTTAAATATTGCTGTTTGCATTTCTTTAGACAATTTGTTTTTTGATTTTTTATAATACATTTGAAAATTATTTGCTAAATCGCATTCATGAATAACTCTATGGAATTTATCAATATCTTTAAAATAGGAGGGAGTATCAAAAACTTCTATATTTTTTTTAAAAGATTTTATAAAATATTCAAATGAATCCCTTGATTTTTTATCAATTTTTTTCCAACTATCTGTTTTGTAAAAAATAAATTTTGGTTCAAAAAGTGGTCCTTTTATACATTCTTCTAACATAAATTCGGATGAATAATGTATAGTTGCTTCGTCATATTGATCTTTTTTTATTAGAATTTTTGCAAGAAGAGCAACATCTTCCACTGTTTTGCCAAAAACTCCAACATGATCTAAATTATATGAGGTTCTTAAAACTCCATTTCTGGAAATTAATCCATAACTAGGTTTGTAACCAACAACACCACAATAAGAGGCTGGCCTTATTACTGAACCTCCAGTTTGGGATCCGATTGACAACGGTGCCATATGCGTTGCTATAACTGCCGCAGATCCACTAGATGAGCCGCCTGGAGTTCTAGAGTAATCGTGAGGATTTCTAGTAGCAGGTGGGGCAAGAAATGCCAATTCAGATGTTGCAGTTTTCCCCATTATAATAGCTCCAGCTGATTTCAATATATCAACAATTTCTGCATTTTGAGATTGTGTCTTACCTTTTCGTAAAACAGTTCCACATTCAGTAGGCATATCATAAGTACCTATAATATCTTTTAATGCTACTGGAATTCCATGTAACGGACCCATTGGCTTACCAGATTTACGATGTTTGTCAGCCTCATCCGCTTTTTCTAGAAGAAGTTTTTCATCAAAGTGAACCCAGGCTTTAACATCCTTTTCAAATTTATTAATTTGATTGATATAATTCTTACATAGCTCTGTAGATGTCAATTCAGATTTTCTTATTTTTTCAGCTAACTGATGAACAGGTAATGAAAAAAGATTTGACATTTAAATTTTAATCAGCAAATAAAGTATCTGGTAACCATAGTGCAATACCTGGGAATATATACATTAAGACCATAGCTAAAATCACAATGCCTAAAAAAGGCATGATACCTCTAAATATTTGCATTAGTTCTACATTCCTACTTTGGACTCCTTTCAAATAGTAGGCTGACATTGCCATAGGTGGTGTTAAAAAAGAAGTTTGTAAATTTAAAGCTATTAGCATTGCAAAAAAATAGGGGTTTACTCCAAAAAACTCAACGAGAGGTAAGAATATTGGAACAAAAATAATTAAAATTTCTGTCCACTCAAGGGGCCATCCCAGTAAAAATATTATTATTTGGGTAATTACCAGAAATTGCCATGGTTGAATATCCATTGATTTGAAGAACGTTTCAAAAACTTCATGTCCTCCAAGGTATGAAAATACGGAAGCGAAGGTCCATGAACCCACAAACAACCACATAATCATTGCACTTGTTTTTGCTGTAAGAAATACCGACTCTTTAAAGTTTTTCCATTTTAAAGATTTATAGAAATACGAAAGCACTAAAGCTCCAAAAGCACCGACTGCTGCGGCCTCGGCTGGAGTGGCAAGTCCTGCTAAAATTGTACCAAGTACTAAAATTATCAAAGAAAATAATGGAACAAAAGATACTAATACCTCTTTTAATATCTCGGATCTTGGCGGTATTTCCTCTGCTGCTGGTTTAGGTGCTAGAGATGGATTGAAATATGCTCTTATTATTACATAAAGAATATATAATCCAGCTAACATCAGACCTGGAAATATCGCAGCTGCAAAAAGTCTTAAGGGCGAAAGCTGAGCTATAACAGCATAAACAATTAACATAATACTTGGTGGGATTAGTATTCCTAAGCAACCTCCAGAGCAAATTACACCTGATGCAAATTTTTTATCATATCCAGCTCTTATCATTGCCGGCCAAGCTAGAAGTCCCATTAAAGTTACAACAGCACCGATAATTCCTGTTGCTGTTGAAAATAGTGCACAAGTTACAAGTGCTGCAACAGCCATTGATGCTGGCAGTCGATGAGATGCTAATCTAATCGCAAAAAATAATTTTGCTACAATTCCTGCTCTTTCTACTAAATAGCCCATAAAAAGAAACAAGGGGACTGCAGTTAAAACGGTATTATCCATTATCGTATAGGTATTTTGAACTAATAAAGAAAATATTCGATTATCGAGTAAATGATCCATCCTACTTGGATCAAAGTAAGCATAATAACCAAATCCAACTCCCATCGCTAATAAAGTGAATGCGATTGGGAAACCTAATAAAACAGCAAAAAGAAATAAACTCATCATTAAAATTGCTATCTCAGGATTTGAAAGTTCAAATAACATCGGCTTTGTCATCCTTTTGTGAAGTTCTCATCAATACTTTTTCTGTTTCTTCAGCGTCTGCTGACAGTCTTTCTGGCCAGTGACCTGTTTTAATACATATAATTGCTCTAAACACTTCACTAATACCCTGAATTGCTAATAAGAGTCCAGATAAGGGTATTATAGACTTTGCCATATAAATTTGTATTTGTGCCGGACTATTCCAGCTAGTTTCTTTTATTTTCCAAGCGAGTGCTGCGTATTCATATCCATAAAATACTAAAGCTAAAATACCTGGAAAGAAAAAAATAAAATATAAAACTAAATCGATCCAACCTTGAACTCTTGTTGGGAATAGTCTGTAAATGACATCTCCTCTTACATGTGCTTCGGTAGACAAGGTATATGCTCCTGCCATCATAAAAATAGCTCCATACATCTGTAAACTAAAATCAAAGTTCCATAATGTAGGACTATTAAAAGCATATGCCATAATTACTTCATAACATGTGCCTCCCATTAAGATTACAATGCACCAAGAGAAAGCTTTTCCCATTGAAGCACTAAGGGTATCTGCAAATTTTATGAAAGATCTCATTATTTTACTTTATGATAAATACAGTTAGTTTAGCAAACAAAAAAAAGGGGGCTTTTAGCCCCCTTTAAATTTACTTTAGTTAAAGTTTATATTTTAACTTTACCAATTGGTCCAAACTCATTTTCATATGCTAGCTTGTAATTAGGCTGATTCATCAGCAAGTACTTCATTACTCTCTTAGCGTATGCTTTTTGAGAATCGACGACTTTTTTGAAGAAAGCATCTTTCTTCGTGAAATCACCGATAACTTTATCCCAACCTTTAAGTTGTTGAGCTAAAATTTCATCAGACGTTTGGTATACGTTAACTTTATGTTCATTCATTAATTTAGATAAATCTGCTGAATATCTAACTAATGCTTTGAAATAGTTATCTGTATTAGCAGCGTAAGCAGCGTTTTTTAATATCGCTTTATTCGCTGGTGACAAACTGTTGAAAGATTTATTATTAATTGGTATTTCAAACATCTCCTGTGATTGGTGGAAGCTTCCTAAATGATAATGCTTAGAAACATCTTGCATACCAAACTGAGAGTCTGAGGTTGGGTTGTTAAACTCAGCTGCTTCAATCAATCCAGTTTTCATTGCTGGTTGAATTTCACCACCTGGTAACTGTCTAACGACCATTCCCATTGCAGTAAGAACGTTCGTAGCTAAACCTACTGTTCTATACTTCATACCTTTAACATCAGATACTTTGGTTACGTTTTTTTTAAACCATCCGAACGGTTGTGCAGGCATTGGCATATGGAACACACCAGTATAATCGAAACCTACTTTTTTAATAGTTTCTTCATATAACGCTCTACCTCCACCATATTCCATCCATCCCATTACTTCTTGAGATGACATTCCATAAGATGGACCAGTTCCAAATAAAGATGCAGCTGGATTTTTTCCATACCAATATGCAGTAACCCAGTGACCCATATCTACGGCACCTGAGCTAACAGCCTGACCAATTTCACTAGTCTTAACAACTGCTCCAACAGGTTGTAGATCAATTTTTAGTGATCCTCCAGACATGTCGCTAACCATTTTACAATAGTCACCGGCCATTTCGAAAAATATGTTAGCTCCACTTGGCCATGCTGCTTGCATTTTCAAAGTTTGAGCCGCACCTAAATTTACGTATGGCATTGCAACTGCTGCCACTCCGGCGGCGGCTGCTGTCTTGAAGAATTTTCTTCTTGAAGGTGATTTGCCCTTCATAGGTTTGTTTGTTTTAATCATTCTTCTCTCCTAATTAGTTAATTAACTATGCAATTAAAGCATAAAAGGTTTGAAGAGTCCTATGCTAAATAGACTTATTATAATTTATTTACAACTTAAGGTAGTATTAAAGACTTCTAATTGACTTTATTTTTACAGTCACCTGTATCAAAGAATTCTGTGAGGTTGTCAATTGCAAGATTAGCCATGGCTGTTCTTGTTTCTTTAGTTGCACTCCCAAGATGAGGTAGAATAAAAGCACTCTTATGTTTCATATAACCAGGGTTTAAATTTGGTTCTCCTTTATAAACATCTAAACCTACAGCATAGACTTTTCTTCTGTCCAAAGCATCAATTAAAGCTTCGTCATCAACAATATCTCCTCTAGCAACATTAGTTACTACCGCTCCTTTTGGTAATTTTTCAATAGCATCTTTATTAATTAAATTTACTGTCTCTTTGGAAGCGGGACAACATACAGATAAAACATCTGATACTGATAATAATTTATCTAGAGTATCATGATATATAGCTCCCTTTTCTTTATCATCGCTGAGTTTTGATCTATTATGATAATGGATAATCATTCCTAAAGATCTTGCGATATTTGCTATCTTTTGACCTATTCTACCCATACCCAATATTCCCAATCTAGCTCCAGTTAGTTGCTTTCCTATAAGATAGTCTGCAGACCATTTCCAATTAGAGGCTCTAGCTCCCTCTATTCCCTCTGATGCTCTTCTACATGCTCCAAGTATTAACAATATCCCTATCTCAGCAGTTGCATCAGTTAAAACTTCTGGGGTATTTGTTACAACGATGTCTCTTTTTTTTGCAGCTTCGACATCAATGTTTCCAAAGCCTACAGCAAAATTAGATAAAATTTTTACACTATCCGGGAGTTTATTAATTGTCTCTTTATCTAATTTATCTGTTAAAGCAGATAAAATACCGTCACATCCATGACTAAGCTCAATTAATTTGTCTTGAGAGTATAATTCATCATTTAAATTAAGACCAACATCGTAAAGATCTTTTAGTTTATCCTCATTTGACCTTAATAACTTTCTAGTGACAAGTATTTTTTTCATTTTTAGTTTAAATCAAAAATTTTTCCAGGGTTCATTATATTATTAGGGTCTACACTCCTTTTAATTGTTTTCATCAAAGGTATGTTATCTGGATGCTCTTTCAGTAGATATTTCTTTTTATGTAGTCCAACTCCATGTTCACCAGTTACTGTTCCTTTTAATTCTAAAGTTTTATCGATTAACTTATTACTAAATTCCCTTATTTTTATATATATCTCTTTATCATTAGGATCGTATGGAAATAAAACATGAAAGTTACCATCCCCTAAATGACCAACCATTGGCGCCCTTAATCCAATTTTGTTAACTTCTTGTTCTGCAAAGTTAACACACTCGGTTATTTTAGAAATTGGAACACATACGTCTGTAGAGTATACTCTTCCATTATTTACTAGAGCTTTTACAGAATAATATACATCCCATCTTGCCTGCCATAATTTATTTCTCTCCTCTAAATCAGTAGCCCACTTGAATTTACTTCCTTTGTTGTTATTTGATAGTTCCTCCACAACTTTTATAGAATCTTTATTAGAATTTTCTGAACCATGAAACTCAAAAAATAATGTTGGTTCCACATTTACCTCTTTTAAATTTGAGTAGTTAATACTTATATCCATTTGATCTTTATTAAGCATTTCAATCCTTGCAATCGGAATTCCATATTGTATCGTTTCTTGAGCAGTTTTTACTGCATCCTCTAAAGTTGGAAAATGACAAACAGCACTCATTATACTTTCTGGTATTGGAGATAATCTTAGTTGAATCTCTGTTATTACGCCTAATGTACCTTCTGATCCTATAAATAAATTTGTTAAATTATAACCAGCTGAAGTTTTTTTTGTTCTACCTCCAGTATTTATTATCTCTCCACTCGGCAGAACAACGGTTAAACCTGTAATAACAGTTTTCATCGTTCCATATTTTACTGCCATTGTCCCGGAGGCAGATGTTGCGGCCATTCCACCAATTGCAGCGTTAGCACCTGGATCAATTGGAAAAAATATTCCATCTTCTCTCAGATGCTCATTTAATTGTTCTCTTGTAACATTGGCTTGAACCCTGCAATCAAAATCCTCTATATTTACGTTTAAAATTTTGTTCATTTTTTCTAGAGATATAGTTATTCCATCTTCATTACCAACAACATTTCCTTCTAAAGATGTGCCTGTTCCAAACGGCACGACGGGAACTTTTCTTTCATTACATAATTTTAATATTGTTGAGACCTCTTCATTAGTTCTAGGAAAAATTACTGCTTTCGAGGGAACTGGATCGTATGTATCTTCACCCCTTGAATAATTAAATCTTGTAGATGTAGATGTTGAGCATCGCTCTTTAAAAATACTTTTAAGTTCTGTTTCTATTGATACAATGCTCATAATAATTTTAAAGAACTTAGATTATAAGAAAAATTGAATTATCCCAACATCTTTTTAATATTCTCTAATGCTTGAGAAATATTGTCTCTAGATGCGGCAAAACTAAATCTAACATAGTCATTGCATGTTTTACCAAACGCTGTGCCTGGTACTATTGCAACACCAGCCTCATGCATAGCTTTCTTGCAAAATTCAGCGCCACTCATCCCAGTTCCAACAACTTTTGGAAATGCATAAAACGCACCTCCTGGTAAACTACATTCAACACCTGGTAAATCATTCAAGCCTTTGTGAATTAAATCTCTTCTTTGTGTGAACTTAACCATCATTTCATCAATTGAGTCATCAGGTCCATCAAGCGCTGCTATTCCAGCAAATTGTGCTGCAGCATTAACGCATGACACACTATTTATTAAAAGTTTATTAACATGTTCAACTAACTCTTTTGGCCAAAAACTCCAACCCAATCTCCACCCAGTCATAGAATACGCTTTGCTCCAGCCCTCTAAAACGATTAATCTGTCACGTAACTCTGGGTAATGAAAAAATGATGGCATCTCTTTGTTATCAAAAATTTGTCTACTATAAATCTCATCACTTAAAATAGTAACATGAGGATACTTTTTTAATCCTTCAGCTAAAACATCAATAGCTTCTTTTTCTACGAAACTACCAGTTGGATTATTTGGGTTAATTAGAATTAATAATCTAGTCTTATCTGTAATTAATGATAAAATTTTTTCTGGATTAAATTTCAAATCTTTATCTTCAGTTAAGTCGTATGGTACAGGGGTCGAACCAGTATAATTTATCATAGACTCATATATTGGGAAAGCTGGAGTTGGATGAATAATTTCTGCTCCTGGTTCTCCAAAACATTGTATAGCATAACTCATTGTTGGTTTACCACCAGGCATTATCAAAATTCTCTCAAAATCAACATCTGCATTGTATCTTCTTTTAATCCATCTGGTCACGGCCTGTCGACATTCTGGTATTCCGTTTGACATTACATATCCATGATGGCCGTCATCTAACGCTTTTTTTGCGGCTTCAACAACATGCTTTGGTGTTTTAAAATCAGGTTGGCCTAATCCTAAGTGTATCATTGGATTTCCTTTAGCTTCCAAAGCCTTAGCCTCAGCTAATACACTAAATGCGGTTTCTGTTCCTAATCTATTTAAATTTGTAGCCAACTTCATTTGTTTTACCTTTCATTAATATTTGATTGTAAAAATTTTTTAAAAATTAGCTTAAAAAAAGCCAACTGTCTAATAAAACTTTTAAAAATTCATATTATTTTCTATAAATTATTTTTGAACTATTTAACTCTTGCAAATTTTTACACCCCATTAGAACCATATTTCTATTAATTTCGTCCTGCATAATCTGTAATAAATGTTCAACACCTTGTTGCCCACCTGCGGCTAAAGAGAACAAAAACATCTTCCCAAAACTACATGCTTTTGCGCCTGCTGCAATCGCTTTTAACACATGTGTCCCTCGTCTAACGCCACCATCCAATATAATTTCAAGTTTGTCTCCAACAGCATCAGAAATTGCTTTTACTTGGTCAAATGGTGATCTAGACCCGTCTAGTTGTCGACCTCCATGATTTGATACCATTATTGCTGTGCATCCAATATCAATTGCTCTTTTGGCATCTGCAACAGACATTACTCCTTTTAGAGCAAATGGGCCATTCCATTTTTTGACACAATATTCCGCATCTTTCCATCCCATAGCAGGATCATATTGTTCATTAATATAATCAATAACCGACTTTGAAATATTTGTGCCTTTGTCTGTTTTTTTTTTTACATTTGATAACTCAAATCTTTTTCCTGTAAGATAATTGATCACCCATTTTGGTTTCAGTGCAAAACTCATTAGGGATTGGAAAGTAAGTTTTGGAGGAGTTGTAAATCCTGTTCGGTGATCTTTTTCTCTGTTTCCTGCAACCAATGTATCTACTGTTAAACACATTGCATCAAAACCGGACCTGCGTGATCTTTCTATTAAATCATCAGAAATAGATCTATCTTTATGAACATAAAGTTGAAATAGTTTAGGACCACTTGAAATATTTGAAATTTCTTCTATTGAATTGTTACCCATGGAAGACATGCTATAAAAAGTCCCAAATTTCTCAGCGGCTTTTGCAGAAGCTTTATCTCCGTCTGGGTGATAAAGTCTTTGCATAGCTGCTGGGGAAAGGAAAATAGGAATATCAATTTTTTTTCCAAAAAGTGTTGTCGATAGGTCTGGCTTACCCACGCTTGCCAAAATACTCGGAACAAGATCACAATCGTTAAATGAATCTGTATTTCTTCTTAAGGTTGATTCATCATCTGCGCCACCATCAATATAATGGAAAATCGGCGAAGGTAATTTTTTTTTTGCAATAATTCTAAAGTCGTTAAAATTATAACAGTCTTTTAAACTCATCGAAGATATTAGATTTTTCTAAATCTTAGGTTATTTCTATTAAGATCAGATATTTTTGTACAACCCATTAATTTCATATCTCTTTCCAACTCAGTTTTATATTGACCTAATGCCCTTTCAACACCTGCCTGTCCTGCTGCTGCAAGAGCATAAAGATAAAGCCTACCACCAGCACATGCTTTTGCACCTAATGACAAAGCTTTAAGCATATGAGTTCCTCTTTGAAAACCTCCCTCACAGATAACGTCTAACTTATCACCTACAGCATCAACTATTTCTGCGATTTGATCAAATGGTGATCTTGATCCGTCTAATTGTCTTCCTCCATGATTTGATACCATTATGCCCGTGCAACCAATATCGACAGCTTTTTTTGCATCCTCAACACTCATTACTCCTTTTAAAGCGAAATGACCTCCCCATTGTGAACATAATTTCTCCGCATCATTCCAATTCATTGATTGATCTAACATTGTAGAGAAATAATTACCTATTGATGTATTAGTATTAGTACCTTCATCAAGATGATCTTGAATATGTGGTAATTCAAATTTACCTTTAGTTAAATAATTTATTCCCCACATAGGCTTTGTAGCAAAACTAAACAAACTCGATAGTGTAAGTTTCGGTGGAGAGGTGAAACCAGTTCTTAAATCTCTTTCTCTGTTCCCGCCAGTAATAGTATCTACTGTCAATGCCATAACATCAAATTTTGCCGCTTTAGCTCTCTCTAAACAAGAGTCATTTAGACCTCTGTCTTTGTGAAAATAAAACTGAAACATTTTTGGAGTATCAATCAGCGATGATATTTCCTCAACACTTACTGTAGCAAGAGCGGAAACTCCGAACATAGTATTAAATTTTTTTGCTGCTTTGCCCACAGCTCTTTCACCGTCATAGTGAAAAAGTCTTTGTAATGCTGTAGGAGAACAATAAAATGGTAAGTCAAGTTTTTTTCCAAATATAGTAGTTGATAAGTCGACATCTTCAACACCTCTTAAAACATTTGGAACAAGATCTACATCATTAAATGACGATGTATTTCGATTGTAAGTAATCTCATCATCAGCTGCACCATCTATGTAATGAAAAATTGGTGAGGGCAGTCTCATTTTAGCTAGCTTCCTAAAATCAGAAAAGTTGTGACAATCTTTTAAATTCATAAACATCTGTTAAAACCTTTTCAAAAAATTAAACATATAACTATTTGCCCCAGGGTTCTTATCACCTAAACTTGCATTAGATAAATGATTATAAGAGAAACCTAACTCAGTGTTTTTAAGTAAATCGATAGATAATTGTAATTCACTCTTAAATTCAATTATGTGCCCCAAATCTTTACCATCACCTTCGCCATATAAACCTGGAGTAAAGCTTGGAATTATATTTAATCCACCAATTTTGTATTGTGCCTGCACACCTGTGTAAGCATATGTTGCATTATCAGCTGTCATCATAAAACCTGAGATAGGTGAAATAGTACCAAAAAAACTTTCTCTGAATAAATTTTCATTTTGGTGTTGAATACCAAATAAAGTTGCTCGAGCACCGTCGTCACTAAAATCAAAAGTTCCAGAATAAAAATTCCACTGATGTTCTTTTTCAAAAGTTAATTTTTCCTCAGCTTTTAATGGAGAGGATAAAAGTATTAATACAGCCACAAATTTTAAAAACTTAAACATAATTATTTTTTATCTAACTTTATAATTGCTTTTCTAAATATTAATAGACCTCCAAAAATAAACAAAATCAACGGTAAAATCCAAAGTAGAATGGTGTTTTTTCCAAGTTGAGGTTCATACATAATCCAATCCCCATATTTTGTTTTAAGATAGCTATATATTTCTTGGTCGTTGTCACCATCATCAATTTTTTTAATAATCAAATCTCTTACACTTAACGCAAAATCTGACTGTGAGTCATATACGGACTGACCTTGACAAATTAGACATCTTAAATTTTTGGTAAGTTTATCTAATCTCTCATTTTGATCATTTGCATGTAGGATATTTTGTGAATTAACGATTATAATAAATATTGTTATTAACTTTAATGTTGTTTTCATAATTTAAGTATTGATATGATTTTTTCCATTTTAATTTTATCAATAGGACCGATATATTTTTTAATTATTTTTTTATCATAATTGTCAATCAAATAAGTTTCGGGAATTCCATAAGCTCCAATCTCTATTGCTATCAAACCTTTTCTATCTATTAATATTTTTTCAAAAGGGTTTCCAAGCTCTTTCAAAAATTCTTTAGCGTTTTCTTGGTTATCTTTATAATTTAATCCAACGATTTTAATATCTGAATTTTGTGATAATTTCATTAAAAACTCATGTTCACTTCTGCACGGTAAACACCATGATGCCCAAATATTTAAAATTATAAATTTTTCATTTTGATCAAATAAACTTGTAAACTCTATCAGTTCATTAGAAAATAATTCCTTACTTCTAAAATTTTCAATATTTTCAATATTTATATTTTCTGTTGTATAAGTACTTTCCTTTTTTAGACCTATTGCTAGAGTTGTAAAAATAAATATAACTAAAAGTGATATTATGAAAAATTTTATGTTTCTATTTTTCATTTTTTTATAATTGCTAATGTTCCACCAAAAGCTAAGACCATTACTGAAATCCAAATCCATATCATAAAAGGTTTATATTGATATCTTACATTAAATATCTCACCTTCTTTTAGTAAACTAAAAACAATAAAATTATCATTTAATAAAGTTGTTTTAATATCAGCTTCACTTGTAGATATAACTGGTTGATTATAAATTCTAATCTCTGGAACAAAATTTAATGGATTTTTTCCACTCTCATTAATTTCGAAGTTGCCTCTTAATAATCTATAATTTTTTTCTTCATAAAAATTTATACTTTTAAAAGTTATTGTTTTATTCATAAATTTAACTTGATCTCCAACCCTCATGTTTGAATTAAATTCTTTAGAGTAAATTCCGTTAATCAAAATACTTAGTATCAAAATACTAAATGCTAGATGGGAAATTTTTTGTGGAAATTGAATTTTTTTTTTAAATAAATCTCTAAAACTACTTATTAATAAAAATATAGATGCTGCTATCAAAAATATCGAGAAAAGATATCTAACACCAGAATTATGAACTATTAAGAATGAGATTAATAAAGTTATTAAAAAAATTAGAATTTGTTTATAATTTATTTTTTTATAACTATTTTTAATCCATTTCAACCTCGGTCCGAATGACATAAAAATAAAAAAAGGTATTAAGAAAGGTACAATTAACTTATGGTAAAATGGTGCACCAACAGAAATTTTGTCGTTTGTAATAACCTCAAGAAAAATTGGATAAATAGTGCCAATTAAAACTACCGATAAGAAATACATCATAAACCAATTATTCACCAAAACTGCTGATTCTTTGCTTATTAAAAAAAAATTATCCGACTTAGTTTCATTTTTATCAAAGTAGATAAAAAGAATAGTTATAGCCAATACAACTAAAAAAAATAAAAAAGTTAATATGAATAAACCTCTAGATGGATCATTTGCAAATGTATGAATGGAATTTAATATACCTGATCTTACAAGAAAAGTTCCACTCATGCTTAGAGCGAAGGTCGCTATAGATAGTATAATTGTCCAATTTTTTAATGAATTTCTTTTCTCTAAAACAACAATTGAGTGAAGTAATGCAGTTAAACAAAACCAAGGCATTAACGAAACATTTTCTACAGGATCCCAAAACCAAAAACCTCCCCAGCCTAATTCGTAATATGCCCAGACTGAGCCTAACATTATTCCTAAAGTTAAAAATATCCAAGAAATAAAAACCCATTTTTTAATGTGTTTAGCCCAGCCAGAGTCAACATTATTACTTATTACTGCTGCTAGTGATGAAGAAAAAATTAATGAGGAGCCTACGTAACCAAGGTATAAAATAGGTGGATGAATAGCTAAGGCTGGGTCCTGAAGTATTGGATTTAATCCCAATCCTTCATTCGGAACTGGAAATAAATATTCAAATGGATTGGATGTAAAAATTATAAATACCAAAAATCCTAAAATAATAATTTCCTGAAAAATTACAGTTAGCAATTTATATTTATTATCGACTTTTTTAGAATTTAGTATGAATAAAAATAAAAACAATATTAGTACTAGAAGCCATAATAGTAGACTACCTTCATGATTTCCCCAAACACCAGAAACTTTATAAAATAATGGTTTGGATGTATGAGAGTTATTATAGACAGTTACATTGCTAAAATCAGAGTACAAAAATGCTATAAGTAGACATAAAAAACTTACAACTATAAAGAATAACTGCAAAAAAATTAAATTGTATAAGTTATTTTTAAAAACTATTTGTTCAGATAAAACATATTTAAAGGATTGTAAAATTATAATTGCAGAAAAAATAGTTACAAAAACTAATGAATAATGACCAAGTTCACTAATCATTATTAATTTTCTAACGCCTTTTTTATCTCAGGTGGCATATAGTTCTCGTCATGCTTAGCTAATATTTTTTTTGCAACAAAAAATTTACGATCCTGTATGTACCCTTCAGCAACCACTCCTTTCTCTTCTTCGAAAAGATTGGGTATTATACCTGAGTAGCTTACACTGATTTCATTTTTAAAGTCTGTTATTATAAATCTTATTTCTTCAGCATTGATTTCTAAAGAGTCTTTTTTAACCATTCCTCCTATTCTCACTTTTTTATTTGTTAATTCAGCTAGGCTAATAATTTCTGACGGAGATTTAAAGTAAACAACGTTTTCCTCAAGAGATTTAATGATTAAGAATACAATCAATACCAATGAGATAAATGACAAAAATAAAAAAGTAATTCTAAGTTTTACTTTTTTACCGATCATGAACTCTTTAAATTAAATTTTTGATATGTTTGTAAAAGCAAGGATATCTCTATATGTTTTCTGCTTTATTACAGCTTGAGTTTCTTCTTCAGTCAAATCGAAATATTTAGCTTTGAATTTTTCCTGTTCTTTAATTAGCTGAGATTTAATTTTTAGATATAGGCCAATAAAACAAATAAATGTGAACATAAATGAGGACCACACATATATACCATATCCGTTCATTAAAATAATTTCGTAAATCATATTCTATCTAGACCTTTATTTTTTATTTTTATCAGTTCTGTATTATATTTCATTAAAAATATTAAAATTGAAAAAAGTACAAATGCCGCAGTCATTATAAATAAAGGCAATAACATTGAGGAATGAATGGAAGAGCCCGTTAATTTTATAGAGGCTGATTGGTGTAAAGTTGCCCACCATTCAACTGAAAATTTTATAATTGGTAAATTAATTAATCCAAGTAAAGAAATTATCGAAGTTACTTTACTTAAATTTTCTTTATGCTCGAAAACTCTCCAGCTCAGTATATATAAAATATAAAAAATACAAAGAACCAACATGGAGGTTATTCTTGCGTCCCATGCCCACCAAGTGCCCCAAGTCGGTTTACCCCATATAGAACCAGTAACTAATGCAATTATATTAAAAATTAAGCCTGATGGAGCTAAACTTTTTGCGATTGTTAAAAAATATTTATTTTTGAAAATTAAATTTCCTAATGATAGGATTGCTATAACAGAAAAAATACCAACAGATGTCCATGCTGATGGAACATGAACATACATAATTCTTACACTATCACTTTGTTTATAATCCGATGGAGACAATATTAAAGCCTCAACAATTCCAATTGAAAAAACTATTATAAAAAGAAAAAAAATATATCTTTGTGCTTTTAGACTAATTTTATTTATTTTAAGAATAAAATTCATAGAAAAGATACATAATCATTATGTTAGAATTTTCTAGGGAAATTTCTGACCAAGAACACAGAGGGAGATAAATAAGGAAGAAGATTTGTATCCTTGGCCAGAATAAAACTAAAATAAACTTCAGTTATGTCTAAGATTTGAGTTAAATGTGTTTAAAAATTGACTAATTTATTAATTTGAGGGCTTAAAGTAACCCGAGCCTTTTTTACCAGAAAATATTTCATTAATCAGCGGGTGTTTAATTGGCTCTTTTGAGTTATCAACTAATAAATTTTGTTCTGACACGTAAGCCTCATACGTAATTTCATCATTTTCGGCTAAAAGATGATAAAATGGTTGATCTTTTCTTGGTCTTACATTTTTTGGGATAGATTGGTACCACTCTTCTGAATTATTAAACTCAAAATCTACATCATAGATAACTCCTCTAAAATCAAAATGTCTATGCTTAACAACATCACCTATTGAAAATTTTGCTTTTTGAACAGTCACTATATTAATATGGTTATTTGTTTAAAAAAATCAATAAAAAAAATTTAATTGTTTTTTTAATCTGTTAATATGTGTTGTGAATAAATCTTTGATCAAATTTGTCACAGACTTTGGACCATTATTAGTTTTCTTTAGTTTTTATTACAACAATGATAAAGACTTAAAAGTTGCAATTCCTCCATTTATAGTTGCAACAATAATTGCTTTGGCAATTAATTGGTATTTAGAAAAAAAAATTCCAATGATACCTCTAACAGGTGGAATTCTAATTACTTTTTTTGGAGCTCTTACATTATATTTTGATAATCCAATATTTATTTATATTAAACCAACTGTTGTAAATATTTTGTTTGGAATTGTTTTAATATTTGGAAAATATTTTTCTAAAGAACCTTTGTTAAAAAAATTTTTAGGTAAATCAATTTTAATTAAAGATGATGGTTGGCAAATTTTAACAAATAGATGGATATTTTTTTTCTTTGGTTTAGCCTTGCTAAACGAAATTGTTTGGAGAACACAATCAGAGGAATTTTGGGTAAATTTTAAAGTTTGGGGGTTACTACCAATAACTTTTATTTTTACTGCTTTTCAAATCAGTATATTAAATAAATATAAAATAGATGAAAACTAACTTGAAATTAATTGTTAATAACAACTTTGAAGCAAATAAAAAAAAATTTTTTTTTGAAAAAAAGGAACTTAAAACTATTTTAAATCTATACGCTAAGATGGTTTCAGACGGATCTTGGAAAGATTATGGATTAACAATTTCAGCAATACAAGTTGGATTTAGCGTCTTTAAAAATTCAACAGAGAACGCAATGTATAGGATCTGCAAAAATTTTAAACCGAAAAACAAATATTTCAGATATGTTATTACAGACTTTGAGGGAAAAATTTATAAAAATTCTGATAATCTTGAAGATTTAATTAAAAACACTAACTGGAAGAAATTTCAGAAATAATTATCTTCGCTGACCAAATAATCTAAGCAACATTATAAATAAATTAATGAAATCTAAGTACAATGTTAATGCACCCATAATAGCTTTTTTTCCCATAAGCTCTCCACTATCAGATGCTACATACATATTTTTAATTTTTTGAGTGTCGTAAGCTGTTAAACCTACAAAAATTAAAACTCCTAAAATCGATATAACAAAATACATCATAGATGATTTTAAAAATATATTTACTAATGACGCTATAATTATACCTATCAAACCCATCATTAAGAAAGAACCTAATTTAGTTAGATCTCTCTTGGTAGTATAACCGTAGATGCTCATAGCACCGAAAGTTGCAGAGGTTATAAAAAATACTCTAGTTACGCTTAATCCAGTGTAAACCAAAAGTATCGACGATAAAGATAATCCCATCAATCCAGCAAAAATCCAAAATGTGGTTTGAGCTTTAGAGGAACTCATTTTATTTATTCCAAAACTCATATAGAAAACTATACCTAGTGGCGCCAACATAATTATCCATTTCAACCCAGATAAATATATTGCATTACCTATGTCTGTAAGCGCTATTATTGAACCATCTGAACTTGTTACAACTGACATCTTAAAAGTTAAAAGAGCTACGATACCTGTCAATAAAACGCCAGTTGACATATAATTGTAAACTTTAAGCATGTAGGCTCTAAGGCCCTCATCCATTGCAACTGATTGTTTAACGGTTGATGTTTTATTTTTGATAATATTATCTCTATTGAATTCCATACAATATATATAATAATATTTTACTATATTTTCAAGAAGTCAAAAGATAAATAAAAGTTATAAATAAAAAATGAATTACAAAAAACTAGGAAATACCGACCTTAATGTGAGCACAATATGTCTCGGTACAATGACATGGGGTGAACAAAATAGTGAAATAGAGGCATTTGAGCAAATGAATTACGCCTTAGATAATGGTGTAAATTTCTGGGATACAGCTGAACTTTATTCTGTACCACCAAGAGAAAGTACCTACGGGTTTACTGAGGAAATCATAGGTAACTGGTTTACAAAAAATAAAAAAAGAAAAGAAATTATTTTAGCATCTAAAGTGGCAGGACCATCAAGAGGTTATTTAAGAGATGGGAAAAACAGTTTTGTAGGAGAAAATTTAGAAAACGCTCTGAACAATTCCTTAAAAAGATTAAAGACAGATTATATAGACTTGTATCAATTACATTGGCCAGAGAGAAATGTGAATAATTTTGGAAAACTTGGGTACACTCATAAAGAGAGTGAGTGGAATAAATTTGAAGACGTTTTGATTAATTTAGAAAAGTTTATAAACGAAGGTAAAATAAAATATGTTGGTCTATCAAATGAAACACCGTGGGGAGTTATGAATTTCATGCAGTTATCTAAAGATAAAAATCTACCTAGGATGATGTCAATTCAAAACCCTTATAGTCTGCTTAATAGATCTTATGAGGTTGGCTTGGCTGAGGTTTCAATAAGAGAACAAATAGGTTGTTTATCTTACTCTCCGCTAGCCAGCGGTTATTTGAGTGGAAAATATAGAAATGGTGCAATGCCAAAAGGGTCGAGAATTGAGAGAGATTATGAATTTTGGGGCAGATATAGAAAACCACAATCTGAAAATGCGATTGAAGAATATTATGAAATTAGTAAAAAATATAATTTAGATATGAGTCAAATGGCAATAAAATTTTGCGAGATACAAGATTTTATGACTAGTGTTATAATTGGTGCAACAACAATGGAGCAGTTGAAAACAAATATAGAAAGTGTAAAAGTAAACTTAGATAAAGATGTAATAAATGAAATTAATGCAGTTCAAAGAAAGTATCCAAATCCATGTCCATAATTAAAAATATTACTTTTAAATTATTTTTTTTATTATTTTTTTATTTTAGTTTCGCTAATGCAGAAGAGGTTAAAAAAATAGGTAAATTTAAAGATTGGGAAACAGTAGTTTATTCAAATGGAACTGACAAAGTTTGTTTTGCACAATCAAAACCTGTTTTGCAATCACCAAAAAAAGTTGAAAGAGAAGCAAGACTTTTCGTGAGTTTTAGACCTAATGAAAAAATTGTTGATGAAGTTAGTACAACATCTGGATATGACTACAATCTGCAAAATACCGTTTCAGCAAAGTCTGGAAAATCTAATTATAAATTCGATATTAAGCAAGAAGGTTTTGCCTGGATTGCTGATAATAAAATTGAAAAAAGAATTATTAAAACCATGAAAAAAGCTTCAAGAATTATGGTGACAGGCTACAACAAAGAAGGTTCTCAAACTATAGATCATTATTCTTTGATGGGCTTTACTAAAGCTTATGGTGTCGCAAAAAAAAGTTGCACATAGTTTTAAATGAAATCAGAGAAAAAAATTATATTAGCCTATTCTGGTGGTTTAGATACTTCAATCATCTTAAGGTGGCTGCAAGAAAATTATAGAGCTGAAATTGTTGCTTATACAGCAGATATTGGACAAAAAATGGATAAAAAAAAAATTATTAATAATGCAAAAAAACTAGGTGTGAAAAATATAATTATTAAAGATCTTAAAGATATATTTGTTAAGGATTATGTTTATCCAATGATCAGGGGTCATGCTGTGTATGAGGGTGTTTATTTGCTAGGCACATCTATTGCAAGACCTCTTATTGCTAAAGATCAGATCAGAGTTGCGAAAAAATTTAAAGCTTTTGCTGTATCTCATGGTTCAACTGGTAAAGGAAATGATCAGGTAAGATTTGAACTAGGTTATCACTACTTTGGTCCTAAAATAAAGGTCATTTCTCCTTGGCGTATATGGAAAATGAATTCAAGATCAGATTTAATTAAATACGCAAAAAAAAATAAAATACCTATTCCTAGAGATAAAAAAGGAGCACCACCTTTTTCAGTTGATGATAATTTATTCCATACTTCTACGGAGGGTAAAGCATTGGAAAATCCAAAAAACTTTCCCCCAGAGTTTATATTTCAAAGAACAATATCTCCTGAGAAAGCTCCTAATAAGCCAAGTTTTGTGACCATCAATTTTAAAAATGGAGATCCTTATGGAATTAATGGTAAAAAAGTTTCTCCTGCTAAACTTCTAGAAAAACTTAATCAGTTAGCTAGTAAAAATGGAATTGGAAGAGTAGATCTAGTTGAAAATAGATTTATCGGAATAAAATCTAGAGGTGTTTATGAAACTCCAGGTGGAACATTGTTGTTAAATGCTCATAGAGCAATAGAGTCCGTAACATTAGATAAGCAAACAATGCATAAAAAAGATGAGATCATGCCAAGATATGCAGAATTAATTTATAATGGATATTGGTTTTCTAAAGAAAGATTTAAGTTACAAAGGGTTATTGATGAAAAAAGAAATAAAGTAAACGGCTCGGTAAAATTAAAACTCTACAAAGGAAATATTACTATTTATTCAAGAATGACTAAAAGCAAAGCTTATTCAATGAAAAAAGTTTCGTTTGAGGAAAATAAAACATTTAATAAATCAAACGTTGAGAGATTTATTAATTTTCACAAAAAAAAGCTAAAATAAATAATTATGAATTTTGAGACATCTAGGGCGAAAGCCATTGAAAAGTTAGATAGATTTATTGAAAGAAACTTATCAGACTATTCAAAATTGAGGAATTTTGATTTTGGACCTGATAAACGTAGTAATGTTTCTTGTCTGTCCCCATATATAACTCATGGGGTTCTTAACGAAATTGAAATTATTAAAAAATCACTAGCAAAATATTCCTTTAATAAAAATGAAAAATTTATTCAAGAAGTGCTTTGGAGAACTTATTGGAAAGGATGGTTAGAGTTAAGACCGTCCGTTTGGAGTGAATATATTATTAGCTTAAATAGCATAAGAGAGAAATATAAAGAGGATATCAATTATCTAAAAGCTGTAGAAGGAAAAACTAATATCGAATGTTTTGATGGGTGGGTAAAAGAATTAAAAACACACAATTACTTACACAATCATACGAGAATGTGGTTTGCTAGTATATGGATTTTCACACTTGATTTACCCTGGGAATTAGGAGCAGAATTTTTTTTAAAGCATCTTTATGATGGAGATGCAGCTTCGAACACATTAGGTTGGAGATGGGTTGCTGGTATTCAAACACAAGGAAAACATTACTTAGCATCAGAGTGGAATATCAAAAAATTTACAAATAATCGGTTTCAAAATATAAAATTAAATGAAAGTGCACCTCCCAAAATAGCCGATAAAACTTATTCAATTATTAAGAATGATTTTATTAATCCAGAAATAAATGAAGATAAAACTCTTGTCATTTTTGAAAATAATTTATCATTTGAGAATTCAGATTTTATAGAATTTAAATTTGATAAAATAATTTTAGCTATTAACTCCAACGAATTTAGACAAATCAAACTGAGTGATAATGTTATAAAATTTAAATCTGAATTAATTAGTGACCAGCTAGAAAGAATTAAAAGTTTGTCAATTAATTGCGAGAGTGTTTCAATTGATAAATTAAAATATATTAAGAGCGACTTTTATATTCTTTATCCATCTGTTGGGGAAAATTTAGATTTTGTTTTATCTAACTTAAGTAATTATAAATTTATTTATAGGGAATTAGATCAATTTTCTTGGCAATTTTGCAATAAAGGTTTTTTTAATTTTAAAGGTTATATACCTAAGATTGTTGCTAAGTTTACCTAGCAAGTTTAATAAATATATCTCCCATTCCAGCCTGTAATTTTTCTAAAGGAGTATTGTTTCTGATATCGCAGTATTCTCCAGTTACAGGATGAGCTTTCACAATTTTTATGTCATTATCATTACATGGTTTTGTATTGTGAAACAAACCAATGACCATTCGTCCATCTAGATTATAAACTTGGTCTTTTGCAATATTGCCACCATCGCAAAAATATTTTTTTGTTACTCTTTCAGGAAAATCTTTTTTTGTACAAGGATTATTAATTGTAAGAACATAAAATTCTTTTAATCCATCTTTAAACTTGTGCTTCATTTTTTGAACCGTCGTATATTTCATCAAATCACATGAGCAGGGAACACAGCATCTATAATAATTTCCGCACATTTTTTTTCCTGTTTTTTCCTCACTTATATTTACAAATTCAGGAGTACTATTTGGATCAATTAGTGATCCAGACACGGCACAGTATAATTTGTTGTATTCAATAAAATCATTATAAGTAATATCTTTATCAATTATATACTTAAAAAATTTTGGCCCTGCAGCGTTTCTGTTATTGTCAGGAAAAATTCTAGACCAATCTGTAACTAAATCTTTATAATAATTTTTTTCATCAGAAATAGAAATGTTTGAAAAATTTAGAGTTAATAAAAAAATTGCAGTGAATTTTAAAACATTTTGCAAGAATTTCATTTGATTTAATTTAGGTTTTTTAAAAACCCATTTTTGACCAGTTAAATCTTTCTTGGTCCTCTTTTTCAAACTTATTTAACTCTGCTTTTGAAGGTTTTCTAAAAATAAAAATACCTAATACAGCAATAAATAAAGCAATTAGTGAAACAGAACAAAAAGTCATAAGGTTTAATACATGAAATATTGATATTTAGTAGTAATTTTATTCTAACTTTTGTCGCAGTTAAATAGGTTTTTAAATTATTAATTTATTGTTATTTAAAGTCTATGAATAAATTCTATCTAATCTTAAGTGTACTAATTATAACATTTGCACCATCTATTACATTTGGAAATGTAATTGAAGAGCTTAATGAGGCAGGTAAGTTTAATAAATTAAATGAAACTCTTGCTAAATCTGGTTTAAATAAAAATCTAAAAGGGGCTGGACCTTTCACTGTTTTTGCGCCATTAGATGATGCGTTTGCTGCCATAAGTGCTAAAACATATTACGGTCTCTTAAGAGAAGAGAATAAAGATAAGTTAGTAAATATATTAGGTCGACACGTTTTTTCAAAAAAAATTACTTCCTCTGAAATAGATGGTGAAGTTAAACTTAAGGCTATTAACGGTGAAGAAATTACGATTAAAAAAGTAAATGGTATAGTTTATATTAATGAGGCAGAAGTTGTAACAGCTGATGTCGAAGTTTCAAACGGTGTAATACATTATATAAATAGAGTTCTTCAACCTTTAAAATAATTATTTTTGTTTTAAAGTAATTGTTTGGTTTAAATCTTTAACTGGAATTGTTTTAGTTTTTCCGTTTGTCCATTTAACTTGAATTCTAATATTTTTTTCATTTTTTCTAATGCCATAATGAGCAACTGGTTCCATCTGACATAAATATCCAGATCCAGCATCAATCGTTTTGGAATGTCTTCTTAAATTCGAGATAAGAGTTACGGTTGCACCTCTTGCTGGTGCTCCATATTTATTCAGAGGTTTTACTCTTAAATATTTATTGTTAGGGTCCACTTTTGCTTTATAAAGGGATAATGGTTGATCTCTGCTTTCACCATGAGAAACCAATAATTCTAATATACCGTCATTGTCTATATCTGCTACAGCAGCTCCAGTTCCGTAACCATCTGGTTCTAAACCAATATCTAATGGTAATTGCTCTAAAACTCCATTATCTAATATTTTGAAAAGTTTATTTGGTTCACCTATGTTGTTCATAAAAACTTCATCATATCCATCATTATCTAAATCAGCTGAAATAATTGTTCTAATTCTTGTTGGCACATCAAATGTTGGTTTTGCAATATCTTCAAAAATTTTATCTTTTAGTACATAAGCTCTATGAAATCCTCCCCAGTTACCATTCAAAATATCTAATCTCCCTCTATAATATATGTCTGATAAAGCTGTACCTCGACCATTTTGAAGAACATCCTCTACTCTATACTCGTATGCAACGTCTAAAAATTTACCGTTATTATTTTTATAAAGAAAATTAGCACCTCTCTCATTAGCAGCAAAAATATCCATTTTGTTTGAAATAATATGACCTGATACAACTGCTCGACCTCCTGTTACTTTTGCTAAATTTAATTGAACTGACTTATCAATTATTACATCGTCACTATACTCATAAAATCTAGTTGGTCCCCCATAATTAGCAACGTAAACGCCGTATGTTCCATCACCTTTTCTATCTACACAAACTACTGACCGTCCAGCAGTCAAATTTAAATCCTTTTTATTTTTTTCAACTTCAAATAAATCTATAAATTTGTTCCCATCAAAGTCTATTAGTCTATCTGAGTATTTTTTCGTACCACTATAGGTGTCTGTGTTAAGGAAATATATTTCTTCATATCCATCTTTATCAATATCACATGCAGCAACACCAATAGTTCTTCTAAACTCATCAGAAAAAATATTTTCGTTTACAATATTTATTAATTTTCCATCTTTATAAGATAATGCTAAATTAAGATAACCAAAACCAGTGACTACAAAATCAAAGTTTCCATCTTTATTTACATCGGTCACAGAAACTCCGTAACTAAGTCTTTTTGGGTTTTCGACAATTTGACTTGTCAGATTTTCAAAAAAACTAGCATAAAGCTTATTTGGAAATGTTAACAAGAATAAGAATATAATTTTTTTTAAATTTATAATTACGTTAATTTTCATTTTTTTCTTTTATATTGTTTCATCCATTCACTAAATAATTTTATAGCATCATTCATATCCCTAGTTTTATTTGGGTGATTTTTTGCCCTCCCAAGCATAGTTGCAATAACGTTTACCTGATATTTTGTTGATCTATTTTTTATAGTATTAATTGTGTATAAAGCTTTTTCTTTATTTTTAAATCCCAGACCTTGAGTGGTTGTTTTAGGATTATAATCTGAAAATAAAGACAAATTTATTGGTTTAATTTTATTGCTTAGTGGCATTTTATTAAAGGTTTTGAAAACTAATTTATAATCAAGTTTATCTAATTTTTTTTTTGATTTTCCATTAAATTCTATGAGATCAATTGAAAAATTGTTTTTTTTGTCAGTTTTACAAATTAATTTTATGTATCTTTTGTGAAATTCTTTAATTTTTTCTTGATATATTTTTTTTACATTTAAATATTTTTTTTCCTTGTAATTGGGTGTTGAAACATACAAAATTCTACTTTTCCATTTATATTTTTCTAAATTCATAATTATCTTCTTAAAGACAGACTTGCATGTTTATCTAAAATTTCTTTAGATAACATTTTTGCCTTTTCTGATTTTTTAATGTTCCATATTTTATCTTTAGCCAATTTTGTTGAGGATTTGTTATCTACTATTGGTAATGGGTAATCTTTGCCTATCTCTATGTTTAAACTTTTTTGCTCCATATAAGTTAATTTCCATGGCTCATGGACTAATGTATCAGGGACATTTTTCAATTCTGGCACCCATTTTTTTATAAATTTGCCATTAACATCTTGATCATGTGATTGCTTAATTGGGTTATAAATTCTAATTGAATTAATTCCCGTTGTTCCTGATTGCATTTGAAATTGAGAATAATGAATACCAGGTTCATAATCCGTAAATAATTTTGCCAAATGTTTAGAAGTTTTTTTCCAATCAAGCCAAAGTTGGTAGGATGCAAAGGAAACAAGCATAGCTCTCATTCTAAAATTGATCCAACCTGTTTTAGATAAATATCGCATGCAAGCGTCTATGAAGGGATATCCGGTATTTCCTTTTTTCCAAGCCAGGAAATATTTTTCATTAAAATTATTCTCCCTTAAACCATCATAAGCCTTGTTTAAATTTTGATATTCTATTTCAGGCTCGTCATATAATTTTTGAATAAAGTGACAGTGCCACGCAAGTCTACTTTTAAATGCTATTAAGGATCTTTTATTAGTATATGATAATTCACTACTCATTTTTTTTTTTGTTTTATAGTAAATTTCTTTTAAAGAAATATTACCATAAGTAATATGAGGGCTTAACCTTGAGCATGAATTTTCTCCGCTGATTGGTGAAGACATTTCTTTTTGATAGTTCTCTGATCTTGAATTTAAAAAGCTGTCTAATAATTTAATTGCATTTGATCTACCACCGTTTTGAATTGAATTTATATTTATTTGGTTAGTCTTAATATTATCAAACTTATTAAACTTTTGATCAAATATAAATTTACAATTTGATTTGACCACAGACAAATCTGTATTTATAAATTGGTTCCAATTATTTGACCACTTATATCTCTCTCTATGATTTAACTGAACACCAAACTGATTAAAGACATTCCATTTAATTTTTTTTGTTAAAAGAAATTCTTCAATTTTTAAATCTAGATCTATTAAATATCTGTTTTTAAAAATCTTATTAGAATAAATCTCAGATGTTTTAAATCTATCAATAATTCTTTTTAAAATTTCTAAAGTATCTCCGTAGTATATATTTAAATGAGACCCATATTCTCTTTGCAACTTTTTATCAAGATCATCAATTGATTTTTTGATAAACTCTAAATGAAAACTGCTTGAGGTATCCAGTTTGAAATAATCTTTGTCAAAAATAAAAATTGGCAGAATATTTCCTTGCTTAACTGCATAAGAAAATGCCTCATTATCAATTATTCTTAAATCATACCTAAACCAAACAATTCTATTCATCAGTTTTATATAATTTCTTTTTTAAACTAGTCTCTGTGACAAATTTAAGTTTTTTTTACCTGAACATCTTTTTGAACAGTATTTTACTTTCTCCCAATTGAGTTTCCATTTTTTTCTCCAATTAAAAGGTCTTTTGCAAACAATACATAATTTAGTCGGTAAATGGGATTTTTTCATTTTAATTGATGTCTATTTTTTAAAAATAAAAAATATGCAGCAATTTCATAAGCGTAATGAAATAACACAAACAAGGGTTTTTTACTAAAGACTTTGTACAAAAAATTATATTTTGGAATATTTGACCAAATTATTAGAAATGCTTTTGCACCACCAATGACTTGGCCATCCTGAATAACATGCAACCTTCTTAAGAGTTCTGCTTGAGTTTTAGAAGTTAAAGAAATTGCTTCTTCATTATTGGTTATATCTATCCAATTTAAAGATTTATCTGAATGTTTTTTGTAATGGTCAATTTCCATTTTACAAATATTGCACGAATTATTAAAAAAAACTTTAATTGACATAAGTATTCTCCTTAATAAATTTATCTGCTGCAGAAAAAATTAATTTTTTTCTTTCTTGTTTCATTTTATCTAAAATACGAACCATCATTGATAATCTAGGATTTTTCAAAAAGAAGGATCTGTTTCTATTTATAAACCTCCAATAAAGACCATCCATAATATTACACCACTCACCTTTTTTAAAATCCATCATCTTCATAAAATAACTTGATCCGCATATATAGGGTTTAGTTGCAAAAATTCCACCATCACTAAATAATCCCATACCGTAAACATTGGGAACCATTACCCAGTCAGATGAATCTACAAACATTTCCATAAACCATTTATAAACATAAATAGGTTTGATTTCACAAAGGTTCATAATATTAGCTAATATCATTAATCTCTCAATGTGATGTGACCATCCATGTGTTAGAGCATTTTTAATTGCGTAGTCTAATGGTGGCAAACCCGTATTACCTTCATACCAAGAACTTTTCATTTTTCTATTTTGTTTAAAGAAATTTCGTGTTTCCATCTCTTTATTATAACCCCTATAAATTCCCCTCATGAATTCTCTCCAACCAATTACTTGTCTTATGTATCCTTCTAATGAGTTTAGTCTTATTTTGTTTTTCTTGTGATGGGTTAAAATTCTATCAATAACAAATTCTGGAGTAATTAAACCGAGATTAATATATGGACTTAGTGCACTATGAAATAATATATTATCTTTTTGATCAACTGCATCCTCATAATCTCCAAACAAATTAGACTTTTCCTTAATAAAAAAATCTAATAACTTAACAACATCTTTATGAGTTGTAGCTAACCAAAAATTATCTACACTACCTGGATGTTTTGGAAATTTTTTTTCAACTATTTTTTTTAAGGTTACAGTATGTTTGGTCTCATTAATTTTCGGAAATTTAGGTATAGAAATATTTTTGGGTAATTTATTTCTGTTGTCCTCATCGAAACTCCATTTACCTCCCACTGGTGTTCCATCTTTTGCCATCAGAATATTAAGTTTTTTTCTAGTTTCTTTATAAAATGTTGCCATAAAAGGTTTTTTATTTTTATTTAAATATGAATCAATCTCCTGACGAGAATTAAGAAACATTGGTGTTTTAATAACATTCCATTTCACCTTTATACTGTTAAAAAATTTAGTTAATTTGATTTCAAAAAATTTATCCTCAACCTCAAAACTTGTTACTTCGTTTATTTTTTTTGAATTAATAATTTTTTTTAATTTTTCTGTATAACTTTTACTGAACTCTTTATTCTCGATATCTAAATATTCTATTTTAAGTTTATTTTTTTTTAATTCATCTGCATGGGATCTCATAGAGGATAAAAATAGTAGTATTTTAAGCTTATGGTGCTTCTCGTACGTGCAAAGCTCTAGATCCTCTGCCATGAAAAATAGGTGATCATTTTTGTAGCGATCTAGGTATTTTGGTGGAAATAATTGATTTCCAAGTATAAAAAATAACTTCATAATGTTAATATAACTAAAAAAAAATTTATGTCAGGAAAATATATTATTTTTGGTGCGACAGGTTCTATCGGCTCTAGTCTTGCAGAGAAGCTTGCAAATGATAAAGCTGAAATTCATTTAGTTGCCAGAAATGAAGATGAGGTTAAACCGATCGCAGAAAAATTGGGTTGTACTTTTACTGTAGCTGATGTTCTGCAGGATGGATTTATGGAGAAGGTTAAGTCCGATGTACCAGAGGCAAAAGGAATTGCTTATTGCATAGGATCTATAGATTTAAAACCTGTTAGAATGACAAAAGAAGAAGACTTCAATAAATGCATGAAACTAAATCTTTATTCTGCAGTTGAGGCTATAAAAGGCTTTCAAGATAGTCTTAGAAAGAACAAAGGGTCAATAGTTCTTTTTTCCACTGCGGCTGTTCATCGAGGTTTTACAAACCATTCTATTATTGCATCAGCAAAAGCAGCTGTTGAAGGGCTTGCAATTAGTCTAGCAGCAGAGTTTGCTCCAAATATCAGAGTAAATTGTATTGCTCCAAGTTTAACAAAATCTAAAATTGCTCAACCGATGTTAAAAAATTCAGCAATCGCAGATGGAATAGCAAAAGCACATCCTTTAAAAAGAATTGGTGAAGGACAGGACTCTGCATCACTTGCTAAATTTTTAATTTCTGAAGACAGTTCATGGATTACTGGTCAAGTAATTGCAGTAGATGGTGGAAGATCAAGATTAGCTTAAGATATTATCTAAAGTCTCTAGCTGACCAATCTTAAATGTTATCGCATCATCAGGATGATATCCATATTGATTAGAAGAATTTTTAAATCTTACGCCTGGCTCCATAATAGGCTCTAACGAGAGTACTACTGTACCCCAGTGCATTCCTAAAACTTTTTTACTTTTTAAATCTTGTCCAATATTAAGAGCTTCTTCTGGATTTGTATGATAAATAGATTTATCTTTTTTTGGCGCCATTGGATAAAAATTATAAGCTCCGATATTGATAAAAGTTAGATCAATAGGACCGTATTTTTTACCTAGATCTTTATAAATTCCACCATAACCAGTATCACATGCGAAGAAAAATTTTTTTCCATTATACTCAATTAAAAAACTACCCCATAAAGTTTTATTAGTGTCCCAAAGACTTCTTTTTGACCAATGAACTGCAGGCACAAATGTTATTTTTAAATCATTAACTTTTATTTGGTCATACCAATCTAATTCGGTCACATCGTTAAATCCATTTTTAGTAAAATATTTTCCGAGCTGTAAAGCAGTAGCAACTTTGGCTTTCTTGTAAGGGAATCTTTGTATAGTTCTAGTACTAAGATGATCATAATGGTTGTGTGTCAAAAGAAATAAATCAATTTTAGGTAATTCATCTAATTCAATAGCTGGATCTACGTATCTTTTAGGACCAAAAATTAAAGGTCCCATATTTTTTTCAAAAACTGGATCAGTTATAATGGTTGTATTTCCCAATTTGATTAAAAAAGTAGCATGGCCAATCCAAAAAATGTAATCACTGTTTTCATTTTCTTTAAGTGATTTAATCACCGTATCCTTGGAAATTACGTGTTCATTAGGAATGTTCATATCTAATTTTTTTTTTTCTTGATTAAATATTCTATAACTCCAATTGAACTTCATATCTCTTACTGGAGATCCCTCTGGATTTCTGAAGCTTCCATCTTTTAAATGATGATATTTTTTTATCATATTTATATGTTTTCTAAAATTTTACTTTTTATCGTGTTGCTTATAATTTTCGTACCCTTTTTATTTGGATGTATACCATCGTTTAAATTTAGATCAGGTTTCAATGCTACGTCTTTTAATAAGAATGGTATTAATGGTAAATTATATTTTTCTGATAAATTAGGATAAACATTGTCAAATTTTTTTTTATAGATTTTACCATGTGAATTTGGAGCTAACATTCCTGCTAAAATGATTTTAATTTTTTTTTTATTGGCAATTTGTATTATTTTTTCTAAGTTTGTTCTTGTCTCATCTGGATTTATTCCTCTAAGCATATCATTTGCTCCGAGGCATAATATTATTAAACTTATATCAGAGTCAGATAAACTCCATTCTGCACGGTTCAATCCATTTGCTGAAGTACTGCCAGATACACTGCCATTAATAACTTCAAAATTATAACCTTCAGAAGTTAAATCATTTTCTAAAACGGTTGATAAATGGTATTCGGCTGGTAGGCCATATCCAGCCATTATACTATCCCCAAAAAGTAAGATTTTTTCTTTTGCATTGACTTTTATGCTTACTAGACAGAGCAATATTATTTTAATAAAAAATATTTTATTCATGACTACACTTCTTAAATTACAAAATGTTAACCTTAAATATCAAAATGATAAAAAAAATTTAAAAGTTTTGAACAATATTAACCTAACTGTTAAAAAAAAAGAAACTATATCAATTGTAGGGGAGAGCGGATCAGGAAAAACCAGTTTAATAATGCTTATAGGTGGATTAGAAAAAGCCACTTCTGGAAAAATATATTTTAATAATAAAGATTTAACGAATTTATCAGAGGATAAAATCTCAGAAATTAGAAGAAAAAATATAGGGATAGTATTTCAATCTTTTTATTTAATACCTAATTATTCTGCTTTAGAAAATGTAGCATTAACTTTAGAATTAAATAAGTTCAGTAACCCTAACAGTCAAGCTAAAGAATTATTATACAGATTTGGATTAAAAAATAGACTCAACAACCTGCCAAGTCAATTGTCAGGGGGGGAACAGCAAAGAGTTGCAATTGCAAGGGCAATAGCTATGAAACCAGAATTAATTTTAGCTGACGAGCCTACTGGCAACTTAGATAGTGAAAATTCTCTGATGATATCAAAAATATTATTTAGGTATGTAGCAGAGGAAGGATCATCTTTAATAATGGTAACACACGATCATAAGCTCGCGAATAAATCAAAAAGAAAAATCAAAATTATAGATGGTAAAATTTCCTAAAAGTTCAGACTTAAAATTAATACTTAAATATTCTATAAAAGATTTAAATAGAAATTATTTTAAAATTAAAAGCATTATCCTAACTTTATTTATTAGTCTTTTTATTCTAAGTGTAATTTTAACTATCGAAGATAGTTTGAAAAAAGAATTAAGAGATAATGCAAGGGAGTTGCTAGGAGGGGATCTTGAGTTAGATTACAACAGATTTCAAGGTGATTTAAATTTAATAAATAAAGTTAAGGACTTCGCAATTGTTTCTGAAATGGTTGAATTTAGCACAATGATTTCGACCACGAGAAATGAAAAAAATAAAACTTTATTTGTAAGAGTTAAAACTGTTGATAACAAATACCCATTATATGGAGATGTTAGTCATGAGCCTAAAGGAGCTTTATCTAGGATCCACAAAGAAAAAAATACAATATTAGTAAATGAAAATATTTTTAATAGTTTAAATTTAAACTTAAATGAAAAAATAAAAATTCAGGATCAAATATTCACTGTAATAGGAGTTATAAAATCTGTACCAGATGTTAGTGGCTTTGTGGCATTTGGAGATTTTGCTATTGCAGGAAAACAAACTCTAAATCTTTTAAAATTAAATAATCTAGGCAGTTTTTTAAATTACGAATATAAAGTTAAATTTAAACAAAACGATAATATAAAAACAACAAGAGACAGTATAATTAAAATTTTTAAAAAAGATGATAAAGTTCAAATCAGATACCCAGAAAACTCAGCGAGTGGGCTAAAAAGAGTTATAAATAACTTTTCCCAATTCTTGTCTCTCGTTTCAATTAGCGCAATGCTAATAGCAGGTATTGGAATTTCAAATACTTTGCTGTCATTTGTAAACAAAAATAATATGTCTATAGCTGTCAAAAAAGCATTGGGATTTAAATCGAGTATTATTAAATCTATTTATTATGTTCAATTATTTATTTTACTTATTGTTGTTTGCATATCTGCATATGTATCTAGTTTTTTTTTAGTTCCAATTGTCGGTTTTTATTTAAGTGAAAATCTTGGTCTAAATATCGAACCTATCTTTTCGTTTTTAAATTTTACAAGAATTTTTTTGGTAGGACTACTAGTGCTTGTCATTTTTTCTATACCAACAATAAATGCCATAGAACAAGTAAAAGCATCAAGTTTATTTAGAAATGTATTCCAAAGTTTAAAATTTAAATATACAAAAAAGTCATCTGCTATAAGCTTAATATTTTTATCAATACTAATTTCGATTTTTATATTTGGCTCTGACAAACCTATTATTAGTCTGGCCTATTTTGGTGCTTTTTTTATTTGTTTGTCTGTATTTTTTTTATTATCTAAAGTAATAATATTATTTTTAAATAAATTTAAAAATAATTCTAATATTTCTTTTAAAGTCAGTATAAAAAATATTACTCAATCTAAAGGTATTACCCCAATAACAATTATGTCATTAGGTTTAGGTGTAACATTACTATTTACTTTAGCATTGGTGGGAGAAAATTTTAAACGAGAAGTTTCTAAGTCTATACCAGAAATTGCCCCAGATTTTTTCTTCATTGGTATACAAAATAACGAACGTGAAATTTTTTTAAGTAAAATTAAACAAATGGACAATAACGCTAATGTTGAGGTCGTTCCAATCGTCTCTCATGCATTAGAGAAAATTAATGGTATTGATCCGAAAACTTATATATCACCTCAAAATAACAGCTATTGGGTCATTGAAAGTGAGAGAAGATCATCATGGGCTGATGAAATTCCAGTGGATAATCCTGTAACTGAGGGTGTTTGGTGGGATTTGACTCAGTCAGATAAATTGCAAATATCTTTAGATGCTCAAGTAGCTAGAGATTTTAATGTAAAATTGGGAGATATTTTTACTCTTAACATTTATGGAAAAAAGATAGAGGGTGAAGTCAAAAATTTTAGAGCTGTTGACTACCGTGACCTGTCAATAAACTTTGCAATGTTATTTAATCCACAATTTGCAAGCAATATACCCCATGAATATTTGGCTACTGCTAAGTTTTCAAATCAAAATAAATTTGAAGAGACAAAATTATTAAAAGCATTACCAAGTTTATCGATAATTAAAATAAAAGATTACTTATCAAAAGTAACAAATGTATTAAATAAAGTATTTGTTGCAGTAATATTAATTTCTTCAATCACAATAATTATTGGTTTAATTGTAATTTCTAGTGCTGTAATTGTTCAAGGAAAAACTAAAGAGTTTCAAAATTTAATTTTTAAAATATTAGGTTTTTCAAGAAAAGAAGTGATAATTTCTGTTATTATTGAATTTTTATTAGTTTTCTCCTCAATAATTTTAATAGCAATTTTATTTGCGATTGTAGGGTCCTATTATGTAATAGAGAACATTTTTAATTTAACGTGGGTTCTTAATTTAAATTTAATTATAAATATTGGCTTAGGTATTGGAGCAATTACTTTAATTCTAATAATGTTCACAAATTATAAATATTTAAGTCCTAAGGTTTATCCACTCATAAGAAATCAATAAATATTGTTTTATTTTTGTGATCTTTTAAAACACTCAACAGTATTTTTTAATAAACATGCAATCGTCATTGGACCAACACCGCCAGGCACAGGAGTTAAAGCGCTTGCAACTTTTGATACTTGATCAAAGTCTACATCACCAACTATACCCTTATCTGTTTTATTAATTCCAACATCAATTACAATTGCTCCTTTTTTTACCCAATCTCCTTTGACTAGCTCTGGTATACCAACAGCAGCAACTATTATATCTGCTTCAAGACATTCGGCTTTTAAATCTGTAGTTTTTGAATGAGTGATAGTTACTGTGCAATTTTCTTTTAATAATAGTTGTGTCATTGGTTTTCCATTTAAATTAGATCGACCAACAATCACTGCCTTCTTGCCATTTAGGTTTGGCTCAATTTTTTTTATAAGCAAATAACACCCTAACGGCGTACAAGGAACTGAACTATCATAACCAGATGATAAATTTCCTACATTCATGGGATGAAAACCATCTACATCTTTACTAGGATGAATTGTTTCTATGACTTTTTGTTTATCTATATGTTTAGGAAGAGGTAGTTGAACTAAAATTCCTGATACAGTATCATCTTTATTAAGCTCAGTAATTTTTTCTAGAACTGTTTTTTCATCAACTGTGTCTGGATATTTAATTACATCGGATTTTAAACCAACTTCAACTGCGGATTTTTCTTTATTACGAACATAAATTTGACTAGGTGTTAAATCGCCAATTAATATTACAGTCAGTCCAGGAACATTATTATATTTAGATTTAAGTTCTGCGACCTCTTTTTTGAGTTCATTTCTTAGTTCAGCAGCAGCTTTTTTTCCATCAATTAATATCATAGGTATTTAAAAAATCATTGGTGCAACGTAGATCTTCATACACATTTCTATAAACCATAGCAATAATAGAAGTATGATTGGAGAGATGTCAAATGCACCCAGGTTTGGTAAAAAACTTCGAATTTTATTTAAAATAGGATCTGTTAAACGATAAGTAAATTCCAAAATTGAATATACAAATCTATTTGAAGTATTCAAAACATTAAAAGCAACTAACCAACTTATAACAACATTTGCAATTACTACGTAGCTATAAAGTTTAATTATTTGAAGTGTTAAATAAAATATTGCAATCATTTTTTCTCGACATAAATCGATTGACTTGGAAAAGCAAAAGAAGCTTTTTGTCCCTCTACAATTTCTTTTATTGACAGTGCTAATCTTTCTTTAACTTTAAGGTATTCACTCCATCTATTTGTTTTAGTAAAACATCTTACATACATGTCAATTGAACTATCTGCAAATTTATCAACTCTTACAGATACTCCTATTGAAGTATTAAAATCTTCATGATTGTTTATATAGTCCTCAATTTTATCTCTTATTTTTTTTAACTGATCAATTGTTGTATCGTACTGAAGTGTTATGGTCCAACTAATCAACCAATTTGTTTTTTGACTTACATTAATTACAGCATTTTCAGCAAACTGAAAATTTGGAATTATTGCTAAAGATTTATCAAACTTTCTAATTACTGTTGACCTAAAACCAATTTTTTCAACTATGCCCTCTATAATTCCTTCTACAATAATCCAATCTCCAATTTTAAACCTCTTTTCAACTAAAACTAATATCCCGGAAATGAGATTTTTAAATAAGTCTTGAGCACCAAGTGCTACTGCTACACCAAATAAACCGAGGCCTGCAATAATTGGTCCGATCTTAATACCCCACAATTCAAGTACCGCTGCAGCTCCTAAAATAAAAATTAAAATTTTTAGTGATTTAATAATCCAGCCTATTAGCTCTCTTGTAAGGAGTCTATCTAGACCACTTAAAACATAAGAAATTGGTTCTATAATTTGATGGATTGTCCAAAATAATAATATTGTAATCAAGGTTCTGTTTACATTATCTACAAATGATCTGGTATCCTCTGCAAAGGTGATGTAATAACTAGCAAAAAAGAAACCAAGAACTATTGGCAAAAACTTTGCAGGACCATCCATAGCTTTTACAAAAGTGTCATCTAGTTTGTTGGTTGTTCTTTTTGAAATGATCTCAAGTTTTCTAATTATCAATTTACTTATTAAACCTCTAAATACTAAAAAAATAAAAAATATCCCAAGACCTATTAAGATTTGCACAAAGTCGACACCTATTATTCCTTTGGTCCAAACAGATAAAAAAAGTTCTTTAAAATTATCAAAAATTTCCATAATTAAATTTTATATAGTAAAAATTCTTCCTCTCCAGAATTAAATAAAAATATTTTTTTCCATTTAATTTCATTTAAAACTGAAGATGTTTTTTCACCTAAACACATTAAGTTAGTATTCATCCAATAGTCAATAAGTTCATATTTTTTAATAATTTTGAGTAAGCTTTTTGCGCTATTTTGAGAGTACACATATATGATATTAGGCATATTTTTTTTTAACTGATCAATGAATTTTAGGTCTATTTCAGTAATATGCTCTACGTTATAATTTACAATTCTTTCAACTTGATAATCTTGATCAATCAATTGTTTGTGAAGATTTGTAGTTATTAATTCTCCACTTACATAAAGTAACTTACCTTTTTTTTTATTGTAATTTTGAATTATAATTTCTTTGAGATTATTAACATTTCCATCAGCCGCATAAACATTTTGAAAACCCTTGTTTAAGGCCTCTTTTTCTGTAGCCGACCCTACACAAAAACAATATATAGATTTGTTAAGTTTTTTTGTGTCTAAAAATTTAACAGAATTTGCACTAGTAAATATTATGCCAGCAAATTTATGTAAATCTATATTTTTTATTCCTTGTTTTATTATTTTAATTACTGGTAAATGAGACACATCATAACCCAATGATTTAAATTTAATTATTAATTCTTTCGAATCCTCCAAGGGTCTTGTTAACATTATGTGCATTTACTTTTTATAATTCCCCTTAGATTCTTCTTTAAGTTTTTTTCCTACCTCTTCTCCAGCCATATAAAAATCTGATAACTTTTTACTAGTTTCATAAAAATATCTTCTACTTCCATCAATTGAAAATAATTCACCTGATAAATATATTTTATCATTAACAATTTTTGATGTTGCACCAACTGCAGTTTCGCAATCCCCATCCAAAACTTTAAGTACTTCTCTCTCAGCTTTTACACATATACTTGTTTTCTCATGGTTAATTTTATTTAGTAATTCTATTATATCTACATCATCTTTTCTACACTGTACTGCAATGGTTCCTTGTCCAGCACTTGGTATTAAGTCGTTATTGGAAAACTCTTGAGTGATTTCTTTGTCTAGATTTAAGGAACTTAAGCCTGCCTTTGCAAGAATTATAGCATCATATTCACCACTTTTTAATTTTCTTAATCTTGTATCAACATTCCCTCTAATGAGTTTAAAGTTTAAATCTTTTCTTATTCTTTTTAATTGAAATTCTCTACGAAATGAAGACGTGCCAACAATAGATCCTGGAACTAAATCATTCAACTTTTTATTAGAGTTGCTAATCATCACCTCATGAGAATTATTTCTTTTTAAAAAACAATTTGTTACCAAACCTTCGGTATCAAAAGATGGAAGATCTTTAAGAGCATGTACAGCTAAATCAATATTTTTATTTAAAAGTTCATTTTCAATATTTTTTGAAAACAAACCCTTTCCACCTAATTCACTTAATCTTATATCTAGCTCGTTATCTCCAGTGGTATTTATTTCTTTGATAATAATTTCTTTATTATAATGCTTTGAGATTTCATTTTTGACTTTATTTGCATAAATTAGTGCTAATTTACTAGCTCTAGATCCAATAAAAAGTTTATATCTTTTCATAAATTTCTTTATATTGCATTGTTATAGTTTAATCGTTGAATTTAAGAAAAAAAATATATGTCAAAAAATGCTTTAATTATGGGAATAGAAACAAGTTGCGACGAGACTGCTGCAGCCATTATTCAAGATGATAGTTCAGGTATACCAAAAATTCTCTCAAATATTGTGTCTAGTCAATTTGATGTTCACAAAAAGTTTGGTGGTGTTGTACCAGATTTAGCAGCTAGAGCACATGTTGAAAAAATTGATCTGATTGTAAAAGAAGCTTTAACAAAAAGTAAAAAAAGTTTAACTGAAATTGATGCAGTAGCAGCTACTGCTGGCCCTGGATTAATTGTATGCTTATCTGTAGGTCTTAATTTTGCAAAGACTTTGTCTTTATCTTTAAATAAGCCTTTTATAGGTGTAAATCATTTAGAGGGACATGCGCTAAGTCCAAAGTTACAAACTAAATTAGATTATCCTTATTTGTTGTTGCTCATCTCAGGGGGACATTCCCAATTTTTATGTGTTAATGGGCTTGGTGATTATAAAAGACTGGGCACAACAATTGATGATGCTTTAGGAGAAGCATTTGACAAGACTGCTAAACTTTTAGGCATTGAATTTCCAGGTGGTCCAAAAGTTGAAATTCTAGCCAAAAAAGGAAATCCAAATAAATTTAAATTACCAATGCCAATAATTAATAAAGGAGGATGTAATTTTTCATTTGCAGGATTAAAAACAGCGGTTCTGAGAATATCCAGTACAATTAAAACTGAACAAGAAAAATTTGACCTAGCTGCCTCATTTCAAAATACGATTGAGAGAATTATTTTTAAAAAAACACAAGTAGCATTTAATGAATATTTAAAAATTAATCATAATTACAATAAAAATTTTGTAGTAGCTGGCGGTGTTGCTGCTAACAAAAATATTAGAAAGAAAATTGAAGAAATAAGTAATGAAAATAATTTTAATGTATTTTTTCCAAGTTTAGATTTATGTGGTGATAATGCAGCTATGATTGCAATGGTAGGTCTAGAAAAATTTAAATCAAAGAATTTCGATCATCACGACTTAAAAGCTAGACCAAGATGGCAGTTAGATGAAAATGCTAAATTTTTAAAAGGTGCGGGTGTTAAAATATAATGAAATATTGGTTACTTAAGTCTGAGCCAGATGTTTGGTCTATTGAACAGCAGATGAAGGCAGGACAAAAAGGTGCGATGTGGGATGGTGTCAGAAATTATCAAGCGGCTAATAATTTAAAAAAAATGAAAGTAGGTGATTTATGTTTTTTCTATCATTCAAACATAGGTAAAGAAATTGTTGGAATTGTAAAAGTTATAAAAGAAGCATTTACTGATCCAACAGATAAAAAAAAGAGATTCGTTGCGGTGCAGGTTGCTTTTGTTAATAAACTTAAAAGCTTTGTAACCCTTGAAAATATTAAGAAAAACAAGGATCTTAAAGACCTTGCATTGATAAAACAGAGCAGATTATCAGTAATGCCAATAGATACTAAATGCTGGAAAATTATTTTGAAGATGGGTAAGATTAAGTAAATAAAATACTATGCCAAAAAAAAAGAAAAAAAAATCTAGTAAAAAAAGAAAAAATAAATCAAAAAAAAGAAAAAAAATTCTTAAATCAAAAAGAAAAAAAAAAATTAAATTAAAAAAAACAGAAGACACCGAGGGTCCAAAAGAAATTATTTATAAAGTTAAAACAGATTGGGTTAAAAAAGCTACAGTCAATAAGTCTGAATACGAAAAGAAATATAGACAATCATTGAAAGATAACGACGGATTTTGGAAAAAGGAAGGGAAGCGAATTACTTGGATTAAACCTTACACGAAAATTAGAGATGTTAAATATAGTAAATCAGATGTACACATTAAATGGTTTTATGATGGAACTTTAAATGCCTCAGCAAATTGTATTGATAGACATTTAAAAAGAAATAAAGATAAAACTGCAATTATTTGGGTCGGTGATGATCCTAAGGTTCAAAAAAAAATTACATACAAACAATTACATCAAGAAGTTTCTAAAGCAGCAAATGGGTTAAAAGAGTTAGGAGTTAAAAAGGGAGATAGGGTTACAATATATTTAACTATGATACCCGAACTTGCCTACACGATGCTGGCATGCGCTAGAATAGGTGCCATTCATTCCATAATCTTTGGAGGTTTTTCACCAGATAGTATTTCTGGAAGAATAAATGATTGTAAATCAGATTATGTAATAACAGCAGATGAGGGTGTCAGGGGTGGTAAAATAATTCATTTAAAATCAATTACAGATGAAGCATTAGTAGACTGTCCAAACGTAAAAAAGTGTATTGTAATTAAAAGAACTGGGAACAGAATTAATTGGGATGGTAGTAGAGATGTTTGGTACCATGAAATGATAAAAAATGTATCTTCTAATTGTGAACCGCAAGAAATGAGTGCAGAAGATCCTTTATTTATTCTTTATACATCCGGATCAACAGGAAAACCAAAGGGTGTTTTACATACAACTGGTGGATATATGGTTTATGCCTCAATGACCCATCAATATATTTTTAATTATAAACCAAAAGATATTTACTGGTGCAGTGCAGATATTGGTTGGGTTACCGGTCATAGTTATATTATTTATGGACCACTTTCAAACGGTGCAACAACAATTATGTTTGAAGGAATTCCAACTTATCCTGATAGTTCAAGATGGTGGCAAATCATTGATAAATTTAAAGTTAATATTTTTTATACGGCTCCGACAGCAATAAGAGCATTAATGAGGGAAGGTGATAAGCCTGTTAAGAGGACCTCTAGAAAAACTCTTAAATTATTAGGAACTGTAGGTGAGCCTATTAATCCCGAAGCTTGGCAGTGGTATTTTAAAACAATTGGAGATTCAAGGTGTCCTATAGTAGACACCTGGTGGCAAACTGAAACAGGCGGAATATTAATAAGTCCACAAACCGGCGCTATTGATCTGAAACCTGGGTCGGCAACAAAACCATTTTATGGAATAAAACCAGTAATAGTAGATAAAAATGGTAAAGTATTGAAAGGTGAGGCACAAGGTAGATTGTGCATTGCTCAATCATGGCCGGGACAAATGAGAACCGTTTACGGTGATCATCAAAGATTTATTGATACTTATTTTTCTCAGTTTGATGGAAAGTATTTTACCGGAGACGGTTGCAGAAGAGACAAAGACGGTTACTATTGGATAACTGGGAGAGTGGATGATGTTATCATTGTTTCAGGACATAATTTAGGTACAGCTGAAATAGAAAGCGCATTTGTGGCACATCCGAAAGTAGCCGAGGCTGCAGTTGTCGGATATCCTCATGATATTAAAGGTAACGGGTTATATTGTTATGTAACATTAAATGTAGGTGAGGAACCCAATGGAGAACTTGAAAGAGATTTAAAATTGTGGGTTCGTAAGCAAATTGGACCTATAGCCACTCCAGATCTAATTCATTTTTCACCTGGACTTCCAAAAACAAGGTCCGGCAAAATAATGAGAAGGATATTAAGAAAAATTGCTGCGAACGAACATGATCAACTCGGTGATACAACTACACTTGCAGATCCTACAGTGGTAAAAAGCCTAGTTAGTGAAAGAAAAAATATTTAGAAGTTGATAAGTTTTTGAAATTCATCTTTAATGTTGTCCCATTTTAGTATCATAGAATTTAAAACTATTTTTCTATCTAAAGTTTTTAATTCCTCTCCTATTGGGGCCCATTCGTAAAGAGCTAAAGCACTTTTATTAAAAGGTAAATCTTTACAATATTTTTTCCAGTCTATATTTTCATACCTTTGATCGAATTCTTTAATTGCTTTGTCTATTACATCCATAGGCATGCCATTATGTATCTCTTGGTCTAGAATTGATCTGAAAATTATTTTGGCATGATTAACTTCTTGATAATTATTTACCAGATTCAGAAAAGAAAAAGTATAAAATGTTAAGTCTTGTAATGAGACAGAATAAATATTCCACTTTGCATTATTTATTGAGCTTAATAATTTTTCATTATCAAAATGGAGAACATATTTAGTGCCCATCCTTGTTTTTAAATATCCATACAAAGTAACTTGTGAAACCCAAGCAGATTTCTTTTGAATAAATTCCTCTAAATCCTTTAAATTCTTTATTTTTTTTTTTGGTAAAATAGCCTTGAACAAAGCAAATAAATAAACTTTAAAATCCTCAAGCTTGATGTCTTTTAGATTGAATCTATATTTTAGTGCCATTTAACCACTCTAAGTTGTTATATATTCCAAAAATTAGCTAAATAGTAGCATTTTTAGGGGTTCCATTAAATTTGATTATGGGTATGGTTCTATCTTTTAACCTATAGGGAGGGAAAAAAAATGTCAAAACAAGAACAACACTGGGAAAAAACCAGAAACTTGCTTTTTATTACATTAGCAATTTGGTTTGTTTTCTCAATTGGCATCTTTTTCTTCGCAACTGAAATGAACGCTTCTAGCATTAAACCATTTGGATATCCATTAACTTACTGGTTTACTTGCCAAGGTTCTCTCGGAATATTTGTAATTCTAATTTTCTGGTTTGCAGGGAGACAAGAGAAGATCGATGAAGAGTTTGGTTTCACCGAAAGAGAGGATGACTAATGATAAAAGGTAAATTTATCGACAACTTGCCTAAAATTTATGGAATTTATACAGGAGGTTTCCTTGGTTTCATAATTCTTATGGCAATTGCTGAAGGAGCTGGGATGTCTGCAAAGATGATTGGTATATTCTTTGTTGCATTTACAGTTTTTATTTATGCACTAATTGGTTATTTATCAAGAACACTTCAGGTAGATGCATATTACGTAGCAGGAAGACAAGTTCCAACTGTATTTAATGGAATGGCGACAGCAGCAGACTGGATGTCTGGTGCATCGTTTGTTGCAATGGCAGGGGGAATTTATTTTAAAGGCTATGGATATATGGCACTACTAGTTGGATGGACTGGTGGATATGTGTTAGTTGCATCTTTATTAGCGCCATATCTAAGAAAATTTGGATGTTACACTGTTCCAGATTTTATAGGAACAAGATATGGTGGAAACTTAGCAAGGTTATCTGCTGTGATCGTTTTAACGGTTGCTTCATTCACTTACGTGACAGCGCAAATTAATGCTACAGGAACTATTGCATCAGTTGCATTAGATATTCCATTTAATATTGCAGTTTATGTTGGTCTAGCAAGTATATTGATGTGTTCAATGCTTGGTGGAATGAGAGCAGTAACTTGGACTCAAGTTGCACAGTACATTGTGTTAATTATAGCATACTTAATACCTGTATTCTGGATTAGTAACAAGATAGGCGCTGGTTTCTTCCCGCACTTTATGTTGGCGGATGAAGTGGCTAGAATTGCAGAACTAGAAGGTCAATTTGGCTTTGTAAAAAATTCTGCTAGCGACTTAGCTACAGTGCCAAAAGGCTTAGCAGGTATTACTAAAGCTCACTCTGATGTAAATACTACACCTTGGAAATTTATTTCATTAGCTGTATGTATGATGGCTGGAACAGCCTCATTACCTCACGTAATGATGAGATATTTTACAACTCCAAGTGTGAAGGCAGCTAGAAGATCTGTAGGTTGGTCTTTATTCTTTATCTTCCTACTGTACTCTTCTGCACCTATGTTAGCGACTTTATCAAAACTTTCGTTGATGGATCCAAATCTACCAACAGGGATTATTGGTAAATCAATTGCTGATGTTCAAGCTATAGACTGGTATCAAAATTGGAACCAAGCTAATCTTATGTTTGTTAGTGACTTTAACGGTAATGGAACTCTTGAATTAAACGAGTTTTTCATGGGTGGTAAAGCCGTAGTATTAGCAACACCAGAGGTTGCTGGATTACCATACGTAATTTCAGGTCTAGTTGCTGCTGGAGGAATGGCAGCTGCCATGTCAACAGCAGACGGATTAGTACTTGCGATTTCAAATGCTTTATCGCATGACATTTACTACAAAATAATTAATCCTAAAGCCGAGACAGCTAAAAGATTAATTGTAGCAAGGGTATTGCTTGTGATAATTGGTTTTGCTGGAGCAACAATTGCGGCTCTTGAAATTCAAGGTATTCTTGGTTCGGTAATTTGGGCATTTGACTTTGCTATGTCAGGATTGTTCTTCCCACTAGTACTTGGGGTATGGTGGAAGAGAGCGAATGCACAAGGTGCTGTTGCAGGTATGTTACTTGGATTGGCATCTGGAACTGCTTACCTTGTTTGGGTAAGAAATGGTGGAGCTGGCTTCTGGGGAGTTACACAATTGACTTTCGGTATAGTTGGATCACTTGTAAGTTTAATTTCAATGATTGTAGTAAGCTTACTTACAAAAGCACCAGATTCTGCTACTCAGAAAATGGTTGACGAAGTTAGAATACCTAGTGGTAAAACTGTACTAGGAAAACAACACTAAATTATATAGTATAAAAAGGGGCGAATTTATATCGCCCCTTTTAAAAAGACGAATGAGTGCTAATTTTCATCCAATAATTTATTTAATCGATTATGTTCTTGGAGTAATAATGTGGACTCTAATTGGTAGAGTGGCAATGAATATCTTTCAAAGACAAGATTCTGAATTTTTTTTTATGAAAGTATTTGTAAAAATGACAGATCCATTTATTAAAATGTTCCGTTTCATAACACCATCATTTATTGTTGCTCCGTTAGTTCCACTGTATGTTGCATGGTTTTTCTATATGTTCCGTTTCTATTTAATGCCTTACTTGATGGGATATTCTGTAATGGGTATGTTGTCTTTTCCACTCGAAAGTGAGATAGCGGCTCAAATATACCAAATTTTTGGTAAAAATTAATTCAAAATAAAAACAAAAATTGATACTAGTGTAAAGTAATCAATGAAAAAAATACAAATATCTCCGTCAATTTTGTCAGCAGATTTTAGCCAACTTGGTAACGAAATTATAAAACTAGAAAAAGGAGGGGCAGACATGATACATGTGGACGTAATGGATGGACATTTTGTTCCAAATTTAACAATTGGACCACCAATAATAAAATCATTGAGAAAATATACAAATCTTCCATTTGATGTACATTTGATGATCGACCCTGTTCATAAATATATTAAGAATTATGCAGATGCAGGTGCAGACATAATTACTATACATCCAGAAGCCACAGAAAATTTAATTGATTCAATTGAACTAATAGAATCTTTAAATAAAAAAATTGGAGTATCATTAAATCCTGATACACCAATTAAAGCAATTGAAGATATTTTGTCAAAAATACATCTGGTTCTAATAATGAGTGTTTTTCCTGGATTTGGAGGACAAAAGTTTATGCCCGAAGTATTAAATAAAATAAAAGATTTAAATAAAATTAAAATTGATAAAAAATTAGATTTTAATATTGAAGTTGACGGGGGTATTAATTTTGAAAATTCAAAATTAGTTATTGATGCTGGTGCTGATATATTAGTTTCTGGAACTACTATATTTAGTGAAAATGAAGGGAATATAAAAAAAAACATTGAAATTTTAAAAACCTTTTGAGATGTCAATAATAAATACTTTAAATTTAATAAATAAATTTAAATTTATTTTTTCAAATAAAATAAGAGATATTTATTTAAACTCCTCGTTATATAACAAAAAGATATCAAAACTAGATGGTTTGAGTTTAGTTTATAAACCAAACCCCAGTATATTCGATTGTTTGGTAAAGTATAAAAAAAAAAAACATAATATAGACAATTATCAAACTAAAAATATGTGGAGTTTAAATAGTAAGAAATTTAATGAAGTAAAATATCTTCATAATTTTTATTGGCTGTACTCTATTGACTTAAAGTCATCTAATGAGATAACCCAATCAATCATTGAAAAATGGATTGATAATAATAAAGACTATAATAGCCGAAGTTGGGAAATGGATTTACTTTCAAAAAGAGTTATTTCTTGGATTAGCAATTCTCATCTTACATATAACGATGGTAAAGATGATTACAAAAAAAAATTTAATTTTATTATTAGAAAACAGGTAAACCATTTAAAAAATGAGATAAATCGATCCAAGTCATTTGATGATAAATTAATTGGATGCACTGCTATTATTTTGGCCGGCCTTGCTTATCAAGATAAAATTTTTTTGCTATTTGGTTTTAATTTACTGAAAAAAATTTCTAATCATTCTTTAGATACTGAAGGATTTCCAAAATCAAGAAGTTTAAGACAACTAGTATTTTATTTAAAATATTTAGTTTTAATTAGAGAACTTTTAAAAGACTCTCAAAAAGAAATACCAGATTATCTTGAAGAAAATATTTATTATTTAGGGCAGGCATATAATTTATTTTTTCAAAATTCGAGTAAATCATTTTTATTTAATGGAAACCATGAAATTAATAATGATGAGTTCAATAGTTATTTAAAATTAAATGGATATAACTTTAAATTTCAAAACAATGAAATTTCAGGTTATATTTATTTAAAAAATCAAAAAAGCTCGATAATAATTGATGTTGGCTCTCCTCCTGAAAAAATATACTCACAAGACTATCAGTCGGGTATCTTTTCATTTGAATTTCTTTATTTAGATACCAAAATAATTACAAATTCAGGTTATTACCAAAAAAAAAGACATCAACTAAATACTATTTCTAGATCTTCTGCATCTCATTCTACTTTAATATTGGATAATAGTTCTATAACTAAATTTAGAAGAAATAGTTTAGGAAAAGATTTTTCCGATGGTAATTTTAGAGTTTTTAATAAGAAATATTTTGCAGAAAAAGACAAATGGATGATTGAGGCATCTCATGATGGGTATCAGAAAATGTATGGTGTTATACATAATAGAAAAATAGAATTTTCATGTAAAAAATTTATTTTAAGTGGAACAGATACTTTATTTAAAAAAAATAATTTTAAAAAAACAAATTTTGAGATCAGATTTCATTTAACCCCTGGAACGAAAGTTACAAAAACAATTGATCAGAAAAATATTTTGATTGAAACCGAAAATACAGGATGGAAATTTAGTTGTTTGAATTATAGTATAGATGTTGAGACAGGACTATACTTTGGAAGGAAAAATACATATATAGAAAATCGAAGTATTTTTATTTCAGGTTTTACAAATAATAATGAGCAAAAAATATTCTGGAAATTGGAAAAAATATGAAAATTAAAATTAAAACGGCTTTGATATCTGTTCATAATAAAAATAATTTAAAAGAAATTTTGTCTATATTGAAAAAATACAAAGTGAATATTATTAGTTCTGGTGGAACTTATAAAAAAATTAACGAACTTGGGTTTGAATGCAAAGAAATTTCAGAGTACACGGGTTCACCTGAAATTTTAGATGGGAGAGTAAAAACATTACATCCAAAAATACACGCTGGCATTCTTAATAAAATAGATAATAAAAATCATTTTAAACAAATGAAAAATTTAAATTATGGTAACATTGATCTAATCATTGTAAATTTTTACCCGTTTGAGAAGTCAATCAATTCAGACAAGCATCAAAGTGAAATAATAGAAAATATAGATATTGGTGGACCAGCTATGGTAAGAGCAGCTGCTAAAAATTTTGAATATAAAACAATAATCACATCATTAGATCAGTATAATGAGTTAAAAAGTGAATTAAAAAATAACAAAGGTAAAACAACTAAAGAATTTAGACAAAAATTATCAAAGGATGCTTTTTTGGAAACAGCATACTATGATGCTGTGATTTCAAAATATTTCACAAATTTGTCGTATGAAAAATTTCCATCAAAAGAAATTATTTATGGTAAGAAAATGGAAGTGTTAAGATATGGCGAGAATCCACATCAACAAGCAGCAATTTATTCTAATGGAGACTCGGTTTTTAAACAAATATCTGGAAAAAAACTAAGCTTTAATAATTATAGCGATATGTTTGCCGCGATCAAAATAACAAATACTTTGCCGAAAAATATAGGATGTGTTGTATTAAAACATTTAAATCCATGCGGAGTCTCAATTAATAAAAATAAAATAATCAGTTTGAGATCTGCTATAAAGTGTGATCCTATAAGTGCTTTTGGAGGAATTATTTCGTGTAATTTTAAAATAAATGATAAGATTGCAAAGGAACTAAGTAAAATCTTTCTAGAAATCGTAATCGGAAAAAGTTTCACGAAAAAAGCTATAAAAATTTTAAAAAAAAAAAAGAACCTGAGAATAATCGAAACAAAAAATTTAAATTATGAAAATAAACTTAGTATCAAATCTAATTTTAATAATTTTCTATTACAGGAGCCGGACACATTATTGTTAGATAAAAAAAATTTTAAAGTAGTTTCAAAGAGGAAACCAGGCAAAAATATGCTTGAGAACCTTATATTTGCATTTAATATTTGCCGATTTGTAAAATCAAATGCAATTGTAATATCTCAAAATTTTTCAACTATTGGAATAGGATCAGGTCAAACAAGCAGACTAGATAGTTGTGATATAGCAGTTAATAAAATGAGAAAATTTAGATTGAATAAAAAATATGAGGATATTTATGCAGCTTCCGATGCTTTTTTTCCTTTTACCGATGGTGTTGAAAAGTTAGCAATAGCTGGCGTTAATGCGATAATTCAACCTTCAGGATCAATACGTGATAAAGAAGTGGTGAAACTTGCAAATAAACTAGATTTAATTTTAGTATTTTCAAAAACAAGACATTTTAATCATTAAACTATTTTATCAATTTTTGCTGCAAGAACAAAGTCGCTTTCATGAAGTCCATTAATTGCATGAGTAAAAATTTTTACTTTAGCATAACCCCAACCAAACCAAATATCTGGGTGATGTCCCTCAATTTCTGCCAAGTCTCCTATTTTGTTTACGAATTTTTGACTATCTAAAAAGTTATCAAATTTGAAACCTTTTAACAGATAGTAATTCTTATTATCGTCAGACTTTACATCCCAGCCATCTACCTTTTTTAAATATTTATGAATTTCATTAATATCAAAACTTGGGATTCCACCCTCGCAGGGAATACATTTCTTTTCAGCTAAATCACTCATACGTTTTCCTTATAATTGGAGCGGGCAATGGGACTTGAACCCACGACCTTCTCGTTGGCAACGAGACGCTCTACCGCTGAGCTACGCCCGCATAAATTTAATTATAATTAGCAGTTTTTATGAATGCAAGATATATTATTTTAAATGATAATTTGGTTGGCATCATATCCTAAAAGTGGAAATACATGGGTTAGATCCTTCTTATCTGCATACTATTTTACAGATGATGGTATGTTTAATTTTGATTTGCTTGATAATTTTAAACAATTTCCTAGCAAAGATTTTATAAATATGAAACTTAGTGATCCAGGCGAAATTGTAAATTATTGGCATTCTATTCAAGATAGATTAATGGAAAATAAAAAAATTAAGATGCTTAAAACTCATAATGCATTAATTTCATTTAATAAAACAAAGTTCACTTTACCTAAATACTCTTTAGGTGCGGTATATATTTTGAGAGATCCAAGAAATTTGATTACGTCTTTAAAAGATCATACAGATATAACATATGATGAGGCTTTGAGGTTTATGTGTAATGAGGACACAATATTATATGATACATCTTCAGGGGATTATGATGCAACTCATTTTATTAGTTCATGGTCAACACATTATAAATCATGGACTTCTGATAATAATATAAAAACTATGGTTATTAAATATGAAGATTTAGAAACTGACTGTAATAAAATTTTTAAAGATTTGGTAATTTTTATAAATAAGTTACTTAAAAATTCAGATGTGATTAATGAAGAAAAACTTTATAACGCTATAAAATCAACAAATTTTAAAAATCTTAGAAAAAAAGAGGAATTAGGCGAGTTTAAAGAAAGTGTGATTTCTTTAAAGACTAATAAAAAAGTAAAATTTTTTAATTTAGGTTTTGAAAATAAATGGCAAAAAATTCTGCCTGATAAAATTAAATCTAAAGTAAATGATAAATTTGCAGATGATTTAAAATATTTAAATTATTAAATTATGTATTAAACATCTTGGAATTGAATATAAATTTGATATTATTTAATTATGATTAAAACATTACCAAAAGAGATACCGGTTTTTCCATTATCAAATTTCATAATTTTTCCAGATACAACTGTTCCATTGAACATTTTTGAACCTAGATACTTACAAATGATTGATGATAGTATGAAAACACATAGAATGATAGGCATGGTACAACCAAAAAAATCTGAACCCCAAGGAAAACCGATATTATATGAAGTCGGTTGCGTTGGTAAAATTACAAGTTTTAATGAGACAGACGATGGGAGATATTTAATTGCATTAAGTGGGGTGAGTAGATTTAATTTGATGGACGAAATAGAAAGCGAAAAATTATATAGGATATGCAAGGTAAATTATGAAAATTTTAAACAAGATCTTAGTCTTGAAAAGGAGGACATAAAATTTTCTGATCTAGAACTAATTTTTAAAAATCTAAAATCTTTATTTAAAAAACAAGGTTATGTTATCAATTGGAAAGATTTAGAAAAACAAAGTTTAGATCAAACAATTAATACTCTATCCATGGCGTCTCCTTTTTCACTAGAAGAAAAACAAATATTATTAGAAACTCCAAATCTCGTAAATAGAAGAGAGCGATTAGAGGAAATTTTGAAAACTTATCTGTTAGATAATTTTAGAAATACTACAATTCAGTAATTACATTCCCTTGTTTGCAAAGTGAGATAAATATTTAGGCAATATTTTACTGTCTCTAAATACTTTAAATAAATTTGATGAAATTTTGTCAGGTAATTTTTTTTCAAATTTAAAAATTTCATTAACTAAATCAATAGTGTTTGAAAATATAATGTTTTTATACCTTGCTTTTATTTCAAATTCATTCAGCAAACCGTTTTGAATTGGATATCCTAATAAAAGTTTTTCGTCGATTATATTAGATAGAATTTTTACATCTCTAATAGTCATATTAAAACCTTGACCAGCTAGTGGATGAATAGTGTGTAATTTATCTCCAAAAACTAAGATATTTTTATAAATATAGCTTCTTAGTAAAGATAATTTAAGACTAAAATTTTCAACTTTATTAATTTTTTTTATTTTGTACTTTAAATTATATTTAAACAGAATTTTTTTAAATTTATTTTTGTCTATTTCAGCTTTGTTATAAATAGAAAAAACAACTGAAGTTTTCGTATCACTAATCGGTAAAAATGCTAAAGGCCCGATATTTGTAAATATCTGATCAGCAACGTTATTATTAATTCGTTGATGGCTGAAAATAGTAACAAATGCTTTGCTGTCATAATCTTTATAGACTTTTTTTGAAAATTTATGTTTTATAAATTTATTTTTAATCTCTGTGTCTACAATGATATCATATTTTTTAATAAATTTTTCTGAATAGATTTTGATTTTGTGATCTAGAGAAATTTTTTTGATAAAACTATTTTTTAATACTTCAGATAACAAGAATTTATATAATTTTGAATATTCAAATACTGAGAATTGATAATACTTATCTGATTTAAATGATAAAATTTCATTTTTTAAATTTCTTTCGGTAAAGATATTTATTTTATTAATTTTAAAACCCTTTTTAGATATTCGTGGAAACCAATCTTCTAAAATTTTTAAATTATTTTCGGTTATACCAATTGTTCTCGACGATGGCTTATTAGTTTTATTCGATGTAAAAAATAAATCTATATAAATTTTTTTATCAGCAAGGTTTTTTGCCAAAATTAAAGATGATAGGCCATTTCCAATAATACAAAATTTCATAAAATAATTTTATCAGCAAACATTAAATGATACAAAGTGACAATTCTGAGTCGAAAAATATAAATATGAAAAAAATATTAAATAATAGTGTTAATTTTGTTGTAAAAAGACTTATCGAATTATTTGGTTTTTTATTTTTAATAATGTCGATTCTATTATTGATTTCGCTAATTAGTTTTTCTCCAGAGGATCCAAATTTTATTTTTAGCGAAAGGACAGAAATCAAAAACCTTTTAGGTTTAAAAGGTAGCTATACTTCAGATGCTCTCTTTCAAACTTTTGGTTTAATTTGTTTTTTAATACCCTTCACAATGTTATTTACAGGCATCAATACAATTAAATCAAAAAAATTTTTATTATTTTTTAGAAACTTATTCTACATGATTATCTACTTAGTTATCGGAGCATATTTTTTTTCTATTTTTTACAGTGAGTCATTTAATTTGACAATTAATGGAAATGGAGGTTTTGTTGGTACATATTTTTCTAACAATTTATTATTAGGATTTAATAATGAAAAAAATAAAATATTATACTTTTCATTAATATTATTAATATTAATGTTCTTTTTAATTTCAATTAATTTTAAAATATCTAATATTAAATATATTTTTTTATCTTTTAAAAAAATTGTCCTAAAAAACAATGAAGTTTTAAATAGTAAAAAAATTAATGATAATTTTAATGTATCAACAGATATTAAAGAAAATATAGAAAATAGAACTCAGGCAGATCTTCCTTTTAATAAAATTAAATCTGATACATTGAATAAAAAAATATTTGAACAACCTAAAATTAGTTTTTTAAATAAATCTAATGAGACAAATCAAAATAGAAAAAATAATGAACATGTAAATGAAGAATTTTTGGAAAAAATTTTATTAGATTTTGGCGTCGAAGGGAAAATAAAGAAAGTAAATTATGGACCTGTTGTTACATTAAATGAGTTTGAACCAGCGGCAGGCGTAAAAGTTTCTAAAATAATTAATTTATCGGAGGACATAGCGAGAAATACTAAATCAGAGTCTGCTAGAATTTCGTCGATACCTGGAAGTAGTACAGTCGGTATCGAGTTGCCTAATTTAGAGAGGGAATATGTTTATTTAAGAGAGATAATTTCAAATAAAAATTTTTTATCTAAGGAAAACAAATTACCTATTGCATTAGGAAAAAGTATTTCAGGCATTCCAATAGTTGGCGATCTCAGCTCGATGCCACATTTGCTAATTGCTGGTACTACTGGATCAGGAAAATCAGTATGTATAAATACAATTATTTTGTCACTACTTTATAAACACCCACCTCAGAAGTGTAAATTTATTTTAATTGATCCGAAAATGCTTGAGTTGTCGACTTATGAAGGTATCCCTCATTTGCTATGTCCAGTTATAACAGAAGCAAAAAAAGCTACATCAGTTTTAGGCTGGGTTGTTAAAGAAATGGAAAATAGATACAAACTAATGACAAAAGAGGGAGTGAGGAATATAGATGGCTATAATTCAAAACATAAGTTACCAATGCCATATATTATAGTTGTTGTTGATGAGATGTCCGATTTAATGCATGTGGCAGGGAAAGAAATTGAGGGATATATACAAAAGTTGTCTCAAATGGCTAGAGCATCTGGAATACATATAATAATGGCCACTCAAAGGCCTAGTGTAGACGTCATAACTGGTACCATTAAAGCAAATTTTCCAACCAGAATTTCTTTTCAAGTAAGTTCTAAAATTGATAGCAGAACGATTCTAGGCGAACAAGGTGCTGAACAACTTCTTGGTAAGGGAGACATGCTTTATATGTCTTCTGCAAATCGAATTGTGAGAATACACGCGCCTTTTGTTTCAGATGAGGAAATTGAAAAAGTAAACAACTTCGTAAGGAATCAAGCAGAGCCAAATTATGTTGATGAAATTTTGAACTATGCCGATGAACAAGAAACCAACTTAAAAGGTGAGGCAGGAACAAATGAGGATGAATTATATAATGAAGCGCTCAATTTAATTAAATTAGAAGGAAAGGCATCAACCTCTTTTTTACAAAGAAAATTGCAAATAGGCTATAATAGGGCCGCAAGGATTATAGATATGATGGAAGAGCGAGGTGAGGTTAGTAAGGCTAATCATGTGGGTAAAAGAGATATAATAAAGTGATTAGATTTTTTTTAACTTTTATAATAATTTTATATTCAAGTAATACTTATGCTTCAATTTCTGAAAAAATAATAAATAAACTAAATGAAATTAATAATTTAGAATTTAGTTTTATACAGACGGTAGATGAAAAAGAAGAAAAAGGTAATTGTATTATTTCTTATCCAAAAAAAATATACTGCAAATACGACTCTAAATATAACAAAATTTTAGTATCAAATGGTAGATCGTTAGTAATTAAATCAAAAAAAAATAATCATTATTTTAGATACCCATTAAAAAGCACACCATTATTTTTTTTATTAGACAAAGATTTTTTGATTAAAAAAATTATTACTTCTAATTCTAAATTAATAGATAATAAATACTATATGATATCAATTAAAGAGAGCAATCAATTGATAAATATATTTTTTAATAAATCAAATTTACAACTAGTTGGTTGGCAAACCGAAGATATATATCAAAATTTATCTGTAACGTATATTTTTGATATAAAAAAAAATAAGAAAGTTAATTATAACTTATTTAAACTTCCTCAATAAAATTTTTAAGCAGATATCTTAACTTTTTCTTCTCTAAAAATTTTCATACCCCTTGATAAATAATTTTTAATTGCATTTTTGTGATCTAGGGTGCAGGTATGCACCCAAACTCTTTTACTATTTCCATCTAAAGACTTCTCTATAGCTTTTGAGAGCAAATATGCACCATATTTTTTGTTTCTATATTTTTTTAGAATTCCAAAATATGCAATTTCGTACTCATTATTTTCTTTATTAAAAATTTGTTCAAAGTATCCAGCTAAATCTTCTCCTTCTTTAAGAATATATGTTTTAACGGATTTGTTACTAATATAGTTTGCCCATATGTTATCGGTCCATGATAATCTATCAATCCATCTGTGACTTTTTCCAATTTGTTTGTAAAAAAATTTGTTTAAATTAAAGTCTGGTTTTATTACTAATTCAAATTTTAAATTGTCGTTAGGAGCTTTTACTTTTTTTAAATTTTTTAAGCTCTTCAACTCTAAATAATATCTTAATATCTCTTTCATTTTTCAACCATTTTACCTACTTTTTCACCACCAATTAGGTGAAAATGAAGGTGTAGAACCTCTTGTCCACCATTTTCACTTATGTTTGAAATGGCTCTATATCCTTTTCCATTTTTAGATGAAATATTTAGTCTATTTGAAACTAAAGAAATTCCTTTCATTAGACCATAGATTTCTTCCTTCGATGCATTCTCGTTAAAATCATCAAGATCAACATATTTTCCTTTTGGTATTATTAAAGCATGAATTTTTTTTTGAGGATTAACATCATAAAATGATAATACATATTTGTCCTCATAGATTTTATCACAAGGAATTTCTCCTCTTAAAATTTTTGCAAAAATGTTATTATCGTCGTAACTCATAAATTAATTAAAGAGCAAATGATAAAATAATAAACCTACCAAGATACCTTTAATAAAAGATATCCAAGCAATTCCATGTTCAGAAATTCTAAGTTTTTTCTTCCACCAATTAATTTGTCTTTTTTCCCAATTTATATAATTTTGAATCATATATTGTTATAAAACTTCAATTTCTTTTATTATTTCTAAAATTTTATTTTCATTTATTATAGCATCTACCACAGCACATTCATAGTACGCGTTAGAATTTGACTCCGCATTTTCTTTTAATTTAAGGCATTTTTCCTCGGATGAAACTAGTAAATGCTCGTTTATCTCTAAAGGTTCTCCAATATACATTATTAATGCTATAACTTTTTTTGGTCTCTCAAATCCTTCGATATCACCTATTTTAGCAACTCTATTTTCAACACCAATTTCAAAATTTTTTATTGCTACAAAACCTTTATAAACAACAAAAATAATAATTAATACAAATAGAATTTTAATCTTTGACATCAAAAAATTTTACTAACTTAAAACTTTTTTAACAGTCTCTCCCATTACAGAAGGATTTTTTGAAATTGTAACACCACATTGTTTTAGAATCTCAACTTTTTCGATAGCACTCTCACCGTATGCAGATACAATAGCTCCCGCATGTCCCATTACTCTACCCTTTGGTGCTGTTAATCCAGCAATATAAGCTATTACGGGTTTCTTCATATTATTTTTTACAAACTCGCCAGCTGCTACTTCTTGTGGTCCTCCAATTTCACCGATCATCAAAATAGCATCGGTCTCATCATCCTCCTCAAACTTTCCTATAATATCTTTAAATGAACTACCATTTATAGGATCTCCACCAATTCCAACACTTGTTGATATTCCAATATTAAGATCTTTTAATTGTTGTGCTGCTTCATAACCTAATGTTCCTGATCGACTAATTATTCCAACTCTACCTTCTTTGTAAATATGTCCAGGCATAATTCCTAACATAGATTTGCCAGGGCTTATTATTCCAGCACAATTTGGTCCAACTAAACTCATTTTTTCTGATTTAGAATATCTTCTCATATATCTTTTAATTTTGATCATGTCATGTGATGGTATTCCATCTACTATTGCCACACATGTCCTTATACCAGCGTCAGCCGCTTCCATAGCAGAGTCTGCAGCAAAAGCAGGTGGCACAAACAAAATAGAGGCTGTAGCATTTGTACTATCTACAGCTTCTTTTACTGTGTTGAAAACTGGAAGATCTAGATGTTTTGTCCCTCCCTTTCCTGGGGTTACTCCTCCGACAACATTTGAACCATATTTAATCATCTCCTCAGCGTGGAATGTACCCATTTTTCCTGTAAAACCCTGAATTATTATTTTTGTGTTTTTATCTATCAAAACTGCCATAATTATAACTTTAAAGTTTTTACAGCTTTGTTCGCTGCATCCTCAAGAGATTTTGCCTCAATATATTTAATTTTGCTATCTCTTAAAATTTTATTTCCTTTGTCGACATTTGTACCTGCTAATCTTATTACAAGTGGAACATTTATTTCAATTTTGTCTAAAGCTTGAACTATCCCTTCAGCTACCCAATCACATCTATTGATGCCAGCAAATATATTAACCAATATAACTTTAACTTTTTTGTCCATTGAAATTAATTTAAATGCTTTTACTATTTTTTCTGGTGTCGCTCCTCCTCCTACATCTAAGAAGTTTGCGGGTTCTCCACCAGCTAATTGAATCATATCCATTGATGCCATGGCCAGACCAGCACCGTTGATTATATTTCCAATGTTTCCCTCTAAGCTAACATAATTTAGACCTCTATCTGATGCGTAAACCTCGCTAGGATTTTCTTGTGTTTTATCTCTAAGTTCAGATATTTGGTTTCTTCTAAATAAAGCATTATTATCAAAACTCATCTTACAATCTAATGCAAGTATTTGTCCTTGGCCAGAAACTGCTAAAGGATTAATCTCAACCATGGTTGCATCTAGCTCACTAAATGCCCTGTAACAACTTATAATCGTATCTGCTGTTCGATTTATTAATTCTGGAGCAACCCCTAAACCAAAAGCTATTTCTCTAGCTTGAAATTTTTGCATACCAACTGCAACTTCAATTTTTGATCTTATAATACTCTCTGGCTTTTCTTTTGATATTTCTTCAACACTCATACCCCCTTCAGTGGAAGCTACAACCATAATGCTCTCAGAACTTCTGTCAAAAACTAAGCCTAAATAAAACTCTTTTTTGATATCTGTTGCCTCTTCAACATAAATTCTATTTACTATTTTTCCTTGAGGTCCTGTCTGATTTGTAACTAATTTTTTTCCTAAAAGCTTATCAGTTGCTTGTGCTACCTCTAAAGGAGAGTTGCATAAAATAATTCCGCCAGCCTTACCTCTTGCTCCCGAATGTATTTGTGCTTTAACAACCCATTTAGATCCACCGATTTCTCGAGCTTTATTTTCAGCGTTTTCTGGACTATAGGCAATTCCACCTCTTGGAATAACAACTCCAAATTCAGCTAATAGTTTTTTTGCTTGGTATTCGTGAATATCCATATTACTTTTTTTGAATTAGTTTATCTATGTTAACAATATTTTCAGCCATACGAGCTGACGCAGCATCTATCATTCTACCATCTAATTGAGCAGCACCTTTGCCTTCCTTAGCAGCTTTATCGAGTTCATCTATAATTCTTTTTGCTTTTTTTACTTCTGCCTCTGGAGGTGTGAAAACTTGGTTTGCTAATTCGATTTGAGAAGGATGAATTGCCCATTTTCCCTCGATTCCAATTGCTGCAGCCCTTTTTGCAGAAAGAATATATCCATCGGGATCATTAAAATCTCCAAACGGTCCGTCTATAGCTCTTAATCCATAAGCTCTACAAGTCATAACCATTTGAGATAAACCGTGATGCCATTGATCTCCAGGATAATCTGGATTTAGTCCTCCAATAACTACTGTTCTTGCTCTCAAACTTGCCGCATAATCTGCAACACCAAAATGAAGTGCTTCTAATCTTTCGCTAGAAGTTGCAATTTCTTTTATGTTAGACATTCCGAGTGCTGTTTCTATCAGGCACTCTAAACCGATTTTATTTTTAATTTTTTTACTCTCTTCAATCTGCGTCAACAAACAATCAACCATATAAACATCGCTAGCAGTTCCTGCTTTAGGAATTAATATTGTGTCTACTTTATCTCCAACTTGTTCTACAATGTCTATTACATCACGATACATATAGTGAGTATCTAATCCATTTATTCTCACTGATATTGTTTTTCCTTTTTCTCTCCAATTAATCTCTTTTAGAGCTTTAATCGTATTTTCTCTTGCAGCTATTTTATCATTTGGTGAGACAGCATCCTCTAAATCTAAAAAAACGTAATCAGCATCTGAATTAAGTGCTTTTTCAAACATTTTAGGAGCAGAGCCTGGCACTGCTAATTCACTTCTATGTAATCTTGACTTTGCGGGTTTATAATATTTATGACTCATAATTTAATTATAGATTTATTTAATCAGGCAATCCGCAATAAACCTAATTTTTATTAGATTTGTAGCAAATAATATTAAATTAATGAAGTTATTTCTTACGTTTTTCTAATTCGGCCATAACATCTTCTATATTTATGTTATTTGCCTCTAGATATACCATCAGATGGTATAAAACATCTGCAGCCTCGTGAACAGTATTAGTATTTTTATCAACTGCCTCTATAAGTTCACCAACTTCTTCTTTAACTTTCTCTAAGCTAAGATTTTTATCATGAAGTAGTTTTTTAGTGTATGAACTCTCATCAGAGCTTTTTTTTCTCTCTCTAATTAATTCTATCAATTCCTCTAAAGTTTTTAACATCAAATTCTTACTGGTATTCCTTTGCTATTTAAATATTCTTTTGCTTCTATAACAGAATGCGTTCCATAATGAAATATTGAAGCTGCAAGAACAGCGCTGGCGTTTCCTTCTTTTATGCCTTCAACCATATGATCAAGAATACCTACACCTCCCGATGCTATTAATGGAATATTAACCTTCTTTGATATCTTTTTCATTAGTTCAATATCATACCCAATTTGAGTTCCGTCTCTATCCATAGAAGTAACTAATAGTTCTCCTGCTCCACTAACTTCCATTTTTTTGGCAAACTCTAAAGCATCTAATCCTGAATTATTTCTTCCACCATGAGTGTATACATCCCATTTGTCTCCATTTTTTTTAGCATCAATAGCAACAACAATACATTGCGATCCAAATTTTTTTGAACTTTCAACCACTACATTTGCATCTTGTACTGCTGCGGTATTTATAGATACCTTATCTGCACCACAGTTTAGTAGTTTATTTATATCTTCAACATTTCTTACACCGCCCCCTACCGTTAAAGGCACAAAGCATTTTTTTGAAGTTTCTTTCACAACCTCGTAGATTGTATCTCGATTTTCATTAGAAGCAGTTATATCTAAGAAACAAATTTCATCTGCACCACCATCACTATAAATTTTAGCTTGCTCAACAGGATCTCCAGCATCCTGTAAATCAACAAAATTTATTCCTTTAACAACCCTGCCATTCTTGACATCTAAGCAAGGTATTATTCTATTTTTAAGCATCAATCTCCTTTGCTAAATCTTCTAGTTTTATGTCTCCATCATAAATTGCTTTTCCCACTATTATGCCCTCTATGTTCTTGTTGTTTAGCTCCTTTGCTTTTTTTATATCTTCTATTGATGAAACGCCTCCTGAAATTATTACAGGAAAGTTTGAAGTATTGGCTATTTTTTCAGTCCCTTCAAAATTCGGGCTTGTTTTCATTCCATCTTTATTAATATCTGTATAAATTAATCTTGATACTCCATATTCGTTTACTTCTTTTAAAAAATCTAAAGTTTTAAAATTAGAATTTTTTTTCCACCCAGAAACAGCCAAATATCCGTCTTTAGCATCTAAGCCTAAAGCAATTTTATTTGGAAATTTGTTGCAGGCATTCTCTAAAAATTCCTTATCATTGATTGCAGCACTTCCTAGTATAACTTTTTCAACACCAGCATCGGTATATTTTTGAATACTATCGAAGTTTCTTACACCACCACCCACTTCTATATTAATATCAAATTTTTTAACTATATCTTCAATAATTTCTAAATTTACAGTTTCACCAGTTAGAGCTCCATCTAGATCTATAATATGTAAATTTTTAAAACCACTATCTTTATACTTGCGGGCTTGTTCAACAGGGGACATTTCATACTCAGTTTTATTATCAAAGTTTCCTTTAACTAATCTTACACATTTTTTGTCTTTAATATCTATCGCGGGAAAAATTTTCATTTACAAATTTATAAAATTATTAACTAATTTTAGACCAGCTTTATCACTTTTTTCTGGGTGAAATTGTGTTCCAAAAATATTTTCTTTTTCAACTGAACAAACTACTTTTGTTGAATAATCAGTAGTTGCTGAAATAACTTTATTATCATTAGGTATAAACTCATAACTATGAACAAAGTACATATGAGAATTGTTTTCTATATTTTTAAAAATCTGACTATCTTTGACAATATTAATTTCATTCCAACCAATATGAGGGAGTTTATATTTTCCGTTCTGATTATCGATTTTTGAAACTTTTCCTGATATCCAGCCTAAACCATTTGTTTCTGTTTCTTCGTAGCCAACATCGGCAAACATTTGTAAACCTACACAAATACCTAGTAATGGTTTTTTTTTATTAATTGCAAATTCATTCAGTTCATCCACTAGACCGCTAATATTATTTAAAGCCTCAATACAACTTTTAAAAGAGCCCTGTCCTGGCAAAACTACTTTATCACTTGAGCCTATTTTTTTAATGTCAGATGTGACTTCAATATTTACTTTATCTTTTGCTACCTCTTTAAACGAATTGATAACAGAACTTATGTTACCTGATTTGTAATCAACAATAGATAGTTTCATCAATTCTTTAATTTTATAAAGAACCTTTTGTGGATGGAATAGTTTTTTTATTTCTTGGATCTATCTCCATTGCAGTTCTTAATGATCTGGCTAGGCCTTTAAAGCATGATTCTATAATGTGGTGACTATTATCACCATAGATATTTTCTACATGTAAAGTAATTCCTGCGGACTGAGAGAATGCCTGAAACCACTCTTTAAAAAGCTCTGTATCCATTTCTCCTAATTTCTCAACCTTTAATTTTACGTTCCATATTAAGTAAGGTCTATTTGAAACATCTATTACTACTCTTGTTAAAGCTTCATCCATAGGGATTAATGCGTGAGAGTAACGTCTAATTCCCTTAAATTTATTAGATGCTTTTTTTAAACATTCGCCAATTGCGATGCCAGAATCTTCTGTTGTATGATGAAGATCAATGTGAGTATCTCCTTTAGCTTTTATATTCATATCAATTGAAGAGTGTTTTGATAATTGTTCAAGCATGTGATTAAGAAAACCAATCCCTGTATCAATTTTATATTTACCCTTACCATCAATATTCATATCAACAGATATGCTGGTTTCTTTTGTTTTCCTATTTATTTTAGCTTTTCTCTTCATTTTTAAACAACATATATAGCGATTATCTCGCTATATCAATAATAGTCTCATCCTCTTGAAGTATAAAAAATAATCTCCATCTAATGATTATGACAACAATTGTATTAGTAAGAAAAAAAAATGACGTAGTTGTGGCAGGAGACGGACAAGTTAGCATGGGAAACACTGTTATCAAAAGCACAGCTAAGAAAGTTAGAAGAATTGAAAAAAGAGATGTCGTAGCTGGATTTGCAGGATCAACCGCAGACGCTCTAACTTTATTTGAGAGATTAGAATCAAAATTAGAAAAACATGCAGGTAATCTTTCAAGATCTGCTGTGGAGTTAGCAAAAGATTGGAGAACTGATAAATATTTGAGAAGATTAGAGGCTTTAATGGCTGTGGCTGATAAAGAAAAAAGTTTTATAATCTCTGGTACAGGAGATGTTTTAGAGCCAGAAGGTGATGTTATTGGAATAGGTTCGGGTGGAAATTATGCATTAGCGGCTGCAAAGGTTTTAATGGATACCGATATGTCCGCAGAAGAAGTTGCAAAAAAAGCAATTAAAGTAGCTTCTGATATATGTGTATTCACAAATAATAATTTAAATATTGAAAAAGTATAATGGAAAAATCAAACGTAACAACTTTAAAACCTAAAGATAAAAAAGAGGAAAAAGAAAATTTAACCACTTCTCTTTCCCCAAGAGAGATCGTATCAGAATTAGATAGATTTGTGGTCGGACAAAATAAAGCCAAAAGAGCAGTTGCAATAGCTTTAAGAAATAGATGGAGAAGACAAGCATTAACTGGAGATATGAAAGATGAGGTTTTACCTAAAAATATCTTAATGATAGGTCCAACTGGTGTAGGTAAGACAGAGATTTCAAGAAGACTATCAAAACTCGCTGAGGCTCCTTTTGTAAAAGTTGAGGCTACAAGATTTACTGAAGTAGGTTACGTTGGTAGAGATGTTGAACAAATCGTTAGAGATTTATTAGAAATAGCAATCTCTATGGAAAAAGTAAAAAAGAGAAAAGAGGTTAAAGCTCAAGTCCAAAAATTAGCCGAAGAGAGAGTTCTAGATGCATTAGTTGGCCCAAAAGCAAGCGTTGCCACAAGAGAGAGTTTCCGTAAACGTTTGCGAAGTGGTGATTTAGATGAAAATGAGATTGAGATTGCTGTGAGTGAAAGTGGAGGTATGCCTTCATTTGAAATCCCAGGAATGCCCGGGGCAAATATTGGGATGATTAATATTTCCGATATGCTTGGAAAATCTATGGGTAGTAAGCCAAAAAGAAAAAAAATGTCAGTAAAAGAGTCTTATGAAATTTTAATGAATGAGGAGTCTGATAAACTTATAGAGCAAGATAAAATAATAAAATCTGCAAAAAATACTACAGAGAATAATGGAATTGTTTTTCTTGACGAGATAGACAAAATTTCTGCAAGAACAGATAGAGTTGGTGGCGACGTTTCAAGAGAGGGTGTGCAAAGAGATTTATTACCATTAATAGAAGGTACGACTGTTAGTACTAAATATGGGCCTGTAAAAACGGATCATATTTTGTTTATAGCATCTGGTGCTTTTCAACTAGCAAAACCCTCAGATCTATTACCAGAATTACAAGGAAGACTACCTATTCGAGTCGAGCTTGATCCATTGACTAGTGAAGATTTCAAAAGAATACTTAAAGAACCAGATAATAGTTTAATAAAGCAATATAAAGCACTTCTTCAAACTGAAAAAGTAGATTTGGAGTTTACAGAAGATGGGATAAATACTATTGCGGATATTGCTATGGAAGTAAACTCAACAGTGGAGAATATAGGTGCAAGAAGATTACATACTATTATTGAAAGAGTATTAGATGAAATTAGTTTTACCGCAACTGATAAAGCTGGTGAAAAAATTGTGGTAGATTCTACCTATATAAAAGAAAATTTAGGCGAGTTAACTAAAGACTCAGATCTATCAAAATTTATTTTATAACTTCATATTCAAAGTTTTGAGTCTCTTCATTCACTTGAAGCTCCACAGCCCCATTTCTTAGGTGAAATTTTCTAGCCATTTCTGTTAAAGGAGAGAGTGTTACTAATCTATTTAGATGATTGGATTTTTTTATCATTTTGTAAACTTCTTCAACAATCAGTTTTCCACCTCCCTTTTTCTTTGACCAAACTGTGTATGCAATTGCTATTTGTCCAACATTTTGATCTCTATGTGTGCTTTGTAAAAAAGCATCTTTACTAAATCTATCAAGTTCATCCACTGTTTTGGGTATATCATTTGTAAATGCAAAACACATTACTGCATGAATTTCATTTTGATATTTTACACCAAAAATTTTTCTTCCATAGCTTGTTCTGAAATCATTTGATAATTCAGGTCTAACTGGATCATCACTTGTATCGCACATTTCCAACTCAATTAATTCAGCACCTTTAACCCAATCATAAAAGTTTTTAATCTTAATTTTCAGGTTTTTTTTTACTTTTGAGATATTATCTCTGTTCTTTGAAAAATTTTTTTTTAATTTTTCATTTAATGATTTTGTTTTTTCTTTAATATTTATTTTCATTTTTTTCTTTTTAGATAAATTGTAAAATCACCACTATTTAAATCTAATTTTTTTATCTTATTCAGTAGTTCATCATCATTCTGTATAAATTCCGGCACTGAGTATTTTAATATACTTAATTTGCTAGATTTGTATGGATCCTCTTGATTTTTTGATCTCATTCCTTTTCCTGTAATCACAACGATCTTATTAACTTTTTTATTATATGATTTAATTATTAAATTTTTAACTGCAATATTTGCATCTCTAAGTGTATATCCATGCAAATCTATTGTTTTAATTTCATCCTCGTATCTAATTTCGTTTGTAACATCTTTATTATATAATTTTTCATTACCTCTGAGAAACTTCTCCCAAACTATTTTATCTTTTTTTGAAATTTTCTTAATCAATTAAACTTGGGTATCTACCAATAACCAGTCTGGATTTTTTGAATTTGTATCCCTAGAAAACTTCCACGTATCGTAAACTTTTTTTATTTTATCCGGGTTTCCAGATATAATTTTTTTTTCTTTGTCTTTAATAGATGAAATTATCTCACTTACAAAATTTACAGTTACTTCTAACATGTTGTTGTTTTGTTTATGTTCTTTGACTTCAGAAGAACTTATACCAATGAATGTAGTTTCAGATATATGACCTTTTGATTTTCTATCTTTAATAGCCTCATTAAATTGTTGATAAACATTATTATCAAGAAGATACTGAATTTTTTTGACATCTCCGCTTGCAAAGCTAGTAATTATTGTTTCGTAAGCAATATTTGCTCCTTTAAGAAATTCTTTTTGTTCCTTAACATCGAAAGATTTTGCATCTAATTTTTTTTCAGGAGCCTTTTGAGGAAAATCATGAGGAAAACTTGCCGTAACATCATCCTCATAGCCAGTTTTTTTTCCTAAAATACCTCTCAATCGAAGAAAAATAAATCCTGCGATCATTGCTAAAAGTATAATATCTATGTATTCAAAGCTATAACTCATAAACTTATAATATTTACTATGTTGATTAATTTCAACTGACAATTTACACTAAAGACAAATGAACTCAGTTTTATTACTAATTATACTAATTCCTCTAATAGAAATATACTTATTTATAAAAATTGGGTCTCAAATAGGAGCCATAACTACTATAACTTTAATTTTGTTAACTGCTTTATTAGGTGTTTGGTACGCAAGATATGAGGGATTTAACACATTAAAATCTGGTGTTTCTCAATTAACGAAAAACGAAGTCCCATTATACGAAATTATTTCGGGCGCCGCTTTAGCAGTTGCTGCTGTATTATTAATTTTTCCTGGATTTGCAACTGATATTTTTGGCCTTTTATTAATTTTTCCTCCAACTAGAAAGATTTTTTTCAATAAAATTTCGAAAAAATATAAAAAGAATAATATTAAAAATAAAAATTTTATTGAAGGAGAGTCCGAGGATATTGAGGAGGAAAAATGACTATGAAAAAACCATATAAAATATTATTGAACTTTATTAAAGATTTATCTGTTGAAACGAAAGATACAGAAACATTATTATTCGTTAAGGACCGCATCTCATCCTATCAGTTAGGAATAGATATAAATTCAAAAGCACTTAAAAATAAGATGGTTGAAGTTAGTACAACATTGTCATTTAAAGATAAAAATAATAACGATAAACAATCGTTGTTTACATTGGTTTATGCAACAATTATTAAAATTGATGATGATCTGAAAGATAAAAAAATTTTAGAAAAAATAATTTTGTGCGATGTCCAAAAAGAAATATATAAAAACTTGGAAAGAATATTTATAAATCTCTTACATGACTCTGGGTTTCCTAACATTAAATTTGAAAAAAAAATTGATTTTGAAAAACTATACAACGAAAGACTTAATTAAAATAATTTTTTTTCAAAAATTTTTTTAGATAATTGGTATGTTTTCTTTTTTCATCTTCTGTTGGTGCAATAACTACTTTTGAGTATTTTATATTTTTTTCCATTACAAAGTTTTCAACATTGTTCTGATTTTCTAAAAATTTGAGCGATGGTTCTTTTTGATCCAGAAGATTCACATATACTTTAGATAATAATTCACAGTCAATTATGGCATTATGTTTTTCTCTTTTGGAGTTATCTATGCGAAACCTTTTACATAATGCATCTAAACTTGAGCTCGACCCGGGATATTTAGATTTAGCAATTTGTAAAGTATCCACAACATTCTCTTTACTGATCTTTTCTAGTCCGGCAATTTCCAATTCGTTATTCAAATGGGAAATATCAAATTCTGCGTTATGTATAATTAATTTTTTATCACTCAAAAAATCAAGGAATTCTCTAGCAATATCTTTGAATTTCTTTTGTTTAGATAAGAATTCATCAGTATATCCATGTACTTTGAACGCGCTCTCTGAAACTTTTCTCTCCGGGTTTAAATAGCAATGAAATTTTTTTCCCGTAGGAATCAAATCATCTAATTCTAAACAGCCTATTTCAACAATTCTGTGACCATCTTTTACTGATAAACCTGTTGTTTCTGTATCAAGGATAATTTCTATCATTCATTTAATTTTTTTTTAATTTTATATATCTGTTTTAAAATTTCTACTTTTTTGAAGTTATTTTTAATAATTATATCACTTGCTCTTTTTTTTAAAGTCAAAGGGAACTGACTTTTTTTCATTATCTTGTAAATTTTATTGTTAAATCCTGGTCTTTTATGAAGTTTTTTTTTAATTATGCTCTGTTTTGCTTCAACAAATATCAAATATAAGTCTTCCCTCAAAATTTTATTTTCTAATAGTAATGGTATGTCTAGAATTACATTTTTTTTGTAGTTTTTTTTTAAAAATTTTTTTAAACTTCTTCCAACAAAGGGATGGACCACTTTTCCTAATTTATATATATTTTTTTTATTATCTAAAATTAAATTTATAATTTGAAGTTTATCAACTGGAAATTTTGATATAAACTTTGGAAATTTTTTTCTCAATTGATTAAAGCATTTTTTTTCATTTTTATAAATTTTATTTACTTCTTCATCTGCGTTAAACACAGGAAAACCAAATAATTTCGAAACATAACTTTTGCCTGATCCTATATCGCCCAATATACCAATTCTTCTCATTTTCTATATTAAATCAATTACTTCCTTATTTATTTTAGGCATTATTTTATGCCAAATTGTGAATGCTTGGTGTGCTTGATAAATGAACATCATTTTACCATTTTCAGTTTTATGAAAATTTTTCTTAGCATTTTTTAAAAAATTGGTTTGTCTAGGATTGTATATAATATCGTAAAAAAATTTATTTTCACCGATGTTTTCAAAATTTAAGTTTATCTGGTCTTTTTCGTTAAGTCCGAGACTTGTTGCATTTATAATCATGTCAAATGGAACAGCTGAACCCCATTTTATAATTTCGATGTTTTGAAACAACTCTTTTAATGTTTCGGCTTTTGAAAATGTTCTATTCATAACTGTTATCTTTTTAACTCTAGACTTATTTAATGCACAAATTACTGATGAAACAACACCGCCTGCACCTAAAATTAATATTTTTTTATTTGAAAGATCATATTTTGTATGTCTGATTGCAAGCTCAAATCCTGCTATATCTGTATTGTGTCCAATAACTTTACCGTTTTCATTTAGCAGAGTGTTAACAGATTTTGTGTTATTTGCTTCTGGGCTTAGTTCGTCAAGGTAATTTATTATTTCGCTCTTAAATGGTACTGTAACGTTTGCACCTTCTACATCTTTATTTTTGATACTCTTTATTATATTACTCAGATCAGACTTCTGAATCAAACTTTTATCGTATTCAGCATAAATATTGTTTTTTTTTAACCAATAGTTATGAAGTTTTGGTGATAGTGAATGATCAATTGGATTTCCTATTACAATATATTTTTTCATTTTGTATAATTTTTTTTTTTCAATCTGTTTATTAGGAATAAAGCTATTCCAATTAGAACAGCAAACAATTCAAGCGCATGTCCTGAATCACCTAAAAATTTGTTAACAAATGCAAAAATAATACACGCAACAAACCAAACTAAGATCATCATAAATTTTTTAGATATTCCTTTATATTTTTTATTGGTAAGCCCATTATGGTATTTTTATCGCCAACTATTTTTTCAAAAAGGTTTTTTCCTTCATCCTCTATTTGATAAACGTTGTAAGAGTATAGTTTTTCATCGCTAATTTTTGATAAATAATTCTCTAGTTCAATTTTTTTAAAATTTTTCATTTTGAGCTTTGCCTTATCAGTATGATTCCAAACCATCGTGCCATTTTTTGAAATGCAAACCGAGCTTATTAAGTAATGTGATTTACCATTTAATTTTTCTAAAATATTCATGGCTTCATTTCTATCATTTGGTTTAGAAATTACTTCATTATTCAAATCAATTATGCTATCAGCACCTAAAACCATTTTCCCATCATTTAGTTGACTAACTTTATTAGCTTTTAGCTCTGCAAGATTCTTGCTTATTAATTCTGGAGATGCCCCCTCACTAATAAGACTTTCTTTAACTGGTTCTTCATCTATATTTGATGGTACAACTTCAAAGTTCAGCCCGTTTTCTTTGAGTATTTTTTGTCTTATTTTGCTTTTTGAAGCCAATATTAGATTAAACATTCTTTTTATTAATTTCGTATATTTTTATTATAGATGCCGCTGTTTCCTCTACTGATTTTCTTGTAACATCAATAACAGGCCATTTATATTTTTTAAAAGCTTTACGAGCCTCATAAATTTCTTCTGAAATTTTTTTTAAATTTGTGTAACTTGATTTTTCATTTTCTTTAAGACTTCTTAATCTATTCTTTCTTAAATCTATCAGCCTTTCAGGATCTGTTGTAAGACCCACAATACATATGTTCTTTTCATTTTTCTTTAAGTTTTCTGGTATTGAGTTTTGATTAACTAATGGAATATTTGATGTCTTAAAGCCTCTGTTCGCCAAATATATTGATGTCGGTGTCTTGCTCGTTCTGCTAACTCCTAATATTATAATGTCTGAATTTTCTATATCTTTTAAATCTCTACCATCATCATGCCTCATGGTGAATTGTATAGCTTCAACTCTGTCATAATACTCTTCGTTCATTTTATGTTGTCTGCTAGGAATATTTAGAGCGTCCTGTTTAAGTATTTCAGAAAAATTTTTAATAAGTTCTCCAAGAACTCCAAAACAAGGGATACCTTTCTTTGCTGCTTCTTTGATTAGGAAGTTAGTAAGTTGTGCATCTACTAGAGTGTAAAGTATTACTGAATTTTTATTTTTAGATGAAATTTTAATTATTTCGTTAACTTGATTTTTGGTTCTGGTAAATGAAAATTGATGTTTTTTATATTTAAATATCGAAAACTGAGCTTTAAGAGCCGTAAATATTCTGTCAATTGTTTCACCAGTCGAATCTGAAACTAGATATATTTGATGTTTATTTCTCATGTATAACTTTGTGCAAAAAAATTATTGTTTAATAATTAAAGTTTAATCTTACCAAAAATCCCAAATTTAATAATATTTATAATATTTATTAACATTTTTGGACATGTTAAAAAATATATACATCATTTTTTATAACATAGTAAATATTGTAATATGCGTTGATTAATAAGCTTTTTTTTAAAAATTAAACCTTTAAAAAAAGTTTATATCTTGTTAATTTCGAATAATTATCTTAATTCACAGGCTATACTACTAATAATACCTTAAATTATTTATTTATATATTATGAACTTAATAAAGAAAGTCGTTAATGAAGGGTCTACCACTCAGAAACCTATATGGTTAATGAGACAAGCAGGAAGATATCTACCTGAATTTAGGAAAATTAGAAAAGAAAATTCAGATTTTATAAAATTATGTTTAAATGAAATACTTGTGCCAGAAATTACTCTACAACCATTGAAAAGGTTTAATATTGATGCTGCAATAATATTTTCGGATATTTTAATGTTACCTTATGGGATTGGTCAAGAAGTAGAATTTAAAAAAAATTTTGGGCCAATACTCGGAGAGCTGGAAAATGTAAATTTTTCAAGCACAGACGAAAATGAGTTTACAGAAAAACTTTTACCGGTATATAGATCAATAAAAAAAGTATCCCACAGTTTGATTAGTCAAAATAAAAGCCTTATTGGCTTTGTGGGAGCACCTTGGACTATTTTGGTCTATATGTTAAATAAACAATCTCCAAAAAAAGAACTTAATAGTAAACTAGAAAATTTAAAAGAAAACAAAAGGTTAATTCAAGTTATAATTAAATATCTTAAGATTCATATAAAAAACCAGATTAAAAACGGAGCAGATATAATTCAGATATTTGATAGTTGGGCAGGATTAGTAAATAAAAAAGATGTAGGGGATTTGATTTACAAACCTAATGCTGAATTAGTAGAATTTATTAAGTCTCTAAATATTCCTGTCATCTGCTTTCCAAGAGAAACAAAAAATTATGTTGAGTTTATAAATGAGGTAAATCCAAGTGTTATAAGTCTTGATTATAATGTTGATATTAAAAGAATTGTTAAAGAAATCAAAATACCAACTCAAGGAAACTTAGACCCAAAAATCTTATTGTCAGACGTCAACAATATAAAAAAAAATACTTTAGCTATTTTAGATAATTTTAAAGATCATCCTCATATTTTTAACTTGGGGCACGGAGTTCTCCCACAAACAGATCCCAATATGATAGAATATTTAGTAAAATTAGTGAAAGATTATTAATGGATAAAAATCATCCTTCAGTGAAATTTGGTAAGACGGGAGTTTTAATTATAAACTTAGGAACCCCAAACTCAACTAACTGGCTTGATATAAGAAAATATTTGAAAGAATTTTTATCAGATAGAAGAGTGATAGAAGTAAACCCGATTATTTGGCAAATAATACTCAATTTATTCATTTTAACTTTTAGACCCTCTAAAACTGCAAAAGCTTATAAAAAAATTTGGATGAAGAATATAAACATGTCACCCTTAAGATATTATACCGAAATGCAGTCTAAAAAATTAAACAGTGAAATAGGAAATGACCGATTAATTATTGACTATGCAATGAGGTATGGACAGCCTAGTATAAAAAGTAAAATTATTGACCTGAAAGATGCAGGTTGTGAGAATCTTGTCATTCTTCCATTATATCCACAATATGCTGCCGCTACCACAGCCACTGTTTGCGACGAGGTTTACAGAACATTATCAAAAATGAGGTGGCAACCCAGTTTACAAATAATACCACATTACGAGTCTGAACCTTTATATATCGAAGCCATTTGTAATTCTATAGAAGATAAGTTGAGTCAAATAAATTGGAAACCAGATATCATAATGGCGTCTTATCACGGTATTCCAAAAAAATATTTTGACAAGGGAGACCCATATCATTGCTACTGTCATAAAACCACCAGATTAATAAATGAAAAACTTCAATTTGAAATACCTATTATGACAACGTTTCAATCTAGATTTGGGCCTCAGGAGTGGTTACAACCCTATACTGATAAAACATTAGAAAAATTACCAAAGGAAGGGAAAAAAAATATTTTAGTAATATGTCCCGGATTCGCTTCGGATTGTGTAGAAACACTAGAAGAAATATCGATGGAGGGCAAAGCTAGTTTTGTCGATGCAGGTGGTGTAAACTTTGATTTTATACCTTGTTTAAACGACAACGATAACCACATACAGTTATTTAAGTACCTAATTACGAAATATATATAATTTAATGAAATCGGCTATAATTTATTCCAGCACAGACGGTCAAACAAGAAAAATTTGCGAAGCAATAAAAGAATACTTGAAAAATAAACATGAGCATAAAATAGTATCAATTGATAATATTTCAGAAGTTAATTTAGAAAATTACGATCTTATAATAATAGGTGCAAGTATAAGATACGGAAAACATAGTCCTAAAATATTAAGTTTCGTAAAAAAAAATTCTCAGCTTCTTAAAACTAAAAAAAATGTTTTTTTTTCTGTCAACGTTGTCGCCCGCAAGCAAGGGAAAGATACTCCTGATACTAACCCGTATGTCCAAAAGTTTTTAATAAAAACTAAATGGACACCAGATAAATTAGGCGTTTTTGCTGGAAAAGTAGACTACCCAAAATATAATTTTTTTAATAAACAAATTATTAGATTTATTATGTTTATAACTAAAGGACCTACCGATACTAACAAAATTTATGAGTTTACTAACTGGGACAATGTAAAAAGTTTTGCTAAAGAAATAAATGACACTTTCAATTAATTCTCTAGTTTGAATTGACTTTTCTTGCGTGCAGAAATGATTTAAAGCATAAAATTAAAAAACACAAACCTGTAATCAACATCATTATTTTTGATATATCAGCCCATAAATTATCAAATAAGTTATTTTTTACAATCAATCTAATCAAGTCTAGACCACCCAAAAAAGCAATTAATCCAAATAGAGCTACAATATGCATTAATATTTTTTTCTTTGATGGAAATTTAATTGATAAAATCGAAAATACAAAAATAATTAAACCTATATAAGATGGGATATAAGATGTAAAAGACGAGCTTTTAGCAACAAAGCTTATAATTACACCCCATAATATTAGGAACATCCCATAGTAAAGCGATATACTTTCAATGCTTCTCCCAAAAGCCTTAAATTCTGTATCTGAGTTTTCCATATTATTATAGCTTAATTTAACCTTTTTTTTCTTTATTTAAAGATAATCAGGGGTTGAATTTATATTTAGAGCATATATATTAAAGCTATCTAATTATTAATCCCACACAATGAATATACAAGAACTAAAAAGTAAAACTTCTGAAAATCTCATATCTGAAGCTGAAAAATTGGGTATAGAAAATGCAAGCACGTTAAGAAGACAAGAAATCTATTTTGCAATATTGAAAAAACTTGCTGAAAAGGGTGAAGAAATTACAGGTGGTGGTGTTTTACAATTGTTACAAGATGGATTTGGTTTCTTACGAGCAATGGAATCTAACTATTTACCAGGTGCTGATGATATATATGTAAGTCCAAGTCAAATAAGAAGATTTGGATTACGAACAGGAGACACTGTAGAGGGGCCAATTAGAGCTCCCAAAGAAGGAGAAAGATACTTCGCCATGCTACAAGTTAATAATATAAACTTTGGTGAGCCTCAAAATGTAAGACATAAGATAGCCTTTGATAACCTTACACCGCTATATCCAAATAAGCAATTAGTGATGGAAGTTGAGACAAACAAAACAGAAACCAAACCTGATTTAACCGCAAGATTAATAGACCTTGTCAGCCCTATTGGGAAAGGGCAAAGATCTTTAATAATTTCACCACCAAAAGCTGGCAAGACAATGATACTGCAAAGTATTGCAAACTCAATAACGGCCAATCATCCAGAGTGTTACTTGATGGTTCTGTTAATTGACGAAAGGCCAGAGGAGGTTACAGATATGCAACGTACCGTTAAGGGTGAGGTAATCAGTTCCACATTTGACGAGCCTGCACAAAGACACGTTGCTGTTGCAGAAATGGTTATCGAAAAAGCTAAAAGACTTACAGAACACAAAAAAGATGTAGTAATATTATTAGACTCGATAACTCGATTAGGAAGAGCATATAACGCTGTAATACCAAGTTCTGGAAAAGTTTTAACTGGAGGTGTAGATGCAAATGCTCTTCAAAGACCAAAAAGATTTTTTGGAGCAGCAAGGAATATTGAGGAGGGAGGATCTCTAACAATTATAGCAACCGCACTAATAGACACAGGAAGCAGAATGGATGAGGTGATTTTTGAAGAATTTAAAGGAACAGGTAATAGTGAAACAATTTTAGATAGAAAAATTTCGGAAAAAAGAATGTTTCCTGCAATGGATATTACAAAATCAGGAACCAGAAGGGAGGAACTTTTATTTGATAAAACCGATCTCCAAAAAATGAATGTTTTGAGAAGGATTATTGCCCCAATGGGCCCAATGGACGCTATAGATTTTGTAAATTCTAAACTTAAAAATACTAAGAATAACGCTGAATTTTTTAATTCAATGAATAAACCCGCATAATATAACTCTTTAGAATATTGTCTTTTGTACTTTTAAATTTATGAATTTTGAAAAAGAGATAAATAAAATAAATATAAATATACAATCTAATCAATTAAATGAAGCAATGAGAAATTGTAATCATTTAATTAAAAAATTTCCTAAAAATTCTTATATATACAACCTTGGTGGATTGATCTTACAAAGAGGATTAAAGATTAAAAAATCAATAGATTATTTTAGAAAATCTTTAGAGTTAGATATTCATAATGATGCTGCAAAAAACAATCTGGCAAACTCATACAAAACTATAGGTAAATTTGAAATGGCGATCAAACTCTATGAAGAAATTTTAAAGAATGATAATAAAAATATAAAATGTTTAAACAATTATGCAAACTTAAAACAATCCTTATCAGATAATGAAGGTGCCATTTTATTATTTGAAAAGGCTCTTTTGATAGATCCAAATAATTTAATGATATTATTTAGCTCTGCTCACTGTTACCAAAGCATAGGTAAATTTAATAAAGCTATAGATTATTTAAAAAAAATTTTGTTATTAGATCCAAATAATACTATAGCACACAGGGGTCTTAGCACTATGACAGAGTATAATATTGAAAATAACCATTTAAATGAAATGTTGAATCTTTCTAAGTCTTCCAATTTAGTAGACGAAAAGAAAACAGATTTATTTTATGCTTTGGGAAAAGCTTTTGATGATATTGGAGATCATGAAAAATCTTTCATGTATGTAAGGAATGCTAATCAAATAAAAAAAAAATTTTCTAAGTTTAACTTAGAAAAAGAAAAGGAAAAATTTTCAACAATTAAAGATTTTTTTTCTAAAATAGATTTAGAGAAAAGAATTTTTAATAATAAAAATAAAAAAATAATATTCATTTGTGGTATGCCAAGGTCTGGAACAACTTTAGTTGAACAGATTATAGCCTCTCATAATAAAGTAGATGGTGCAGGTGAATTAGATTACCTAAATAAATCTGTGATTGATAATTTATTTGAAGACGGCAAATTAAATAAACAGAAAATACTAGAAGAGATGCACATGGAGAGTTCTAAAATCGAGGATGATTATCATAAATTATTAGAATTTCACAAATTTAAAAATTATATAATAACTGATAAGGCTGTGATGAATTTTAAATGGTTGGGAATTATAAAAATTTTTTTTAATAATTCTAAGATAATTCATTGCACAAGAAATCCAAAAGACATCTGTTTATCAATATATAAAAACCTTTTTTCATCATATTTAATGGATTGGTCGTACTCTGAAGAAGATATAGGAAATTTTTATATATTATATAAAGATTTGATGAAATTTTGGACATTTAAATTAAAAGACTCAATTTACAATATTAATTATGAAAACCTAATTAGAAATAAAAATACAGAAGTAAAAAAATTATTGGATTTTTGTGAATTAGATTTTGATGAGAATTGTTTTAACCATCATCGATCCACAAAAACACCCATTAAAACAGTAAGTATATCTCAAGCTAGAAGCCAAATATATTCCTCTTCAATAAATAAAAATGAATATTATAAAAAAAATTTGCAAACAATGTTTAATTTAATTAGTTAATTTTTATAAATAACCTAATTCACTCATTTCATATTTAAATTCTGTCTCAATTTTAAGCCTTATGTCTTTGCTGATCAATTTATTCCAATCATTGTGCGGCCCTTGATTAAAAAATTTTATTTTCTCATTTGTCTCTAAATTTACGGTATTTTCACTGAATTTATTTTCGTTTTCAAGTTTCTGGAAATCCTTAAAAGATGAAGATCTAATTACTTTTGATATTTGTTCTTGATTTATTTTGAAATCATGAAGTTTATATAAATAATTTAATATTTTATTAATTTCTAACTCAGTATTTTTTATTAGATCTTCGTATTTAATAATCAAATAATTTTTTTTTACTGCTTTCCATGAAATATAATTAGTTTTCCATGAACTAATTATTTGAGGTATTTTTCTTCCTGTTCCTATCATCTTTTTTTCGTCCATAATAAACTTTAGTGCTTCTTCGTAACTTTTTAATACATAATGATTTTTTATAGATGTAATAATATTTCTGGGGTCACGTACAACATGGATAACTCCTAGAGTATTTTCTGAATTAGTAAATTCATATTCGCCTATTTTACAATTAACATGATGGGTTTTTAAAATTTTAATTGAATTATCTAAATTTAATTTGGACTGAGAAATTAGCCATATTTTTTTTATTTTATTTATGTCTGATAAATCATCTTCCAGTCCTTCGCAATGTGATCTATCAGGGTACCTTGGTACTTTGTTTAAATGATCAAAATTACAATTTTCATTATCTGAAAATATAAGAGTAGATAATATAGATCTAATCCAAGTATTTCCACTTTTAGGATATGATGCTAACCAAACAATCATCAAAAAAAAATATAATATAACTTTTATTTTATATATACTTATTTAATGACAATATATGCACTTTCTACAGGTTCTGGGCTGTCAGGTTTGGCAGTAGTCAGGGTTTCAGGTTCAGATTGCAAGGCTGTAATCGAGCTTATGATTGAAGGAAATATGCCAAAACCAAGAATGGCCACTTTAAAAAAAATTAAAAAAGTTAATACTAAAGAAATTATAGATGAAGGAATAGTCATTTGGTTTCCCGGCCCTCAAAGTTATACAGGAGAAGATTTGCTGGAATTTCATGTCCATGGAGGTAGAGCTATAGTAAAAGCTTTGATGGACTCACTATCTATAATTCAAAATTGCCGAATGGCTGAGCCTGGTGAATTTACAAAAATTGCATTTCAAAACCAAAAAATAAATTTATTACAAGCTGAGGGTATAGGTGATTTAATATCTTCCGAGACAGAGATTCAAAGGAGACAAGCAATTGATGTTATGTCTGGTTATCAAGGAAAAAAATACGAACGATGGAGAAAAAAACTATTAAAAGCTTTATCAAATATCGAAGCTAAAATAGATTTTCCAGATGAGGACTTACCAAAAGAAATACTTTCAGACATAAAAACTATTACAACAGACGTTAAAAATGAAATCATGAAAGTTTTAGAAGATCAAAAAGTAGGAGAGAGAATAAGAGAGGGTTTTAAAATTTCAATTCTAGGCCCAACAAATGCTGGCAAATCCTCTTTATTGAACTATCTTTCCAGGCGCGAGGTTGCTATTGTTTCTGAAATTGCTGGTACTACTCGAGATGTTATTGAGACTTATTTAAATCTGGATGGCTATCCTGTGATCTTATCAGACACTGCGGGTATTAGAGAAGCCAAAGATGACATAGAAAGACGAGGTATTAAGCTTGCTCTTAAAAAGTCAGAAAATGCTGATCTAAATATTGTCGTTATAGAGCCAAAAAGTGTTCATTTTACAGGTGTTTTGAAGAGCTTAATAAATTCTGATAGCACCGTTTTGGTATTGAATAAGTCAGACTTGGTATCTACAAAGGATCTTGAAAATTTTAAGAATTTAAATCCAATAATTATCTCAATAAAAGAAGAAAAAAATTTGGATAAATTAATTTCAGAGATTAGAAACAGATTAAAGCACAAGTTTATGTCAACAGCCGATACAATAATCACACGCGAAAGACATAGACAACATTTAATTCAATGTATTAATTACTTGGGGTCTTTTGAAAATAAAAATGATACTAAGGATTTTGACAAAGCAGCAGAAGATCTAAGATTAGCCACAAGACAATTAGGCATGATTGTAGGAAATATAGATGTAGAAGAAGTTTTGGGGTCTATATTTAACGATTTTTGTATTGGTAAGTAGATACTTAACTTATAACAATTATTTGCGCGTTTAAGTGTTTACTTGTAAATTTTCATATCAATTATAAATTACAATTATGAATAAAGATTTATTTTTCGATGTAGGTGTAATTGGAGGGGGCCATGCTGGTTGCGAAGCTGCAGCATCATCTGCAAGGCTTGGTGTCAATACAGCTTTATTTACTCATAACTTTAAGACAATTGGTGAGATGTCATGTAATCCAGCAATCGGAGGTTTAGGGAAAGGACATCTAGTTAGAGAAATAGATGCTCTAGACGGTGTTATGGGTGAAATAGCTGATAAATCTGGCATACAATTTAGATTGTTGAACAGAAGTCGAGGCCCTGCTGTCAGAGGTCCTCGAACGCAATCTGACAGATCGTTATATAAAAAATATATGCAAGAAAAACTTGTAAACTATTGTAATTTAAGCATATTTTCAGACCCTGTAATTAAGTTCATCTTCTTAAATAATGAGATAAAAGGCATTATTACACAATCAGGAAAAGAAATTAAATTTTCTAAAGTAGTTCTAACTACTGGCACTTTTTTGAATGGTTTAATACATATAGGCGATAATAAAACTCCTGCTGGTCGATATAACGAGAAGCCCTCAACAGGTCTTAGCGAGCAATTAAAAAAGTATACTTTTAAAATAGGTAGACTTAAAACTGGAACACCACCCAGACTCGATGCTAGAACAATTAATTTTCAAAATCTTGAAGTTCAACACGCAGATGAAGATCCTTATTTTTTTTCATTCCTAACAAAAAAGAAAATTAATAAACAAGTTTCATGTAGAATGACATATACAAATTCTGAAGTTCATAGGATTATTTCTAAAAACTTAAAACGAAGCGCAATGTATTCCGGAAGCATAAAAGGAGTTGGCCCTAGATACTGTCCCTCTATAGAAGACAAGGTAAAAAAATTCTCTGATAAAGATCGACATCAAATATTTTTAGAACCAGAGGGTCTTAATGATAATACAATTTATCCAAATGGTATATCAACTTCTCTACCAGCAATAGTGCAGCAAGAAATATGTAGTAAAATCAATGGTTTAGAGAACGTTACTATTTTAAGACCTGGATATGCAATTGAATATGACTACGTTGATCCAAGAGAGCTTTTTTTAACACTAGAAACAAAGAAAATTAAAAGCCTTTATCTTGCAGGTCAAATAAATGGAACTACAGGTTATGAAGAGGCAGCTGCACAAGGTTTGATAGCTGGCATTAATGCTGCTTTAGCAATTCAAGGCAAAGAACCATTCATCTTAGATAGGTCAGAAGCTTACATAGGAGTTATGATAGACGATCTTGTGACTAAGGGAGTAGCCGAACCTTATAGAATGTTTACATCTAGGGCTGAATATAGACTTACATTAAGATCTGATAACGCAGATTTAAGGTTAACCCAAAAAGGTATAAATTTAGGCTTAGTTTCAGATTATAGAAAAGAAGTCTTTACCGAGAAATCAAAATACCTAAAAAAAATACAGTCACAAATGGATAAGTTATTAATTACGCCATCCAAAGCATCAGAGTATTCTATCAATATAGCGAAAGATGGTGTAAATAGATCTGCAACTCAAATTTTAGGTCAAAAATCAGTAAATATGAGTAAAATAAGAGAAATATGGCCTAATATTACTTATGTTTCACGTGAAATTGACGATCAATTGGAGATTAATTCGCATTATAGAGGTTATCTCAAGAAGCAAAATGCTGATATTTTGGCATTTAAAAGAGATGAAAACCTAATAATACCAGATAATATTGATTATGACAGTTTTTCTGGTTTTTCTAATGAAGTTAAGTCAAAATTTAAGCAAGTGAAACCAAGAACTATGGGCCAGGCTCTCAGAATTGATGGTGTAACTCCTGCAGCAGTATATATTTTGTTGTCTCATGTAAAAAGAAAGTCTATTAAGCATATAGCTTGATTGATTCGAATAATTTTAAAATTGATATTATAAATTACCTCAATGTTTCACGTGAAACGTTGGCAGAGCTGGAGGAATATTCAAAAGAAATAATTCTTAAAAATAAGGATATAAATTTAATTAGTAAATCTACTGAAAAGTCAATAAAATCAAGGCATATACTTGATAGTGCACAAACTATTGATTTTATTGATAAAAATGACATTAAAACTTGTACTGATATAGGAGCTGGGGCAGGATTACCTGGTATTGTTTTGGCTATTTTAATGAAATCAAAAAAACCATTATTTAAAATTATATTTTATGAAAAAAGTTATCACAAAAGCAAATTTTTAGACAATGTATCAAAAAAATTTAAATTAAATTATCAAATTCATAATAAAAATATTTTTAAAGAAGAAAATTTGGAAACTGATGTAATAATTTCCAGAGCATTTAAACCGCTACCAGTAATTTTTGAAATAGCAAATCAAAATTTTAAAAAATTCAAATATATAATTATATTTTTAGGTAAAAGTGGAAAAAAAATTTTAGATGAAGCATTAAAAATTTGGAACTTCAATTATGAAGAAAAAAAAAGCTTAACAAATGAAGAGTCCATGATTGTAAAAATTTCTAACTTGAAAAAAAAATGTATAAAAAAATAATTTCAATAATAAATCAAAAAGGCGGTGTAGGTAAAACAACAACAGTAATAAATCTTGCGGCTGGATTGTCAATGAAAGGTAAAAAAATTTTAGTGATAGATCTAGATCCACAAGGAAATGCAACTACTGGTCTTGGATTATCAAATACTGAAAATTCGGACAACACAATTTATAGTGTATTGAATGGAAACAAAAAAATTTCAGATGTAGTTCAAAAAACTAAATTTAGAGAGCTCGACTTAGTAAGTTCAAATGTTGATTTATCAGGTTTAGAGGTTGAAACGGCAGGTAACAGCAAAAGAGCATTCATACTAAAGGACGAATTAACCTCTATTTTAAATGATTCTAGGCCATCATACGATTATATCCTCATTGACTGTCCGCCCTCACTTAGTTTACTAACCATCATGGCTCTTGTCGCGTCGGATTCGTTGATAGTGCCTTTACAGACAGAATTTTTTGCTTTGGAGGGTTTGTCTCAACTTATGAAAACTATTGAACGTATAAAATCGAACCTTAATCCTAATTTAAGTATACGAGGAATACTTCTGACGATGTTTGATAGAAGAAATAAATTATCAGTTGAAGTCGAGAAAGAGGCTAGAAATTATTTTAAAGAAAAAGTCTACTCATCTATAGTTCCTAGAAATGTTAGGTTATCGGAAGCACCTTCTCATGGTGTGCCAGTGTTAATTTATGATAAAACATGTTCTGGAAGTAAAGCATACTTTAGTTTCGCAGACGAAGTTATAAATCAAGATAAACTTGTGGAGAGTGCTGCGTGATAAACCCATTTAAAAAAAAAAAAGGATTAGGTAGAGGTCTATCGTCTTTGATTGGAGATAATGATGTTAAATCAACTAAAACTAAAATTGCGATTAGTTCAATTATTCCTAACAAGTATCAACCGAGAAGATATTTTGAAAAAGAAAGTCTGGATGAATTGACAAATTCCATCAAAGAGAGAGGAATAATCCAGCCTCTAATTGTCAGAAAATCAAATGATCAAGATAATAAATATGAATTAATAGCAGGTGAAAGAAGATTGCAAGCTTCACAATCAGCAGGTTTTCATGAGGTTCCAGTTGTTGTGATAGAAGCTGATAACTTAAAATCCCTAGAAATTGCTATTATTGAAAACGTACAAAGAAAGGATCTTAATCCAATCGAAGAGGCCAAAGGTTATCAACGGCTTATTGATGAGTTTAGTTATGATCAAGAGAAGGTGTCAAAGTTTATCGGCAAAAGTAGATCTCATATAACAAATACGTTAAGACTTTTATTTTTATCTGATGATGTTATCTCTTTTATCGAAAAGAATCAGTTATCCCAAGGTCATGCTAAAGTTTTAGTTGGTCTTGATAATGCAAGTTTTATTGCAAGAAAAATTATTAGTGAAAAATTGTCTGTAAGACAAACCGAAGTTTTAATTAGAGCTTTAAAATCTAAAAAGAATTTAAAAATTCTTGCAAAAGATCCTAACATTCTTACTTTAGAGAATACGCTGAAAAACAAGATTGGAATTAATGTCCATATTAAAAATAAAAAAAATAATTCAGGGCAAATAATTTTCGAGTATAAAGAATTAGATCAACTTAATCGCATAATAACGGTTATAAAGTCTCATTATTAGTTTTTTTAGCTACGCATAAAACAAAATCATATAAAATATTTAGTGAATTATTTGAGCTTTTTTTAATTAATAGTTCAATACGATTTATATCAATTAATAAACTGTTTACTTCACCCAGACTCCATTTTTTGACTTGATCTATCACCAGTGGTTTATCTTTCCAAAAAATCGGAGGTTTATAATTCTTTATTACTAATTCTATATCCTTATATGCATCATAATCTCTTCTTAAAATCATTAGCCTTTTGGCTTTAGCTAAAAAGGTTCTTATAATTAAAATACAATCTTCATTGCCATAATTATTTTCGTTCAAAATTTTTATTAGTTTTTTTAAATTTTGTGATAAACAATTATCCACCAAATCTGATATAAAAAAGTTCTCAGTTAAGTTAGTCAAATATAATATTTCTTTTAAATTTATATTTTTCTTATTACTAAGATATAATTTTATTTTATTTAGCTCATTTTTCAGATAACCCCTGTTTCCATTACATCGATCTACAATCAAATTAACTAACTCATTAGATATTGAGATTTTTTGTTCTTTGAAGAAAATATTAGCCATGGATGCGAGCGTTCGGTAATCATCTGAATAAAAAGGAATGCAAATTAATTTTTTGTCTTTCTCAAAAAAATTTCTCAATTTCGATTTTTTTTCTAAAATACCACTCTTTAATACAATTTTTACATGATCTATTTTACGACTTGATATTTCGTCAATAAAACTAATAATTTTGTCTGTAACTCTGTTAATAATTAAAATTTTCTCATTTTCAAAGAAAGATTTGTTTAGGATACTGGAAACAATCTCTTCATAATTATCAATAATTTCTTTTTCATCGTATTTACTTTGTTTAAAATTACTATTTTTAAGGAGTATGTTTTTAATAATTTCATTTTGATATCCTTCGTTTTCTCCATACAAAAGAAAGAAATTACCATTTATTTCTTTTTTTTTTGATAATTCAAAAGTTTTAAGAATCATAATTATAGGCTACTCAAATATAGGAATGCATCTTGAGAAATCTTTTCTGTAATAGTTTTAATTATTGAGTTCTCATATTTTTTTAATTCGAAGCTACTAGTTCTATTATTGTAACTAATCGATTCACTGAAAGATTTAACTAATTCTTTTTTTTTTAATTTCGTGGAAATTTCAACATCAATTTTAATATTGTATACTTCTGCGTTCCCTTTTTCATCTTTTGATGAAACATTCTTTTTGAAATTAGATTTTATAACAATAATTGAATTGCTATCTTGAGATTTAAAACTTGATAAGTTATTTAAAATTTTTGATGAAAGTTTATTATCCCCCAATAATTTTGAGTCTCCAAATTTAAAATTGGAGTTTTTGTTTATTAAAAGTGGTTGGTAGCCGCATGATACCACAAAAAACATTAAAAATATTTTTGATAAAATTTTCATTTAGTAAGTATATTAATTAATCTATTTTTAACAAAAAAACACTTTATAATTTTTTTTCCTTCTAAGAATTTATTGATTTTTTTATCACTATAAATCTCTTCAAGAAGATCTTGTTCTAGTATATTTGCCTTTGCTTCAATATTTGCTTTTTTCTTACCATTAAATTGTATTACAAAATTTATTTTTTCTTTGTTTAATTTTTTTTTATCCACTTCTGGCCATTTAATATTCTCTTTGATGCCCAAATTTTCTAAACACTCAGATGCAAAATGAGGTATAATTGGTGAAATTATGATAAGAAAATTTTTATAATTATTAAATAAAACATTACTACTGACATTATTTTTTAATATTTCCGTTAGAAAATTATACGTTTCATATATATTAGCAATTAAAACGTTATAATTAAATTTTTCAAGATTGTGATTAAATTTAGAAATGGTTTCATTTATAAATTTTTCAATTTTTTGATCAGCACTCGAGGTAAAATTTTTTTCATTTAATTTGGATTTTATTTTTTCATGCAATATCCACAACTTTTGTAAAAATTTAAATGAGGCCACCATACCCTGTTCCGACCACTGTACATCTTTTTCCGGAGGACTATCAGATAATATAAATAATTTAACAGCATCCGCTCCAAATTTTTCTATTATACTCTCTGGATCTATTGTGTTTTTCTTAGATTTGGACATTGACTCAGATGGACCCACAGTTACTTTTGATCTTTTATTACTAATTAAATAGTAACTCTTACCATCATCGCTCCCTACCTCATCTGGACTAAGCCATTTTCCATCACTGCTTTTATAAGTCTGATGACAAACCATTCCTTGTGTAAAAAGTCCATTAAAGGGTTCGGTGAAATTAAATTTTTTATTTTTATATCCTATGGCTTTCATAAAAAAACGAGAGTAAAGCAAGTGAAGAATTGCATGTTCTACTCCTCCTATATATTGATCTACCGGCATCCAATAGTTGATGCTTTCGTAATCAAAACCATATCTATTATCATTAGGTGAGCAAAACCTTAAAAAATACCAAGACGAGTCTACAAAAGTATCTAATGTATCAGTTTCTCTTTTAAATTTTTTTCCTTTTATACTAATATTTTTCCATTTTTCGTCATTGTCTAGTGGATTTCCCTTCGTATTTAAGTCAATATCTTCTGGCAATCTAACAGGCAAAAGATCTTTGGGCACTGGTGTAGGCTTACCATGTTCGTCATAGACAATTGGAATTGGACAACCCCAATATCTTTGTCTTGATACACCCCAATCTTTTAATCTAAAATTAATTTTTTTTGTTCCTAATTTTTTATTTTCTAAAATGTCAATTGTTTTTAAAATGGATTCCTCCGGTACCTTCAAACCATTAAGAAAATCTGAGTTTATAATAATGCCATCTTCTGTATAAGCCTCATCACCCACAACGTAATCGTTCGGTTGATCATTCGGTTTTACGACCGTTTTTATTTCTAAACCATATTTTTTTGCGAAATCAAAATCTCTTTGATCATGTGCTGGACAGCCGAAAACTGCTCCAAAACCATAATCCATTAAAACAAAATTTGCAAAATATACAGGCACTTCCTTTTTAGCGTCAAAAGGATTTTTTGCAGTTAGATTTGTTTTGAAACCAATTTTTTCACCTAGAGCAATTGACTCTTCTGTTGTGCCGGTTTTTGAGCATTCTGTTTTAAATTTTTTAAATTCATCGCTATCTTCAAAATATTTAGATATAGGATGATCTACTGATAATGCGATGAATGAAAGGCCAAAAAGAGTATCAGGCCTAGTTGTAAAAACTTTTATTAGGTCAATTTCTTTGTTGCCTTGTACCTTAAAATCAATTTCACATCCAAAAGATTTTCCAATCCAGTTTCTTTGCATAACCTTTACTTTATTAGGCCATTTTTCTAACTTATCGAGCTGATCTAGCAATTCTTCTGAGAATTTCGATATATTAAAAAACCATTGGTTCAATTTTTTTCTTTGAACTATTGCACCAGATCTCCATCCTTTTCCATCTATTACCTGTTCATTAGCAAGAACAGTTTGATCAACTGGATCCCAATTTACATAATTTTCTTTTCTGTAAACTAAACCCTTTTCATACATTTCTAGAAAAAAAAGTTGTTGATGCTTATAATATTCCTCTGAGCAAGTTGAGATTTCTCTATCCCAATCAATAGATAGTCCTAGTTTTTTTAATTGTTTTTTCATTACATTAATATTTCTTTCAGTCCAATCTTTTGGATTAAGTTTATTTTCTCTCGCAGCATTTTCAGCTGGCATACCAAATGAATCCCAGCCCATGGGATGAAGTACGTTATAATTTTGTAGTAGTTTGTGTCTCGATAATACATCACCTATTGTATAATTTCTTACATGCCCCATATGAATTTTCCCAGATGGGTAAGGAAACATTTCTAGACAATAAAATTTTTTTTTATTAGGATCTAATTTTGATTTAAAAATCTTTTTTTTACTCCAATAATTTTGCCACTTGTCTTCAACAACTTTAAAATTATATCTACTCACTTAATTAAATTTATAGTATTGAAGGCATATCACTTTTTACACCATCACCTCCAGCATCAGGATAAGCCTTTCTATTTTTTTTAATATTTTCTTTTTTATAAATAGCTGCCTTTTTCAGAATACTTTTTTTAATTTCATTAGCTAAATTACTTTCATCTATATAAGTTTTGCAGCTTTGGGATACTCCACAATCTTTTCTGTATAGCTTAATATTTAAAGCATCCGATCTTACCTCATTTGTCAAGAATCTGATTGTAATTTTGATTGACTCTTCGCCAGAGTTGTCGTCACTAAACCAATCTGTAATTATAATACCACCGCTATAATTGGCTGACGCTAGAGGCATAAAATCTATTGTATCTAAACTTGCTCTCCACAACTCGTTAGAATTGGCAAAATCAAATGTTCCTCCACCTCTCTTTCCTCCAGGTAAAGCGCCCATTAGCGTAATTCCACGTCCTTCCTCAAGGTTTTTCTGTACTCTCTTTTCTGGTTCTGGAGGATAATCTTTTGCAGAAACAGGTCTGTAAATCCCGCATGAATTTAACGTTGATAGTAGCAATAAAAGTATTGTATTTATTATTAAAAATGATTTTCTTGCCATGTTTTTAAAATACTGTATTCAGATAAGAATATTTAGCAAATTATATTTAAAAAACACGAAAATATTAATTTCTGAGGTATTTTTAATATGATGTATTTTTGCAACAATAGTAAAAATAATCGCTTAAAATATAAAAAAATTATCATAAATCAGGGACTCTTTGCTAAAAACGCAATGTTTATAATTAATTATTAACATTAGGAGTAAATTTATGAACAAACTAACAAAACTAGGACTTGCAACTTTAGCAGGTTCTTTAGTTGCTTCATCTGCTTACGCTGGTGCATCAGTTACTGGTAAAGCAAAGATTGAGTATAAATCTCAAGATGATGATGAAGTAACAGGTAATCCGTTCACAATTGATAGAGGTTTAGTATTCTCTGCATCTGGTGAAATGGATAACGGAATGACTGCTGGTTATCTTCAAAAATTATCAGCTGGTGCCCACACATCTTCAGAAGCATTTTTAGATATGGGTGAAACTGGTAAAATCGCAGTAGCTAACGGGAGAAGTGGTGCAGGTATCAGAGCATATAGATACGTATTGCCTTCAGCTGGTGAAGAAGTATGGGATGACACAGACACAGATGATAACGGACTAGTTCAAGGTAATGATACTGGTGCTGTTTATTACACAGGTTCATTCGGTAACTTTGGAATAAGTGCAGCTTTAACAAAAGGTGCGAACGGTTCAAATGATAACTCGCAAGTACTTACGTACAGCGGTTTAATGGACGGTTTAACACTTGGTTATGGTATTGGTGAAAACGGTGCAACTACTGACTTAACAACATATTTTGCTAAGTACACAGTAGGAAGCATTACTGCAGCTTACCAGTCATCAGAAATTGATGCATCTGGCTCAAGTTCAGACGAAGAAGCGACAGGTATTGGTGTTTCTTTTGCAGTAAACGAAAATATGTCAATATCTTACGGTATGTGGGATGTAGATATGCAAACTGGAACTGATGAAGAGTCATCAGGTATTTCCGCTTCATATACAATGGGTGGAATGACTTTTGGTTTAGTAGCAAACTCTACAGACAATGTTGCAGGTTCTTCAGCAGATGATGATACATTTACTGAAATCAATGTAACTTTTGCATTCTAATAATTAAAGTCGATTAGAAATTTAAGGGCCCCTATTTATTAGGGGCCTTTTTTTTATCAAAATAGTTGATTGCAGCAAACCCGAACACACCTGTAAGATCTAAAATCTTTCTATTTGTTTTGTCGATACCACCTAAAGCAATTGTTTTTTTTGTATTAAATTGCATAAGGTTAATTAGTCCGTATAAACCTAAGTAATAAGATTTTTTTTTAAATACTGGCGATAGAAAAATTTCTCCACAACCTTGATTTAATTTAATTCTTAATTCTTTAATGTTATGTGCTGATCCAATGATGCTAAAATTATTCCTAAATTTATATAACCTTATCAATAAATTTTTGTTAAAAGATGGTAGATACACACCATCCAAATTAAGTTTTACTGCTAACTTTACATTATTAGCTAGAAAAAATTTTGTACCTCTTTTTCTAAAAAAATTTCTTAATTCTAAAATCAATTTAACATCATCGAATTTCTTATAATTTCTGTATATTATAGATATTTTTTTATTTAATTTTTCTAAATGATTTTTGTCAAATTTATTAATAAAGTAATATTTTTTTAAATAATAATTATGCATACAACTATAAAAAATTTAGATCAAATTAATAAAGAAATTAATCAAATAATTAAAGAACAAAATTATAAAAATTATTTACCTCAGGTTATTGCAGTTTCAAAAACCTTCAAACATGACAATATAATGCCACTTGTCAATTATGGACAATTGCACTTCGGTGAAAATAAAGTGCAAGAAGCAACTGAAAAATGGACACCGATAAAAGAAAAAAATAATAAAATAAATTTACACATGATTGGCAAACTTCAAACTAATAAAGTTAAACAAGCAATAAAAATATTTGATTATATTCATTCAGTAGACAGTATTAGACTTGCACAAAAAATATATGGTGAACAACTGAATTTAAAAAAAGAAGTTAAAATTTTTATACAAGTAAATATTGGAAACGAAACCCAAAAGTCTGGCGTTGGTGAAGAGGACTTAGAGGTATTAGTTGATTTTTGTATTTCAAAAAAACTTAAATTAATTGGTTTAATGTGTTTACCACCGTTTGATCAGGACTCTAGTATTTTCTTTTCTAAGTTAAAAAGTTTAAATGATAAATTTAATTTTAAGGAAGTTAGTATGGGTATGTCTAATGACTATATAAATGCGATAAAATATAAATCGACATTTTTAAGAATTGGTTCTAAAATTTTTGGTACAAGAAACTAAGATATCAAAATTTTAGAATTTCTATTAATTAATTTAACAATTATAATAAAGTCTTTCTTTTTTACGGCAATACACCCAGCTGTAGGTTGATAATTTTTTGTTAGATGTAAGAATATAGCGCTACCTTTGTTTTTAATTATTTTTTTTCTATTATATAAAATTTCAATCAAGTAATCATATTTATAATCTTTTCTAAATAATTTTTCTGAACGGAACTTACTGTTAATATTTATTGGTTTATTATAATAACTACTTTTATTATCATTACACCATCCCATATTTTTTAAAATTATTTTTGATTTTAAACTACTTTTTAATTTTAATACCTTGTCTTTTCGCCAATAGATTGATCCTAATTTAAATATTCCTTTAGGTGTAAAACCATCACCTTCTAGTTTATTCTTCTTAGTGCCATTTTTCCCAATACAGCATTTAAAAATAAAGTCGTCAATTATCAATGTATCTTTATTTTTTAATTTTAATAACATATTATTTAATAATGAGTAATTCTTTAATTATATTTTTTAAAAATAAAAGTTTATTCGAAATTTTCAATGAATTAAAAGAATTATTTGATTACGATTTGCAATTCATAAAATCAACCTCTGAATTGAAGAGTTTATCAAAAAATTTTTTAGGTCAACATGTCGTTATTAGTGAAAAAACCATTCAAGAAATAAATAATTTGAATGAGTTAGTATTAATCAAAAAACCAATAAGTTTAAATAACCTGATTGAGCTTATAAATATTTCTTTGATGAAAAACAAATATATTGAACAATCAGACTTACATATAAAAGAATATAAATTAAATACCAATTCAAGAATCTTTAGTAAAAATGGTTTAATTCTAAAACTTACACAAAAAGAAATTGAAATAATAGTTTATTTAAAAAATAGCCAAAAAAATAAAACTATTTCAGACCTTGAGAAAGATGTTTGGGGTTATAACTCGCAATTAGAAACGCATACAGTTGAAACACATATTTATAGATTAAGAAAAAAGATTTTTACAAAATTCAAAGACGACAAGTTTATTTTGAGCACAGAAAATGGATACAAAATTTAAAAAAAAAAAAAATTTTATTGCTAAAAATCTGCTTTCCTTAAAGTTTAGATCTCAAATTATTAAACCTAAAAAAGGGAAAGGTAGCTTTAAAAGAGAGAAAAAATAAAATTTTACAGTCTAGCCCCTATTTGTTGAATGACTTTAGAGGACATTTCTGTTCCTTTTTCTAAGCTTTCTTTCAAAGACATGTTATTTACATGTCCATGTAAAAATCCTGCTGCAAAAAGGTCACCAGCCCCAGTTAAATCAACAATTTTTAAACCTTGTTTAATACCACATTCAACAACTTCATTTCCACTAACAGCAATCGCTCCTTTCTCACCTCTAGTTAGTACGATTATTTTGCCAAGAGACTTCGAAAAATTTACTACTTCCTCAAAAGATTTTGCATCTATCAATGACATAATTTCTTGTTCATTTGCGAAAGTTATATCTAATTTTTCTTTTACTAACTTTAAAAATTGAGGTTTATGTCTGTCAACACAAAACTGATCAGATAAAGACATAGCAACCATATTTGAATTTTGAATAGCTTTTTCAAAAGCTTTTTTTGGCTCTCCTTCATCCCACAGATATCCTTCAAGAAATATTATTTCACTTTTTTTAATTGCATCTATGCTAACATCGTTTGCATTTATTTTCCCTGCTGTACCTAAAAATGTACACATTGTTCTCTCAGAGTCAGGTGTAACTAATATTAGACAGGTTCCGGTAGGCAATTCTTCTCTTTTCTTGGAATAAAAATATTTTACCTTCTCCCGTTTAAGACCATCCTCATATTTACTACCAAGATCATCATCATTTACTTTTCCTATAAATCCTACTTCATTTCCAAGTTGAGATAATCCAACAATCGAATTAGCAACAGAGCCTCCAGAAACAGTTTTTTCTATTTTAAGACTTGATAACAATTCTTTGAATTCTTTGTCATCAAAAATTAATTTCATTGTACTTTTTGTTAATTTATTTTTTGTAATAAAGTCATCCTCTACTTTGCAAATTACATCTACAATTGCATTACCAATTCCTAGTATTTTCATTATTTACGCTTTCTTAGTTAAAAGTGGTTTTTTTCTCTTAGGATAACAAGTAGTACAGATTTTACAAGATAAACCATAACATGCTCTTGCTTTGCAGTATTCTCTTCCATAGTAAATTATTTGAAGATGTAATTTATTCCAATATTTTTTTGGGAAAAGTCTTTTAAGGTCTTTTTCAGTTTGAACTACATTCTTTCCATTAGTTAAACCCCATCTTTGAGCAAGTCTATGTATATGAGTGTCTACCGGAAAAGCAGGAAAGCCAAATCCTTGAGACATCACAACACTAGCTGTCTTATGTCCAACCCCTGGTAATTCCTCTAATTGATCAAAGGTTTTTGGAACTTTTCCATTATATTTTTCAACTAAAGTTTTTGATAAATTGTAAACACTTTTAGCTTTGATTCTAAAAATACCAATACTTCTAATTAATTTTTCGATTTTTTTTCTTCCTAGTTTTAGAAAATGTTCTGGTTTGTGATATTTTGGATAAATATTTTTTGTTACATTGTTTACATTAACATCAGTGCACTGTGCGGATAAAAGAACAGATATAAGTAATGTAAAAATATTTCTGTGTTTTAAAGGAACTTGCGTTTTGGGGTAAATTTTATTTAGAATCTTTAATACTTTTTTTGCCCTTTGAGTCTCATTCATCAATTAAAATTCAAAAGATTTCTCATTGAATAAAGCCCAGGTTTTTTTTTCATTAACCATTTTGCAGCAGTTAGAGCACCTTCAGAATATAAAGCTCTATCAAAAGCTTCGTGGTTTAAAGTTATTATTTCTTTTCCACTTGAAAATTTAACTTCATGTTCTCCTATGACTTCGCCTCTTCTCACTGAGTTAAAATTAATTTTTTTTGAATAAGGAAATTTTTCTTTATTAAGATATTTTTTTCCAATTAATTTATAAAAGTTTTTATTTTTTCCAATTGCAATACCTTTACCTAACATCAAAGCTGTTCCAGATGGATGATCCTTTTTATGTTTATGATGTATTTCAAATACTTTGCTTAAAAAATTATTACCTAAAGATTTAGAAGTTATTTCGGTAAGGTACATCAATAAGTTTATGCCTAAACTCATATTACCCGCTTTTAATATAGCTATTTTTTTAGAATATTTTTTAATTAAATTTTCCTCTATTTTTGTAAAACCAGTTGTGCCAATTACAACTTTTTTTTTTTGTTTAACTGCAATTTTTAAAACATCAAACGTACATTTTGGAATTGTAAAATCTATAATGACATTTGTTTTTTTAAAAGCATTTTCATTGTTCAATTTAGGTAAAATTCCTTTGAACCTTTTTTTTATCATTTTTTTCTCTGTTATTGATACTATTCTCAGTGATTTATCTTTAAGTGCAGATTTAATTAATTGTTGGCCCATTCGGCCTCTAAAACCAGTAATTGCAATGTTAATTTTTTTCATTAAATGATTATGTAAAGAATTAACATAACTGTTAGTATAATAATACCCCAAATACTGATGTTTTTTATAAGTGTTTTTTTGTTTGAATTCGATTTGATAAAACTTGGTAGAACCAAAATTAATACTGCAATTAATGATATTGCTGGAATTAATTCTTCCAAACCCATAAATCAGGTTTTCCAAAAACTTTTGGCTTTTTGAAAAAATTTTTTAATGCTAGGATTAGATTTTTCATTTTCAATTTCTCTAAATTTCTCCAATAACTCTTTTTGCTCTCGATTCAAAGATATTGGAACTTCAGTATTTAATTGAACATATAAATCGCCATATCCACTGCCTCTCATATGGGGCATTCCTTTACCTTTTAATCTAAATTGTCTTCCGCTTTGAGTACCAGCTGGTATTTTAATTTTTGCTTTACCTCCATCAATTGTAGGTATTTCTATTGCTGTACCTAATGCTGCATCTGCTATTGAAACAGGAAACTCAAAAAATAAGTGTTCATTTTGCCTTTTAAATAGTTCATGTGAATTAACATTTATAAACAAATATAAATCTCCATTTCCTGCACCTCTTGATCCAGCTTCTCCTTTTCCAGATAATCTTATTCGGGTTCCATCATCTACACCTTTTGGAATTGTAACGGAAAGTCTTTTAGAAGCCTCAGTTTTCCCTTGTCCGTTACAAGAATTGCAGGGATTTGTTATTTCCTCTCCTGATCCAGAGCACTGTGGACATGTTTGTTGAACAGTAAAAAAACCTTGACTTGATCTAACTTGGCCGTGGCCAGAACACATTGAACAAGATCCTGCGTTGTATCCAGGTTTAGATCCATTTCCATTACAAGTATTACACTTTTCAGATGTATTAAATTTGATATCTTGTTTCTTTCCTAAAAATGCTTCTTCTAAATCAATAGTTAAATCATATCTAAGATCAGATCCCCTATTATTAGATCTTCTCGATCTCCTTGTTGAACTACCAAAACCTTCTCCAAAAAAATCCTCAAAAATATCTGAAAAATTGCTTGAAAAGTCAAAATTGCCAAAACCTCCTCTTCCACCCGAACCATTTTCAAATGCTGAGTGACCAAAATTATCATAGTTTTGTTTTCTTTCAGAGCTAGATAAGACATGGTAAGCTTCGGATGCTTCTTTAAATTTTTCTTCAGCGCTCTTATCCCCCTTATTTTTATCAGGATGGAATTTAACTGCTAGTTTTCTATATGCTGATTTTATCTGATCTGCGGATGCACTTTTGTTTACACCTAAAACATCGTAGTAATCTCTTTTTGCCATAACACGTTATAGACAAACAGTTGTTATTTAGGCGCTTTTTTCTTTATTATCGTCTTTTACTTCTTCAAAATCTGCATCAACAACGTTTTCGTCTTTCTTTTCCTCTTTCTTAGAATCATTTTGATTGTTTTCAGGTTTCGCACTTTGTTGTGACTTATAAATAGCCTCACCCAACTTCATGGATGCTTGAACTAAGTCTTGGGTTTTCTTTTTTAATTCTTCAACGTCAGTGCCTTTTAAGGCATTTCTCAAGTTAGCTGATGCATCCTCAATTATTTTTTTATCTGCATCAGATACTTTACTTCCGTGTTCCTTTAAATTTTTTTCAGTTGAGTGAAGTAATGTGTCTGCTTGATTTCTAGCATCTACTGACTCCCTCTTTTTTTTGTCAGCTTCTTTATTAGACTCAGCGTCTTTTACCATTTGACTTATCTCCTCATCGCTTAAACCACCTGAAGCTTGAATTTGAATTTTTTGTTCTTTGCCTGTACCTTTGTCTTTAGCAGATACGTTAACAATACCGTTAGCATCTATATCAAAAGTCACCTCAATTTGTGGTACTCCTCTGGGGGCCGGGGCTATACCAACTAATTCAAAATTACCTAGAACTTTATTATCAGAGGCCATTTCTCTTTCTCCTTGTAAAACTCTTATCGAAACGGCAGGTTGATTGTCCTCAGCAGTTGAAAAAACTTGGCTTTTTTTTGTTGGTATTGTTGTATTTTTGTCAATTAATTTAGTTGAAACTCCTCCTAACGTCTCTATTCCGAGCGATAGAGGGGTAACATCAAGCAGCAACACATCTTTAACGTCCCCCTGTAAAACACCAGCTTGTATAGCCGCACCCATAGCTACAACCTCATCTGGGTTTACAGACTTATTTGGTTCTTTACCAAAAAAATTTTTTACTTCATCAACAACTTTTGGCATTCTTGTCATACCACCAACAAGCACAATTTCATCTATTTCACTAGCAGATAACCCGGCATCTTTTAAAGCTGTTTGACATGGTGAAGTGGTTCTAGAAATTAAATCCTCAACTAATGCCTCTAATTTAGCCCTTGTCATTTTTAAATTTATATGTTTTGGACCTGTTTTATCAGCTGTTATAAATGGCAAGTTTATCTCAGTTTGATTAGCTGATGATAACTCTATTTTGGCTTTTTCAGCAGCTTCCTTCAGTCTCTGCAATGCAAGCTTATCTGTTTTTAAGTCTATACCATTCTCTTTTTTAAATTCTGACAAAAGATAATCTACTATAGAATTATCAAAATCTTCACCCCCAAGAAATGTATCTCCATTAGTCGACTTAACCTCAAAAACGCCATCACCCAATTCCAATATTGAAACATCGAAAGTTCCACCACCAAGATCATAAACTGCTATTTTTTTACTTGCTTTTTTTTCTAAACCATACGCTAAAGACGCTGCAGTCGGCTCATTGATAATTCTCAAAACTTCAAGACCTGCAATTTTTCCTGCATCTTTAGTTGCTTGTCTTTGCGCATCATTAAAATAAGCTGGAACTGTAATTACAGCTTGTTTGACTTCAGAGCCTAAATATTTTTCTGCAGTTTCTTTCATTTTTTGAAGCGTAAAAGCTGATATTTGAGAGGGAGAGTACTTTTGTCCTTTGGCTTCTATCCAGGCATCTCCTTTATCTGAACTTACAATTTTAAATGGAGCACTTTCAATATCCTTTTTTACAGTCGGATCATTAAAATTTCTTCCAATTAATCTTTTAACTGCAAAAATAGTATTTTCCGGATTAGTTACAGCTTGTCTTTTTGCAGGTTGACCAATTAATTTTTCGTCTCCATCTGTAAATGCCACTACCGATGGAGTAGTTCTAGCACCCTCTGCATTTTCTAATACTTTAGCTTGCGAACCTTCCATTATCGCCACGCAAGAATTTGTAGTACCTAAATCTATTCCTATTACTTTACTCATAATTTATAATATTTATATAAGTGTTAATTCTGCTTCTACAACCTCATACTAAAATTAATTTTCATCTATTTTTTCCCGATTTTCCTCATTTTTTTCAGCATTTGAGGAAACTTGACTATCTTTCTTTTTAGATACTGCAACCAATGAGGGCCTAAGCAATCTGTCCTTCATCATAAAGCCTTTTTGAATTTCTTGAACTATTGTTCCGATTTCTTTTGCATCATCCTCAATTTCCATCATTGCTTGATGTATATTTGGATCTAATTTTTGATTTAAAGCAATTATAGGCTCAATATTATTTTTTTTAAATATTGTTAGCATATCCTTAGTTATAATATTGAGATGTTCAATCAATTTATTTAAAGCTTCAGTACCTTTTAATGTTTCGTCACTTTCAAGTGAAGATCTTGATCTCTCTAAATTATCCAAAAGATTAAGAGTTTCTTTTGCAAAAGAAAAACCGCCATATTCAAAAGCTTCATCTTTTTCTTTTTCAAATCTTCTTCTCTGATTTTCCATTTCAGCAAAAGTTCTTGTTACTTTATCTTTTAATTGATTAATTTCTTCCTCTGGTGTTAATTTTTCTTCCTTATCTGTTATATCTTCGGAGGCTGGGTTACTGTTATCTTCAACATCGTTATCTTCATTGTTATTGATTTCTTCTTGTTGTTTAATTTCTTCTTTTTCCATTAATTACTATATGGTAAGAAAATTAAAAAATTCTAGATGTCTAAAAAAAAAATAACTGAAATCATTATAGGAACGAATAACGCAGGAAAATTAAGAGAAATTAGAGATTTGATACCAAAATCGTGCGTTATTAGCTCACCAAAGAACTATGGAATAAAAAGCCCCAAAGAGAACGGTAGTACATTTTTAGAAAATTCTTTAATTAAAGCAAAATTTTTTTCAAAAAAGTCAAAAAAAATTTGTATAGCAGATGACTCGGGTCTTGAGATTGATATGTTAAATGGTCGTCCTGGAATTTATTCAGCAAGATGGGCAGGAAAAGAAAACAATTTTGATTTAGCAATATCAAAGATTTATTCAAAATTTTCTAAAATTGATAAAAATTGGAAAAAAAGGAAAATTACAGCAAGATTTATCTGTGCTTTAACTATTTTTGGTTTAAAAAAAAAACCAATTCAATCTTTAGGTATAATCAAGGGAACAATTTCAAAAAAAAAACTCGGAAATAATGGTTTTGGTTATGATCCAATTTTTATTCCTAATGGAAAAAAAAAAACTTTTTCTCAAATGCGATATCTAGATAAACTTAAAATTGATCATAGAATTAAAGCATTTAAAAAAATTAAAAAATTTTTTTAAAACTTTTATTTTCTACTGAATAAAAATTTAGTTCATGTGTTATTTTATTATTATCAATTTTAAAAATACCGTTTTTCCCTTTAAATCTACTTTCTTGAGAAAAAATATTTTTATCAACTTTAAAATCATTATTTAATAGCAAGTAATATATTAGACCAACTAAATCGTAGCTTAAAAACGAAACATGATTTGGGTTTGTTTCGAAATTCAAATTATATTCATAAATATACTTTTCATAATTAGATTTATTAACTGAAGGAAAATATATTGGCTGTATTGATTCCTCATTTAGTAAAGAATTATCAAACCATTGATTAAAAGTTATATACGTAGCTCTTTTAGGAGAAACATCAGTATAAAGTAATGAAGTTGTAACACTCTTTAAACTTTCATCAAAATCAGACATTATTATAGAATCGAAATTTATATTACCTATCGTATCTCTCTTGCTTAAATTTATTAATTTATTCTCTTTGTTTGGATCATTTGATTTTTCTACTCTTTCAATTTCGTCAATCAAATTTTGTTTTCTTTGATTATATTTAGTAACTTTTTCTATTTGCGAAGTAAGAATTGTCGGGTCGGTATCATATATAAATTTTTTAACAAATTTAATTTTAGTATTTGAAATTGCTCCCTCTATTTCTTTTTTAAAATTATTATTAGGAATTAAAAAAAGAGTTTTATTAAAATTATTTAATTTTAAAAATTTTTTTATTGCATTTATTTGCGATACGGCATTTACACCTGTATTTATAACATTTTCATAATTATACGTAAATTTATTAGTAAAAGATAAAAAAGTAATATTAGGAAGTTGATCTAAATATTTTATAGAGTCGTTAAAAACTGGTCCAATAATAATTTCTATGCCCTGTTCTTCATAAAGTTGTTTTGATACTTTCAGAGTTTGGTCAGGATTTGAGTTAGAGTCTTTTGGAAATAATTGAATTTTACTATCTTTTATTGAGTTCAGTGCCATCCTAGTTGTATTTACTATGCTTTCACCAATCTCTTTATTTTCGCCAGATAAAGGAACTATTAACCCAATTTTAATTTCGTTTTGACCAATAGCTTTAGTATAAAAACTTAAAATAATAAAAATTAAAAAATAATATTTAAAAAAAATTTTCATTGATATGTTAATATTATAAACTGCTAAATTATGCACCTAGAACTAGACAAAAATAAGATAAGGAAAGGATTATATCTTGTAACTACTCCTATTGGTAATCTTGGAGATATCACACTTAGAGCTTTAGAAATACTCAAAAATTCAGACTATATATTGTGTGAAGATACAAGAGTAGCAAAAAAAATTTTAAATCACTACAACATAAATACTAATTTAATATCAAATCATAAATTTAATGAAAAAAGCAATATAAAAAAAATAAACAAATTAATAAATTCAAAAAATATAGTATCTTTAATATCTGACGCTGGTACACCAGCAATATCAGACCCGGGTCTAATTTTAATAAAAGAATGTATTAAAAAAGATATAAACATTATTCCAATTCCTGGACCATCTGCTGTTACAGCAGCAATTTCTGTTAGTGGGTTTTCAGATAAATTTTATTTTTTAGGTTTTATTTCAGATAAAAATTCACAAATAGATAAAGAATTTAATAGTTTATCTAAACTAAATTCATCTATTGTATTCTTTATTTCACCAAAAAAGTTAAATAGAATTATTCCATCACTCAGAAAATATTTTATTGATAGGAAGATAGTTTTGTGTCGAGAAATCACAAAATTTTATGAAGAATTTATAAGGTTAAATATAAATGATGTAAAAAAATTCCCTGAAAATTTGAAAGGTGAAATTACTGTAGTAATATCAAATAAAGATCACTCAAAAAAAAGCACATCAATATTAAGCGAATCAGATAAATATATAATACAGAAGTTAATTAATAAATTAAGTGTTAAAGATATTTGTAAAATTATTAATAAAGATAATGAAATTAAAAAATCTATAATTTACAGTTATTGTTTAAATTTAAAAAAATGAAAATAAAAAGTCTATTTAAATTATTTGTTTTATTATTTTTATCTGGATGTATAGGGGCTTCTTCAACAGGTTTATTTGGAACAGGCGTAACTGTTGCAATTGATCCAAGATCTTTAGGAACTCAAATTGATGATTCTATAATGGATAAAAGTTTGGATGCTAGATTAATTAGTTTAAACAAAAGCTACTTACTAGATGTAAAAACTAAAATTTTAGATGGCAGAATATTTATTACAGGAAAAGTAAACGCCCCCGAAGAAAAGCTAAAAATAACTAAATTAGCTTGGGAAACTAAAGGAGCAAGATCAGTGAAAAACGACATTAAGATAAAAGAAGATTTTAATTTCCAACAATCTGCAAAAGATATTTTAATAACATCTCAACTTAGATCAGCGATGATTTTCAACAAAAAAATAATAGCTGTTAATTATCAAATAGATACCTATAAGAAAACTATTTACGTTTATGGCATATCCCAAAATGAAGAGGAACGAGATGAGATAATTAAAGAGGCCAAGGAAATTTTAGACGTTGAAGATGTTATTACAAGTATACTAATGGTTAGTGACTTGAGAGTTAAGAAAGATTAATTTTTTTTTCCATAATTTATTATGCCTGCAGAGTAGGCAGCAACAGATGCTAAATTTAATATTTCAGATGTAGAACATCTTAATGGCGCTATTTCTATTGCAGCCCCCAATCCTATGAGTAAAGGGCCTATAACTTTTGAACTACTCATAGTTTTCATAATTTTATAAGAAATTGCTGCACTATGCTGGCCTGGCATTATCAGTACATTTGCGTTACCTACTATTTCTGACATTGGATAAAGTTCTTTAAATTCTTCGCTTAATGCTACATCGGGCTGCATATCTCCATCAAATTTAAAATCTACTTTCTTTTGCTTTAATATTTCAACAGCATCCCTAATATGTTTTGTCCTACTTGTCATCGGTTGTCCAAATGTTGAATGAGATAAAAAAGCGACTTTTGGAGTGAAACCAAACAATCTGACAACTCTTGCAGAAGATATTGCTATCTCAGCTAACTGACTTGAAGTTGGGTATTCGTGAACACTTGTATCTCCAATAAAAACAGTTTTACCTTTATTAACCACCATATTTAAACCAAACATTATTTCACCAGACCTAGCAGGTACAACTTTTGTAATTTTCTGAAGCGATTGACCATATCTTCGGGTATTACCGGTTACCATAGCATCAGCATCTCCACAGGCAACCATACAAGATCCCCAAATAACCCTATCATTTCTAATTAGTCTGTCGCAATCTCTTTCTAATAATCCTTGTGATTTATGTAATTTCTCAAATATATATTTTGCATATTTATCTCTCAACTTTTTTTTATTAGAATTAACTATTTCAATATTGAAATTTTCACTGTATCCAATTTCTTTAAGTCGTTGTTTTACAAGCTTATCTTTTGCAACCAGAATAGGTATTCCAAAACCGCTATTTTTAAAAGCAATTGCAGCCTTTAAAGTATTTTCATCCTCGCCGTCTGCAAAAACTACTTTTTTTTGTGTTTTCTTAATTTGTGAATTTATACCTTGCATTATTGTAACCGATGGATCGAGCCTTTGCTTTAATTGTTCAGAGTAAAAATCGAAATCAAAAATTTTTTTTCTAGCCACACCGGTTTTTATTGCTGCTTTAGCAACAGCCACTGGAATCACATTGATCAATCTAGGATCAAATGTTGATGGAATAATATAATCTTTTCCATACTTTGGTCTATCTCCACCCATCGCTGCAACAACTTCATCTGGAACTCTTTCTCTAGCAAGATATGCGATTGCATTAGCGGCTGCTATTTTCATTTCATCGTTTATAGTCTTTGCTCTAACATCGAGTGCACCTCTAAAAATATATGGAAATCCCAAAAGATTATTTACTTGGTTTGGATAATCCGATCTTCCAGTTGCAATTATTGCGTCATCTCTTACTTCTTCTATCTCTTCAGGAGTAATTTCAGGGTCAGGGTTAGCACATGCAAAAATTATTGGATTTTTTGCCATACTTTTCACATTCGCTTTACTTAATACTCCTGCAGATGAAAGACCTAAAAAAACATCGGCACCTTTAATAGCATCAGAAAGATTTTTTGCTTTATTGTTAGTCGCATACTTAAGTTTCCATTTATTTAAATTTTTTCTCTCTTTTTTAATTACTCCTTTACTGTCAAGCATAATAATATTTGATTTATTAACTCCTGCTTTAACAAAAAGATTTGAACAAGCCATAGCCGATGCACCAGCGCCGTTAACTACAATTTTAACTTTTTTAATATTTTTTTTTGATATATCTATCGCATTCATAAGGGCTGCATATGTAATGATAGCAGTTCCATGCTGATCATCGTGAAATACTGGTATATCTAATAATTTTTTTAATTTGTCCTCTATTATAAAACAATCTGGTGCTGCGATATCTTCCAAATTTATGCCTCCAAAACTTTTAGAGAAGCTTTTGATAGAATTAATAATTTCCTCTGAATTATTAGAATCGATTTCTAGATCAATAGCATCGATATCTGCAAATCTTTTAAAAAGTACTGCCTTTCCCTCCATAACTGGTTTTGATGCAATAGCACCTAAATTACCAAGCCCAAGTATTGCAGAACCATTGCTAATTACAGCAACTAAATTTCCTTTTGTTGTATAATCATATGCTAACTCTGGATTTGTCGAGATAGCTTTAACTGGCGCAGCTACACCTGGAGAATATGCTAAAGCTAGATCTCGCTTAGTAACCATTGGTTTTGAAGACACTATCTCAATCTTGCCAGATTTGTTGCTATTATGAAATTCTAATGCCTCCTTATCAGAATAATGTTCAATTTTTTTTTTTTTCATTTTTTTAATTAGATATAAAATTAGAACTAAGTTATGACTAATATGATTTATGAATCTAATTAAGTCAACCAGCACGTTTAGTATCTTTACCTTTTTGAGTAGGTTTCTGGGATACTTTAGGGACTTTTTGATAGCAATTTCATTAGGTTCTGGCCCATTATCTGATGCATTCTTTGTTGCTTTTAGAATTCCAAACACTTTTCGAAGATTGTTTTCAGAGGGAACATTCAATGCTGCATTTGTGCCAAGTTATGCATCGGAGCTAAGAAAATCAAATAAAAAAGCCGAGGACTTCTCAAATCAAATATTCAATTTTTTAGTTATAGTATTATTAATTGTAGTTTTGATCATTGAAATTTTTATGCCTTTGTTTATTAAATTGATTGCTCCTGGTTTTACAGATAGTGATCCTAAATTTGAATTAGCAATTCTTTTAACAAGAATAACTTTTCCTTTTTTATTTTTTATCAGTATAGCATCATTCTTTGCTGCAATTTTAAATTCACATAATAAATTTGCAGTATCTGCAGCTGCTCCAATAATATTAAATTTAATTTTAATTATTATTCTTTTAATTGATTTAAGCCTTGAAGATAAAATTGTTATTTATTTATCATATGGTGTTTCCGTGTCAGGATTATTACAATTACTTGTATTATTCTATTTTGTAAAAAAATATTTTAGTCCAAAAATCTCATTTAAATTTAAGTTTAATAATAAAATTAAATTTTTTTTTAAAAAACTTGTCCCAAGTATATTTTCATCAGGTGTCACCCAAATTAATATTTTAGTTGGAACCATAATCGCTTCGCTCCAGGCAAATGCTGTGTCTTACCTTTATTATGCCGACAGAATTTATCAGATAAATCTTGCAATTGCTGGTATAGCAATTGGAACAATTTTACTTCCAAGTTTAAGCAAATATATATCAACAAATAATTTAGCTAAAATTAATTTTATACAACAAAAATCACTTGAGTTAAGTCTATTTTTAAGTATGCCAGCTATGTTTGCATTACTCGTAGGATCCGAACAAATAACCTCAAGTTTATTTGGATATGGATCTTTTGATATCTTAAGTGTTAAAAATTCCTCAAAAGCTTTATTTTTTTTTGCATTTGGTGTTCCAGCATTCGCTTTTATAAAAATATTTTCTGCTTTTTTATTTGCTAGACAAGATACCAAAACTCCTTTTTATTTTTCAGTAATATCAGTATTATTAAATATTATTATTAGTGTTACTTTTTTTGGTAAAATTGGTTTTATTATTATTCCAATTGCAACAAGTATTTCTTCCTGGATAAATGTAATATTACTATTTTTGTTTTTAAATTCAAAAAATTATTTTGTTCTAAATAATACAATGTTATTCTCATCATTAAAAACTTTATGTGCGTCTTCTGTTTCAATATATTCGTTTTATTTAATTTTAAATGAGTTTTCGAATTTATTTGCATATAACAGTGATTATAAATTTTTATATATGATATTTGCAGTTTTATTAGCAATTATTATATATCTTGCAACGTCCATATTGACTAAAGCTTTTAAATTATCTGATATTAATTTAAAATATTAATAAATGGAAAAAAAAATATTTTCAGGAGTTCAGCCTACAGGGAATCTTCATTTAGGAAACTATTTAGGAGCTATTCAAAATTTTGTCAGTTTCCAAAATCAAGAAAATACAAAATGTATTTATTGTGTTGTTGATTTACACGCAGTTACAATAAAACAAGACCCATCTGAGCTCAAAAATAATATTAGAGAGACAACAGCCACTTTCATAGCAAGTGGATTGAATCATGAAAAATCTATTCTATTTAAGCAATCTTCAATCGCTGCACACAGTGAATGCTCTTGGCTTCTCGGTTGTTATACTAAGATGGGTTGGCTTAATAGGATGACACAATTTAAGGAAAAAGTTGGAAAAGATAAGGAGAGAGCAAGCATTGGATTGTACATTTATCCAGTGCTAATGGCCTCAGATATATTGCTTTATGACACAACACATGTTCCAGTGGGGGAAGACCAAAAACAACATCTCGAATTAACAAGAGACATTGCCCAAAAATTTAATCAAGAATACAATAAAAAAAATTTTTTTACAATTCCTGAACCGATTATTCAAAATGAATTTGCGAGAATAATGAGTTTAAAAGATGGTAAAAAAAAAATGAGTAAATCTGAATTGACTGATCTAAGTAGAATAAATCTTAATGATACAAGAGACCAAATTTCTAATAAAATAAAAAAAGCTAAAACTGACTCATTGCCAATTCCATCTGATCGCAAAAATCTTAAAAATAGACCTGAAGCTGAAAATCTATTAAGTATATTTTCAAGCTTAACTAATCAAAGTATGCAAAAAACTTTAAATCAATTCGAGGGAAAAAATTTTTCTGAATTTAAAACTTCGTTATCGGAAATTATTATAGAAAAAATTTCACCAATTTCAGATGAAATTGAAAAATTAAGAAATGACCATTCATTTATAGACAAGGTTTTGTCTGATGGTAAGGAAAAAGCTGAAAAAATATCATCAAAAAAAGTAGCAAAATTAAAAGAAATTATTGGTTTTTAAAAAAAAACTTTAAATTAAAAATATTATGAA
>CACEVB010000004.1 GCA_902562875.1 uncultured Pelagibacteraceae bacterium | reverse complement strand
TCATCCTTTGTGGCAAAGAAAGCTGCGTGTGGACCGCCGTAACCCATGGGAATTCCGAATCTTTGAGAACTTCCCACAGCTATATCAGCTCCTAACTCTGCTGGTGTTTTTAATTTTGCTAAAGATAATAAATCACAGACTAAAATTGATTTACCGTTTCTTTTTTTAATTTTACTGATATTTTCGCTAGGGTCCTTAATATCTCCAAGTGTACCAGGATATTGAAGTATTCCACATATTATATCCTCTGAAATATTTGATAAGTCTTCGTCATTACCAATAACGACTTTAAGCCCTAAAGGCTCTGATCTGGTTTTAACAACTTCTATAGTTTGTGGATGACAATCATTTGATATAAACACTATTTTATTATCTTTTTTATCTAATCTATGACTTAACCCCATAGCTTCAGCAGCAGCAGTTCCTTCATCAAGTAGTGATGCGTTTGCAATATCCATGCCCGTAAAGTCTATTATCATTTGCTGAAAATTTAATAACATCTCCAATCTTCCTTGGGCCACCTCTGGTTGATAAGGAGTGTAAGAAGTATACCATCCCGGATTTTCTAGTATATTTCTGACAATTACGTTTGGAGTATAAGTTCCATAGTACCCCATACCTATAAAATTTGAGTAAATTTGATTTTTTTTTGATATCGATTTTAATTTTCTTAGACCTTCATACTCAGAATTAGGATCTCCTATACTTAACAAATCTTTAAACAAAATTTTATTTGGAACAGTATCTTCAATTAGCTCATTTAAAGATTTATAACCAAGATCTGATAACATAGTTTTTTCGTCTTTTTTGGACAAACCTATATGTCTTTTAATAAAATCTTTTTCTGAATTATGTAACATTAGTTAGTACTCTCCTTAGCAAATTTTTCATATTCTTCCCTACTCATTAAAGAATTTATCTCATTTAAATCTTTTACTTTTAGTTTAAAAAACCAAGCATCTCCCTCAGGATCATTGTTAATTTTAGAAGGATCATCAACGATTGACTGATTTGTATCAACGACTTCTCCACTTATTGGAGTATAAACATCACTAGCTGCTTTTGTAGATTCTACCACACCTGCTGTTCCATCTTTAGTAACACTTGTTCCTTTTTCTGGAAGCTCTGCAAAAACAATATCTCCCAAAAGTTCTGTTGCATGTTTAGTAATTCCAATTGTAGCCACATCATCACTAATAGTAACCCACTCATGTTCTTTAGAAAATTTAACTTCCGACATTTATATCTCCTTTGTAATAGTTTTTTTTGTAAAACGGGAGCTTACAAACACTCGCCGAAACTTTTTTTCCTCTTATTTCTAAAAATATTTTTGTATTTTCTTTAGTATATGTATTATTTACATAACCCATTGCAATAGGACTTTTTACACTTGGGCCAAAAGAACCACTGGTAATTTTTCCAATTTGATTATTATTTTCATCAAATATTTTTGTTGATTCTCTTGCTATAATTTTTCCTTCAGGTTTAATGCCAACTCTTAGTTTTGTGACACCTTCATTAATTTGTCTCTGAATTTTTTTTGCCCCTGGAAAATTACTGTTGATTCGATTTTTTGAGATTGCCCATTTTAGATTTGCTTCTAATGGACTAGTATTTTCGTCGATGTCATTACCGTATAAACACAACCCAGCTTCAAGTCTTAACGTATCTCTAGCACCAAGGCCTATAAGATTTGATCCTAAACTGATTAAAGTCTCAACAAACTTAACCACATCATTATTATTTATCGAAATTTCAAAACCATCTTCTCCTGTGTATCCCGATCTTGTTACATAAATATTATTTGAATTAAATTTAAAGTCTCCACCAAACATAAATTTTAGTTTATTTACTCCCGGAATAATTTTTTCAATTAAATTTTTTGATTCAGGGCCTTGTACAGCAATAAGAGATAGGTCTTTACTTAGTGATATTTTAAAATCTTCACCTAATTTAGATTTGATAATTTCAAAATCTTTTTCTTTACATGCAGCATTAAGAATTATCATATATCCATCAGAAATTTTTGTAATTATTAAATCGTCGTGAATTCCTGCGTTCTCATTCATTAAAAATGAGTATTTACTCTGATTTATCGATAAATTTTTTAAGTCTGTTGGAAATATTTCTTGAAGTTTATCTGTTAATTTATCATCACCTAGAATAAATAATTGACCCATATGTGATACATCAAATATTCCTGACTTTTCTCTCGTTAGATTATGCTCAGCGATTATGCCGTCTTTATATTGGATAGGCATTTCATATCCAGCAAAAGATACAAATTTAGCATTAAATTTTTTGTGTAAATTATATAAAGCCGTTTTATACATAAATATTAACCCTTACCCCCTCTGTCTATGAGCCTGAGAGATTTACTCCGTCGGCGAGAAACATTCTCTTTCCAGAGTTAATATTTACGGTCCTTTTGCCTGAGAGTTTCCGGGGTGGTTGCTCCTTCGGCGCTACAACTAAGTAGTCTCTTCCGTTGGAAATTTTATAACATATTCCTATTATTATTCACTAAGTTTATTTTGTGTCTCGTCTTTATTTGTTGCTATAAATTGAAGAAAAACGGCAAATAATACGATTGATCCTCCCACAAAAACAATCAAAGGTGGTTGCTCGTTTATAACTATCCACGCCCAAAGAGGCCCTAATACTGCCTCAACTAACATGATAATACCCACTGTTGCTGATGGTGTATTTCTTGCTCCAATCGTAATTAAAATAAATCCAAACCCTAATTGAAAAAAACCTGCCAGAAATCCAAGAAAAATATCATATGATGATATAGCAATTTTTCCTGCAATGACATATCCGATTATCATTGCAATAATACCAGCGTATAGTTGTAAAGGTACCATATCAATACTTGGATATTTTCTAATTATTAGTATTAAAATTGCAAAGGAAATTGGCATTACAAATGCAGCTATATTACCTGTCATTTGTCCACTTGAGAGATCTGATCCTACCATTAAAATTATTCCAGATATGGCTAAAATTATTGATGCTAAAGTTATCTTTGAAATTTTTTCTTTTAAAAAAAAATATCCAAATATTGCTAAAAATATAGTTTGGGTTTGAATAATGAAATTCGTATTAGCAACAGTAGTATTATACATTGCAAATACATAACCACAGAAACCTGATGATAAAATAATTCCTCCAAAAATACCTGGCAATCCAGACTTTTTAAATGAAAGTAAAAAATTTTTTTTGTATGTAAATATTAAAAATATTGTTACTACAAAAATAAAAAACAGAGATCTCCAGAATAATATTTGCCATAAATTTGCTCCTTCAAAAGATTTTACTATTAGTCCACCAAAACTAAGGCTAAAAGCTCCTAGAAAGACCAATAATGGACCGGGTAAACTAAAAATATATCTCATATTTGATTTAGAATATTTTTGGTTTCCATAGAATAAAGTTTAAATAATTTTTCAGCACTTGTAACATCAATCATTTTAAACTTAATTTTTGACATTGGGGGTAATTGAACTATTTTATCATAATCAGCACTTATAATTACACCAATTTTTGGGTAACCGCCTATTGTGCCATGATCAGAGAGCATTATTATGGGCTTACCATCTGGTGGGACTTGAATTACACCTTTAATTAGACCTTCAGATTTAATATTTTCACTTTTTATGTTATTTAATTTATTACCATCTAATCTCATTCCCATTCTATCAGTCAAATTTGTAACTTGATATTGGCTTTCAAAAAAAGATTTTTGAGACTCCTTTGAAAAATAATCAAAGTTTGTTCCTTTAATAACTCTTATGAATTCAATTTTGCTATTTGAGTAATCAATGCTTTTTTTAATAATAGGTTTTACGTTTTTATTTAATTGCAAAATATCATTTTCGACAATTTTATCTCCTTTATTTGGTCCTACTTTTGATCTCAAATGAGTGGAATAACTATTCCATTTTTTTTCTATTTTAAAACCTCCTGATATTGAGAAATATCCATACATTGAATTATTTGTTGAAATAATATCGATCTCATCGTTATTATTTAAATCAAACGTTTTGTAACATTCGCCATTATAAATTTTAGAGTTTTTTTTAAATGTAAAACTCACATTACCTGTCACTACGCAATTTATATTATTTTGTTTTACTTTAAGTTTTGGTCCTTGGAGTGCAAATTCAATAACTGCATCGTTTTTATCATTACCAACCAATTTATTTGTAATTAGCAAATTCCTTGTATCCATTGCTCCACTAAATGGAATTCCTAGATGATAAAGGTTTGATCTTCCCCTATCTTGAAAAGTTGTGTTTATTCCCGGTCTTATTACCTCTATACTCATTTTATTCCTTTATTTTATAAAATTCGTTTTTAGTAATCTCATAAAATTGAACACTATCTCCCGGTTTAATTAAAATAGGATTTTCTTCTTTATTCTTATCAAATACTTTTAAAGGGGTATTACCAATAATATTCCAACCACCAGGGCTTTCATATGTATAAATATTACAAAATTGTTCTGTTATCCCTACTGAACCTTTTGGTACTTTCACTCTTGGAGTTTCTAATCTTTTTAACCTAATATTTTTATTTGTATCTCCTAAAAAGGGCATTCCAGCTACAAACCCTGTCATATAACAATAAAAATCTTTATTTAATATATGTTTATAAATTTCTTTTATATTTAAATTTGTATTTTTTGAAACACGTTCTATATCTAAAGCAAATTCTTCATCGATACATATTGGAATTATTTTCTTCTTTGAAGCTGTCTCATTAATTTCATCTGCTTTCAAATTAATTATTTTTTCAACTAATTCTTTATAATTAATGACATCTAAATCAAATGTAATAATTAGTTTGTTATAAGATGGTGCTAAATTTGTTATTCCATTTATATTTTTTGATGTCAAAGTTTTAAAATATTTTATAACTTCATGATTAATTTCTTTATTTACCTCAGAACCAAAATCGCAATATATAGCAGCATCTCCAAGATTTGATATATTTTTAATCATATAGTGATATATTTAGCATGTAGATATGGAAATTAACATCAATTGTGACTTAGGTGAAAAATCAAAGCATCACTCTAACAAAAACGATCCTGATTTATTAGATATTGTAAATACAGCAAGTATTGCATGCGGATATCATGCTGGAGATGAAAGTACCATGAGAGAAGTTATAAGTATATCTATTAAAAATGGAGTGAGTTTTGGAGCACATCCGTCTTTTAAAGATCTAGAAAATTTTGGTCGAAAAAGAATGAATTTACCAGCAATCGAAATTAAAAAATTAATAAAAGATCAATTTTATATACTGCAAAAAATTGCTGATGAAAAAAATCAAAAAGTTACTCATATTAAACCGCATGGAGCCTTAAATAATATGGCATGTGAAGATATTGAACTTTCCAACATAATATCTAAGACAATTAATGAAATAGATAAAGAGCTTATTTATTTAGTACCAACTGGTTCTAAAATGGAAATCTCAGCTAACAAACATGGTTTAAAAGTAGCTTCTGAGATATTTGCAGATAGGAACTATTTGGATAATGGAAATTTAGTGTCTAGAAAAGAAATTAATGCAGTAATAACTGATCCAGAGGTTGCTAAAGAGCATGTTTTGTTTATGGTTAAAAATCAGGCGTTAAGATGTCTCAGCGGAAAGCAAATACCTTGTAAAATAGACTCGATTTGCATACATGGTGATACATTTAGATCATTAGAAACTGCAAAAATTATTAAAAGTAATTTAGTTAATAATGGTTTTGAATTAAAACCTTTAAATAAATTGAAAAAATTTTTATGATAAAAAAAATATTAATAACTTTAGTATTTACTCTAGTTTTTGGAAATCTATCTTTTGCAGCCGGTGGAGACAGTAGTTCTACTAAAAGTAATTATGATAAGGCTGTGAAATTAATTAAATCAGCAAAAAAATATGAAGCTGACGGAAAAACAAAAAAAGCAGATAACAGATATAAAAAAGCTTTTAAATTACTTGTAAAGTCGAATAAAGAAAAGCCTGGTAAAGCAGACACTCTAAATTATTTAGGTTTCACATCCCGAAAATTAGGTGATTTTGAAAATGCGGAAATATTTTATACTAAAGGTTTAGAAATTAGCCCCTATCACATAAGGATAAATCAATATATGGGCGAGCTGTATGTAACAACAAACCAAATTGATAAAGCTAAAGAAAGATTGGCTGTTTTAGACGGTTGTGAATGTAAAGAATATACATTGCTAAAAGATATTATAGATGGAAAAACAAAATCTAAATATTAGGTGAAACATTGAATTTTTAAAAAAATCTATTATTATTAAATTAACTTGATAGAACAATCTCTTATACTTTTACAAATAACTTTTATTGATATTATTCTTGCTGCAGATAATGCAATAATTATTGGTTTAATAGCTGCAAACTTCATTCCAAAATACAGAAAACAAATCATATTATGGGGTGTTGCCGGCGCATTGGTATTCAAAGTGTTGTTTGCTATATTTGCTACGTATTTATATAAATATTATTTTATTAAAATTCTAGGAGGTTTAGCTTTAATTTGGATAGTTAATGATCTTAGAAAAGACTTGTTAGAAATTAAAAAAGTAAAATCTCCTAAAAAAAAATCTCAAGAGCCTGTATATACGTCATACATACAGAGTATTTATAAAGTATTATTTGCAGATATTACAATAAGTTTTGATAACGTTATCGGTGTAGTTGGAGCAGCAAAAGGAAATATCGGGCTTATGATATATGGTTTGGTGTTATCAGTGATATTAACTGGAGCAGGAGCAACATATTTGGCAAATTACATTCAGAAACATATTTGGATAGCTTACATTGGTTTAGCATTTATTCTTTTGGTTGCTATTCAATTAATTATTGGCGGTTTAGTAGACCTGGAGATACTGCAAATTAATGAGCAATTTAAAAAATATTTTTAATAAGAATATTTTTTAGTAGGATATTTTTTTAATTTAACTTCTTGTTTGAATTTTTTAACTGCAGTTGCAATACTATTAGAGATATTAATATATTTTTTAACAAATTTTATTTTAGAATTTGTTAAACCAATAAGGTCATCGGTTACTAAAATTTGACCATCACAATGAACAGAAGATCCTATTCCAATTGTAGGAATTTTAATTTCATTAGTTATTTTTTTTGCTAGAGATTTTTCTATACACTCTAAAACAATAGCAAAAACACCCAGTTTCTCTAATACTTTGGCGTCTTTTAAAATTCTTGTTCTTTCACGATCTGTTTTACCTTTTGATTTAAATTTACCTCTTACCGATTGAGGCATAATACCTAAATGTCCTAAAACAGGAATTTTATTTTTTATTAAGTGTTTCACTACATCTTTAATTTTAGAACCGCCCTCGAGTTTTACTGCATCTGATTTTGTTTTTTTAATTATTTTTTTGGCATTAATTAACGCAATTTTTTTGTCCCTGTAAGTATTATATGGCATATCAAAAACCAAAAGACTTTTATTTACGCCCATCCTTACACTTTTTGCATGTTCGATCATAGTTTCAAGTGAGATTTTTCTTGTTGTATTATAATTATAAAGGACTGATGCAACAGAATCACCAACTAATATCATATCCACATATTTATCAATTATCTGCGCTATATTTTTTGAGTAAGCCGTTAAAGAAACAATTTTTGATTTATTTTTTTTTGCTATTATATCATTTATCTTTTCGTTCATTCTATTATCTACTCTAATTCGATAGTACTAGGTGGTTTGGATGTTACATCATAGACTACTCTATTAATACCTTTTATGTTATTTACAATTTTATTAGATACATCTTGGATAAAATCTTTTTTAAAATTAAAAAAATCTGCTGTCATACCATCCTCGGAAGTAATTGCTCTAAGTAAACATATGTATTCATAGGTTCTGTTATCTCCCATCACACCAACAGTTTTTACTGGTAAGAGAGCTGCATAGGCCTGCCAAATTTTATGATAAAGATTATATTTATACAAACTTTTAATGAAAATATTATCTGCCTCTTTTAAAATATTAATTTTATATTCGTTTACATCACCGGGAATTCTAATTGCGAGCCCAGGACCAGGAAATGGATGCCTATTTAATATTTCTTTATCTAAACCAAGTTCTTTACCAAGTTTTCTAACCTCATCCTTAAACAAAAATTTTACTGGTTCCACTAATTTTAATTTCATTTTTTTTGGAAGACCTCCAACATTGTGATGAGATTTAATTTTAGATGTTTGGCTTCCTGTAACTGATTTACTTTCTATTAAATCAGGATACAAAGTTCCTTGTGCTAAATATTTGATATTTGATATTTTTTTTGAATATTTTTCGAAAATTTTTATAAATAAATTTCCAATTATTTTTCTTTTTTTTTCAGGATCATTTACTTTTTTTAATTTTTTGATGAATACATCTTTAGCGTTAACGTATATAAGTTTAATTTTTAATTTTTGTTTAAAAGTTTTTATTACTTGAATTTCCTCATTTTTTCTTAATAAACCAGTATTAACAAATATACATGTTAAATTATTACCGATAGCCTTATGTATAATTTTTGCAACTACACTGCTATCTACGCCTCCAGATAATGCACAAATAACTTTAGAGTTCCCTACTTGTTTTTTAATATCATCAATTATTTTTTCTTTTTGTTTATTTGAAGACCAATTTTTTTTTGACTTACAAATAGAAAACAAAAAATTTTTTATTAACTTTATACCATTATGTGTATGTGTTACCTCGGGATGAAATTGGATACCATAACATTTCTTATATTTATTCTGAATTATGCAAAATTTGGAATTTGTACTTGAGGCAACTTTTTCAAAGTTTTTTGGTAATTTTGTTACTTGATCTGAATGACTCATCCAAACATTATTTTTCCCATTTTTATTAAAAAAATCTCTAATGAGAGGACTGTCTTTATTTTTTTTTATATTTACTAAACCAAATTCTCTCAATTTAGACTGTTTTACTTTTCCGCCTAATTCTTTTGAAATTATTTGATGTCCAAAGCAGATTCCTAATATTGGTATATCTTGATTTAATATTTTTTTGTCGAAACTGACCTTTTTAGTTTGATAAACGTTTAAAGGACCCCCCGACAAAATTATACCTTTTACATCGTTTTTGCTAAAATTAATTTTTTTTTTGTGACTTATAATTTCAGAATAAACTCCAAGTTCACGAACTCTCCTCGCAATCAATTGTGTAAACTGTGAACCAAAATCTATTATTAGTATTTTTTTAAGACTCATTTGACGTGTCAAAATTTTTCAATCTTTTTTTGATTGAAGCTATTTTTTCACATAAGTTTGTACATATTTTTTCAAAATTAGATTGTAACTCCATAACTTTCGAAAAATTAGATCTTTTAAGTTCTATATCTATTATCATATACATTGCTTCCTCATTATCCGGATCTAGTAATAAAGTTGTATTTAAATTTTTTTCTGTTTCTTTTTCATTTTCCTCCATTTCGTAAATTTTAGCTAAATATAAATATGATTTTGCATCTTTTGGATTAAATACCAAATTTCTCTGAAATAGAAATTTTGATTTTTCATATTCTTTTTTTTTATATAAATTTTGTGCATTATCGAAAAAATTTTCTGACGCAAATGTGCTTGTAAATATTAATAAAAAAATTGTTACAAAAAATTTATTTTTTAATTTCATCAATGTTATGTACCATACTTTCGTAAAATCCTGCTTTTGTTATTTTAACAAATTTTGGATTTTGTTTTAAAACGTTTATTTTTTTTGCCCCAAGATATCCCATTGAAGACTTTAATCCACCTATCAACTGATAAAATATTTTATCTACTTTACCTTTATATTTTACAAATCCTTCAACTCCCTCTGGGACATACTTTGATTTATCTTTTTGTTTTAATTGATAATATCTATCTGCTGACCCCCTGTTCATCGCACCAATAGATCCCATGCCTCTAAAACTTTTAAACAACTTACCTCCTCTTCTTATTATTTTTCCCGGCGCCTCGTCTGTCCCAGCAAATAATGAGCCTATCATTACAGCATCTGCACCTGCTGCTAAAGCTTTTGCTATATCCCCAGAAAATTTTATTCCACCATCGGCGATAATACTTACTTTCTTACTTTTTATCCCGTTTCTTACATTTAAAATTGCACTAAGTTGCGGTACCCCAATACCAGCGACTAATCTCGTTGTGCAAATTGACCCTGGGCCAATACCAACCTTTATAATATCTACTCCTAATTTAATTAAAAACTTTGCTGCATCTGCAGTAGCAACATTTCCTGCACAAAGAGAAACTGATCTTGGTTTAATTTTACTAATTTTTTTGATTATATCTCCCACTTTTTTTGTATGACCATGTGCAGTGTCTACAACGATTAAATCAATTTTACATTTTAAAATCTCTTTAGCTCTTTCGAATTCATTAGTTCCCGCGCCGACTGCTGCCCCAACTTTTAACTTCAATGATTTTACCTTTTTGATTTCAATAACTTGTTTTTTTATTGATAAATTTCTATGAATAACTCCAATTCCTCCAGCTTTTGCAATCGCTATTGCCATTTTTGATTCTGTAACGGTGTCCATAGCAGACGTGATTAATGGTATTTTAAGTTGTAAATTGCTTGTAAGAGAAGTTTCTGTTTGTACATCTGATGGTAAGACAGATGAATACTTAGGTGTTAGGGTTACATCATCGAATGTTAATGCTTCATTTATAGGGCCCATGTCCTTATATATATGATTCTATAAAAATTAAAAGACTTACAATCTTAAAAATTTTGATATTAGGAAAGTTTCTTTAGAATCTTTTCTGCTAGATGGTGGTTTAAAAACACTTGTTTCTCTAAAGTATTTTTTAGATTTAGATACTACTTCGTTAAATGAGGACCCCATAAATATTTTTGTGACAAATTGACCATTTTTTTTTAACATTTCTTTTGCAAATTCAATTGACTCCATTGCCAACTCTCCAGTAACAATTGCATCTAGATTTTTATTTCCTGTCGTATTTACTGCCATATCAGAAATTACTAAATCTATTTTTGTATTAAAAAATGATTTAATTTTTTGTTTATAAACATCATCAGTAAAATCTCCTTTGATTAACTTTACATTTTTAATTTCTTGAATTTCTAGAAGGTCAATTGATAATAATCTTGTATTTTTTAGTGTTGAAGATATATATTGAGACCAACTTCCTGGAGCTCCTCCAAGGTCCACTATTAATTGACCATTTCTTAATATTTTAAATTTATCGTTTATTTCTTTAAGTTTATAAACTGCTCTAGATCTATATCCCTCGATTTTGGATTGCCGTACGTAAATATCTCTTCTTTGCTTGTTAATCCAATTTTTTGAGATCCTATTTTTTTTCAATTAGATAGAAACCTTAAACTTTTTGACAATCTGCTATTTGAAATAGATTGAATATTTATTTTAACATTTCTATCTATTCTCATATCTTTATTATTTTCCCAAATACCAGCCGCTAAATGCATTATGCCAATTTTATTATTTGGTAAGTAAGGCTCTACGAAGTAATTATTATTTTCATCAAACTTAGGTAGCAAATTACTAGCTATCCAATTACAACTTAATGGTAAAAACTCAGTATCAACACCATCAACATAAACGCTCAAATTTATAGCAAGACCCTCAGATCCAAAAATTTTTCCTGCACTAAGAGTTTTTTTTAGGTTTTTTTGCCATATTTCCCAACAGGGTGAATTTTTTTCTAATGAAAATGTCCCAATATTTATGTGAGGTGCAAATGCAAGCTTCCTCGCATCATTCATATTTATATTTGAACTTAGTGCATGTTTAAAATTTTGAGATTTTATTTGAGCAAATTTTCCAAATATCCATTTAACTTTAGAAGTGATTTTATAACCAGGTCCTATTGTTTGAGTAATGCCAAGCTTTCCACTGTCACAAGCTTTGAAATATAGTTCCACACAATCCCAATCTTGAACCCATGCATCACAATCAATCCATAAATATTTTTCATAATTTGGAAAGTATTTTGGTAAAAAAGCTCTTGAGACTTGACTTTTTAACCATTCCTTTCCTCTTACTTTATAATCTGGTACTTTGATATCCCATTCTGCCTTTTTAACACTTTTTACCTTCCCTGATAATTTGCTCAATTGATTATCTGAAAGACCGGCATCTAAAACACAAATATCGACATTTGAACTTTCTTTAAATCTAGTAATAGATTCTATAAGTTCTATCAACATTTCAAAGTAAGTAGAATCTGCTAAAGTTACAACTGTTTTAAAATTCATCACAATATATCTTCGTGATCGTTAATATCACCTGATTGAGTTATAAATTTATTCCTCACTTTCATAAAATGAATAGAGCTAATTGGTATCATTAAAAGATACATAAGACCTGAGATAACTATTGTATTAAATGTATAAAGAAGTAATAATACAAAATAAATCACTACACCAAATATTAAAAATATACTCATACTTCTGGGGACAATTATTTTTTTAAAAGAGTAAGTTGGTAATTTACTAATTAATAATATCGATATGGTTACAAAAAATATTGGTACGACTAAATCGTAATTAATGTTTATTAGTGTAAGTTCACTAAAACTGAAAAATAAAGGCATAAGAACTAATATTCCACCTGCAGGTGATGGTATCCCTTCAAAAAAATTTCCCTTCCACAATGGTTCCTCAGACGAGTTAACATTAAATCTTGCCAATCTTAATGCAACTGCGACCACATATATTAAACATATGAACCAACCTATCCTACCAAGTTCATTTAATTTCCAGAAATACATTATAAAAGCTGGTGCAACCCCAAAACTAATTACATCAGTTAAAGAGTCTAATTCTTTACCTACTTTAGAAGTCCCTTTTATTAATCTAGCAATTCTTCCATCTAAACCGTCAATTATTCCAGCTACTATTATGGCAACTACTGAGTATTGAAAGTTTCCATCAAATGCAAATTTAATTGATGAAAGTCCAATGCAAACTCCTACTAAAGTAAATATATTAGGTAATATTACTCGGGTATTTTTTGCTGCTACAATGTTAAACTTTCTTTTTGGTTCCATTATTTTTTAGCAATTAATGTCTCACCAGCAATAGTTTTTTGGTCAACCTTGACTAATGGTTTATAATTTTCAAAATATAAGTCTGCTCTACTTCCAAATCTTATCATTCCTATTCTGTCTCCCTGTTGTAAATCGGTATCCTCTTTAGTCTCGCAAACAATCCTTCTAGCAATAAGTCCCGCTATTTGAACAACAACTATATTTTCCCCTTTTGTATTTGTTATTTTGTAGTAATTTCTTTCATTATGCTCGCTTGCTTTATCTAAAGATGCATTAAAAAATTTTCCAGGCATATATAATATTTTTGAAACTTTTCCTGAACATGGCGTTCTGTTTACATGACAATCAAATACATTCATAAAAACGCTTACTTTTGTAAAAGTTTTGTTTTCTAAATTTAATTCCTTTGGTCCATTTGCTTCCTTAACCTGTAAAACTATACCATCTGCTGGGCTAACAAGATAATCTTCATCGTTAATAGGGCATCTCTCTGGATCTCTAAAAAAATAATAACACCAAATAGTTAGAACTAATCCAATTATTCCTAAAAAGTTACTTATAAAATAAAATATTAATGTTATTACGCCAAAAATAACGAGAAATTTATATCCCTCGCTGTGAACCTTTGGAAAAACTTTATCTATCATAATCCTTCATTTGCTAATTTGTCGTTAATATGTATATAAAACTCTATAATTCAATTAATAAGATATATAAATAAATATGGCTAAAATTAAGGTAAAAAACCCTATTGTAGAGCTAGATGGTGATGAAATGACCAGAGTTATTTGGGAATTTATTAAAAATAAACTTATCAAGCCTTATTTAGAGCTAGATATAAAATACTATGATTTAGGCATAAAGAGTAGAGACGAGACTTCTGACCAAATTACAATTGATTGTGCAAATGCAATTAAAAAATACAATGTAGGAATAAAATGTGCAACTATTACACCTGATGAAGGTAGAGTTGAAGAATTCAAACTAAAAAAAATGTGGAGATCTCCTAATGGAACAATAAGAAATATCCTTGGAGGAACAGTTTTCAGAGAACCAATATTATGTAAAAATATTCCAAAATTAGTACCAAGCTGGGAAAACCCAATTTGTATTGGTAGACATGCTTTTGGAGATCAATATAGAGCAACAGATTTCCAAGTTCCAGGTAAAGGAAAATTAGAAATAAAATGGACATCTGAGGATGGAAAAGAAAAAAAAGAATTTGAAGTTTTCAATTTTCCAGGTCCAGGGGTTGCAATGTCGATGTATAACTTGGATCAATCTATAAAAGATTTCGCAAGAGCATGTATGAACTATGGATTGAACAGAAGGTGGCCAGTTTTTTTGTCTACAAAAAATACAATTTTAAAAAAATATGATGGACGATTTAAAGATATTTTCCAAGAAATTTATGAAAATGAATTCATAGATAAATTTAAAGAGAGAGGCATATCATACGAGCATAGATTAATAGATGACATGGTAGCATGTGCTATGAAGTGGAATGGGAATTATATTTGGGCTTGTAAAAATTATGACGGTGATGTTCAATCAGATACGGTTGCGCAAGGATTTGGTTCTTTAGGATTAATGTCTAGTGTTTTAATGAGCCCAGATGGTAAGACTATTGAGGCAGAGGCAGCTCATGGGACCGTCACTAGACATTATAGAATGCATCAACAAGGAAAAGAAACTTCAACAAATCCTATTGCATCAATTTTCGCGTGGGCCAGAGGTTTATATCACCGTGCAAAACTTGACGAAAACGAAGATTTAAAAAAATTTGTTAAAAATTTGGAAAAAACATGTATTGAAACAGTCGAGAGCGGGTCAATGACAAAAGATTTAGCTATATTAGTTGGATCAGATATGAAATTTTTAACTACTAATCAATTTTTGGACGTAATAGATAGCAATCTTAAAAAAAGATTAGATCAAAACTTTTAATTTTTCAAAAGCTTCATCAATTTTATTTTCTGATACACCACCTGCTTGAGCAAAATCTGGTCTTCCACCTCCACCTTTGCCACCAATTACTTCTGATCCAAGTTTTGCAAATTTTACAGCATCATATTTTGAGGTTAGTTTTTTTGTAACTCCTACTGCAAGTCCCACTTTGCCATCTTTATTCGCAAAAATAATTATTAAACCCTCTCCTATTTCTTTTTTTCCGTTATCAACTAATCCTCTCAATTCTTTAGGGGGTAAGTCAGAAATTTTTTGAAATCTTACTTTAATATTATTAATAGTTTCATCTTTAATTATATTTTTTGATTTATCATTTAGAATTTTACCTATTGATAATTTCTCTAGTTGTCTTGTTAAATCTTTAATTAAGTCTTTAGGATTTTTGTTTTCTAGATTTGGCTTACCACCAAAAGATATTATATCTTTAGTTAACATTTCTATTGTCTCCTCGTCTTTTTGAGCTGATAAATTTGATTGTTTTTCTTTATCTTTTAAGAAGTCCTCTAATTGTTTATCCCTTAAAGCCTCAATTCTTCTAACCCCTGCAGCTATGGATGTCTGGCTAATAACCTTCAATTTTCCAACATCTCCAGTATTTTTAACGTGAGTTCCACCACATAATTCAGTTGAAAAATATTTATTACCTTCATCTCCCATAAAAACAACTCTCACCTCATCTCCATATTTCTCTCCAAATAAGGCAAGAGCACCATGCTCTATACCCTCCTCGGGCGTCATAATTCTAGTTATTACATCCGATTTTTTATTAACTATTTCATTTGCAATGACCTCAATTTTCAGCATTTCATCATTTGATATCGGTTTCATATGGCTAAAATCGAAACGTAATCTGTCCGGAGCAACTAATGAACCTTTCTGCATAACGTGTTTTCCAAGAGTTCTTCTTAAAGATTCATGTAAAAGATGAGTTGCTGAATGATAAGCTTTAATATTTTCTCTTCTGTCGCTATCTATTTTTAATTCCACATTTTCCCCAACTTTCAAACTTCCTCCATCCATTACTCCATAATGCACAAATAGATTTCCTAATTTTTTTTGAACATCATTGACTGTAAATGAATTATTACCTGAGTTTATTTTTCCAATATCTCCTAATTGACCGCCAGATTCACCGTAGAAAGGTGTTTGATTTACAACAATCATTCCTTTCTCACCAGTTTTTAGACTATCAACCTCATTATTATTTTTGATAAGTTTTAAAATAACTCCCTCTGATTGGATTTTTTCATAACCTAGAAATTCAGTAGCTCCGACTTTATCTTTTATATCAAACCAAATCTCATCAACAGCAGCATCACCAGATCCTTTCCAATTTTTTTTTGCAAGTTTCTTACTTTCTTGCATAAGACTTTGAAACTTATCGTTATCAATTTTTAAAGATTTATTTTTAAGAATATCTTCAGTTAAATCTAATGGAAAACCATAGGTATCATATAATTTAAATGCTACTTCACCCGGTAAGACTTTATCTATCTTGGATATCTCTTCATCTAAAATTTTCATGCCTCTTTCAAGTAAAACTAAAAATTTTTCTTCTTCCATTTTTAAAGTTTCTTTAATTAATGATTGAGCTCTATCTAATTCAGGATAACTATCTGCCATTTCATCTAATAAACTTTTAAAAATATTGTGAAACACTGGATCTTTCGAGCCTAACAAATGTGAGTGTCTCATACCTCTTCTCATAATTCTTCTTAGAACATAGCCTCTCCCTTCATTAGATGGTAATACACCTTCAGCTAATAAAAACGAGCTCGCTCTTAGATGATCTGCAATCACTCTAAAACTTGCAATGTTATTTTCATCAGCTTTTACTTTTACTGTATCTGATATCGATTCAATTAATTTTTTAAAATGATCACTTTTATAATTGTCATGCGTGCCTTGTAATAAAGCAGTAATTCTCTCTAAACCCATTCCAGTATCAACAGAGGGTTTTGGTAAATTAATTCTTTTATCTTTTGAAATTTGTTCAAATTGCATAAAAACTAAATTCCAGATTTCTATATATCTATCTCCATCTTGATCTTTGGTACCAGGCAAGCCACCAGATAAATGATCTCCGTGATCGTAAAAGATCTCTGAACAAGGCCCACACGGTCCTGTTTCTCCCATAGACCAAAAATTATCCGAGTTAGAAATCTTAATTATTTTATCATTTCCAAAACCGCTAATTTTCTTCCACAAATTGAAGGCCTCATCATCCTCGTTAAATACTGTAAAATAAAGCTTATTCTTATCAATTCCAAAATCTTTAGTAATTAAATTCCATGCAAGTTCAATTGCACGTTCTTTAAAATAATCTCCAAATGAAAAATTACCTAACATTTCAAAAAACGTATGATGCCTAGGAGTGTAACCTACATTTTCTAAGTCGTTATGTTTTCCTCCTGCCCTTACACATTTTTGAGAAGTGGTCGCTCTTTGATAATTTCTTTTCTCTAGTCCTGTAAATACGTTTTTAAATTGAACCATTCCTGAGTTAGCAAACATTAATGTAGGATCGTTGTTCGGTACTAAATTACTTGATCCAACTATTTCGTGACCATTTTTATTAAAGTATTTAAGGAATGTTTTTCTTATATCGTTTAATGTATTATTTGGCATTTCATTTAAAATACCGTTTTTTTACTGTAAGTAAATTCTAATTAAAAAAAAAGGCGCCTAAATAAGGCGCCCTTTTCAATGCTAAAAGATTTATGCTAATTCTTTTTTTCGGGTACTTCCTCTGTTGCAGCTTCTGCAGCCTCAACTTTTTCCTTTTCAATGGGATTTCCCTCTATTTTCTTAGAAATCAAGCCAGCTTTTTCTCTAATTGCCATCTCAATTTCAGCAGCTGCTTTAGGATTTTGTTCTAAGTAAAGTTTTGCATTTTCTTTACCTTGACCAATTTTTTCACCTTTGTATGCGTACCACGCTCCTGATTTTTCAACTATATCTGCTTTGGCACCAAGATCAATTAATTCGCCCGTTTTGCTAATTCCTTTTCCATACATTAGATCAAACTCAACAACTTTAAATGGTGGAGCAACTTTATTTTTTACTACTTTAACTCTGGTGCTATTTCCAATTATTTGCTCTTTATCTTTAATTGCACCAATTCTTCTAATATCCATTCTAACTGAAGAATAAAATTTAAGTGAGTTACCACCTGATGTAGTTTCTGGACTTCCAAACATTACACCAATTTTCATTCTAATTTGATTAATGAAAATTACCATTGTGTTCGTTCTTGAAATAGAACCTGTTAATTTTCTTAATGCTTGTGACATTAATCTTGCCTGAAGACCAACATGATGGTCTCCCATATCCCCTTCAATTTCAGCTCTAGGTGTTAATGCTGCAACTGAATCGACAACTAAAACTGATAATGAGCCAGATTTAATTAATGTATCAGTAATTTCTAAAGCTTGCTCACCAGTATCAGGTTGAGAAATTAATAATGAGTCTGTATCAACTCCTAATTTTTTTGCGTAAATTGGATCTAATGCATGCTCTGCATCTATAAATGCACATGTTCCACCTGCTTTTTGAGCTTCAGCTAAAACTTGTAAAGCTAATGTTGTTTTTCCAGAAGACTCTGGTCCATAAATTTCAACAATTCTTCCTTTTGGGAGACCACCTATTCCAAGAGCAAGGTCTAAGCTTAATGAACCTGTTGAAATAGACTCAACATCCATTGCCTTTTGTTGACCAAGCTTCATTACTGAACCTTTTCCAAAGGTATCGGTTATTTGGCTTATAGCTGCGTCTAACGCTTTATTTTTTTCTTTATTTTCCAAATCTTTATCTTTTGCGGATTTCACCACTTTTAAGTTATTTTTAGTCATTTTATGCCTCTTTTTTGTAATTTATTAACATTCGAATCATAAATTATTATGTACTACTTTTGTTCTCATTTGCAATAAAAATCTTCAACACTCAAAAAGACCTGATTTATTTGATTTTTAAGTAGTCACTATTTAAAAGACCAACTGATTTTAAAAGATTATTTTGGGCTAGAATAAAGTCTCGTTCAGAATTAGCTAAAGAGATTCTTGCATCTAATAAAATTGCTGTAGACTGAATGAAGTCTAAAGTACTTCTGGATCCTCTTTGATATTCCTGAGTAATACCCTCGTTTGCAATCTCAGCAGCATTAACTTGGGCTCTTATGGATGTCAAAATACTCTCTGAAGATTGATAGTTTGACCAAGCACTGGCTACATTTGTTTCACTTGATTTAATTGTATTATCTAACAACAATCTTTTTTTTATTTTTTCACTTTGATTTTTATTCACATTAGCTAAATTTTTTCCACCTGAAAAAAATGGCCATGTAATAGTTGCTTTAATTGTATCTTGTTCTTTTTCATCAATTGTAGAGCTAAAATCTTCGGTATTAGATCTTTCTATAGACAAAGTCGCGGTTGGCGATAGGTCTGATTTGGCTATTTTTATATCTTTTTCTGATTGTTCATATTCAATCTTCGCAATTTTGATGTCTGGATTATTATTATTTGATAATTCGATTGCCTCTTTTAATGATTTGGGAAGTGGCGATATAGGATTTAATGATTTAGTTAAATCATCTACATTATTAATTTTTCCGATGACATTTTCGTAATTTAATTTACTAGTAGTTAAGTCATTAATAGCTTTTATGTTTTTTGCCTCAGCTCCCGCTAAAGAAGATTCTGATTGTGATAAATCTGAAAGTGTTATTTGCCCAATTTCTAGCCTAGTCTTGTCGTTTTCTACTTGACGTATAAGCAAATTTAAATTTTGCCTGTTTATTTTAACTTTTTCAACAGATGCTATCAAATTTGAATAAGCCTCAATAGCTTTGTAGAAAGTTTCTTGCTCTGCTTTTTTTAATTTTTCTTTTGCAAGATTTAATCCTAATTGATTTTTTTTAAGTTCGGCGTTTCTTCCAAAATCTATTAACGTTTGCTCAATTTTAATTGTTGTATTAACTGGGTCAACATCGTCAGTTGAGGCATCTCCCCCACTTTGATTTGTTAGTTTGTTAGTATCTTGCTTGCTTTTTGAACCAGTAATTGTGCCTGTTGGTAAGTAATTACCTTTGGAAATTTTAAGATCTTGTTCAGCTATATTAACATTTTCTCGTTCTGCATTTAGCTCTTTATTATTTTTATAAGTAATTTTTAATGCATCATATAAAATATCACTTAAAGCATAGTTAATATTAAAAATAAAAATAAAAATAATTGTTATTAAAAACTTCATTTTTTATAGATAACAGATTTGATTTGATGACTACTATTTAAATTCATTATTATTGACGCATATTTTGGTGCATTTTTAAACATATTATCTGTTATTCTCTGATAAGTTTGCATAAAGCTTATCACGTCTTTTTTATCCATAATTTTGAGGTTTTTTTTATTTTTAGTTTGTATTTTCAACTTTTTTTCCTGCTTTAATCTCCATTTTCTGAGTTGACCAAAACTGCTAGCTTTTAAATAAAGTAAAGTATCTAACTGTTTAAATAATTTTTTATAAGATGTTTGTAGATTATAATTAACAAATTTTCTCCATTTTAATTGTTTATCCATCGTTTTTTCCATACTATTGAATGGTTTAATTAACTTTTGATTTCTTTGAGCTTTAGCCCCAACACACCACCCTTCAAGTATTATGACATCTGGTCTTTTTTTTATTTCATACCATTTATATTTTGGAAGTCTGTCGTCTATTGATTTGTCAAATAAAGGTAATTTCGTTTTTTTAAATTTCTTCTTTTTTGCATTTTTAAAAAAATCTAACATCATTTTAATATCGTGCGTTCCTGGAACACCTCTTATTAAGAGCATTTGGTGTATATTTTTAGATAATTTAATTCTGTCTTTTCTTGTTTTATAAAAATCATCTATTGAAATTTTAAATACATTAAATTTAAAATAATTAGTTAATATAATTTTAAGAATTGACGATATTGTAGTTTTGCCAGTTCCTTGACCGCCTGCAAGTCCAATAAAATAAGGTCTTGATTTACATTTCTCTGAGATCCAGAAAGAAACCGGTATTAAATGTCTCTTAATCATTTTCTCCTTATTTTTAAATTTTTCTTTGCTAGTTTCTTGAGATTTGATGAATTTAAAACATTTTTTTTTTACTACATTGTAGCACTCATTATAAATTTTCATTTTATTTTTTTTTATCTAAAGGATGATTTTGACCGTCATTTAAACCTACATTTTCCAATTTAAATGGATCTATTTCCTCAATGCAAGCGACATTTACTCCGAAAATTTTTGGATTAATTCTTGGATTATTATGAGTATGAATTCCACAAACCGAACAAAAAAAATGTTTTGCTGTATTAGTATAATACTGGTAAAGTTTTAGTAATTCTTTTCCTTTTATCAATGTAAAATCATTTTCTCCTAAAACTCCAATTATATAACCTTTTCTTTTACACAAAGTGCAATTGCATCTCATTAGTTTTTTAATTCCTGTTTCCGGAATTTTTACTTCTGCTTCTACACCACCACAATGACAAGTTAATTTTTTTTTCATTTTTTTATTCTATCTAATATATGATTATTTCCATCATTGTTTTCTACTTTTAAATTAAAATATTCATATGGATCTATTTCGTCTATGCATCCAACATTTACAGCAAATTCATTTGGATTACTTCTTCTTTGATGATGTGTATATATTCCACAAATTTTACAAAAGTAGTGCTTTGCAACCTTGGTGTTAAATTGGTACATAGATAAATTTTCTTTGCCCTCTAAAATTTGTAAATCATTTAAATCTACCGCCGCCATTATAGAACCTTTTTTTTTACAAATTGAACAGTTACAACGTTGTAGTTTTCCAAGATCGTCTACTTTGATTTGTAATTTAACCTTCCCGCAATGACACGATACCTTTTTCATATAAATTTTTTATATTTATTTTTATTTTTAATAAGATTTATAAACTACTACTGGTTAAAGTTATCCACAAGCACACTAAATCTTGTTTTAATGTTCACGTTTTGATTCACTTTTGATTCAATTCTAGACTCAAAATACAACCTGATTGACACTATTGAATAATTAAGTTACAAATAGAACAAAACAAGAACACTTATGAAGCTTACTATACCTTATTATTTACACAAAGCTGGTGCTGGTTTCCCGTCTCCGGCAACTGATTATATTGAGGAAGACATAGATCTTAACGTTCATCTAATAAAAAACGTGCCAGCAACTTTTGTAATTAGAGTTCAAGGAAGATCAATGACCGATGTCGGTATTAATGATGGGGATATACTAGTTGTCGATAAAAGCTTAAATCCGAGAAATTTTTCAACTGTAATTGCGAACGTTCATGATGAACTTGTAGTAAAAACTTTTGTACAGGAAAGAGATAAAAAGTTTTTAACCTCTGGTTCTAAAAAATTTGAAGATCGTATTTTAATTAACGAAGAAGAAGATATATTTATTTGGGGAGTTGTTACCTATGTCATCCACTCAGTATACTAAAAAAATAGGATTAGTAGATTGTAATTCTTTTTATGTATCTTGTGAAAGATTATTTAATCCTAAGATAAGAAGAAAACCCGTTGTAGTTCTATCAAATAATGACGGGTGCATTATTTCAAGATCTAATGAAGCTAAAGCTTTAGGTATAAAAATGGGAGAACCTTACTTTAAAGCAAAAGATATTATTATTAAAAATAATGTAAATGTGTTCTCTTCAAACTACTCTTTGTACGGTGACTTATCAAGAAGGGTGATGCGGACCTTGAAAAGATTTAATTCTGATATTGAGATTTATTCTATTGATGAAGCTTTTATGGATCTATCAAATTTTTCAGACAGAGAAGTGGAGGAAGTTGGAAAAGAAATTAGATCTACCGTTCTAAAGTGGACTGGTATTCCAACAAGTATTGGAATAGCTAAAACTAAAACTTTAAGCAAAGTTGCAAATCATATTGCGAAAAGAACTAAAGTAGGTGTTACCAGTTTAATAGGAATTGAAAATCTTGATCCAATTTTAGAAAAAGTCGAGATTAATGATGTTTGGGGTGTGGGAAGACAGCTTACAAAGTTTTATCAAAAAAATGGAATATATAATGCAAAACAACTTAAAAATAAATCAAACACTTGGATAAAAAAAAGTTCAAATGTTTTGAGCTCAAGGACTGCAATGGAGTTAAGAGGAGTACCTTGTATTGAGCTTGAAAAGACGACTTCAAAAAGAAAAAGCTGTGTAGTATCACGTTCTTTTGGAAAAAGAGTTGAAAATTTTCAAGAGTTGAAGGAGGCAGTAGCAAGCTATTGTTTAAACGCCTCTGAAAAACTCAGGAGTGAAAATTTAGTTGCAAAAGCTTTAACCGTTTTTGTTAGAACAAGTCCTTTTCAAAGAAATTTTGGATACTATTCAAATTCTAAAACTATTGATTTTCCAATTGCAACAAATAACAGTATTGAAACGGTAAAAACAGCAATTACTATTTTAGAGAGTATTTATATAAATGGTTATAAATATCAAAAGGCCGGTGTAATGTTTAGTGGGTTATCAGATGAAAATAGTAAAGAGAATTTATTTGCATCAGAAAAGGATGAAAAAATTAACAAGTTAATGAGATCAATAGATAAAACCAATTTTAGATTTGGAAGACGTACGTTGAGTATAGCCAGCGCAGGAATTCAAAAGAAATGGTTTATGAGAAGAGAGCATTCCTCAAAGATCGATACAGCAGACTTTTACTGCATACCAACGATAAGAGCTATTTAACACTATCAATATTATCAACATTATTGAGGCAACTATTAAATTCCTCAATATTTTCCCTTCCAGAAATTTTAACAATCAAAATACCAAATATAACAATAAGAGCTAATGGGATGCATGTAATAACACTGAGATTATTAGAAATTAATATTAAGTAAATTGCATAGAATGCTATTGATCTTAAAATTACGCTCGCTTTAAAAACAGCAATAATAGACAAAGAATGTTTAACCAAACTTAAAAAGTTCATTTTAGAAGGTCCAAAATATCTCTCACCCCTTTCTGATGGAATTGTTGCTAAATTATTTTCCAATTTAGATAAAGCCCCAGAAAAACTACTCCAGGTAGCTTTTTCATTTATAAGTTTTTTAACGGTTTTTTTCGGCAAGAGAGTATAATTTCCAAACTTTATCGATTTACCGGTAAATACAAATGTAATTAGTTTGTGGATAATGTAACTAAATTTAAAAAATATTCCCTCGGATCTTTTTACTCTCTCGCCCACAATTGGGGTATCTGGATTATAATTAAGGTTATCTATAAATATTTTAATTTCCTCAGGTCTATCTTCCCCATCCCCATCCATAGGTATGACATAATCAAATTCTTCGTTTTGAAATATATACTTTAATCCTGTTGCTATACATCTTGCATGACCTATATTATTTTTAATATTTAATATTTTTAAAAAGTGTAAGTTTTCTGAATATCCAAAACTATCTGGCTTATTTTCTGTTGAACCATCGTTAATTACAAATATCGAAAATTCATGATTTATTTCTTTTACTAAATTATCAATTTTATTAATTACTTTATCAACAGATTGCCAGTCGTTATAAATTGGAATTAATATTTTTATTTTCATTAGCTCACCGAACCTAATAGTCTAAAAAATGATGCAAAAATTCCAAAACCTGACAATTCAATTGCAATAATTATAAATGCTGCAAATAATATTTTTTTCCATTTATCACTAATATTCATATTAGTTCCTATTTTTAAACATTACAAAACAAGGGTTGCCCTCTAAATTTAATTTTACAACTTTAAATACTGCAATAAATTCATTATCACAATTTATATCTGGATGATTTACAATAATTAAACCACCTTTTAATTTTCCTGGATTTTGTGAAAAACTATACCACTTTGGTCTTGATTTAATATGATATGAAAGATTTCCGGCAACCCACTCATCACCGATAACAGCTTGTAATTTAAATTCTCCTTTAGAATATTCTTTCCACTCTTTATCAATAATTTTTGCTATTTTTTTTCCTTGATAATCAGTTCTTTTATCAGTTTTGGAAATTGATACATATGAATAAGCAAATGGTGAAAAAATAAAAAATATTAAAAATGTAACTACAAAACTTTTTAATGTATTCTTATTTATAGATGCTTGAGAAACATAAACAATAAACAACCCTAAAAAAATATAAAAAGGTGTCATCCACATAGTTCTAATTTTTGAGCCTAAAATAATTGAAGTCAAAAAAACTAAAACTAGCGGCACAAAGTTAATAATTAATAGAAATATAAATTTATTATCCTTTACGTTCGTTTTTACTTGAAGTTTATTATTTAAAAAAAAAGTCATTATAAATAATGGTATTAATATACCAATTTGCTTAATAAAAAATGTTATTGGCTGAACTAAATGATTTAGTGACGATTGTTCAATAGAGCCTGATCTTTTTAACCCGTATGTAACTGTTGAATAATCATTTTCTGTCAGCCAAATTAAATGCGGAGAGACTATTAAAAAAAATGGCACCAAGGAAATCAAACAATTTAAATTAATTTCTTTTTTTACTATTTTGTAAAGTAGGTAAAGATCAATAACCAAACCAAGATAAATAAATAAATATTTAGATAAAAAACCCAAGCCCGCAAAAATTCCTAATAAAAACCAGTCTGATATACGGTTGTAAGTTATTCCACACCAAAAATAATATACAGTTAGCGACCAAAAGGGAATTAAGCATACGTTAACATTAAACTCTGGTGTAGTAAAATTATAAAAATATATACCTTCTAATAATAAAACAGAGATAAGACAAAGTAACTTATTTTTTAAAAATTCTTCCGAGAGTTTGTAAACAACAAAAAAAGATAAAATTAAACAAATTTGACTTAATAAATAATAAGCCCAATCGTTAGATCCAAATATTAAATAAAATATTTCTACCATAGCAGCGCTCATTGGCGGATGTTTATTAAATCCCCAATCAAGGTTGCTACCCCATGCGAGAGCCTCTATTGTATCGAGAGGTAAATTATTATTTGTTACAGCCGGAATTACTGTCCACACAACTAAGTGTGTTAAAAGAAACAAATAAAATAATTTTTTTATATTCTTATTATTTAAGGCCATTTATCTCAATTTATACAATTAATGGTTTCTTGACACCAATTAATTCATGAATATATTCACCAACTAAAATATTTGAGAATGGTAAAGATCTCTAAAACATATATTCCAAAAGACACCGAAAAATACATGTGTGCAAAACATCTTGCATTTTTTAAGAAAAAATTACTTGATTGGAAGACTGATTTGAAAAGAAGCAGTAATGAGGCATTATTTAATAGTTCACTTGATGATAATAGTACGTCTGCGGATATTGTAGATCAAGCCTCATCATATACTGAAAAAAATGTCGAAATGAGAGCAATCAATAGACAAATAAAATTAATATCAAAAATTGAGTCAGCTTTAAAAAAAATTCAGGATGGCACATACGGATTTTGTGAGGATACAGGTGAACCAATAGGTTTAAAAAGACTTATGGCTAGACCAGTTGCCACATTGTGTATTGCTGCACAAGAAAAACATGAAAAAGAGGAAAAAGTTTACGCTGACGATTAAGGTTTAGGAATTTCCCCACCACCCATAAAGTTATATCCTTTTTTTACTGCCTCTCTTTTTGAAATTTCTTCATACCAATTACATAAATATTGATATTTAATAAGTCCAATATCATGCCATTGATGTCTAGCAATCCAGGGCCAGGTTGCAATATCAGCTACAGTATATTTTTCACCGGCAAGATACTTAGATTTTGATAATCTAATATTTAGTCTTTCGTATAAATTTTTTGTTATTTTGTGATATCTCTCTTCACTATATTTGCTTTTGCCTTTATTAAATTTATAAAAAACGTGATACTGACCGATCATTGGTCCTATTAGTCCCATTTGGGCCATTAGCCATTGATCAATATTGATTTTATTGTCTAAGTCGTAAAACTTTTTACTTTTCTCGGCAAGATAAATTAGTATTGCCCCAGAGCCAAACACGCTCTCTTTTTCGTCCTTAATTACCGGTATTTTGCTAAAGGGGCTAATTTCAACAAATTTTGGATCAAATTGATCTCCTTTAACTAAATCGATAGATGTAACTTTGTAAGGAAATTCTATTTCCTCCAACATTATACTTATTTTTTTTCCATTTGGAGTATCTGACGCATACAACTCAATCACTTTTTACACCAAGTCTTTCTTTAATTGTTTTTGATGATGTCGTAAATTCAAATCTATACTTTTCATTAGGTCTAGCTATTTTAAAACAAGCTCGTGCAGCAAGTGCTCCTTCATGAAATCCAGACAATATTAACTTTAACTTTCCTGGATAATTACAAATATCTCCTATTGCATAAATTCCTTTTTGATTTGTCTCAAATTTTTCAGTATCAACATCAACTGTTTTTTTACTTAAATTAAGTCCCCAATTTGCAATAGGTCCAAGTTGCATTATTAGTCCAAAGAACCCTAATACATAATCGGATTTAAGATTTTTTATTTCTTTATTTTCGTGTTCAATATCAATACTTTCTAAACTACCATTACCTTTTACCGTTTTTAATTGATATTTTGTAAACAATTCGATTTTACCAGACTTTTGAAGTTCGTATACCTTATCAAGTGTTGCTTTAGCACCTCTAAATTCATCTCTTCTATGTATTAAATTTACCTTTGAATTTTTTGAAAGCTCTACTGCCCAATCAAGCGCACTATCTCCTCCTCCAAAAATCGAAACTGTTTTTCCTTCAAATATCTTTTTATTTTTTATTGAATAAAAAATCGATTTTTCCTCAAATTTTTCGCATTCTTTTGATGAAAATTTTCTTGGTTCAAATGATCCTACACCACCGGCTATAATAACATTAGGCGTTAAAAAAGATTTTCCTTTATTTGTTTTAACCTCCCAATTATTCTCGACTTTTTTTAATTCATCAACTCTTTCACCTAAATGAAAATTAATATTAAATGGTCTTAATTGAGCTAATAAATTTTTTGTTAATTCTTCTCCAGTGCATTCAGGAATTGCTGGAATATCGTATATAGGTTTATCTGGGTAAAGCTCGATACATTGACCACCTGCCTTGTCAAGGTTATCAACAATCTCGCAATCTAGACCTATAATTTTAAGTTGATGAGCAGTAAATAATCCTGTTGGACCTGCTCCTATAATTAATGCATCCGTTTTTATCATTAAATTTGTTTCTCTGGCATATTAACAATCAAACCATCTAATTTATCTGAGACTGTTATTTGACAGCTAAGCCTACTATTTTTTTTTGGTTCATATGCTTGATCTAACATGTCTTCTTCACCGTCTAATTTTTTTTCTAATTTATTAAACCAATCTTCTTTGACGTAAACATGGCATGTAGCACATGACATACCACCACCACAATCACCGTCTATTCCAGGTATATTATTTTGAACAGCACCTTCCATCACTGATAATCCATTGTCAACATCAACTGTATGTGGATTTCCGTTATGTTCAACATAAGTAATTTTAGCCATAGATTTTATATAGGTGCAAAAAAAAATAGGGCAAGTACGAAACTTGCCCTATTTAATAAGTGTAGTTATCTTTTAATTAAGCTCTGCTTTTTCCAGAATTTGCAACTGCACATGACCAGATGATTAGACCAAAAGCGATCTTATTCACAAAGTCAGCTAAGTTGTAAATTACGTTCAAAGAGTTATCATCTATTCCACCTGTTAGATATCCAAATACATATCCTAGTGGGTAGATTGCCCAACCAACAGTAACGATCATTCTCAATGCGCTGAATGCAGTAACAAGTGACTTGTTACCTGATTTAGCCATTGATTTACCTGCTTCACCTGAGAATATTTCATAAAGAATGTAAATCCATCCAGCCATACCGATAATGAAACCAAGCATCGCATTAATGAATCCTGCTTCTCCTGCATATCCACCTACAAGCATCACGATAGAACCAATTAATATTCTCCAGAATATTCCAGTTGGCACTTTTCTTACTGCTGCAAGAATTAAATAAAACTCAACTAGCTGTAAAGGCACAGTAATTAACCAGTCAATATATCTGTAAACAGTTGGAGTCTCACCTGTTTCAACCCAAACCGCTCTCATGTACATATAGTGAATGAATGCTATACCAGTTACTAGTCCAGCTACGTTTACTGATTTCCTCCACTGAGTGCTAACATTAGCTTGCTCCATGAAGAAAAACGCAGTGGCTGCTAACATACCCATTGAAATTAACCAAAACGAAATACCTACGAAATCGTCTGTAGCCAAGAATACTTCAGCAGCATTAGCACCTGTAGACGCTCCAAAAAGAGCAATCGCAGCAAATGCTAACGTTTTTAATGTTTTCATAAAAAACTCCCTCATTAGTTAGTTTTTAATAGTTTAAATTTAAACTATGAGTTTATTCCGCAATAAACTCATAATAAGTGGCTAGATACCAAATTAAATTAGTTAATTGAAGACATTTTTAACCTTAATAAGTGTTGATTTTATTGACTTTTTAAAATTAAATACAACCTGTAACATAAAATCAATATATTTTAGACATTTGGAATCAACTATTTATGGACAATAATTTTAAGGAAATTTACAAAAATTCAATAGAAAATCCGGAAGATTTTTGGAAAAAAAACTCTGAAGATATATTTTGGTTTAAGAAACCAAAGAAAATATTAAATAAATCTAATCATCCTTTTTACAAATGGTATGAAGACGGTGTCACAAACACTTGTTATAACGCTTTAGACATACATATTGATAGAGGAAGAGGTGATAAAACTGCTCTCATCTACGATAGTCCAATAACAGGAAGTAAATCAAAACTCAGCTATAAGGAATTAAAAGATAAAGTTTCGAAATTTGCAGGTGCTTTAGTTAATCAAAACATTCAAAAAGGAGATAGAATAATAATTTATATGCCTATGATACCTGAGGCAGTAATAGCTATGCTTGCATGTGGAAGAATAGGTGCAATTCATTCAGTAGTTTTTGGTGGATTTGCCTCGAATGAACTTGCGAGTCGAATTGATGATAGTAAAGCAAAATTATTAATCACAGCTTCGTGTGGTTTTGAACCATCGCGTACTATAGAATATAAACCATTGGTTGATGGTGCATTAAAATTAGCCTCTCATAAAGTTGAAAAAGTTATTTTTTTTCAAAGAAAAGGAAATGAGATAAAATTAAATGCTCCATTAGAAATAAGTTGGGATGAAGCTCTATCAAATGCAAAAGAGACAGACTGTGTTGAGATGAAATCTAATGATTACGCTTATATACTTTATACATCAGGAACAACAGGTGTTCCAAAAGGTATAGTAAGAGATATAGGGGGTCACATTGTTGCTCTTAAATGGACAATGAAAAATATTTACAATATAGATGAAAACGATGTTTGGTGGTCTGCAAGTGATATCGGTTGGATAGTTGGTCACTCATATATAGTTTATGCTCCATTGTTTAAAGGATGTACAACCGTTTTGTTTGAGGGTAAACCAGTAGGTACTCCTGATGCAGGTGCTTTTTGGAAAATAATTTCAGAATACAAAGTTAAATCACTCTTTACAGCACCTACCGCCTTTAGAGCAATAAAAAAAGAAGATCCTGAAGGTAAATTTTTTTCTAAATATAATTTGGATAGTTTCGAAAGTTTATTTTTAGCTGGGGAAAGAGCTGACCCTGATACAATTAAGTGGGCAGAGAGTTTGTTAAAAGTTCCAGTTATAGATCATTGGTGGCAAACAGAGACAAGTTGGGCTATTAGCTCTAATTGCACTGGAATAGAAATGATGGAAACTAAATATGGTTCTGCTTGTAAAGCCGTTCCAGGTTACGATGTTAAGGTCATCAAGCCGGATCAATCCTTAGCAAAACCAAATGAAATGGGTGACATAGTTGTAAAACTACCTCTTCCCCCAGGAACATTTCCAACTTTATGGAACGCTGATGAAAGATATAGAAATACTTATATGTCAAATTATGAAGGTTATTATCAAACTTACGATGCAGGTCATATAGATGATGATGGATATATATGGATTATGTCAAGAACGGATGACATTATTAATGTTGCAGGTCATAGATTGTCTACAGGTGCAATTGAAGAGGTCTTATCAGATCATCAATCTGTAGCTGAATGTGCGGTAATTGGTATTGCAGACAAATTAAAAGGTCAATTACCTATTGGGTTAATTGCTCTAAAAGCCGGAGTAGTTAAGGATAACAATACAATATCAAAAGAATGTGTCCAGATGGTAAGAGATAAAGTAGGTCCTGTTGCTGCTTTTAAAACTGCTATAGTTGTAAAACGATTACCTAAAACTAGATCAGGTAAAATACTAAGAGGAACTGTAAGGAAAATTGCTGATAATGAAGAATATAAAATGCCAGCAACTATCGATGATCCAGTAATTCTTGATGAAATCAAAGAAGATCTAAAAAAGCATAGTATATTAAATTAGTGATTAAAACTTATTTATTCTTGGCGGGTGCAATAATATGTGAGGTATGTGGGACTATGTTATTACCTGTGTGTCAAAATTTTACAAAACCAATTCCAACTTTTTTTTTAGCTTTATTCTATTTATCAGCTTTTTATTTACTAACCTTCGTCGTAAATAAGCTTCCAATAGCCATAGTTTATGGTGTGTGGAGTGGATTAGGAATTTTTACTATAGCGATATTAGGTTACATATTTTTTAAACAAACATTAAGTTGGCAGGCAATTTTAGGATTATTCCTAATAATTTCTGGAGTAGTATTAGTTAACACTTATAGCAATGTCTAAATAATAAATTGAGAGTAACTTGAAAGCATCTATTCTTATTGCAAACTACAACAACGATAAATATATCGATGATTGTATTCTTTCTTTAAAAAATCAAACTTATTCCGATATTGAAATATTATTTCACGATGATGGATCGAACGATAACTCTTTGGAGGTAATTAAAAAATATCCAAATGTAATTGTATTAGAAAACAAAATAAAAACGGAGTATGGATCTTTAAATCAATTAAATGCTTTTAGAAAAATGAGTGAATTAAGCACTGGTGAAATTTTATTTTTTTTGGATAGCGATGATTATTTTCATGAAGCAAAAATACAAAATATAATTAAAGAATTTAAAAATTCGGAAAAAAACCAAATTATATTTGACTATCCTAAAATTTTTGAAAACGGAAAAATATATATAAAAAAAAATAATTTTGAAATATTTAAATCATATTGGTCTTATATTCATCCTACAAGTTGCATATCTATTAGAAAAGTTATAGCTGATGAACTTTTTAAAACTATAAGTGCTGAAAATTATTATAATACATGGATGGATATAAGAACTAATATTTACTGTAGATATTTGAATAAAAATTATAAAATTTTAAATGAGCATCTTACTATCTATAGAAAATCAAATACAAATATATCATCGAATTTTAAAAAGTTTTCTAAAAATTGGTGGAATAGAAGAAAAGAGGCTCATGAATATTTGTCCTTCTTTTTAAAAAAAAATGGTATCAATGTGAACAATAATTTAGATAAAAAAATTACAAATTTAATTTGCAGCTTTTTAAATTTTAATCAAAAATAATAGGTCGACCTCCTGGATTGCCTAAAATTTTACCGTCCATCATTTTAATCTCACCATTTACAATTGTACAGGTTGGGGAACCTTTAAATGTGTAATTATGAAATGGAGACCATTTACATTTACTCTCAATTTTTTCATTTTTAATTTCTATATTCTTATTTAAATCAACTATAGTTAAATCAGCATCATAACCCTCTTTTATAAAACCTTTATTTTTAATACCAAAAATTTTTACTGGATTTTCACACATGAAATTTACTATTTGCTCTAGAGTGATTTTGTTATTATTAAAATGATTTAGCATGATTGGTAATATCGTTTGGACTCCAGGCATACCTGATGGGGACTCAGGATAAGACTTTTCTTTATTTTCTTTAAGATGCGGTGCGTGGTCTGATCCTAAAGTATCATTATAATTATTTTTTACCGCATACCAAAGTCTATCATAATGAGACTTATCTCTAATTGGTGGGTTCATTTGTGCAAAAGTACCAATACTTTCATAACATTCTGGCGCATAGATGGTCAAATGTTGAGGGGTAATTTCGAAAGTTATATCTCCTTTATTTTGAGATAAAAAATCAACTTCCTCTTTAGTCGATACGTGAAGTATATGAGCTTTTTTTTTAAGCCTTTTTGCAATTTTAACGATCTTTCTTGTAGAGGATATAGCACATTCTTCATTTCTCCAAATTGGATGAGATTTCACATCCCCTTTTTTAATTAATTTTTTTCTTAAATTTAAAATTTCTTCATCCTCAGAATGAACAGCAACAACTTTAGGAGTGCTCTCAAATACCTTTTCGATATCATCTTCTTTATTTACAAGAAGTGTACCTGTAGAGGATCCCGCAAAAAGTTTTACCCCACAACATCCCTCTAATTCTCTAATTTTAGAAATTTCATCTTGATTGTTTGGTGATGCACCAAAATAAAACGCATAATTGCAATACATTCTATTCTTCGCTATATCTAATTTTTTTTGAAATTCTAGTTTATTTGTAGTAGGTGGATTTGTATTAGGCATTTCAAATACACCTGTGATTCCACCAACTATTGCTGCTCTGCTACCGCTATGAAGATCCTCAGTATTTGTAGAACCAGGTTCTCTAAAATGGACTTGTGTATCTAATAGTCCCGGAAAAACTATTTGATTTAAGGCATCGTAAGTATTTTTGGCTTTATTATTACTAAGATCTCCTATATTAGAGATTTTTCCATTACTTATGCCTATATCAACTCTTTCAAGATTTTTATTTATATAACACTTACCATTTTTAATTATTAGATCTAACATTTATTAAATCTTAGTTATATTATATATAAAGAACAATCAATTATGAATATTAATAAAGTTTATATTTTGGAAGATAGAGGTATTATTTATATTAATGGTGATGATTCAGAAAATTTTCTGCAGAATTTAATATCAAATGATATATCTAGAATAAATGAAAACTTTAGTACATTTGCATCATTATTATCTCCTCAAGGAAAATATTTATTTGAATTTATTATTGTTAAGTACAAAAAAGGTTTTCTTATAGAATGTGAAAAAACAATTGTTGATAATTTATTAAAACTGCTTAACTCATATAAATTTAGATCTAAAATAGAGATTTTAAATTTGAGTAATGAATTTGTTATAGCAGTTTTAGAAAAAGACAAATTTTTAGAAATGAGTAATGCTCAAAATAAATGTGGGTATACAATCAAATTTAGAGAAGATCCAATTTTTTTAGATCCAAGAAATGTGGATCTGGGGGCAAGAATAATAATAAATTTAGAAAAATTACATTTATCATTGAAAAAATTAAATTTGAAATCTGCCAACGTAATGGAATATTATAAAAAAAGTTTTGATTTGGGTATACCTCAAAAAAATTTGAATGAATTAAATAATAAATTATTTGGAATAGAATGTAATTTAGAAGAGTTAAATGGTTTAGACTTTAAAAAAGGTTGCTATATCGGACAGGAAAATACTGCTAGAATAAAATTAAAAGCAAAATTAAATAAAAGATTATTTGGAATTACATTAATTAATGGAGAATTTTCAGACAATCTGATTATTGATAATAAAAACAAAGAGATTGGTAAACTTCTAATTAAAGAACCTTTTCCATTTGGACTAATAAAATTTAAAGAGAAAGAATTTAACTTTAATAACTTTTACAAATGTGGAACTGCAACTATTACTATTAATAAACCTTTTTGGAACAAATAATTATTTTATTAGGAATTTTGATAAATCTGGCTTAAAGTAATTAGGCCCTTTCATCACTTTTCCGTCATCATTATAGATAGGCTTTCCATTATTTCCTAATTTGCTCATGTTTGAATTTTGGACCTCGTCAAAACATTTATCAAGATTTATGCCAAAAGCATGGCCAGCACCGTAAGTAACATACAAAATATCGGTAAGTGCATCTGCAACTTCTAAAATATCATTCTGATGAATGGCATTTTGAAGCTCATCCAACTCTTCTTTTATTAAATTTATTCTTAAATTATTAATTTTTTCATTAGACAATTCTGATCTATTTTTAACTTCTTGTCCAAATGTTTTCATGAAAACTCCAACTTTCTGAAAATTTGTCATATTTCTCCTATTCCCAATTTTGCCTTACTATTATTTTATATTCTTTTATTGTATAAGAATAAAATACAATTTGAGCTTTTGCACATGAAAAAAAGGAAAGAATTTGACAGCCTAGGTTTTATTGATGTACCATCGGATAAATATTGGGGTGCCTCTACTCAAAGATCAAAAAAATATTTTGATATAGGTGAGATCAAAGTAAAATCAGAGTTAATCAAGTCTATAGCTATAATTAAAAAATGTGCAGCAATTGTTCATAAAAAAAATAAAGAAATAAAACCAAATATAGCTAATGCAATTATTAAAGCATCCAATGAGATAATATCTGGAAAACTTATGGATAATTTTCCTTTAAAAGTTTGGCAAACTGGATCTGGTACCCAAACAAATATGAACGTAAACGAGGTTATATCAAATAGAGCAATACAGATTTTAGGAGGAAAGATGGGCTCAAAAAAACCTATACATCCTAACGACCATGTTAATAAGTCCCAATCTACGAATGATGTATTTCCTTCTGCCATGCATATTGCAATTGCTTTAGAAACACGAAGAAAATTAATACCATCACTTTTATATTTAAATACGCAATTAAAGATTAAAGCAATAAAATTCAAGAATATAATTAAGGTTGGAAGAACACATTTACAAGATGCTACCCCGCTTACATTGGGACAGGAATTTTCTGGATACCAAACCCAAATATATGAATCTATTATTAGAGTTAAAAATTCTTTAAATGAAATTTATTTTTTAGCACAAGGTGGTACAGCTGTTGGAACTGGAATTAACACTAAATCAAATTTTGATAAAAAAATTGTAAATGAGATCAGACGATTTACAAAATTACCTTTTAAGGTAGTAAGTAATAAATTTGCTGGCTTATCTGCCCATGATGCAGTAGTTAATTTTTCAGGCACACTTAATACTCTTGCTGTTTCTTTAACTAAAATAGCTAATGATATAAGATTTTTAGGTTCAGGTCCCAGGGCTGGTTATGGTGAATTAATTTTGCCGGTAAATGAACCTGGTTCATCAATAATGCCAGGCAAAGTAAATCCTACACAGTCTGAAGCTGTAACAATGGTGTGTGCAAAAGTCATAGGAAATCATAACAGTGTAACTTTCGCAGGTTCCAATGGTCACTTCGAATTAAATGTCTACAAACCTTTGATTGCAGACAATACATTGCAATCGATAGATATTTTGTCTGATAGTATTAATAATTTTACAAAATACTGTGTTAAAGGAATAAAAGCAGATAAAGAAAAAATTAAATATTATCTTGAAAATTCTTTAATGATGGTCACAGCTTTAGCTCCACATATAGGCTATGATAATGCAGCAAAAATAGCCAAAAAGGCGTTAAAAAATAAATCTACATTAAAATTGGAAGCAATCAAATCAGGCCTTGTTGATGAGGAAAAATATAATAAAATTGTTGATCCTTCAAAAATGATTAAACCTAATTAATATTTTTAAACTCATCAATAATTATATTTCGAAATTTTTGAAAATTATCAAAATATTTTTTTTCAACAGAACTCAAACCAATCTCATCAAATATAAAATCGGTTTTTTTATTCAAAAAGAAATTTGAAATTGAATATGTGTCTTTATATATATCTTTTTCTAAAATAAGATAAATTTTATTTAGTTTTACTCTATTTTTTTTGGGTACTAAAAATCTTCTATAAAACTCCTCTTGATTTTCAATTGTAATTTCAAGATTTGACGCAAAAATTGTGCTTTGACCATTATTGTAAAAAAAGTGGTCTACACTTTTAATTTTACCTATTTTTCTTATATTCAAAAAATTTGAAGTAAGTTTAACATCTGAATTATAAAAATTGAAATTAAGTAATCCAGAATTTAAATAAGCATTCTCAATATTTTCTAGATTTACATTTAATTTACCGTTGAGGTTTGGGTGCAATTTACCTTTATTATTGAAATAATATGTTAATAAAATTTCAATAAGTTCATTAATTTTTTGTTTTTTTAAGTTTGTATTAGCCTCAAAATAAAACGGGTCTAAGCTAATATTACTATCTAATGAAAAAAAATAATTTGGGTTATCTTTAATATTTAAAGTTATATTTTTATCGTCATACAAATAATTGACTATAAATTTATAATTTAAAAAAGTTGATGATAATTCACCAATTTTTTTGTTTTGATTATCTAAGTCTAAGTTGTTTTGAAATAGAATTTTAGGACTTTTAAATTTTAATGAAAAATTAGATTGATGTTCGTTTTTTAATAACTTTTTCCAGCGGAAGACATAGTCTGTGTCGAAAATGTTTCCATCAATATTAAGATTTTTTTGGTTGCTTTTCAAATTTGTAAAATATTTAAAATTTTTTATTGGCGAAATAATGGATGTTTCTCCTTTTGCAGTATTGTAAAAAAACTTTGAATTTTTAATTGTTAAATTATTTATATTTTTAGAATTAATGTGCGAAATAATTAATTGAAGCCTTTTGTTATCAATTTCAAAGTTACTATTTGTAATTGAAATTTTTTTTATATTTATTTCTTTTTTGTATAGATCGATTAGAGATATATATATTTTTAAATTTTTTAAATTTGTTATTTTGCTGTTTATGTTTTCGCTTAAAAAAAGTTCAGAATTTTCCATAGTTAAATGAGGTGATGGAACAAATCTGTATGAGATATTATCTATATTTTTTATTTTAAAGCTAAAATTTGATTCGATTGTATCAAGCAATTTATTTTCTAATTTAGCATAGTCATATGTAGTTGGAATAGATAGAAATAAAACAAATGAAAAAAAAAGTCCAAAAACTATAAAAATTGTTGGAAAATTATATTTCTTTTGGAAAATATTTCTCATAGGATTTTAAAACTTATACTATAGAAATAAAAATAATATGAAAAATTTAGATTATATAAATTCACTCAATAAAGAACAGCTTGAAGCAGTTTCATACCTAGATGGGCCTTTGCTAATAGTGGCTGGAGCTGGTTCTGGTAAGACAAAAGTTTTAACCACTAAGATTGCGCATATCATTAACAATAAACACGCTTTTCCAAACCAAATATTGGCAGTTACATTTACCAATAAAGCTGCAAAAGAAATGCAATCTAGGGTCTTGAATTTATTAGGAGGTGAAGCAACGGGTTTAGGTTGGCTTGGAACATTCCATTCTATAAGTGCAAAATTTTTAAGAAAACATGCTAAAGCAATTGGATTAAATTATAATTTTACAATTATTGATCAAGACGATCAAATAAGATTATTAAAAAATATATGTAAATCAGAAAATATTGATATTAAGAAGATTTCACCAAACTATATTCTCTCTGTAATTGATAAATGGAAAAATAATGGTTGGTATCCAAAAGATGTTTCAGCATCTAAAATTGACAATCTTGAAAAGCAATTATTAAAAATATATAAAATTTATCAACAAAAACTTTTGGACCTTAATGTTTGTGATTTTGGAGATTTGTTACTTCATTGTGTAAAATTGTTTGCGGAGAACACAGATATTTGTGAAATGTATTCTAAGAATTTCAAATATATCCTAGTAGACGAATATCAGGATACAAACGTATTACAGAGTAAATGGTTAAATCTCCTATCTGCATATAATAAAAAAATTTGTTGCGTGGGAGATGATGATCAATCAATTTATAGTTGGAGGGGAGCAGAAATCAAGAATTTTTTAGATTTTGATAAATATTATAAAGGGACAAAAATAATCCGATTAGAAAAAAATTATAGATCTACACAAAATATTTTATCTACAGCAGCAAAATTAATTGAAAATAATAAAAATAGAGTTGGTAAAAATTTATATACAACTAGTGAGAAAGGAGAAAAGGTAAATCTTAATTGCTATAAAAGTGGTAAAGATGAAGCAATAAATATTGGGGATAAAATTGAAAAATTAAAAGAAAAATATAGTTTAAATAACGTTGCAATTTTAGTGAGGGCAATCTTTCAAACTAGAGAATTTGAGGAAAGATTCCTCAAAATTGGTATTCCATATAGAATAATAGGTGGAATAAAATTTTATGAAAGATCAGAGATAAAAGATTGTTTAGCTTACTTAAGAATTGTATACCAAGCTAAAGATGATTTAGCTTTTGAAAGAATTATAAATGTGCCAAAAAGATCAATTGGGGAAACAACCATAAAACAGATTAATGAATTTGCAAAAAAAAATAACTGCTCACTTATTGATTCATCAAAAAAACTAATTGAACTAAACAAAATCAAACCTAAAACAAAAATTGGTTTGCTATCTATTTTAAATTTTATTGAAAAATGGAGAAGAGATTATAAATTTCAAGGTAGTCATATAAAATTGCTTCAGGTAATTATGGATGAATCTGGTTACAGTCAAATGTTAAAAAACAAAAAAGATTTAGAAAATGAGAATAGATTAGAAAATATTAAAGAACTTTTAAATGCTATGAAAGAATTTGATAATTTAGAAAGTTTTTTAGAACATGTTTCATTGGCTACCTCAGTAGACCAAGACTGGGATGGACAAAAAGTTAATTTAATGACAATGCATGCTTCAAAGGGTTTAGAGTTTGATATTATATTTTTACCAGGCTGGGAAGAGGGATTATTTCCACACCAAAAATCAATAGAGGAGAAAGGTGAAAAAGGTTTAGAGGAAGAGAGAAGATTAGCATATGTAGGAATAACAAGAGCAAAAAAAATATTAAATATATCTTTCTCACTTAATAGATTTTATCAAGGTGATTGGATGGATAGTATTTCTTCAAGATTTATAGATGAATTGCCGGAAGAAACGATTAACAAAAATATAAAATTATTTGAGGAAAATAATGATTTTGAATTTAATCAAGATATAGAATTTGATAGCGAGATAAAAAGTCCTGGTTGGATTAGATATCAAAAAAGACTTAAATAATATGTCAAATCTAAATTCTATAAAAAAATATATCAAATATAATAATTTAGATGCTTATATTATTCCAAAAAATGACGAGTTTTTTCAAGAGTTTTCTCAAAAAAATACATTAAGAACTGTTACAAACTTTACCGGATCAGCTGGCTCTGCATTAATCACAAAAAAACAAAATTTTTTATTTGTAGATGGTAGATATGCTATTCAAGCTGTAAAAGAATGTGGATTAAAATTTAAAATAAATATAGTACCAAAAAATACTATAAAAAAATTAATTGGATCAAATAAAACAAAAATAAAAATTGGTTATTCACCAAAATTATTTACGAGATTTAATTTAGAAAATAAGTTTGGATCTAATTGTAAACTGATACCTTGTAATGAAAGTATAATTAATGAAAACAAAAACACTAAGCAATTTTATTCATTAAATGAGAGTATAACCGGCGAAAAATACAATAAAAAAATTTTGCGATTAATGAAAATTATTTCTAATAAAAATCTAGACAATATTTATATAAGTTCACCTGAGAATGTTGCATGGTTACTTAATATTCGTGGATATGATAACCCCTACAGTCCAATTCCGAACTGCCAGATTATAATTAATAAAAAAAAAATTTATTTTTTTTCTAAAGAGAAAAGTTGGAAAACTTTAAAAAAAGAAAAAATATTAAAGAATATTTATTATTTTAAAAAAAAAGAATTTTTTAATGTAATAAAACAGATTGAAGGATCAAGTTTTTTTTTAGATAGACAATCATGCTCAATTTATGACGAGGGATTGATAAAATCTAAATTTAAAGTGAAATATGGAGATGATCCTTGTTACTTGCTTAAATCCATTAAAAATACGACGGAAATAGAGCATGTAAAAAAAGCTCATTTTTACGATGGATTAGCGTTTACAAAATTTATTTTCTTTTTAAAAAACTCAAAAAAAAAATTTGACGAAGTTTATTTAGAAAAAAAATTAGAAGTTTTAAAAAGAAAAAATAAAAAATATTTGTATCCCAGTTTCAAAACTATTTCGGGAACAGGTCCTAATTCTTCAATAATTCATTACAATTCAAATGAAAGTACAAACAAAATTGTCAAAAAGGATGAAATATATCTTTGTGATTCAGGTGGTCAATATAAATACGGAACAACAGATGCTACTAGGACAGTATGTTTTTCAAAACCTAGTCAAAAAATTAAAAATATATTTACTAGAGTTTTAAAAGGTCATATTGCAGTAGTAACTTCAAATATAAAAAAAAAAACAAATGGCGCAATTTTAGATCAAAAAGCACGTTTTTGGCTAAAACAAATTAAATTAGATTATCCTCATGGTACAGGTCATGGAGTGGGGTTTTTTTTGAATGTTCATGAGGGGCCTCAAAGTATTTCTAGATACAACAAAACTAAACTAGAGCAAGGTATGATATTGAGTAATGAACCTGGTTATTATAAGAAAAATAAATTTGGTATTAGAATTGAAAATCTTATTTATTTAAAAAAACATAATAGTAAACTAATTTTTGATAATCTTACATTTATCCCATTAGACATTGATCTGATTAATTTAAAGATGCTTAGTAAATTTGAGGCTACTTATTTAAAAAAATATCATCAAAAAATTTATAATTTATTTAAGACAAAATTAAATATTATTGAAAAAAAATGGATTTTGAATTTAATTAATCATTTTTAAGAATTCATTTTGTTTTAAAATTATAACATTTAATTCTTTTGCTTTTACTACTTTTTTTTGAGTAGGTTTCTCACCTATAATTAAATAATTAAGTTTATTATTAACTGAGCTTAATATTTTTCCTGAATAATTCTCTATAATAGATTTAGCCTCGGCTCTACTAATTCCAGACAATTTACCTGTTATTAAAAAGGTTTTATTTGAAAGCTTACCACCGACTTTATTTTCAATTTTTTTAATTCTTAATATTTTTTTTAGTTCTTTTATAATTTTAATATTAATATCCTTTGAAAAAAATTTTTTTAAAGATTTTACTTGTGTCTCGCCAATACCATCGATATTAGTAAAATTTAAAAAATTATATGAAGTATCTATTTTACATAAATTATCTATAGTTTTTATATTATCCGATAGTAGCTTAGCATTTTCTTGACCTATATGTCTTATTCCAAGAGAGAATATTAATTTATCGAGTGTGATGCTTTTTGCATTTTCTATAGAAAATTTTAAATTAGATGAAGATAATTTTCCCCATCCATCTAACGAAGATATTTTATTAAAATTTAAATGGAATATATCTTGTGGATATCTAATTAATTTCAATTCCCAAAATTTTTCTACAACCTTTTTCCCTAAACCATCTATATTAAATGCATCTTTAGAAATAAAATGTTTAATTTTTTCGATTGAAATTTTATCGCACTCATAACCTTCAGAGGAACACCTCCTAACTGCATCATATTTTTTGGTAAGCTGATTATACTCTTTGAGAATCTTTGAACCACAAGAAGGACAATTATTTGGAAAAATAAATTTTTTTGTATTATTTGGTCTTTTAGATAAATCAACTGATATTACATGAGGTATGACATCTCCAGCTCTCTCAATTTTAACATGATCACCTATTCTTATATCTTTTCTATTAATTTCGTCTTCATTATGTAAAGATGCATTTGATACCAATACACCACCAATATTTACTGGTTTTATTTTTGCAACTGGTGTCAATGCGCCAGTTCTACCAATTTGAATTTCTATATTCTCTATAATCGAAAAAGAACTTTTGGCCGAGAATTTATGTGCAGTTGCCCAACGAGGAGCATTCGATATATTTCCAAGTCGATTTTGTAGCTTAATTTGGTTTATTTTATATACTAATCCATCAACATCATAGTTTAATTCAAATCTTTTTTTTTCCATATATAAATGGTTATCAACAAGCTCATTAATACCAGAAATAACTTTATTAAACTTATTTGTTTTAAAACCCCAATTTTTTAAAGATAATAAAAATTCAGATTGTTTTTTAAATTTATTTTTACTAATAAAACCATAACTATATGCGATAAATCTGAGAGGTATCTTTTTTGTTTGATTTGGATCTTTTTGTCTTAAAGATCCAGATGCTGCATTTCTAGGATTTGCAAAATTACCCTTAAGTCTCTCAAACTCGTCATTTTCAATAAAGACCTCACCTCTTATATCTATATCTTTTGGAAAATCTTTATTTAGAATCTGTCTGGGAATATCAGAAATAGTTTTTAAATTTTCTGTAATTAGTTCTCCCTCAGATCCATCGCCTCTAGACAATCCATATTTTAAAATTCCATTTTTATATGTTAAAGAGGCTGATATTCCGTCTATTTTCGGTTCAACACTAAATTCAAAATTTTTATCGGATGAAAGATCTAAAAAGTTATTCAATTTTTTTTGAAAATTAATCAAGTCATCTTTCGAAAAAATATTTGATAAAGATAACATCTTTTCTCTGTGTTTAAATTTTTTAAAATTTTTTGAAGGTTTGAAACCTACTTGAAATAGTGGTGAATTTTTATCGATTAAATGAGGATTTTTTTTCTCAATTTCAATAATTTCTTTTTTTAATCTATCATAATCATCATCATTAATTTTTGGACTGCTTTTTTCATAATAAAACTTATTATGTTTAATCAATTCTTTAATTTTGGATTTATATGAAATTTTTATTGAATTATCACTCATGATTTAGTTAATAAGCGACTTAAATCTCTTTAAAATTCTATTTTTTTTTTTATTACTTTTTTTTAATTTTATTTTTGAATAACTTTTGTTAAATATTTTAAAGGATTTTTCATACCATTCTCCCGATTTATAATTATATCCTAATGTTGAAGCATATTTTTTTGCCTCATTCACTAAACCTAATTTATAATGAATTTCTACTAACCTATGTAGTGCTTCCTCTACATAGATAGTTCTTTCATATTCATTTAATATTATCTTAAATCTATTTATAGCAGGTATCCATTTTTCTTTTTCTAAATAATATCTAGCTAAATACATTTCTTTAGATGCTAAAATTTCGTTTATTAATTCAAGTTTATACTCCGCATCCGTCGCAAATTCACTATTGGGGTAATCCTTTATGATTATATTAAAGTTTTCCTTAGCTTGTAATAAAGGATTTAAATCTTTTTTTTCATCAACAATTTGCTCATAATAAGACAGAGCTAATAAGTAATAAGCATAGTTTCTTCTTTCATGAAGTGGATAAGTTTTTAAATATCTTTTGATTTCTGAAATGGAATCTTCATATAAACCTGATATATAATATGTATAAGAAGACATTAATGCTGATCTTGGTGCCCATAGTGATTGTGGGAATAAAATTTCAGCTTCTGTAAATTTTTTTGCTGCATCAAATGTATTTCCTTGATTGAGCAAATCAATTCCCTCCTTATACGATGTAATCATTTGTGTATTTAAATCAGTCTCATCAATTTGCTCAATTTCCACGTTTTTTTTGGAACAAGAAAATAAAAAAAACAATATTGAAGATATTAAAATTATAATCTTAAACATTTTTAATTATTATCAGAATTTTATATAAATTCTAATTTTTAAGCTATAGATTTTAAATGATAATTATTTAGGAAAGCGTGAGGTAAATTCTTTCCTTTTAGCTCTATAAATGAAAAATTTGACTTATCTTTAAATATTTTTCTTAGAAGCTGATTTGTTAAACTATGTCCCCCTTGCGAACATTTAACGGATCCTATTATTCTATAACCAGATAGGTATAAATCTCCCATACAATCTAATATTTTATGATTTACAAATTCTTTACTGTTTCTTAGCCCTTTTTCGTTGAGTACAGAATTACCTTTAACTACAATCGCATTATTTAAATTTCCACCCTTTGCAAGGCCTAACGATTTTAGTTTTTCAATATCTTCAAATTTACAGAAAGTTCTAGAATTAAATATGTCGTCTAAATTATCATTTAAAATATTTACCTTATTTTTTTGTGTTCCAATTAAACAATTTGGATATTTTATTTCAAAATCAATATCTAGACTAACTTTAGACTTTTCAATTTCAATATACTTATCTCCATCATTTACAGAAACTTTTTTGTCAATTTTAATTAATTTGATAGGACTTTCGCTAATATCTATTCCTGAGTTTAAAATTAATTTTATCCACTCAATTGCAGATCCATCAAGTATTGGAACTTCCTGACTATTTAATTCTACAATTGCATTGTCGATACCTAAGCCATAAAAGGCTGCCATTAGATGTTCTATTGTGGATGCTTTAATTCCATATTCATTCTCGATAGTTGTACACAAATTTGTAGATGTAACGTTGTTAAAATTAGGAACAATAATATTATTTTTTTTTATGTCAGTTCTTTTGAAAAGTATTCCAGAATTTGGTTTTGATGGTGATATTGAAACATCCACATTTATACCCGTATGCAGACCATTGCCACTTACATATGTAGTTTTTTTTAAAGTTTTTTGATTTAGTATTGACATTGCAAGTTTTTATTAAATTTGTCTAAATAAGTGAAAACAACTAATATTACAGTAAAATACAACTACTTTGAAAGTAGATAAAACATTCGCTCAAAAAAACCTCTATTTTTTTGTTTTTTTGGTACAAAAACCACTTCATTGATTTGATCTGAAGTTGAGTAATTATATGCAGAGTCACAAACTATAATTTTATTTTCTTCAAAAAAATTCATATCATCAAAATAATCATATTCCTCTTTAAGATAAATAGAATTTTTACTTAAAATCTTAGAACCTTCACCTGTAAATATCAATATTGATTTGGAATTTTTTAATATATCATAATTTTTAAAATTTTGAAAACTTAAATCAATAATTTCTTCTATCCTAGCATGTATAATTTTAATTAATAAATCTTTAGTATCCTCATTATTTAGAAATGTTAGATTATTTTGTTTGAGTTCTTTTTTTAATTCCTCTGATTTAATAATATCAATATTTAATATCTTTGAAATGTCTTTAGTAATATTGTTGCCTCCTATGGGTATAAAATTAAAGAAGATTAAATCATAACCACTATATATGAATAGTGAAGTTTTATTCAAACCGATATCTAAAAAAACTTTTGTATTATAGTTTTTAAAATATTTTAAATAATGTGAAGATTTAACGTAACTTGAATTTAAAATATTATTAATAGAAATATGATTTTTTTTAAAAGTATTTTTAATATTTTGGATTATTGAAAATGGTATTAACAAAAATTTAAGCTCAACAACTAAATTTTTTACGAAACTTACATTTGGTAAGTATTTATAATCTTTACCATCAATATTGTAATTTGTAATAATTATGTGTTGGATTTTAAATTTAATATTATTGCTTTCAATTAATATTTTAGCTTCTCGAATAAAATTTTTAATTAAATTGTTTTCTATTTTATCGTTATCAATTTTTTTTTTTATTGATATATCTACAGAAAAACATTCTTTATTATCTAACATTACATCAATATTTTTTAAATGTTTTCCAATTTCTTTTTCCGTTCTTAAAATAATTTTTTTCAAATTATCCTCTACCACTATTGATTTAGCAGTATAAAAACAATCCTCCTCAGAAATGAACTTAGAATTTGGAAGATAATTTGCATAAACTCCTAATCGTAGTTTAGAGGATCCAAAATCTATAATTGAAAATAATTTGTCATCAACCATTACTAATGATTACTTGATTTGCTACCCTTAAATCAATAATTTTCTGCTCAAAAGTATTATTATCTAATAATTTTTTTACCATCTTTAATGTTTGATAATTGTTTTTCTCTGGTAGCTTGATTAATAAACCATTATTTATTTTTATATCCCAGCGATTATTCTCAAAATAATAGAAATCTGTTATTAAATAATTCTCAAAATTATTTTTTTGTAGTTCTTTATATAATGATAAAAAATCATCTAGTTCAAATTTTCCAAAAATATTCGGTAAATCTTCAGGTATTTCCTGATTTACATCCTCTATAAGTTTACTGTTGTAACCTATATAATATAAATTCCCTTCAATTAAAGTTTTTCCTATTATTTTTGTGGATACTGCATAAATTAAAATTTCAGATGGGTATTTTTTAATAACTTTAAAATCTTGTATAATTTTATTAGACTTTATTTTTTCAATAATTCTTTTTTTTTCTAATAATAAGATATTTTGATTTATTAAGTAGTTTAATTGTTTAGATAATTTGTTCTCTAAAGATTTATTTTCACTAATAATTTGAATTTTTTCAATCAAAAACGATTTATCATTTATACTTTTAAATTCTATGTTTACTATAGAGCTAAGAAAAAATAATGAAAATAAATAAAATAAAATTTTTTTAAAATTACCTGTTGATTGATGCATCTTTTACTAACCAATCCAATAAATTAAAAAAACTAATTTTATTATACTTTGCTATTTCTGGGACTAATGAAAGTGATGTCATGCCTGGTTGAGTATTTAATTCAAGTAGATAAAATTTATTTTTATAAAATCTAAAATCTGATCTTGTTACTCCTCTACAATTTAATATTTTATGCGCTTTATAAGCAATATCCATTACCTTTTTATAATTTTTACTATCAATTGTGGCTGGCATTACATGTTTTGTTTTGGCTTTTTTATCATATTTTGCCTGATAATCATAAAATTTTCTTTTCGGAATTAATTCTATAGCTCCTAATTTTTGTTTTCCCATAATTGCAGCCTGTATTTCTCTACCAGGAATATATTTCTCTACTAAAATTTCAGTGTATGTATTCAGTTTATTTATATTTTTTATAAAATTCTTTTTATTACATATATACACCCCTACACTTGAGCCTTCGTTAATAGGTTTAATTACCACTGGAAATTTCAATTTTTTCTGAATTTTATTTTGATTTTTTTTTTTTAAAATTTGTGAATATTTAAATTTAAACCCTTTAGGTGTTAAAATACCTTTTTGTTTAAAAATTTTTTTTGATAAAACTTTATCAATCGCCAAAGATGATGGCCTAACACCTGAATGTGTGTATTTAATTCTTTGTAATTCTAATATTGATTGAATATATCCATCTTCTCCATATCTACCGTGTAAAGCATTAAATACAATATCTGGTTTTATCTTCGATAGTTTTGAAACCAAATCTCCTTTGGGATCCATCAATAAAACATGATATTTTTTTCTTAAAGATTTAAATACTTCTCGACCAGTTTGCAAACTTATTTGTCTTTCTTTGGAGTATCCGCCGGCAAGAACTAATACTTTTTTTCTCATTTATTTTACAACTACTACTTCCAATTCTAAATTAATATTATATTTTTTTTTCACTTTCATTTTTACAAAATTAATTAATTTATACATATCTTGAAAAGAAGCGTTATTCTTGTTTACAAAAAAGTTTGAATGATTGTTAGATATATATGCGTCACCAAATTGAACCTGATCTGGAACGGAATTTTTTATTAGTTCCCAGACCTTTAATCCATTAGAGTTTTTAGGATTTTTAAAAGTACTACCACTGGTTTTTATTTTAGATGGTTGAGAATTTTTTTTAATTTTCATTAATCTATTGATTTCTGCATCAATCTTGCTTTTTTGTTTTTTTTTACCTTGAAAGGTTGCACTTAGAAATATTAATTTTTTACTTAAATTAGTACTTCTGTATGAAAATTTTATCTTATCATAGGGAATAGTTTGAACATTACCATTAAAATCAATAGCTTGCACAGATACAACAATATCTTTGAATTCTTTATTATAACAACCAGAGTTCATCCTTATGCCACCACCTACTGTCCCTGGTATGCAAGATAAAAATTCTAAACCAGAAATTTCAAACTCTTTACAGAATACTGATAATTTTTTATCTAATACATTTGCACCAGCAATTACTGTATTCTCTTTAAGTAAAGAGATATTATTAAATCTTTGACCAAGTTTGATTATCACGCCATCAAAAATATTATCACTTATTAAGACGTTCGAACCTGCTCCTAAAACAAATATTTTTCCTCTATTTTTATATATTTTTAAAAAACTTACTAATTCTCTTAAATTTTCAGGCTTAAAAAATATTTTTGATTTTCCGCCAATATTGAACCAGTTCAGGTTTTTAATAGTGTAATCAAAATAAATTTTACCATCAATATTTTTTTGATATTCAATAATATCTTTTAAATTCATTTTAATTTTATTGAAAGTAACTTTATCCAATTAGATATAGATCCTGCTCCCATTCCAATTACCAGATTATTTCCATAAATATTGTTTTTTACAAACTTAAATAAATCTATTTCGTTATTTATCATAATTAGACCAACATTAGAATTTTTTATTATATCCTTTGCAAATTTTTTATAATCAAAAGTTAATTTTGAATTTTCACCTGCTTTATATATGGGACAAAGTATTAAATAATCAGCATCTTTAAAACAGGAAGTAAATTTTTTTCTAAGATCGGTAAGTCTTGAAACTCGATGGGGTTGAAAAATACAATAAATCTTCTCTTTCATATATACCTTTTTAACTCCATTAAGAACTGAACTTATTTCCGTTGGATGATGAGCATAATCATCCACAAAAACCGATTTTTTGTAGGTAAATATATGATTAAATCTTCTTTCTACTCCTCTAAAATTTCTTAAACCTTTTTTTATAGATTTATTATTAATACCAATAGAGTAAGTAACTGCTATAGCTGCAGTGGCATTTCTTATATTATGCAAACCTAATAGTGGTATAATTAAATTGGTTATTTTACTTTTTTTTTGCCCAGGAAGTGAAATTGTTAAGTTAAATTTTGAAAAATTTTTTGTTTGTTTAATATTATTTATCTTGAAGTTTGATTTTCTATTAATCCCGTAAGTTAAATAATTTTTTAATTTTACTTTTCTAAGCACATCTTTATTAAATTTATCATCAAGACATATGATGCTTTTTCCAAATAAAGGAGTTTTTTTAATAAATTTGATAAAACTATTTTTTAAATTATACTCTGATCTATAATAATCCATATGCTCTCTATCTATATTAGTAATTATTGAATAAGTAATTGGAACATTTAAAAAACTACCATCTGACTCGTCCGCTTCTAAAATACACCATTCACTTTTCCCTAGTCTGGCAGAGTTTCCATTAGAGTTTAAAATACCACCATTTATAATCGTTGGATCTATGTTGGTAGATGAAAAAATAGATGAAATTAAAGACGTTGTTGTTGTTTTGCCATGAGAACCTGCAACCACTATATTTTTCATTAAAGAGACTACTTGGCCTAACATTTCACCTCTCTTATAAATTGGTAATTTTTTTCTCTTTGCCTCTAACAATTCTGGGTTATTGTTTTTGATAGCCGAGGAAATCACTAAAATTGTGGAGTTTTGAACATTTTTTTTTTTATGTCCTATAATAACTTCAATTTTTTTTACTTTTAATCTTTCAATATTTTTATTAACCGATATGTCACTTCCTTGAATTTTAAATCCCATGGAACTCATAATCAATGCTAAACCACTCATACCAATACCACCAATACCAACAAAATGAATTGTCTCTGTTTTAGCTAATTTAATATTCATTTACTATTTCAATTAATTTTTTATTTATTTTATTCCAATTATTATTATTTGAAACTTTAACAGTACTTTCATATTTATCTTTATAAATATGGTCATTTTTAGAAATTTTAAAAATCAGATTTAAAAGTTCTAGATCTAAACCTTTTTTTTGCCTAAAAATCCAACAGCAATTTTTTTTTTCATATTCTATTGCATTAAGATATTGATGATCATCTTTAGCGTAAGGAAATGGTATACCGATAAAAGGCACATTTAACTGAACTAATTCTGCCATAGTTGAAGCGCCACACCGAGTTAATGCTAAGTTAAATCCACCTAAAATATCTGTTAAATTTTCGTCAAATTTGAATAATTTATAATTAATTCCACAAGTTTCATAAATATTCTGGATTTCTTTATATTTATTTATATTCGAAACTTGTTGTAAAACATTAATTTTAATTTTTTTTGATAAATTTTTAAATAATTCTGTAGATATATTATCAAAGAATTCAGCCCCTTGGCTTCCGCCTATTACAACGATGTTTATTTGATTTTTAAAATTTAGATTTAGATTTTTTTTTGATATATAAGTTGATTTTCTCATTAAAGGTTCGATGATTTTAATCTTTTTTTTGTATAAATTCGGAAAATTTTTTATTTCTGAATAATAACAAATCACCTTTTTTGCATATTTTATTAAAAATAAATTAGATTTACCTAATATAGCATTAGGCTCAAAAAGAAAAATATCAATACCTAGCAATTTACCGACTATACAAACTGGTAATGACATATATCCACCAGTACTGAATATTATATTAATTTTTTTTTTTTTAATAAGGTAAAATGATTTCATTAAAGAACTTAAGAAAGATAAAGCTTTTAATGGAAAGAGCATTATATTATTTTCCAAATTGGAAACATTAATTAAATGATATGAATGTTTATTTTTATTGATAAACTTTTTTCCTCTTTTATCTGTTGATAGGATAACATTAAATTCTTGATTTAAATGATCGAATAAAATTAAAGCAGGTATAACATGTCCACCTGTACCTCCGGTTGAAATTAAAATATTTTTTTTCAATATGAAATCTCTCTCCTAGTAAAATTTAGTATTAGACCTGAAATTAAGGCTGTACTAATAATTGAAGAACCACCGTAACTAAGAAATGGCAAAGTCATTCCAGTTGTAGGTAAAAGTCCAATATTTACACCTACGTGAATAAATGTTTGTAAAATCAATAATGTTATACAGCCTAAAAGAATTAATTTTATTTTAACATTTTTTTCCTGATCAATTTTTTGCATAACCTTAAAAGTCAAAACTAAATAAATTAACATAATCAGGATTACAACAAGAACTCCGAACTCCTCTGATATTACTGATATAATATAGTCTGTGTGGGCTTCAGGAACTTTTGAGTTCAACGTACCTTCTCCAATTCCTTGACCAAACAAACCCCCGTTTATAATCGCCTCTGAGGCTCTATCCGATTGATACGTGTTACCACTAGAAGGATTTATAAAAGACAATAATCTTATTTTTATGTAGTTAAACTTTTGAAATGACATAACTGAATATATGAGGCATGTACCAATTGCAAAAAAGAAAAAGAAAAAAATTATTAAATTTAAACCTGAAACAAAAATAAGAGAGAGCCATACAGATACTATAATGACGGATTGACCAATATCAGGTTGCATAATCAAAAGTAATAATATTGGTAAAATTACGATTAACGTTATAAAATATTTAATATATTTATTTTTCATATAATTCAGGCATAATAAAGTACTTAATAATACAATTGTAAAAGGTTTTAATAATTCTATGGGTTGAAATCTGGGAAGCACACCAAAATCTATCCATCTTTTTGAACCTTTCACCTCTACACCAATAAAAGGAACAAATATTAAAAATATAAATGCAACAAAAAATAAAAATATCGATAAATTAATAATTTTATTTTTATCTAAATAAGAAAAACTAAATAATATTATAATTGCGAGAATTATAAAAATTAAGTGTTTATAAAAAAAATAATATGAATTAGTACTTAATTTATCTGATGCAATAAATGATGTTGAAACTAATGAAAAAAAAAGACCTAAGAAAAAAAGGCTTAAAATTAGAAATAAAATAAATTTATCTATATTTTTCCACCAATTATAATAATTTTCAGAAATACTATTTCGCATTAATTCTATTTATTAAGTTTATTTTTTTTATAATTGAATTAAAGTATTTTCCTCTATCTTCAAAACTTTTAAATTGATCAAAAGATGCTGCTGAAGGACTAAAAATAATATTTACTTTAAATTTTTGATTTTTTACGTCCAATACTATTTGATTTAAAGCATTTTTCAAAGAATAACATAATTTTAAATTAATTTTATTTTCTAACTTTTTTTTAAAAAAATTAAAATCATTTCCAATAATATAAGCATTTATATTTTTAAAGTATTTTTGGCACATATTAAACTTATCTCCCTTTTTTTTTAAACCACCGAGTATCCAATAAATATTTTTAAATGATTTTAATAAATTTATTGAAGATGAGAAACTTGTAGATTTTGAATCATTAATAATTTGTAGTTTTTTATTGTTAAATAATATTTGTTGTCTAAAATTGAGACCTTTAAAATTTCTAATTGCTTTTTTTATATATAAATACTTAATATTAAATAATTTTGACACTTCTAATGCAAATTTTAAATTTGTTAAGTTATTACTATTATTAAAGTAATTATTTTTAATATTTAATTTTAAATTATTATTAAAATTTGGAGATACAGTTATTATTTTGCATTTAACTTTTTTTTTTCTTAAGTATTTATCTAAAAATTTATTATCTTTGCATATAAAGGCTATTCCATTAGAGTTTTGTTTTGTGATAAGTTTTATTTTGGCACTTATATATTTAGAAAAAGTGCCATGCCTTTCGAGATGATCGGGGGATATATTTAAAAATAAAGCAATATCTGTCACATAATATTTTGAATATTCAATTTGATATGATGATGCCTCTATTACAAAAATAGTTTTTGGTTTAACTTTTCTTTCATTTAAAACCGGTTTCCCAATATTTCCTACCAGTCTTACGTCTTTTTTGGCATATTTTAAAATCTCATAAATTAATTTTGCAGTGGTTGATTTACCATTTGTGCCTGTAATTGTTATTTTTAAATTATCATTATAAATCAATGAAAATAAGTCAAGGTCAGATACAACTTTTTTTTTGTTTTTATTTAAGTATTTTTTAATAGAACACTTATTAATATCTATGCCTGGACTAAGGATTATATAATCAAAATTTGTTTTAATTAGGTTTTTTTTTTTTATAACATATTTTTTTATTTGAAAATTTTTTTTTAAGTTATCATCAAAAATTTTTACTGAATTTTTTTTTTTTAAATAATTTAAACAAGATTTTCCACTCATACCATAACCATATATTAAAAATTTTTTGTTAATAAAATTAAGCATTATCTTAATTTTAAAGTAGCGAGACCTATCATTGCTAATATTATAGAGATAATCCAAAACCTAATTACAACTGTAGACTCTGGCCAACCTTTTTTTTCAAAATGATGGTGAATAGGTGCCATTTTAAAAACTCTTTTTCCAGTTAATTTAAATGAAATTACTTGAACAATTACAGAAAATGCTTCAAAAACAAATAAGCCACCAGTAATAGCTAAAACAATCTCATGTTTTGTTAATATAGAAACAGCACCTAGAGATCCCCCAAGAGCTAAAGATCCTGTGTCACCCATAAAAATTTTTGCCGGGGGAGCATTGAACCATAGAAATCCGAGGCAAGCGCCAATTATTGATCCACAGAATATTGCAACCTCACCCGCTCCCTCAATATATGGAATTTGTAAGTATTCCGAAAATACAATATTCCCAGTAAGGTAGCTTATAAATGCAAAACAAGCTGCTACAAGTATTACAGGTACGGTTGCTAATCCGTCCAAACCATCAGTTAAATTTACAGCATTTGATGATCCAATTATTACAAATAAATAAAATGGAACAAAAAACCATCCAAGGTTAATTATAACATTTTTAAAAAATGGAACGTATAAATATTCCAAATCAGCTGGGTCAGCTAAGTATGTTAAAATTAATATTCCAATTAGTGCAAACAACAATTGAATAATAATTTTTAATTTTGATGAAATGCCTGCTGAGCTTTTGCCTTTAATCTTCATTAAATCATCGTAAGCACCAAGTATTCCAAATGATAAAGTAATATATATTAAAAACCAATTAAAAGGATTTAGTAAATCACTCCAAAGCAAGATACCTGAAAAAAGTCCTAATAATATTAAAACACCACCCATAGTTGGCGTTCCAATTTTTTTAATGATATGTTCTTGAGGGCCATCTTCACGTATAGGATTATGTATTTGTTTATTTGAAAAATATTTAATGAATGGTTCCCCTACAATAAAAACTACAAGCATAGATGTAAACATAGCTAAACCTGTTCTAACTGTTAAATACTTGAAAACATTTAAAAATGAAAAATTATCTACTAAACTTATTAAAAAACTATAAAGCATTTTTTTTCTTAATTATTTTAATTATATTATTTAATCCTGTTGAATTTGAGCCTTTAACCATTAATAAATCGTCATTTTTTAAATCATTAATAATAAAATTTTTTATTTCATATTTATTTAGAATTTTACCTCTTTTTTGTGGTTTAATTTTGTTAAAAGTATACTTAATATAATTTCCAAAAACAAAAACCTTATCTATATTAGAATTATTAATATATTTAGATGCCTCTAAATGCAATTTTTTTGAATATTTTCCAAGTTCTAGCATATCACCTAGTAGCACAATTTTTCTAGAATTTTTAGATTTTATTTTTTCAAAATTATTTATTGAAAATTTAAGAGACAACGGGTTAGAATTATAGCTTTCATCAATTATTTTAATTCTTTTATTATTTTTTTTTATAACAATTAGATTTCCTCTGCCATCAGTAATATCAAAATCTTGAAAAATATTATTTTTAATTTCATTCGGGCTAAAATATACAGACACTATCGCTAATACACCTAAAATATTGTCCAGGTAAGGAAGAAGTTTATTTGGTATTTTAAAGTCAACTGGATGATTTCCATTGATTATTATTTTCAATTGTGAAATAGAATTATTAGTTTTTATTCTTCCAAGTCTAATATCGGATTGCTTAGATTTACTAAAAGTTAAAATTTTTAAAGATTTATTTTTTGATTTTTTTTTTAAAAAATTGAAAAAATTATCATCTTTATTCAATACTATTGTTCCACCTTTTTCAATTTGTTCAATCAATTCAGATTTGGCGTTGGCTATATCTTTTAAGTTTTGAAAATTTTTGATATGTGCATAAGAAATATTTGTAATGATTCCCAAGTTAGGTCTAATTAATTTTGAAAGTTTTGTTATTTCACCTTTTCTATCCATACCAACTTCAAAAACACCAAAATTACTTTTTAAATTGATATTAAAAAGTGAAAGAGGAACGCCAAATTTGTTATTGTAAGAATATTTCGAAGACGTGGCTGTGGACAGCCTAGATAATACATGGGTCAGTAAATTTTTAAATGAAGTTTTGCCAGAACTACCGGTTATTGCTATGGCTTCGCAATTTGATACTTCCCTTATTTTTTTAGAAACTTCAGAAAAAAAATTTAAACTGTCTTTTACAGGTATTCCTAGAGAGTTTTTGTTTTTGATTTTATTTATAATGGCTGCTTCGACATTATTATTTATTGCCTGATTAACATATAAACTACCATCAGTTTTTTCACCTTTTACACCAAAAAAAATTTGGTTTTTTCTGATAATTTTTGAATTTATTGTTGCAGTTTCTATTCTTGATTTAATATTAATTTTTTTTTGTTTAAGTTTTTCATTTATAATATTTGTTTTCCAATAATTAGACAATTTTGAATTTTTAATACTAATAAACTTTTTTATAAAATGTTTATCAGAAAATTTTTTAATTGTTTTGTATTCTTGATAATTTTCATGTCCTTTTCCAGTAACAATGAGAATATTACCTGATTTTAAATCTTTAATTGCTTTTTCAATGGCTTTTTTTCTAGATGGAATTTCCAATAATTTTTTTTTTTTTATAAATTTCTTTATTTCCTGTCTAATTTTTTTAGGATTTTCATTTCTAGGATTATCATCTGTTAAATAAACTTTATCACATAAATCGCTAGCAATTTTGCCCATCAACGCCCTTTTTGGTTTATCTCTCTCACCACCACAACCAAAAACTATGGACGTCGGACTCATTTTAAATTGAAGTTTTAGGCTATTTATACAGCTTTTTAATGCATCTGGCGTATGTGCATAATCAAGAAAAACTTTGGCACAATTATTAATATTTCCAATTTTTTCAAACCTACCCTGCAAAGGTTTAATGTCGGACAATATTCTTACAATATTTCTTATTGATACAACTTTTGTGGCCGCAAGTAGTGCCATTAGTAAATTTTTAATTTGCACTTTACCAATAAGACTGGTTTTAAATTTATATATTTTGTTTTTAAATTTAAATTTTACTACTTGTTTTTCTTTTACAAATTTATGCTCAATTATTTGTAATGATCCTTGTTTACCTATAGATAAATATTTATAATTATTTTTTTTTATTATACTTTTTATTATTTTTGACTCCTTAATATCATTATCATAAATAATTAATCCTTTTTTTTTTAAAAGTTTTTTAAATAAAATAAGTTTAGAATTAAAATAATTATTATAATTTTTATGGTAGTCAAAATGGTCTCTGGACAAATTGGTAAATATACCAATATTAAATTTATGGCCATCTAATCTACATTGGCTCAAGCCATGGCTAGAAGCTTCAAGTATAACATTATTGACTTTTTTTTTATATAAATTATATAATGTTCTATTTAGTGTAATAGGATCAAGTGTGGTATTCTTTGTTTTAATATCTATTAATTGACTTCTTACTCCAAGTGTACCAATAGATGAAACCTTTTTTTTATTGAGATTTAATATTTGCAAATAAAAATCTGCAACTGATGATTTTCCATTTGTCCCTGTAACGGCTATAATATTTTTTGGTTTTTTTAAAAAAAACTTTTTTGATAAAATTGCCAACAAAGACCGGGGATTTTTTGAATTTATGTAAAGTATATTTTTTTTAAATCCTTTAAAATTGATATTTGAAATAATGGTCTTGGCTCCATTTTTTATCGCCTCATTAATAAACTTATTACCATTTGATTTATTTCCCTTTATTGCAAAAAAAATACTTCCTGGTTTACAATCTTTACTATTGAAAGTAAGGCTTGTAAATTTATGAGATTTAGATTTATCCTCAGGAACTTTTAATAATTTAGAAAGGTTCATTCATTAAGAAAATCATAGTATTTTGTGGCTAAAATTGGCCCAATTTTTTCTATTATTTTTCCTGCTATTTCAACAGAAGTCCATCCTGCCGTGTTTCTCCAATTTCCTTTATATTTGAAACCTGATCCATCTCTGTAATTGTAAATATATTCTTTATTTACTTTTGGCTCGTCGAGCAAAACTAATAATACAAACTTTGGTTTTGAAGTAGGAAATATTGAGATAAAAGTATTAATTTTTTTTTCGGAATATTTACCATTTACACTTTTTTGTGCTGTACCAGTTTTTCCACCAACCTCATATCCTTTTATATTTGCAAAACCGGCTGTACCTTCTTTTGAGGATACGACTTTTCTTAAGGATGAATTAACTTTTTCAGAAACACCTTTCTTCAATATTTTACGAAAATTTTTTTTATCAACTAATTCATTTTTTATAAGCGTTGGTGAAATTTTATATCCTCCATTAGAAATTATTGCATATCCTGTTGAAATTTGTAATGCAGTTGTTGTTATTCCATGACCATATGAAGATGTAGCAAGTTTACATTTTCCCCATTGAAATGGAATTGGTTGGCCAACTTCCTCAATATCAAAATCTATTTTTTGTAAAATTCCTATACTATTTAAAAAACTTTTATATTTTTCTATTCCAAGTTTTTGACCAATTCTGACTGAGCCTATATTACCCGATCTTACTAATATATCTTGTGCAGTTAAATCTTTAGGGATTTCTTCATCGTATTCTCTAATCTGACTATCTCCACATGAAATCTTATTTTCTAAGTTTAAAAACGGAGTATTTATATCAATTAATTCATTATTTAATGCTGCTGCAAAAGTGAAGGTTTTAAATACTGATCCTAGTTCGTAGACTGCCTTGGTTGCCCTATTTATAAATTTTTTATCAGTAATATTTTCTCTTTTATTTAAATCAAAGTCAGGTAAAGATATCATTGATAATATTTCACCATTATCCACATCCATTAATATTGCTGCACTTCCAATATTTTTAAAAATTTCTTTTGATTTAATTAATTCCTCTCTTATTAAATATTGAAGATTTATGTCTAAAGATAAAGTTATTGGTTTTTTTGAACTTTTTAATTCATAATCATAAAATTTTTCAATTCCTGAAATACCTTGGTTGTCATCATCAATCTGACCCAAAATATGACTGAATAAATTTCTTTGAGGATAAATACGTGAAATTTTTTGCTCCTCCTTTATAGATTTATCTCCTAATAAAATTAGTCGTTTGTATTTTTTTGATGAAACTTTTTTTTCTAAATAAAAAAATTTTCCTTTATCAATTTTATTCTTTATTTTGTTAAAATCTTTTTTTGGAAAGATTAATTTTAAATTAATCAATAATTTATTTATATCGATAATCTCTTTGGGATTAATACCAATATTCTTTGTAACTACGCTTTTAGCTAAAATATTTCCATTTCTATCAAGAATATTTGATCTAAATTCGTTATTTAAAGATATTTTTTTTAATTTAATTTCACCATTTCCTAAGTGAATAATTTTAATTGAGAATGTTATAAATATTGCAAAAAATACGAAAAATATAAATGCAACCCTATTAAACGATATATCTATTTCACTCTTTTTTCGTATGTAGTTAAATTTTCCTGAATATTCTTCTAAAACTATCTTTTTATTATCAGTCATTAAATTTTAGTTTATTATCATTTAAAATTTCACCAGTAGTCGCGTTAAATTTACTAATTTCATTAAGTTCTATAGGAATTAATTCTTCATCAAAAAAAGATTTTTGATACTCCACTAGCTTATCTGGAGAGGTTAGATAATTATACTCTAACTGAAGTAAATCCAATTTATTTTTTAAAACACTAATACTTTCGTTTGTTGCATAAATCTGATCGTTGAGTTTTTTTGTTGAATTTTTAACAAATGATGTAACAAAAATAAGGAATGTGAAAAATAGTATTAAAATTATTTTTTTCAAAGTTTTTTTCCTATTTTTTCTATATTTAAATAAAATTGAAATTTTTTTATTAAATCATCAAAATCATCATTTTTTCTCAACTTAAAACCATATCTTAATTTTGCACTCCTTGATGGTGGATTAATTTTTATTTCATTTAAACTTGGTAAAATTGGTTTTTTATTATTTAATTTAATGATATTTTTTTTTTCCGCTATTTTGGGAAGATATCTAGATTGCGCTTTATTCTCTGAATAATTTTTGAAAAAAAATTTGACAATTTTATCCTCTAGCGAATGAAAAGTTACAACTACTATAACTCCACCAACTGGTAAAATCTTAAAACTATTTATAAGTCCATATATTAATTCTGATATCTCATTATTAACAAAAATTCTTATTGCTTGAAAAGTTTTTGTTGCATTATGAATTTTATTTTTTCTGAATTTCTTTATTTTATTAATTATTGAAACAAGTTCTTGTGTATCAATTTCTTTAATACTTCTATTTTGAATAATCTTCTTTGAAATTAGTTTTGCTTTATCTTCATCGCCAAAATATTTTATTATGTTTGATAATTCCTCAAATTTTAATTTATTAATGACATCGTAAGCTGTAAATGTATTTAAACCCATTGTCATGTTAAGCTTAGAATTGCTTTTAAATGAAAAACCTCTTGAATAGTTTTGCATCTGATTTAATGAATATCCTAAATCAAAAATAATTCCTTTTAAGTTACTAGATTGTTTTGAAATCTCATCGATTTGGCTAAATTTAAGATTTTGAAAATTAAATCTATTTTTATATTTTAATTTGAGAATGTTACTAATTTTATAAACATCAGTATCTCTATCGATTGCAATAACTTTATTTTTTGGATGTTTTAATATCTCTTTAGAATAACCACCATTACCAAAAGTGCAGTCTACAAAGGTGCCACCATAAAGAGGGGAAATAATATTAATTAATTCATTAATTAATACCGGAAAATGTTTTTTTTCCGATTTTATGGTGGCATTCATTTATTTTATTGAAGATCATTAATTTTTTTGTCTTCGCAAAAATGCTGGGATTTCTAAATCATCTTCCTCGTCTTTATCAACTTTAGATTTATCAAACGAGGTGAAATCTTGCTCCGTATTATCTTTTTCCTCAGAATTAAATAAATTTGGAGTGCTTTCCTCTATCTCATCTATCCCAAAATTTTCTAGCCCATTAGTGTTTGTTATTCCATCATGATTATTATCTGGGTCTTGTTCATTTAGCTCTAAACTGTGATCAATCGATCTATTTACATCTAAATTTTCAGATGAGTTTTCATCATCTAGAACTGTTCTATCTTGAGTTTCATCAATTATCTCGTTTTCAAGCTTTAGAGCAGTTGCACCATCAACCATGTGACTTTGATTATTTGATATATTCAAATTATTTTTTGACATCAAATTTGAAAAATCAGAGTAACCTGGATTTCGATTATGAATTCTATGAACCATATTAATTACAGATTTAGCTTCAGGCTGTTGTCCATCTAGAGCGGTAGCGACTATAGATACTCTCATTTTGCCATCTAGATCTGGATCTGTGATTGCCCCAATAATTAATTCTGCTTCTTGGTCAACCTCTGCTCTAACTTTATTCACAGCCTCGTCAACTTCAAAAAGTTTTAGATCTTTTCCTCCAGTTATATTGACAAGTAATCCTTTTGCGCCTTTTAAAGTATAGTCATCTATCAGTGGATTATTTATTGCCATTTCAGCAGCCTTAGTCGCTCTACCCTCACCATCTGCCTCACCTGTGCCCATCATTGCTTTGCCCATAGAGCTCATAACTGTCTCAACGTCTGCAAAGTCAAGATTTATTAAACCAGGTCGTACCATCAGATCAGTTATGCTTTGAACACCGTGTAATAAAACATCATTTGATAGTTCAAAAGATTCTTCGAATGTAGTTTGTTCACTTGCAATTTTGAATAAATTTTGATTTGGAACTACGATTATTGTGTCAACATGCTTTCTTAACTCCTCTAGTCCAGATTGAGCTCTTCTCATTCTTGAAGGTCCCTCGTATAAAAATGGAAGTGTAACAACGCCAACAGTTAAAATATTTAATTCTTTGGCTGCTCTTGCAATTACATGGGCTGAACCTGTTCCAGTTCCACCTCCCATACCAGCAGTTATAAAAACCATATTTGCTCCTTGCAAAATATTTACTATGTCATTTAAAGACTCATCGGCTGCTGCTTGACCAATATCTAATTTAGCTCCTGCACCTAAACCTTTAGTTAAATTTAGACCAATTTGAATTTTTGCATTTGCTTTACTTAATTTAAGATCTTGTGCATCAGTGTTAACAGCAATAAATTCTACTCCTTGTAGACCATTATCTATCATTCCATTTATTGCATTTCCACCTGCTCCACCAACTCCTAAAACCAATATTCTTGGTTTAAGCTCTTTTATATCTGGTGCTTTAAAGTTAATTGTCATTTTTCCCCCTCTAGTTATTTAGTTTTTGCTCCCATTTAAGGTTCGAACGATTAGTATTTGACTTCTTCTTTGCTTTTACCTTAAATTTCTCGAGTAATGTCGGCTCCCAAATTTGGAATGTTTTTCCTTGGCCGACAAATACAACACTATTTTTTATCTTTGCATGTTTTAATAATACTGAAGTTAATAAAATTCTTCCTTCATTATCGAATTGTAAATTAACACTTTCAGATAAGATAGATGTCGCAAAATAATCTTTTTTTTCTTCAAATGGATTTAAATTATCAATTGCATTTGTTATCTTCTCAATTCTATCTTGTGACCAGGCTTCTAAACAATTGTGATTAAATGATGGATAACAAATAATGCCGTTATACCCTAAACCTGAAAGATATGATCTAAATGTAGCTGGCACAGAAACTCTTCCTTTTTTGTCCAATTTGTTTTCGAAAGTAGATAAAAACATATTCCATATATTCCTTATTTGGGTTTTTATGGGATATTATGGGTTTTAAATAGATGCGTCAACACATATATTTGGCTTTAAATTCAAGGAAAGTTTCTAAGATAAATATGAAATTATTATATTTTTTGAGGCTAGATAAACTGTAAGCCGGGTTCTGTCGTTTAAACTTATCATTTATCTAGGCCTTAAATCACTTTAAGGCTCAAGCAACCAACCCAGATGACTAACCAAAGACTGTTTTTAGTTTATTAAACAATGTCATCTCTATTCAGTCTTGCTCTCGGTGGGGTTTTCCATGCGCTGAATGTTACCACGCAGCCGGTGTGCTCTTACCACACCTTTTCACCCTTGCCTTGATAAGGCGGTTTGTTTTCTGTGGCACTATCCCTAGGGTCATCCCCGCCAGTAATTAACTGGCACCGTGTCTTTGTAGAGCCCGGACTTTCCTCTTTTTTTTAAAAAAGCGATAAGTCGTTTATCTAGCAAAACTAAAATATTTATTATTAAGAATTTTTCAAGATAAAAAAATTCAATATTTATTGACTTTATTTGATATTTCATAGCATTCTTTATCTACAATTCCATTAATTAAATCTTGTCTATATTTTCTTTGAAAAGCTATTATTAATTTTTTGTTCTCTATCGAGTTCTTTGCTTTTGAATATCCTATTTTTTTAAGGTTGTTGAGAAACTTTTTTTTTTGTAAATAGTTTATTTGTACAGATCTTATCTTTGTTTTTTGTTTATTTGAAATATGATACCAGTTTATAAGTTTTTTTTTAGCTAAAATTTTCCAAGGAAATTTTTCTCCTGGATCTTTTTTTCGATTATAAGAAATATCTGAATGGCCAAGAATATTATTTTTATTTATTTTATATTTTTTTTTCAATGTTTTTAACAATTTTAATAATTGATTAATTTGTTTTTTTTTAAAATTTAAATATCCATTTTCATGACCTTTATTATGGATTTCAATTCCTATTGAGTAATCATTCAGAAATTTATATTTTTTCCAACATGATTTACCAGCGTGCCATGCAACATATTTCTCCGGTACCATTTGAATTACATTTCCTTTTTCACTTACAAAGTAATGACAACTTACTTTCGAAAGGACAGATGTTAGACGTCTTATGGCCTTAATTTCGCTCTTCATTCCTGTATAATGTAAAATAATGAATTTAATTTTACTATAGTTTCTCTTAATAGGCGAAAAATTAGGTGAGTAATTTATTGAAATATTGCCCCTCATTTAAGGGTTTTTACCATAGTAATTTACGATTTACATTGATAAAAGAAACATTATACAATTAGAACATGAAAAAATTTGTTTTCATTTTAATAACATATTTAGCTTTAATAACTAATTGTTTCGCTGACACCGATGGTAATATCGAAATGTCAAAAAAAACTAATGGTGAGACTAAAGATTGTTTTGAAGGTCTGAACAGGGGTGTATTTGCATTTAATCAAGCTTTGGATCAAATAATTATTGAACCTGTGGCAAAAGGTTATAGATTACTACCATCTGCATTTAGAAAGGGCACAAGCAATGCACTAAACAACATTTCACTTGTAGTGACAATACCAAATAATGTTTTACAAGGTGATATCGGATTAGCAGGTAAAAACAGCGCAAGATTTGTTGTGAATTCTACAATTGGTATTTTAGGAATATTTGATCCTGCATCTAAAATTGGATTAAATGATTACGAAAAAGAGGATTGGGGACAAACACTAGCTACATGGGGAGTTGGAGAAGGATGCTACCTTGTTCTCCCAGTATTAGGTCCATCTACCTTGAGAGACGCATCAGCCTCACTTATAAATTATTCTGGTGGTAACGCATGGTACAATATCACTGTTGATGAAGATACAAGATATTTTTCAGATTTTGATTATTATGCATCACGTGGTTTAACTGGTGTAGATTTTAGAGCAAAAAATATTGAATCATTTAATAATTTAGAACAAAATTCTATTGATTTTTATGCATCAGTAAAAAGTTTATATTTGCAGGATAGAAAAAAAAGAATTTTAAATTCTGATGAAATAATTGATACTATGGACGACAGTGATTGGGAAGAAATAGAAACCAATTAATTCATTATCTGAATGTTAAAAAATTTTACTAACAAAATTCTTATAATATTTATAATCTTTTCGTTAAACTCTGCTTATGCTCAAACACCAGAAGAATTTATAAAAGAAGTTACGTCGAAAGCATCATCTATTTTAAAGCAAAACATTGAAAAAAACCAAAAATCTCAACAATTAATTTCTTTAGCTAAAGATAGTGTTGATATTAATGGAATCGGGATGTACACGCTTGGAAAATATAAAAAAATAATTAGTGAAGAACAATTAAGAGAATATACCGTTTTATTTAATCAATATTTTTTAAAAAGTTTTTCTAGTAGATTGTCGGAATATTCAGATCCTAAAATTAATGTTATTTCTCAAAAATATTTAAACGAAAAATATACTATTGTTTCATCTATACTAGTTGCAGACGATAAAAGACCTGAAATAAAAATTGACTGGAGAGTTTATACTAAAAATCCCAAAAACCCTTTAATTAGAGATTTAATAATAGAGGGACTCAGTTTAGCAAGAACACAAAGAGAAGAATTTAATTCAGTTATTAATGGTGCAGACGGAGAAGTTGAGGTGCTCTTTCAAACTTTAAGGAATTTTAATAAAAACTAAGTATATAGTTTAAAAATTAAAAAAAGTTTGGTGGGCCCGCCAGGACTCGAACCTGGGACCAATACATTATGAGTGTACTGCTCTAACCAACTGAGCTACAGGCCCTTTAAAAATTATGTTTTTACTGTTTTTTTCTTTTTCTATCAAGTGTTCTTTAATTATCGATAATGGTGGGCCGTGTTGGTTACGCTCCAACTACCCCTGCAATGTCAATGCAGTACTCTACTATTGAGCTAACGGCCCCGGTTTATTTCATTAAATATATTAGTTTTGTCATTAACAGCATACATTATAGATAAATTTATAAAGAATAAAGTAATATTAAAATCACTAAAAAAAGATCCGCTTGGTAAAATCGGTAAAAAATTAATTAATAAATATAGTAAACACCCAAGCTGAATATGATTTCTACTATTAATTATAATTTTTATGTATTTAAAAATGAGTGTAAAAAATAAAACTAAAAGTATAATTGTTCCTATTAAACCGTGTTCTGATAATAATTCAAAATATATCTGATGAGGATGAGTCATACAATAAAAATGTCTATTTAAAGTTGATTTATCCTTATCACATGTAACAATCCTGTAATTTTTATTACCAACACCAAATAAAAAATTTTCCTTAAACACTTGATAGCCAGAATAATAAAGACTTAAATAAATACTTTTATTTACATTTATTTCGTTTTTATTAGAAAATATAAATTCTTTTATCGCTAAAAAATCATATTTTAATAAGCTTATAAATCTATATTTTAAAAAATTTGAGTTTAAAAATATTACACTAATTAAAGACAAGAATATAAAAAACGTTAATATTTTTTTTTTAAAACTTATAAAATTACATATTGATAAAAAAATTATAAAAGCAAATAAAATTTTTATAGTATTCGATCTTTCTCCGGTTAGAAAAATACAAATTAGAAAAGATAATGTTATTGCAAAAAATAATATTAGTTTCTTATTATTACCATTTATATTATTTGCTAAATATCCAATAAGTATTAATAAAAAACCATTGAAAAAAGCTGCAACTACTGGTTCATCTTTAAAAAAACTAACAATCCTATCTCCATATAAATTGCCATATCCTAGTATATTTGTACCTGAAATTACTTCGACATACGAGTCAATTAAAACAACTATTAGAAATATTAACCAAAACTTAAAGATATCAAATTTTTTAAAACTATAAAAAAAATAGTTTATGAAAATAAACAAAAATATAAATCTTATAAAACCAAAATTTCTACTTAAAGTTATTAAGGGATCTATAGATATTAAAGTGTTAAAAATTAAATATAAGTATATTAAAAATAATAATTTTATAGGTAAAGTATAGAAGACTTGACTATAATTTTTTTTAAATATAAAAAAAAATGTTAAAAATCCTAGGCAAATAATATTAGTTAAAGAAATCGAAGATCCTAGAATTATTGAAACTGGTATTATAATTAAAAAAAAAGAAAATATTCTACTTTGATAATATTCAATCATACTATTAAATTTAATTTAGTCTAAAATAGTTAGTAATTAAGTTTAATTGTTTAACTTTCTAAAAAACTTTTCAACTGTTTAGATCTGCTAGGGTGTTTTAATTTTCTTAACGCTTTTGCCTCAATTTGCCTAATTCTTTCTCTTGTAACTGAAAATTGTAAGCCAACTTCCTCGAGAGTATGGTCGGTGTTCATACCTACACCAAATCTCATTCTTAACACTCTTTCTTCCCTAGGAGTTAAGGTAGATAAAATTTTTGTAGTTGCCTCACTTAAGTTTGATTTTATTGCTTGTTCTAATGGTGCAAGAGCTTTTGTATCCTCTATGAAATCACCTAGACTGCTATCCTCTTCATCTCCAACAGGTTTTTCTAATGATACTGGTTCTTTTGAAATCTTTAAAACTTTCCTTACTTTTTCTAAAGGCATTCTTAATTTCTTTGCTAGTTCCTCGGGTGTTGCCTCACGACCAAATTCACTTAATATTAATCTTTGTGTTCTAACAATTTTATTAATTGTTTCGATCATATGAACAGGAATTCTAATTGTTCGTGCTTGATCTGCAATTGATCTTGTTATGGCCTGTCTAATCCACCATGTTGCATAAGTTGAAAATTTATATCCTCTTCTATATTCAAACTTATCTACAGCTTTCATTAACCCAATGTTCCCCTCTTGGATTAAGTCTAAAAATTGTAATCCTCTATTAGTATATTTTTTTGCGATTGATATAACCAATCTTAAATTAGCCTCGACCATTTCCTTCTTCGCTAATCTGGACTCTTTTTCACCTTTTTGGATTCTGCTGACTAATTTTTTATAATCTGTAACTGATATACCGATTTTATTACTTATTTCTATAAGTCTCTCTCGAGTATTTTTAAATTCTTCTTTATTTTTTTGGAAAAATTTTTTCCAGGTTTCATTTGTGTCTAAGAAACTTTTTAGATTTGGATTTATTTCATTCCCAATATAAAATTTTATAAATTCATCTCTTGAAATTTTATTATCCAATGCAAGTCTAAGAAGATTTCCCTCAAGTGAAATAATTTTTTTATTTTCAAAATAATGTTTTTGCACCAGTTCTTCCAAAACAGATGGGGATAATTGTAGTGATTTAATATTTTCTAAAATATTATCAACTATTTTCTTATAATTTTTTTCTTTTGAATTTGAAAATATTTGAGAATTTAAAATACAATCTATTTTCTCTTTTTGATATTTAATAAGTTTATTATACTCTTTTGTTAAATTATGAATGGTCATGAGAACTTTCGGTTTAATTTCATTTTCCATTGCTGCTAGTGTTGGATTAAATTCATCGTCAGCATTTTCGTTTTCTTTTTCGGACGTCGTTCCTTCACTTCCATTTTCATTTTCATTTTCATTTTTTTTAGTTTTAGATGTAGAACTACTATCGTCATCTTCCATATAATTAGTATCTATATCTATTATCTCTCTAACTAATATTTCATCTTTCTGAAGTTTGTTATTCCAATTAAAAAATTGATTTGCTGTTATTGGACTTTGAGATAAAGCATTTAACATTACGTCTTTTCCAGCTTCTATTCTTTTTGCAATAGCAATTTCACCTTCTCTTGAAAGAAGTTCTACACCACCCATTTCTCTTAAATACATTCTTATTGGGTCGTCACTTTTTTCTATTGTTTTGCCTTCCTCTTTGCTAGATCCATCTTTTTTTCTTAAAACTTTAAAATCTGATTTTTTTTCAACAAGAGTTATATTTTCGTCAAGAATATGTATAAAAGCTTGACATAAATTGTCTTGTGACAAATTCCTTTTTCCTAAAGATTTATTTAATTCTTCATAGGTAATAAAGCCCCTATGAGTTCCCCGACCCATTAATCTAGCAAATGATTTTGTAATTATTCTTTCCACAACAAAAAATACGAGTTACCTATATAATATGTTAAATGAAAAAATCTATTTGAAATTTTATCAAATTAGTTGATTTTTTGCTGTTTTTTTAGCTCTTTAAGCTCATTAAATGTATTTTCACTAAAATCTTTAGAAAATTTAGATTCCAATTCTTCGATTCTTAATTCCAATTCTAAATTTTTTAAATCTCTTTTAATTTCCTCAAGATAAAAAATTATATTTTGCTCAGTGAAATCATTTTTATCTAATATGTGTTTAATTGAAGCAAACTTAGTTATCCTATTCAAAACCTGTGGTTCAATTTCTAGGTCTTCAAAATTTAATATATTTTTTTCTTCGAGCCCATAAATAATTTTTTTTAAAATTATAGAATTATCTAAACTAAAAAGCTTTACATTATTAATTAGATTTAAATTCTTTTTAAAAAATTTTAAGTTTTTAAATATAATATATATTAAAGAAAATTCTTTAATTTCAACAGCTGACAATGATTTACTTTCGTTATAGTGATTTTGGGTAGTATTTAACGATTTCGCATATTTGTTTATTTTTTTCTGACTACTTAATTTTATACTTGGTGTAAATTCCTCTATTTGTCTTAAGAAATATTCTAAAGTATATTTCTTTATAAATTCATCTTTAATTGAATAAGCAATTCCTCTGAGTTTTTTTTCAAAAATTGCTAAAGTTGATGGGCTATCATCAATTAGATTTTTATAACTTTCATAAATAAATTGATGAATAGATATTAGCTTTTCTTTTGAATATTTTTCAAAATTATTTTTTTTATATTTAGTAATATAACTATCCGGGTCTTCCCCATCTGGTAAAAACAAAAAGGAAATTTTTTTTTCAGGATTGAGATTAATTATAAAATTTTCAGCAACTTTTAGTGCAGCATTTTTTCCACTTAAATCAGCATCGAAACAGATTATTATATGATGGAAAAATTGATTTAATATTTGTATTTGCTTATCTGTTAATGCTGTTCCCAAATTTGCCACAACATTTTTTACTCCATTCTTTACCATTCCAACAACATCCATATAACCCTCCACAACATAAACTGTCTCAATTTTATTCGATAAATTTCTAACATTATTTAAATTATATAAATTTGATCCCTTTTTAAAAAAAGGAGTTTCGGGTGAATTAATATATTTGGCTAAATAATTTTTATTTTCAATTATTCTTCCACCTATACCTATAGGATTATTTGTAATATTATATATTGGAAAAATTAATCTGTTTCTAAATTTTTCAACAAATTTTTTTTGTTTTTCATCATAATAAAATAAACCTGTATCCTTTAAAGTATTTTCATTGTGATTAATTTTTAGTTTTTCATAAAGGTCTTTATTATCTTCATTAAAACCTATCTTGAAGTATTTTAATATTTCAACAGATAGATTCCTTTTTTTTAAATAATCTTGAACTAAATTATTTTGTTTATTTAAAATATTATAATGACAAATATTTACATACTCATTAAATACTGAAACATATTCTTTTAATTTTTTTTCTCTTTCCTCCTCTTCCTTTGAAAAGACATAAGGCCTCATCCCAGCTAAATTTGCAAGAGACCTTACTGTTTCTCCAAATTTTAAATTCTGGGTTTTCATGATGAAATCAAAAATGTTACCGTGCTCTCCTGTGCTAAAACAATGATAAAATCCTTTTTCATCATTAACAGTAAATGAGGGTGTTTTTTCATTTTTAAAAGGAGATAACCCCACAAACTCTTTGCCTCTTTTTTTCAAATTTATTGATTTGGAAACTACAGTAGACACCTTTAGTCTTGTTTTAATTTCCTCCAAATATTCTTTAGGATATTTCATTAATTATTTAAAATTTCTTTTATAATTTTTCCAGCTATTGAAAAATCAATATTATCTGAATGGTTTTTTTTAAGCTCTCCCATAATTTTTCCAATATCTTTAATATTTTTAACTTCTAATTTTTGAACTAAATCTGAACATAATTTTTTTGTTTCATCTTCTGATAGTTGTTTAGGGAGATATTTTGACAATAATTCTACCTCATTCTGTTCTATTTTAAATAAATCCTCCCTATTATTTTTTTTATAAATCTCAATCGATTCGTTTCTTTGTTTAATCATTTTTCTTAGAAGCTTTAAAATATCAGAATCAACGGTATCTCTTTTGTTTACACCTGACCTATTTGTAATATCTAAGTCTTTTATGCCAGATAGAATTAACCTATAAGTTGATATTTTGTTTTTATCCTTTGATTTAACCGCAATTTTATATTCAGTTTCAATTTTTTCTCTAAGAGACATATTCGTATATTAACTTATTCTAAAGTCAAAATTGTTCAAAAGAAAAAATTGTTTTTTTTCAGTTTTGTTATACATCTCTTGTGAATATTTGGGTTGTGTAGTAATAACCTTTAACTTATGAGTTGTAATTGATTAAAAAACAAAAAAATTACTTCAAAAAAAACAACATTAAAAATACAGGTATTCTTGTTCTTGATAATAAAATCTTTTTTAAAGGAATTGGCATTGGGTATATAGGTACAACTACTGGAGAGGTTTGTTTTAATACATCTATAACAGGATATCAGGAAATAATATCTGATCCCTCTTACGCTGGTCAAATAATTAATTTTACCTTTCCACATATAGGCAATGTAGGAACAAATAATGAGGATTTCGAGTCAGATAAAATATGGACTAGAGGAGTTATATTTAATTCTGAGATAACAGACCCTTCAAATTACCGTTCGCTAAGGCATTTAGATAAATGGTTAAAAAAACATAAGGTGGTAGGACTAACTGGAATTGATACTAGAAGTCTTACTAATTTTATTCGAGATAAGGGAGCACCAAAAGGAACTATATCTATTAACAGAAATGGTAATTTTAATATAAAAAAATTAACAAATTTTGCTATAAAATGGCCTGGTCTAAACGGTTTAGATCTCGCAAAAGTAGTGACAACAAAAAAAACTTATAAATGGAAAGGCTTACAAACATGGCAGAAAGGATCGGGATATAAAAAATCAAAAAAAAACAATTTTAAAATAGTAGCGATAGATTTTGGTATAAAAAAAAATATTCTTAGATATTTCTCAGATTATAATTGTGAGGTAAGGGTAGTTTCTTGTGGTTTGTCCTCAGACAATATTCTTAAATATAAACCACATGGAATATTTCTATCTAATGGACCAGGTGATCCAGCTGCTACTGGAGAATACGCTATTCCATTAATAAGAGATCTTATTTACAAAAAAATACCCATTTTTGGTATTTGTTTAGGACATCAATTATTAGGTCTGGCTTTAAATGCAAAAACAAAAAAAATGAAACTTGGGCATAGAGGAGCCAATCATCCGGTAAAAAATTTATTAACTGGAAAAGTTGAAATTACTAGCCAAAATCATGGATTTGAAGTTATAGAAAAAAGTCTTCCAAAAAATGTTGAGGTTACACACAAGTCCCTTTTTGATAATTCTGTCGAGGGTTTAAAGTTGAAAAATAAACCAATTTTTTCAGTTCAATACCACCCAGAGGCCAACCCGGGGCCTCATGATAGTAAATATTTGTTTAATGATTTTATAAAGGAAGTAAAAAAATATGCCAAAAAGAAAAGACATTAAAAAAATTTTAGTTATTGGTGCAGGACCCATAATTATTGGCCAAGCATGTGAATTTGACTATTCAGGTACTCAAGCATGTAAAGCATTAAAAGATGAGGGCTATAAAGTTATATTAATAAACTCTAACCCAGCAACAATAATGACAGATCCAGGGGTAGCTGATAAAACTTATATAGAACCTATTACCCTTGAAGTACTTGAAGAAATTTTAAAAAAAGAAAAACCAGATGCAATTTTACCTACAATGGGTGGTCAGACAGCACTAAACTTGGCAATTAATGCTGAAAAGTCTGGTTTACTTAAAAAATATAAAATTGAATTAATCGGTGCTAAATCAACAGCAATAGCAAATGCTGAAGATAGAAAAAAATTTAGAAAAAACATGTCAGAAATTGGTATTGATTTGCCGAAATCAGAAATTGTAAACAAAATTTCGCAGGCAGCAAGATGTCTAAGAAAGATAGGACTTCCTGCAATTATAAGACCTTCATTTACTCTAGGAGGTCTAGGGGGTGGAATAGCAAAAAGTAAAAAAGAATTTTTTAAAATTGTTAAGGAGGGTATTCATGAATCTCCTCAGAGTCAGGTTTTAGTCGAAGAGTGTTTAGAGGGTTGGAAAGAATTTGAAATGGAAGTGGTAAGAGATAAGAAAGATAATTGCATAATTGTGTGTTCCATAGAAAATGTAGATCCAATGGGAGTACATACAGGAGACTCTGTTACAATTGCACCAGCATTGACTTTGACAGACAAAGAATATCAAGTGATGAGAAATGCATCTATAGCTTGCTTAAGAAAAATTGGGGTTGAAACTGGTGGTTCAAATGTTCAATTTGCAATAAATCCAATAGATGGAAGAATGGTTATTATTGAAATGAACCCAAGAGTTTCAAGATCTTCTGCATTAGCGTCTAAAGCAACTGGATTTCCAATAGCTAAAGTAGCAGCAAAATTAGCTATAGGCTACACACTGGACGAATTAAATAATGAAATAACTAAAGTAACACCTGCCTCTTTTGAACCAACCATTGATTATGTGGTTACTAAAGTTCCTAGGTTTACTTTTGAAAAGTTTAGTGAAACTAAACCAACACTGGGGACATCGATGAGATCTGTTGGTGAAGCAATGGCAATTGGAAGAAACTTTAAAGAGTCTCTTCAAAAAGCACTTGTTTCCTTAGAGATAGGTTTGTCTGGTTTGGATGATATTTTTAATTATAAAAAATCAGAAATATACAAGGAATTAAAAAATACTATACCTAATAAACTTTTATTAGTTGCTGAAGCATTTAGAAAAAAGATTTCTATTAATAAAATAAAATTAATGACTAAAATTGATCCCTGGTTTTTAGGGCAAATAAAAGAATTAGTAGATGAGGAAAATGCTATAAAAAAAAACGGACTTCCAAAGTCATTTATAGAATTTAATAGAATAAAATCTATTGGTTTTTCAGATAAAAAATTATCGAAATTAACTGGTATTAAGGAAAATTTTGTTAAGTCAAAAAGAAAGGCTTTAAAAATTTTTCCGGTTTATAAAAAAGTTGACACTTGTGCTGCTGAATTTAAATCATTTACACCTTATATGTATTCAACTTATCAAAGAAACTTTTCTTTTAAAACAGAATGCGAGTCAGATCCGTCAAACAAAAAAAAAATTATAATAATTGGGGGAGGCCCTAATCGTATTGGTCAGGGAATAGAGTTTGATTATTGTTGTTGTCAAGCTAGCTATTCTCTTAAAGAAGCGGGGTATGAGACTATTATGATTAATTGTAATCCGGAAACTGTATCAACTGACTATGATACTAGTGATAGATTGTACTTTGAGCCATTAATTGAAGAATATGTAGAAAACATAATTTTAAAAGAGCAATCAAAAGGCAATCTAGTAGGAATTATTACTCAATTCGGTGGTCAAACACCAATTAAGTTAGCAAAATTTTTAAGCGATAACTCTCTGCCAATTTTAGGAACTCAGTATAAATCAATCGATCTCGCGGAGGACAGAGATCAATTTAGGGACTTATTGATTAAATTAAATTTAAAGCAAGCTGATAGCAGAATTGCATATAATTATTCCGATGCTCTGAAAATGGCAGACAAAATCGGATTACCATTAATTGTCAGACCTTCCTATGTGCTAGGTGGAAGAGCAATGGAAATAGTTTACGAGGAAAAACAATTAGATAATTTTATTAAGGAGGCTTTTAAAGCTTCAGAAGAGAATCCAATTTTGATAGACAAATTTATTGATAATGCCATGGAGGTAGATGTTGATGCAATTTCTGATGGAAAAGATGTTTATGTTGCTGGCATAATGCAACATATAGAGGAAGCAGGAATCCATTCTGGAGACTCTGCTTGTTGTTTGCCTCCAATATCTATTAAAGAAAATTTATTAAAAGAATTAAAAATTCAAACTAGAAAATTAGCATTATCTTTAAAAGTCGTTGGATTTTTAAACATACAATTTGCAATAAAAAATGACGAGATATATGTGATAGAAGTGAATCCGAGAGCGAGTAGAACTGTTCCTTTTGTTTCTAAAGCTAATAACGAGCCTTTAGCTAAAATTGCATCTAAAATTATGACTGGAGAAAAACTTTCAAAATACAAACTTAAATATAAAACTAATAAAATATTTGCCGTCAAAGAGGCTGTATTTCCTTTTAATAAGTTTCCTGACAGTGACGTTTTGCTTGGTCCAGAAATGAAGTCAACAGGGGAAGTGATGGGCTATGATAGAGATTTTGGTATGGCTTTTGCCAAAAGTCAAATTGCTTCATCAAATTTTTTACCAATAAAAGGAACAGCTTTCCTCTCGGTAAAGAATTCACACAAAGAAGAAGTAATAAATCTTGCAAAGAAATTAAAAAAAATTGGATTTTCACTGTCTGGAACTAGAGGAACTGCCGAAGCTTTGAATAAAAATGGCATGAAATGTAAAATAGTTAATAAAGTTAGCAACGGAAAGCCTCATATTGTTGATGTTTTAAATTCAAAGAAAATTGCTTTAGTGATCAATACTGGTGGGGGAAACAGTGAAACTAGAATCAATGATGCTAAAGCCTTAAGAAGGGCAACTTTAATTAATAAGGTGCCTTATTGTACAAATATGTCAACTGCATATGCATGCATTAAAGGAATAGAAGCTCTTAAAAATAAAAAACTTAAAGTAACTTCGCTGCAAGATAATTAAAAAACCTTCCAGTCCGTTGGGAAAGTGACATAATTTACTTGAAGACATCTCCTTTCTTTAACGATCTCTTTTTTTTCCATACCATGCCAAGTACTCGGTCCGCTTGAGAAAAAATAACCATAATTGTGCTTGTAAGGAACTGTTTTAACTTTATTCAAATTTTCATCGTAAAAGTCTGTTCCTAAAGTTTCACTTTCATTTTCATTGTTCACAAATAACAAACATGAAAGTAATTTTTCTTTAATGTCACAATGGGGTTTTAACCAAAAGCCTTTTCTGTCACAGATAACTTCAACTCTTACGTATGAGTTTGACAAATCTTTATTAATTAAATTTGATATTTTTGAGTGTGTTTCCTTTTGCTGTAATTCGTTAATAAAATTTGAAAGTCCTGGGAATTCTTTTGAATTTTCTTTAGTCACAAAGCATCTAAATTTTAAAGCTTTACCTCCTGAACTAATTCCTTCTCTAAATTTACCCTCTCCACCATCTATTGCTCTTGTTCCATCATAGTCTAACTTGTGTTCATTTGGATTGGCTATATCCGCTTTTATAATTTCATTAATTGCCTGATCTGATAGTGGATTGTTTAATTCCCAATGAGTAAATGGATCTTCATATTTATTTGAATAATTAATCAGGGATTTTAAAAATGACATTTATTTAATTTTAATAATTTTTGCTATCCTATTTGCTTCGTCTAGCTTTTCATAGCTCCAAGTTTCTAATTTATCCTCAAGTTTTCTTAGAATATTCATTTTTTCAAATAATTTTCTGAATTTTTTAAACCTATTATCATCTTTTTTAGCCTGAATCATTGCTACATAAATTGGTTTCCCTGTCAATGCTGCTTCGGAGATCATGGAACTAGAGTCGCATGTAACCACAATATATTTTGCTAAACCTAACGCCGACAAATATGCTTTCTTATCAATGGTATCTATAATTGTTGTATTATCTAAAAGTTCTTTTTTTGCTAGCAAAACTGTTTCTTTTGGTGTTCTATTAGAGGGTACAACAATTGAATGAAGATTATTTTTTTCTACTAAATCTTTTATTTTTTAAAAGTATTGATTTTATGTTTTGCTTTGAATAATTATAATATTTAGTGGGTCCACCTAAGATTAAAGTTATGATATCCTTTTTTGTATTTGCTTTATTTTGTAAGTAGTCTTTTGAGTTTTCTATTTCTTCTATTGTCAAATAATGGAGTGCGCCTTTGGATAAAATTATATTTTTGCCTGATATTCCATCGTGTTCAGGTGCAACAATGTAATTAAAATTATCAAAGGAAACTTTAGGATTTTGTATATGTATATTTGTAATATTTTTATTTGAGTTTTTTTTTAGATAAATTGATGGAACAACACTTTTTCTTCCACAAGATATAATTACATCAAACTCTTTATTAAAATTGTTTTTAAAAACGTATTTTTTAGATGGAGTAAGTAATGGGGGAATCAATTTCCAAAAATTATTCAATTCAATTTTCTCGTGAAAATAATCTAGGTCTAATGCTTTAGCCAAACCCTCTGCTTGGCTAATCATTCCATGTAATCCTTCGGTTAATAATAACCCTTTTAATTTATTCATTTATCACTATATAAACTTGTATGTCAGAAAAACCAACAAAACATACAAAAGTGTTAATAATTGGATCGGGCCCTGCTGGATATACAGCGGCAGTTTATGCGGCAAGAGCAATGTTAAAACCAATATTAGTCCATGGTTCTGAGCCGGGTGGGCAGCTTACAACAACCACTGATGTTGAAAATTATCCAGGTTTTGCAAAAGCCATACAGGGGCCTTGGCTAATGGAGCAAATGAAAGAACAAGCTCATGCGGTTGGTACAGAAATGATTGAAGATCATATTTCATCTGTAAACTTAAAATCAAAACCTTTTGAAGCAGTTGGAGACGGTGGTCAAAAATATTCTGCAGACTCGATAATTATATCTACTGGTGCACAGGCAAGATGGCTTAACTTAAAGTCAGAACAAGAATTTAGAGGATTTGGTGTATCAGCATGTGCAACGTGTGATGGTTTTTTCTTTAAAGATAAAGAAGTTGCAGTTGTTGGAGGTGGAAACGCAGCTGTTGAGGAGGCAATGTTTTTAACAAAATTTGCATCTAAGGTAAAATTAATTCATAGACGAGACAAATTAAGAGCTGAAAAATTATTACAATCTAAATTAATGGAAAATAAAAAGATAGAAATAATATGGGATAGTGTTGTTGAAGAAGTAATTGGTGATGATAATCCTAAAAATGTAAAAGGTATTAAAATTAAAAATGTTAAAACAAATGAAGTTTTAGAGATGGATCTAGATGGTGTTTTCATTGCAATTGGTCACGATCCTGCAACACAATTATTTAAAGACCAACTTGACATGGATAATGAGGGATATTTGGTAACAAAATCAGACTCGACTGAAACCAACGTTCCTGGAGTTTTTGCGGCTGGAGACGTAAAAGACAAAATTTTTAGACAGGCTGTAACAGCCGCTGGAATGGGTTGTATGGCAGCACTAGAGGCAGAAAAACACCTCTCACATAATTAAAGAAATGTCTTGTAAAGTATTATTAACGGGAATTAGCGGTTGGATTGGTAAACATATAGCTATACAATTGCTAAAAGAAGGTCATCATGTTGTTGGAACTGTAAGAGATGAAAAGTTAATTGAGCCTACAAAGGAAACTCTAAAAACCAAAGATACACCTTTAGAAAATTTAACTTTTGTTGTACTAGATTTATTAAAGGATGAAGGTTGGAATGATGCTGCAAAAGGGTGCAGATATACAATGCATGTTGCATCTCCATTTCCAATAAAAGTTTCAAATGATAGACAAAAATTAGTACCCACAGCTAAAGACGGTACTTTAAGAGTTTTAAAAGCAAGTATTAATGCAGGTGTTGATCAGATAATTTTAACTTCATCTATAGTAGCAATGTTTAGAAAACCAAATCGAACAAGTCCATACTCTTTTGGTGAAAATGATTGGACTGATATTAACTGGGAAAAAGGTGTTAGTGATTATTTTTTATCAAAAACAGTTGCAGAAAAAGCAGCCTGGGATTTTATGGAAAATAAGGGATTAAAGGATAAGTTAACTGTTATTAATCCAGGAGGAGTTTTTGGAGATGCACTTGATAGTAAAGAGTGCACATCAATAGAATATGTAAAACAATTTTTAAAAGGTAAATTTCCTGCAGCACCAAAATGGGGAGTATTAATTTCACATGTTGAAGATGTAGCCAAATCACATGTTGTCTGCATTGGAAAAACGGGAATTGGAGGTCGAAGATTAATTGTTGGAAGAGATGTTAAAACATTATTAGAGTTATCAAATATAATGGCAGAGGCTCTGCCAGATTACGCAAAAAAACTTCCAAAAAGAGAGTTACCAAACTTTATGGTTAAATTAATCAGCCTAGTAGACTCAAGTGCAAAAACTATGATACCTGATCTACAAATTGTTATGCAGACAGATACTACCTACGCAGAAGATTTACTAGGTATGAAATTTAGATCTGCAGAAAGTGCAATGTCAGAAGCTGCAAAGTCAGTTGTTAGACTTGGCTTAGTTTAATACTAATTTCTCTATTTGATCAGACTCAAAAATTACTTGATTATTGTCAGAATTTAATGCTTTAATCATAGCCTTAGCAACTGTCTCGGCTTTAATGGGCCTAATTTTTTTTATTTTTCCTATGAGTATAGGCGACAAAGCTTTTAAGACTATAGAACCAATTGTTTCGCCGACTCTGAATTCTTTTCTATTTCCTAATAGGAAAGATGGTCTCATTATTGCTAATTTTGAGAAATTTAAGTTTTGTAAAAATAATTCGACCTCACCTTTATTTTTAAGATATGCGCTTGAATGATTAGAGTCAGCATACCCAGATGATACATATGAAAAATTTTTAACCGAATTTTTCTTAGCAATTTGCGCAATCTCAATTGGAATATTATATTCTATTATTCTGTACTTCATTTTATCAGGTGTATTTTTTTTTGTAGTTCCTATAGAAAAAAAACAATCATCCCCATTTATATAAGATTTAATTGGATCTAGATTTACGAAATTAGTCTCAATCACTTCAACCTTTTTGTTTATATTTGAAGGTGTGGATCTTACGAATATCTTAATTCTATTGTAATTATCACTTTTAATTAATTGTTCTAAAACATGGCTACCAACTAGTCCGGATGACCCAAAAATTAAAGCTGTTCTCATTTTTTTAATTTAATTTTTCACAAAAGTCTTTAATCCTATTTAATGCAACTTTTAAATTTTTCATTGATGTGGCATATGAAATTCTAAAATATCCATTTAATCCAAACGCCGAACCTTGAACAACTGCTACATTAGCTTTTTCTAATAGTTTTTTTACAAAATCAGTATCTTTTTTAAATTTATTTTTTTTCCCTAGTAATTTTTTGCAATTAGGAAATACATAAAAAGCACCATTGGGTTTTAAACAACTAATTCCTTTGATAGAATTTAAATAATCAACTACAAAATCTCTTCTTTGTTTGAAAGATTCAGCTCTAGTTTTAATAAATTTCTGAGTACCACTCAAAGCCTCAACAGATGCTGCTTGACTTATTGACGAAGGATTTGATGTAGATTGCGATTGAATTTTTCTTATAGCACTTATTATTTCTGTTGGTCCAGCTGCATATCCTATTCTCCAACCAGTCATAGCATATGATTTACTTACACCATTCATTGTCAAAACCCTATTTTTTAATTTAGAAATTTGAGCAATTGTAAAAAATTTAAAATTATCATATCTAACATGCTCGTATATATCATCACTCAAAATTAATATTTTTTTATTTTTTAAAATAATTTTTGAGAGCTTTAATATTTCTTGTTTAGTATATCCAGAGCCTGTTGGATTTGATGGAGAGTTTAAAATTAACCATTTTGTTTTTTTTGTAATTGCTTTTTTTAATTTTTCTGGTGTAAGTTTAAATCCATGTTTTTCCTCACATTTGACAAATTTTGGCTTACCACCAGCTAGAAGAACCATATCAGGATATGATACCCAATATGGAGCTGGAATAATTACTTCATCCCCTTTATTAAGAGTAGCCATAAATGCATTATATAAAACTTGTTTTCCTCCCGTACCTACTGTGATTTGATCTAAATTATAATTTAGTTTATTTTCTTTTTTAAATTTCCTTGCAATTGCCTTTTTTAGAGATGTTGTTCCGTCAACAGCCGTGTATTTTGTATCTCCAGCTTTAATTGCTTTTATAGCAGCCTTCTTAATATTGTCCGGTGTATCAAAATCAGGTTCTCCAGCTCCTAAACCAATTACGTCTTTTCCAGCATCTCTTAGTTCTCTTGCTTTTTGAGTAACAGCAATAGTTGGGGAAGGTTTAATTCGCCTTAAACTGTTAGATATAATGCTCATTGAAATATATTTATATTTTATTACTTTGTTTAATATATGCAAAATACATATCAAGATTTAATTACAGATATCCAAAGTAAATCCCCACAAATTAGCGAAAAACTAGAGGGTGGGAAAAAATTTAAAATTAAGTCAGATTTTAAGCCTGCAGGTGATCAACCAGATGCAATCAAAAAATTGGTAGAAGGTGCAAACAAGAATGAATTTAATCAAGTTCTTTTGGGCGTAACTGGTTCAGGAAAAACATTTACAATGGCTAAAATTATTGAAGAAACTAACAGACCTGCACTGATACTTGCTCCTAACAAAACTCTAGCTGCTCAGCTTTACGGTGAGATGAAAGCTTTTTTTCCAGATAACGCAGTTGAATATTTTGTATCCTACTATGACTACTACACTCCAGAGGCTTATGTGCCAAGGTCGGACACTTATATAGAGAAAGAAGCGTCAATTAACGAACAAATTGATCGGATGAGACACTCAGCAACAAGATCACTTCTTGAAAGAGATGATGTTTTAATTGTTGCCAGTGTATCTTGTATTTATGGTCTTGGTTCTGTTGAAGCTTATAGCAAAATGACATTAACATTGCAAAAAAATTACGATTACAATCGTGAACAAATAATAAAATCATTAGTTGCTTTACAATATAAAAGGAATGATCAAAACTTTTTCCGAGGAACTTTCAGAGCAAGAGGAGAGTATTTAGAAATATTTCCTTCTCACTTAGAGGACCGTGCTTGGAGATTGAGTTTATTTGGAGACAAATTAGAAAAAATTGAGGAGTTCGATCCATTAACTGGAGATCAAGTAAGAGAATTAAATTTAATAAAAGTTTATGCAAATAGTCATTACATAACTCCAAAACCAACTGTTGAGCAGGCAGTAATTAATATAAGAAAAGAATTAGAGGTGACACTTAAAAAGCACAAATCAGAAAATAAATTATTAGAGGCCCAAAGATTAGAGGAGAGGACAAAATTTGATTTAGAAATGATTGAAGCCACAGGCTCATGTGCTGGTATTGAAAATTATTCTAGATTTTTATCTGGGAGAAAACCTGGAGAGCCACCGCCAACTCTATTTGAATATTTTCCAGATAATGCTCTTATATTTGTCGACGAGTCTCATGTAACAGTACCTCAATTAAATGGAATGTTTAAAGGTGATAGATCAAGAAAAAGCACACTTGCAGAATACGGTTTTAGACTTCCTTCCTGCATGGATAATAGACCTCTAAAATTTGAGGAATGGGATTTAATGAGAACACAAACTATTTTTGTTTCAGCAACACCAGGACCTTGGGAGTTAGATCAAACTAAAGGCAAATTTGTTGATCAAGTTATAAGACCAACAGGATTAATCGATCCTCCTGTTGAGATTCGTCCAGCAAAAAATCAAGTTGATGACTTAATGCATGAATGTAAAGAAGTTATCAAAAATAATTATAGAGTTCTTGTCACCACTCTAACAAAAAAAATGGCAGAAGATTTGACAGAGTACCTACATGAAAACGGAGTTAAGGTTAGATATTTGCATTCTGATATTGACACACTTGAAAGAATTGAAATTATGAGAGATCTTAGAATGGGAGTTTTTGATGTTTTAGTTGGTATTAATCTTCTAAGAGAGGGTTTAGATATACCAGAGTGCGCGCTTGTAGGGATATTAGATGCTGACAAAGAAGGATTTTTAAGATCAGAAACATCGTTAATTCAAACAATTGGTAGAGCGGCAAGAAATGTTGATGGAAAGGTAATTTTATATGCTGACAAAGAAACTAAGAGTATCAAAAAAGCTATAAATGAGACTGAAAGAAGAAGAGAAATTCAAGTAAGATATAATAAAAAACATAAGATTGACGCTAAATCTGTGAAGAAAGAAATAGGAGACATTCTTGAAAGTGTTTACGAGAAAGATTACGTAAAAATTAGTGAGGGATCCAATATTGGAGGAAATCTAAAAAAACATTTAAAAGCATTAGACAAAAAAATGAAGGAGTCTGCGTCTAATTTAGAGTTTGAGGAAGCAGCAAAAATAAGAGACGAAATTAGAAAGCTACAAAGTACTGAACTAGAAATAACTTTAAACCCTAAGATAAGACAATATGATGTAAAAAATAAAGTTTATCCAAAAGGAAGGTCTACACTTGGAATGCCAGGAACAAAGGTTACAAAAAAAAAAGAAAAAAGATGGAAGCACGCAAAATAATAATAACAGGTGGAGCAACAAGAATAGGCGCTGCAATAGCTGAAAGATTATCAGGGAATAAAATTGAGATGGTAATCCATTTTAATAGATCTCATAAAAACGCAATGACATTAAAAAAAAAGTTAGAGAATAACGGTACAAAAGTTTATTTAGTTAAAGGAAATTTGAATAAAGAGGAAGATATAAAAAAAATTATCAAAAATTCGAAAATTTGTTTAAAATATTTTGACTGTCTAATTAATAACGCTTCAATGTTTGAAAATGACAAATTGGAAAATTTCTCTTCTGAGAGTTGGAATAAACATTTAAATATCAATCTTAAAGCGCCTGCGATGTTATCGAAAGAATTCGCAAAGAATATTAAAGGTAAAAATAACAATATTATTAATATAGTTGACCAAAGAGTATTTAAACTTACCCCTTTCTTTTTTTCCTACACATTAAGCAAAACCGGTCTTTATACTTTAACTAAAACATCTGCTATGAGCTTAGCACCAAAAATAAGAGTAAATGGGATAGCACCGGGGCCAACTATCAAGAATAAAAGGCAGTCTAAAATTCATTTTAAAAAACAGTATTTAGCAACTCCTTTAAAAAAACAAGTAAATGTTGATGAAATATCAAACGCTGTTGACTTTTTCATAAAAAACAGATCTATAACTGGTCAGGTAATTTCAATTGATAGTGGTCAAAGCTTAAACTGGCAAACACCAGATATAATGAATGGAAAAGAATGAAAAAATTTTTAGGTCTTATTTTGATTAAATTATTATTATGTAGCAATGTTTACGCAAACTCAAATGATAGAATTAAAACAGATGGGTTTGTAATACCCACAAATAAATGGAAAGATAAAATTAAAATTGACGAAAATTTTGAAGTAAATAACCCTAAAGATAAAATAATCATAATATACAATCATGGTTCTGATGGAAACGATGTTAAACTAAAACATTGCTTCTGGAGATCGGAGCTTAGAAATTGGGCTCAGCTAGCCGGTGATAAAATAAATGGTAAAGAAATTATGGTCTATATACTCTGCCAAAGTCAATTAGAGGGTGATTTAGGTGCAAAGTTAGGAAAAGTAGGAATGTGGATGAAAAAATGGGAAGGACCTTATCCAGGAACCTCAAAAATGGATCGAAGAGTTGAGGGTAATTTAGAGGTTATTAAAAAATTTGTTAACTTAGGTGTACCAAAGAAACAAATTTTTATGTCAGGTCATTCCTGTGGAGGATGGGCAACACTAAGGTTGACAGCAAAATATATGAACGAGGTTGGTGGAGGTATATCATTAATGCCTGCATGTTTTTGGAATTTATCAAAAAAATATAAAGTAAAGAAAGTTGGCTATGGAAAAGCCATGGAAAAATTTCATAAAAAACATCCTGGTATGGCTGGTTGGAGACAAGATCAGATTGATATAATTAAAGAGGGAAATGCACCAATTTTAATTTTTACGCATCCTATGGATCCTTATGAGGGATTAACATCTGATTGGATGGATGATGTTCCTAACTTTAAGAGAGTAGTGATTTCTGAAAAGAAAGAAGTTAACGGAAAAAAATGTAAAATAGCTGGTTCAAATTGGGAAGAGCCATTAAAAGATGCTCATATAATTGATTTTGCTGATTGTTTTATGCATTATCACTCATTGATAAAAGAATATATCGCATCAAGAATTTAAAAAATGAAAATTAATACTAATGAAATAAAAATTGGAATGCTTCTTGAGTACAAAAAAGACTTGTGGGAGGTGACTAAAACACAGCATGTTAAACCAGGTAAGGGAGGTGCATTTAATCAGGTAGAGATGAAAAGCATAAATACTGGTACAAAACTAAATGAAAGATTTAGATCAAGCGAGACAGTTGAAAAAGCATCTATTGAAGAAGTGGAATTTTCTTATATGTATCAAGATCAAGAAGGATATCATTTTATGAATAATAAAAATTTTGACCAGATAAAACTAAATAAATCTTTAGTTGGGGATAAAGCTAAAATGCTCAAAGAAAATTTATCAATTGTTATAGGCTTCCATGAAGAACGTCCAATTTTTTTAACTTTGCCAAATCAAATAGATTTAGAGATAATTGAAACGGATGCATCAATAAAAGGTCAAACGGTGTCTTCCTCGTATAAGCCAGCAATATTATCAAATGGTCTAAGGGTACAAGTTCCTCCATTTATAAATGTTGGAGATAATATAACTATAGATACGAGAACTATAGAGTATATAAAAAAAAATTAGAATGAATAGTATATCTCCAATATTAAATATTATGATAAAAGCATGTGAAAAGGCTTCAAAAACACTTATAAGAGACTTTGGTGAACTTGAAAATTTACAAGTATCAAAAAAAGGACCTTATAACTTTGTTACAAATTCAGATAAAAAAGTTGAGAAAATAATTTTAGATGAGTTGGCTAAACAAAAAAAAAAATTTTCTATAGTAACCGAAGAAAGAGGATTAATTGAAAATGATGATAGAAATAATATATGGTTAATAGACCCAATTGATGGAACAACAAACTTCTTACACGGTATCCCACATTTTTGTATTTCAATTGCATTTATGTCATATAATCAAATTATTTCAGGAGTAATTTACGATCCAATAAAAAATGAAATGTTTTGTGCTGAAAAAGATCAAGGCGCTTTTTTAAATAACCACAGAATAAAAGTTTCGAAAAAAAATAAATTAGAGGATTGTCTTTTTGCTACAAATAAAAATGGTATTATATTTAGTAATTTAAATTCAAGGGTTAGTGGTAGCGCCGCATTAGATTTAGCTTATGTGGCGAACGGAAGATTTGATGGATATTTTCAAAAAAACTTAAACATATGGGATATTGCTGCGGGGATACTTATTGTATCTGAGGCAGGTGGAAAAACTAATGAAATAGATAATTCAAAAATTAGCGAGATAAATGTTATTGCCTCTAGTGAAAATATAAGTGAAAAAATGCTTGATAAACTGAATAAGTTTTAATTGTTTTATTTTAAACTTTTGTTATAAAACCCGTTATGAAAAAAAATATTCACCCAAACTACCATAAAATTAAAGTTGAGATGACCGATGGGACACAATTTGAAACTATGTCAACATGGGGTTCTGAGGGTGAGGTTCTTAAATTAGAGATTGATCCAAAGTCACATTCTGCATGGACAGGTGGTAAACAAAAACTGTTAGATAAAGGAAGAGTAAGTAAGTTTAATAAAAAATTTAAAAATTTCAGATCTGAAAGTAAATAAATAAATATGTCTAAAGCACCTTTAATGCCAATGGCAACTGCTTTATGGTTAGTTGAAAACACTACACTAACATTTAAACAAATTGCAGATTTTTGTAAAATGCATGAAGTTGAAGTCCAAGGCATAGCAGACGGAGAAGTTGGTAAAGGTATAGTTGCTTACAATCCAATTATGTCAGGTCAACTAACTAGAGAAGAGATTAAATTATCCTCAGAGGACCAAAATAGATCTTTGAAAATAAGTTTAAATGATGTTGACGTATCCATAGAGGAAAAAAAAACAAAAAAGTATGTACCATTATCAAAAAGACAAGATAAACCTGATGCTGCTTTGTGGTTAATTAAACAACATTCTTTGCTAAAAGACTCACAGATAGCAAAACTAGTAGGTATTACAAAAAATTCTGTCACACTAATACGAAATAAGAATTATTGGAATTACAATAATCTTAATGCTAAAGATCCAGTGGCTATGGGTTTATTTGCTCAAAAGGATTTAGTATTGGCAATAGAAAAAGCTGAGAGAAGAATAAAAAAAGAGAGAAAAATAAAAGAAAAAACTAATCAAGCATCTTAAATTAAATAAATAGACAAATTAAATTTAAAATGTTAGTTACACTTTTTTTTGGAGGTTAATATTAAAATAGAAGTAAAAGATAACAATGTAGAGCAAGCTTTGAGGGTTTTGAAAAGAAAACTTCAAAGAGATGGTTTCTTTAAAATTATTAAGTTAAAGAATAATTATGAAAAGCCTTCTGAGAAAAAAAAGAGAATTCTCCAAGAAAATATTAAAAGAGTTAAGAAATTAAATAAGCTGAAAAATAGAATTTAAATATCGCGGGGTGGAGCAGCCTGGTAGCTCGCAAGGCTCATAACCTTGAGGTCGGCGGTTCAAATCCGTCCCCCGCAACCAATTAATAATTTCACAAACTAAATTTAGATTTTTTACTATCTGATAAAAAAGCTTTAACTGTTGAGATTGTTAGCTGACTAAATGTATTTCCAAATTTTCTTATATTCTCTATTATTGCTGGTGGCACAGTAATAATGTTACATCCTAACTGTTTTGCTTGTGTGTAGTTATAAGCTTCTCTTGTGCTTGCCCAAAGTATTTCAACATTTTTAAATTTTTTTGCTAATTCAATACTTTTTTTTATCTCTGGGATTGGATCCTTGCCTGCATCAGCCATTCTACCCGCAAATATTGAAATAATAACTTTATTTTTTTTATTTATATTCTTAAGAACTTTTTTTGTTTGTTCCGATGTGTAGATAGATGTTATATTTAATTTTATTTTTTTTTTGTTTAACTCTTTTATTACTTTGCCCATAAATTTACCTTTTGAATTGACGTATGGAACCTTTACATAAACATTACTAGCCCACTTTGTAATTTTTTTTCCTTGAATAATCATATTAATTTCGTCATCGGCAAAAACTTCAAATGAAATTGGTTTTTTTGTAACTTTTAAGATATCTCTACAATAATTTTGATAATTTTTGGCTCCGGCTTTACGTATTAAACTTGGATTTGTAGTAAATCCTTTAACTAAATTTAAATTATTATATTTTTTAATTAATTTTATATCTGCTATATCGCAATAAACTTTTGTCAACTTAAAGGCTCTTGATTATATCTTCTGTCATTTTTTTTGCATCAGCAAATAACATTAAAGTATTATCTCTATAAAATAGATCATTATCTATACCTGCATATCCAGGTGATAAACTTCTTTTTACAAATAAAACAGATTTGGATTTTTCGACATCTAATATTGGCATACCATATATAGGAGATTGTGGATCTGATTTTGCTACTGGATTGGTAACATCATTTGCACCAATTACGTAAGCTACATCACAATTAGCGAAGTCGTTATTTATTTCCTCTAATTCAAAAACCTCATCGTATGGAACGTTGGCTTCAGCTAAAAGTACATTCATATGTCCGGGCATTCTCCCTGCAACTGGGTGTATTGCATAAGTTACTTTAACACCATTTTTTTTCAATGCATCAACCATTTCTCTTAAAGCATGTTGAGCTTGGGCCACAGCCATACCGTATCCAGGAACAATTATTACTGATGAAGCATTTTTCATTAAAAACGCTGCATCGTCAGCATTACCATTTTTTACCGGTTTTTGCTCTTTTGAATTATCTTTTGTTTTATCATCTGTAGCTCCCCATCCTCCAAGGATCACATTGAAAAATGATCTATTCATACCTTTACACATAATATACGAAAGGATCGCACCAGATGAACCAACTAAAGCACCAGTGATTATTAATGCTGTATTTTCTAAAGTAAAACCTATTCCAGCAGCTGCCCAACCCGAGTAAGAATTTAACATTGAAATTACAACTGGCATATCTGCTCCACCAATTGGAATTATCAAAAAAACTCCTACTATGAGAGAAATAGCAATAATAGTCCAAAATAAACTATTACTTTGATTTAAACACAAATAATAAATTAGACCAATAAGGGACAATCCTAAAAAAAGATTTAAATAATGCTGACCAAAAAAAACTATTGGTGACCCAGACATTATTCCTCTTAATTTTAAAAATGCAATTATTGATCCTGTAAACGTAATTGCACCGATTGCAGCTCCTAGTGACATTTCAATTAAACTAGCGATTTTAATATTTCCTGGAGAGCCTAAATTAAAAACATCGGGACTTAAAAAAGCAGAAATTGCTACGAAAACCGCTGCTAGTCCGACTAAACTATGAAACCCAGCTACTAATTCTGGCATAGCTGTCATTGGAATTTTAAATGCGATAAACGCTCCTATAGAACCACCAATCAAAAGAAAAACCATTAGATACAAAAAACCGATTGAAAAATTTCCTACTGATAAAATTGTTACTCCAACAGCTATTGCCATTCCAATAATTCCAAATAAATTTCCTTGTCTTGAAGTTTCTGGTGAAGACAATCCTCTAAGCGCTAAAATAAATAATACTCCAGAAATTAAATAAAATATTGCTAATATATTTGCAGACATTATTTATCTTTCTTTTTTTTTTTATACATAGCTAACATTCTTTGAGTTACTAAAAACCCACCAAAAATATTAACTGCAGCAAGAATTATTGCTAAAAATCCAAAAATATTTGATGTTTGAAATACATTTAAATTATCCCCCGCTAAAGCGGCAATAATTGCACCCACTATAATTACTGAAGAAATTGCATTTGTAACTGACATTAGTGGTGTATGAAGAGAGGGAGTCACACTCCATACGACGTAATAGCCTATAAAAATAGATAAAATAAAAATACTTAATCTAAATACAAAAGGATCTATTTCCATACTATTTTACCAAAGTTTTATTAATAATTTCATCATCCATATTAATGTTTAATTTTTTATTTTGCTTATCATAGAGGTTTAAAACAAAATTAAACAAGTTTTTTGCATATAAGTTTGACGCAGACGTAGGTAATTTATTTAATATGGTGCTTTCTCCTGCGATCAATACTCCGTTTTTTTCAACTACCTTGTTGGCTTGAGTGTACGCAGCGTTTCCACCTTGTGAGGCTGCGAGATCATAAATAACTGACCCTGGTTGCATATTTTTTATCATTTGTTCGCTAATAATTTTTGGTGCTGTTTTTCCTGGTATTAATGCTGTGCAAATTACTACATCTATTTTTTTTAATGTTTCGGCCAGTAGCTCTTCTTGTTTCTTCTTAAACTCCTCGGAAGCTTCTTTTGCATATCCACCCTCTGTCTCTAAATTCTCAGCTCCCTCAACAACTAAAAATTTTCCACCCAAACTTTCAACTTGTTCTTTTGATGCTGATCTGACATCAGTGGCATACACAATTGCACCCATTCTCTTTGCAGTTGCAATCGCTTGAAGTCCAGCAACTCCAGCCCCGACAACTAATACTTTTGCAGCTGAAATTGTTCCTGCTGCTGTCATCATCATTGGGATTGCTTTTTTAAATATTGCGAAAGAATCTATTACAGCTTTATAACCTGCAAGGTTCGCTTGTGAAGATAAAATATCCATTGACTGAGCTCTTGTAATTCTTGGTAATAGCTCCATTGAAAAAATTGAAATTTTTTTACTTGATATTTTCGTTATAACTTCCTTATTATTTGTATAATTAAAATTACCAATAAGAATTTTATTTTCTTTTAACAAACTTATGGCTTTATCATCAGGTAAACTTAATTGTAACAAAATATCTGATTTATTTAAAATATTTTCACGATTTTCTAACTTGCAACCCTCATTAATATATTTTTCATCTGATATTCCAAGATGCGTACCATATTCATTTTCAATAATTACTTCAAAACCGTTTGATACATATTTTTTGGCTATCTCAGGCGTAATTGATATTCTTTTCTCAAATTCTTTATTTTCTGAAATACTTCCAATGATCATTTTATTTCTGTCTAGCTTTAAATTTTGGATTTTTTTTATTGATTATGTAAACCCTACCTCTACGTCTTACAAGTTTAGAATTTAAATCTCTTTTTTTTAAAGACTTTAATGAACTAGCAATTTTCATAATTAATATTTATTTATAAACGCACTTATATACTCTTTTAATTGAATTTTACCATATCTTTTATGCACCTTATTATCAAAAGATATGTTGGTTAAAGCCGACGCATATCTTTCACCTAATCTTTTTGGTAAATATTTAATTTTTGTTTTAAAAAGTTTTGCAACCTGTAATATTGAATATGTTTTTTTGTGAGAAATGCTGTAATGTCTACATTTATTTACTTTCCATGCCTCAATACATGTTAAGACTGTATCATTTATATGAGTAAATCTTCGAGTTTGAGTGCCAGGTTTAACAACAGTTAAGGGTTTTTTTTTTTTAAAGCAATCTTGAAATATACCTATTACGGTCGCCATTTCTCCAGTTTCAATTTGCCTTGGTCCATAGACATTATAAAAATAAATAACCTCATACTTAAAGTTGAACCAATTTTTAAGATTTTCTAATAACTCCAAATTTTTTGATTTAGTAAAAGCATACGGCGATAAATTTTTATCATTACCACGATTACCTAGGCTCGCTGATGTTGCAGAGTATATTAATTTTATATTATTATCTAGGCAAAATTTAAAAACTGATTTACTTCCAAGAGAGTTGGAATCGTAACACTGATTAAATTTTTTAAAGCTTTGGAAAATTCTAGCAAATTCTCCAAAGTGAAAGATAGTAGCAATTTTATCTTTATATTTTTTTAAAATTTTTTTTATATCTTTTGTGTTTCCCCTTAAATATGAAACTCGATTATTTTTAATATGATTTTTTATTTTCCCACTAGAGTAATTATCAAGACTAATTATTTTTAAACTTGTACTTTTTATTAAAAATTCAATTAGATTAGAACCAACAAACCCTGCCCCACCAGTTACAACTAAATATTTTTTCATTAGATAAGCCTGGCAACGTCCTACTCTTCCGTGTCTTAAGACAAAGTACCATCGGCGCTGAAAGGCTTGACTTCCGAGTTCGGAATGGGATCGGGTATTACACTTTCGCAATAATCACCAGGCCAGGAATTTATAGTGAAAAATTAAAAAAAGTAAATCTTAATTTTTAACTTTTTTGTAGTAATCTTTTAATGTTATTGCAAGTCCCTTTTTTAAAGAAGTTTTTGCTTGCCATCCCAATCGTTTAGCTAATTTAACATCAAGTAATTTTCGTTTCATACCATCAGGTTTAGATTTATCAAATTTGAATTTTAATTTATTTGCTTTTAATTCATTTGCTATAAATTTTGCATACCACTTTATATTATAGTCTCTTCCAGTTCCAATATTTATAAAGGGATAATTAAATCTTCTATTCATAAAATAAAGTATTGCATCTGCAAAATCCTCAACAAATAATAACTCTCTTAAAGGTTTACCACTACCCCATATAGTGATCGAATCTCTTTTATTTTTTTTTGCTAAATGGATTTTTTTTATTAATGCTGGAAAAAAATGCGAGCTTTTAAGATCATAATTATCATTGGGACCATACATATTTGAAGGCATGAGACTTTTGTAATTTAATTTATAATTTTTCGAGTAGTTATTACACATCATAATTCCCGCAATTTTGGATATTGCATAAGCATCGTTTGTCTCTTCTAATGGGCCATTAAGTATATATTTTTCCTTAATTGGTTGTTTTGAAAATTTTGGATAAATACAACTTGAACCAAGAAACATGAGATTTTTTACTTTTGCTAAATATGATCCATGAATCAAATTATTTTGGATTTGCAAGTTTTCATAAATAAATTTTGATTTATTTAAGCTATTTGCTAAAATACCACCAACTCTAGCTGCCGCAATAATTACTATGTTAGGTTTACTTATATTAAGATACTTAAATACTTTTTCTTGATTCAACAAGTTCAATTTGTTTTTTTCAATTGTAATTATTTTCTTATATCCTTTTTCCTCTAGTTTTTTTTTAATTGCACTTCCAACCATTCCTTTATGACCAGCAATAAAAATTTTTGAATTTTTATTAATCATTTAGAAAGTTTTTTTCTTCAAAATCTACCATTTCTTTAACGAGCTTTTGAATGGTTGTTTTGGGAAACCATTTTAATTTTATTTTAGCTTTTTTGCTGTTTCCTAAGAGACTATTTACATCTAAGGGTCTATAATATTTTTTATCTATACTTAAAATAACTTTATCGTTATCTTGATTAATTGCTTTTTCATTGAAGCCTTTGCCTCTCCATTTTAATTTAAGATCAATAGTTTTTGCTACTAAATTTACAAATTGTCTAACACTGTATTGTTTACCTGTGGATATAACAAAATCATCAGGTTGTTTGTATTGTAGTATTTTCCACATTGCTTCAACATAATCTCTTGCATGTCCCCAATCTCTTTTTGCATCAAGATTTCCGAGATATAATCTGTCTTGTTTACCATATTTAATTTTTACAAGCGCTTTAACAATTTTTTTTGTAACAAAAGTCTCTCCTCTCAAAGGACTCTCATGATTAAACAAGATACCATTGGATGCAAATATATTGTAAGCCTCTCTGTAATTTACGGTGATCCAATGAGCGTAAACTTTAGCGACACCATAAGGACTTCTTGGGTAAAACGGAGTTTTTTCAGTTTGAGGCACCTCTCGAACTTTACCGTACATCTCTGATGTTCCAGCTTGATAAAACTTACAAGTCTTTTCTAATCGATGGAATTTTATTGCCTCTAGAATTCTTAAAGCCCCTATAGCGTCTGCGTTTGCAGTATACTCTGGAACTTCAAAAGATACAGCTACATGCGATTGTGCAGCCAGATTATAAATTTCGTTTGGTTTTATTTTATTTAAAATAGATGATACAGATATAGCATCAGTTACATCGCCATAATGCAAAACAAAATTTCTTTTTTTTTCATGGGGGTCTTGGTACAAATGGTCTATTCTTCCAGTATTAAATGATGAGGATCTTCGAATAACTCCATGAACAACATATTTTTTTTTTAAGAGAAACTCAGCCAAATAAGAACCGTCTTGTCCAGTAATTCCAAAAATTAATGCTGTTTTATTCACTTTATCAATAAATAATTATATTTTTTTTTTTAAAAGTAAAGATAAGAATTATTATCTAATATTGTTAATATAAATATATTCAAAAGTCTTTCTAAAAGGCATCTTAAATTTATTAATCTGATGGAAATTATATTTTTTTAGTAAATTATGAATATCACTAAACGTATAATTTTTGATCAACATATTGTGATAATGATGCTCAAAAATTAACATTTTAACTTTTTTAATATATTCCTCAGCTCCTAAAAGAACTTCGAATTCGTAACCCTCTGTATCAATTTTCATGAAATCAATTTTGTCTATTTTTTTCGTTTCTAAATAATCTTTTAATCTTATTATTTTTATTTTTTTTTCGACAAATAAATCTTCTTTTTTTTTTGACATAAGATATTTATTTTTTTTTTTAAAATATTTAGAAGTGAAATTTATGTTATTTATTGTTGAAGAGGAACTTTCGTCAAAAAATTTTATATTTTTACTAATTGATTTTGAACCTAAGGCGAAATTTTCCAAATAAATTAATGTATTCGAGTATTTTTTACTAAATTTTTTTTTATTTAATTCTAAGTATTTAAAATTATCAATTATTGGTTCAAAAGAGTAAATTTTTTTGATTTTAAAATGTTTGAGGTATATTCCTATGGTTTCTCCTCTATGAGCACCAATATCAAAAAAAGTATCAATATTTTTAAATTGATTAGCAAGAAATTTATTAATTTTTTTTTGATGTAGGTAATCAAAAAATCTCAATATTTTAAAAAAAATAAATTTCATATTATTTGTTTGTGTCTAAATATAATTTTAATTTTTTTTCCATTCTGAAATGATTTTCATCAATATTGTAATAAGGATTTTTTAATGGTTTGTAGTTATATAAATCAACTTCATTTAAAATTCTATCTACGTTTCTAGAAAAAAAGATTAAAAAAACTAATAATATTAAACCATAAACTTTTATTTTTATTTTATTTAAATTTACTAAATTAGACAAAAAATTTGAAAGTGGGAGAAATAATATTAATGCCATTAAAACGTATCCACCATATCTCAAAGCTGGATGATTATAGAACCATTCAATAAATAACAAAATTATTACTAGATAATAATATAAAAATTTAAAACTTTTTCTATTTTTTCTTAAGTTTCCTTTGAATAAAATTAAAAACACGATAGACATAAAAAAAAGGCCTAATAAATAATCTGAAACTTTATTAAAAAAATATAACTGCATCCAATTTCCAACCCAATTAAATTTTTGAATATATACTTCAGGGTTTTCGACTCTAAAATTAGGGGTAGCTCCTGCTTTAGACCACTGCTCGTACCAATTATTCATTTGTTTCACATCAATCACTTTCAAAGACCAATCTAAACTTTCTACACATGTAAAACTTACGGGATAAATAAAACAACCAGTATTAAAAAAATAAGATAATAAAACCATTACAGTAAGAATTAATGACAAATAAAAAAAAGGATTTTTAAAAACAATTTTTAACTCGTGGAATTTATTATCTAAGATGAGATAATACAACATTACCGGTAAAAGTACTAAATACAAAAAGTAAAATGATTTTAATGATACTATTAAGGAAAATAAAATTATCAATAATGTAAATGTTTTACTAATATCTGTTTTAATATCTCTTAAAAGAAATAAATTAATAAATAAAATAAATATTAAAATTTGAGCAGACCTATCAGTTCCATGTTCCTGCAGTCTATAAAAAAATATATTGATGAAACAGAATATAAGTAAAATAAAAAAAAATAAAAAATCAAATTTTTTCTTTTTGAGATAAATAAATACATAGTTTAGTAGAATTAAATTTGAAAAGCCTAGAATGGCAAGTGTACCAATATGAAACATATAATATTTTATAAAAGGTAAATATGATAGTGAATTTAGGTAAAATATTGAGGACGGTGTTCTAAAACCATGATTAATTTGACCAATTCCAGTCGTTAGAAAATTTTGAGTGAGATGATATGTGTAAGGAAAATGATAATAGGGGAAATCATCATGTGTCTTAAATATAAAAAATCCAACTAAAATTATTGAAAATATTAAAAATACATTTCTAATATCCGTAAAAGAGATTTTTGCTTTTTTATGTAAAAAAAAAACTAAACCTAAAATAATAATAATTGAATTATGAACTATGGAATGCTTATAAAATAAATGTGATATGTATGAATATAAGATTAATATAAATATACCTATTAACCCTTTATAACCTAGACATTCAATATTACCTTGGTTTGCGAATTTTGAAAAAAAAGAACCATAGCCTAATATTGAAAAAATAATTGTAAAATATGAAATTATAAAAAAGACCAGATCTATTGACATGAGAAATTATGTTTATGTTTTTTCAAAAAAAGCATCCATTAATAACAATCTATTGTTTCTATATTTTATTTTTGAGATACTAGATAACCTGTAGTGATATTTTAAAAAAAAATTTAAAATTTCATAAAAGTTTGATTTAGATTTTAAATATCTTTCTATAAAAGAAATCTCAATCTTTATTAATCTAATATTGCCTTTTTTTAAGTTTTTCACCATTCCCTTTAAAACGTTTAATTCTTCACCTTGTACATCAATTTTACAAAAATCTATTTTTTTGTTGTCAGAAAATATACCATCAAATTTTTTGGTTTTTATTTTTTGGACTTTTTCTAGTTTTTTTAATGACTTGAATAAATTATTTTGTTTATAAAAACTTGACTGAGAGGATATTTGATATTGATAAAATTTTTTAGAACTAACTTTATTTGATAAAGCGAAATTGTTAATAAAAAAATTTTTATCTGAATATTTATTTTGTAATTTTTTGGAAAGATGTTCAATAGGCTCAAAACAAATTACTTTATTAAATACACAAATTTTTTTTAGAAAATCTATATAATTCCCCTCGTTTGTGCCAATATCAACATATAATATTTTTTTTTTTCCAAAAATTGATTTTATAAACTTACTCTCATTTGAAACTGACGAGAATAAGTACGAAATCGCATCATCTATTTTCTGATAATATTTTAAAAACATAAAATTTATGTATATTGTCTCATTCTACAAATATTTAATTTTTAATCATGAATATTAATTATTATAAAACAAACTCCCATATTCTAGTATTTTTTATATTATATATAAGTCTTTTAACAGGTTTTGTTTTTGATGAAAATGTAACAGCAGGACCTATGATGGATTTTGATCATGCTTTAAAGCAAGTTCAGGCATTTGAAACGAATTTTATAAATACTTTATTAAATTATGATAGCCTAGAATCATCAACTAGAATTTCTCCAGTATTTATTATTATAATTTTTATTCTAAAAAAGATTTTTATTAATATTGACTTAGTAAGATTTATTTTAATAAATATTTTAGTTCTAAACCAATTTTTATTTTATTTATGTTTAAAACAGGTATTTAAAGAATTTGAAATAGATAAAAAAATACTTTTTTTATTAAGCTGTATATTATTTATTTCTCCATCTTTTAGATCGAATATTATATGGCCTGAAAGTGCAACATTAGGTTTATTATTTTTCTTAACATCTTTGTTTTATTTTCTTAAATTTAGAAAAGATAAAAATATTTTATTTATTTACTATAATATAATTTTTTTAGCGATTTCATCCTACATTAGACCATCATTTTCTCTTTTTGTAATACCGTTTTTTTTAAATTATCTTTTCATTGTAAAGGACGTTAAAATAATATTCAAAATTATTATTTTAAATTTAATTTTAGCATTCCCAGCATTTTACTATGTTTTTATTTTAGACGTTTTTTTTATTTCAGTAGGTGGACTAAATTTTAATTATTTTAATAAAATTGGTATTATAACGTCTATTTTTTTATTCCATATTTTTCCAATACTATTTAGCAAAAGATTTTTTATAAATGAGCTAAATTTAAAAAAAGACTTTATCAATTTCACAATATCAATTTTACTTACATTAATCGTATTTTTAAATTTTGATTACAATATTAATTTATCAGGTGGAGGTATAATTTTACATGCCTCAAATTATATTCTAAATAGTAACTTATTATTTTTTTTAATTCTCCCATTTGCATTCTTTTTTTCAATTAAAGTCGTCAGCTTAAATATTATAAATAATTTATATTTATTTATTTTGTTATTCTTTATAACTCCTCAATATCATATCTTTCATAAATACTATGATCCATTAATAATAATTTTGAGTTTTACTTTATTTGATTTTAAAATTAATAAAAATTTTTTTAAAAAAATTAATATTAGTTTTTTGTTTTTATTTTATATTATTTATTATTTTATCAATTTTATTAATTACTATATAATAAGCTTTTAATGAAAAATATCACACTCGTTATTCCTGCAAAAAATGAGAAAGAATCATTACCAGACGTATTAGATGAATTAAAAAAATTTAATGTTAATAAAATTGTTGTTTTAGAGTCTAGTGATACTGAGACAATAGATGCTATAAAAAATTATGATTGTGATATTTTATTTCAATCTATCAATGGGTATGGTGCTGCGTTAATTGAAGGTATAAAAAATGTAAAAACAAAATACTTTTGTATATATAATGCAGATGGATCGTTTTATCCAAATGAATTGTCCTCAATGTTAAATGAGCTAGATAAAAACAATGTAGATATTGTTTTTGGTTCTAGATATGAAATAAATGCAAGTAGCGAAGATGATACTTTAATCACTTTAATTGGTAATTTTATTTTTACAAAAATTGGAAGAATATTCTTTAAATTAAACATTACTGATATTTTATATACTTACGTTATGGGGGACACTCAAAAGGTAAAAAATCTAAATCTGAACGAGACAACATTTAATTTTTGCGTTGAATTGCCAATTAAAGCTAAAAGGTATAATTTGAATATTAAATCAATACCCTCTTTTGAGAGAAAAAGAATTGCCGGTGTAAAAAAAGTAAATGCCTTTAAAGACGGTTTCTCAATTTTACTTTGTATGGTAAAATTATTTTTTGTAAAATAAGAGTAAAATTTATTTAAAACTTGTATCTAAAAGAAAATAATTTCAGATATAAGAATGTGTATAAAATAACGCTAAATAATATTAAAAGTATTTGATACTGAGTGTTATTCATCTCTAAAAAGGCTAAATAAATAATAATAAAATTGAAAGTATTAATGACCATGCCTGTAAAAGTATTAATATAAATTTTTTTTAAATTTAACTTTTTTGAGAAAAAATTAAAAAGTAATTGATGAAAGTGTTTGTTGTCTGCTTTAATAGGAGATAATCCAAATTTAAATTTTCTAATTATAGAAAAAAGTAACTCATATGATGGGTACCAAACTAAAAGTAAAATAAAAAAGGGGGATATTTGATCATTATATTCGTGTAGTTTAATTAAAATAAAGCTAAAGATTAATCCAAGCGCATATGCCCCTGAATCTCCCATAAATAATTTTTTTATAAAATTAAAGATGAATAAAATAGATATTAAAATAGTCCAATATAAATAATCATTATTCAATAAATCTAAATTTGGAACCAAATTCGAATTTAATAAATTAATTAAAATAATTAGATAATAACCAATAAGCAAAGTATTTAGACCGTCAATAAAATTTGATCCATTTACGAGTATAAGTACACAAAATAAAACAAAAATAAAATTAAAATATTTATTAGTTAATATTTCATCTAAGAAAATAACTCTAGTATCAAATATTTCTAAATTATTAAAATAAACAAAAGATGAAATTATTATAATTTGCATTAAAAATCTTATTTTTGGAGAATTTAAATATTTAAAATCTGACAAAATACCTAGAAAAAAAATTAAAAAAATATGAATTTTTAAAATTTGAGAAAAACTATCAAGAAAAAATACAAAACTTAGTACAATAAAAATCCCTCCAATAATAGGTATCTGATCTTTTTCAACAAATCTTTGGTGTCCTTCTCCGGTATAACTCAAACCAAAAGAAATTTTTTTTAAATAATATGATAAAAATATAATTGCTAAAGGAAATAAAATTAAAAAGTAAATTTTCATTTAGATTAAGTATTATTTCTTCTTTTATATATATATAACTTAATAAAGTAAAATATCCGCAAAATTTTAATTAATAATAATTTTAATCGTGAAGATCTAATGCACCTGCAGCATATTGGCGGTATTTTTCATCAAACTCTTTTCCTAATTTAACAAACATTTTTTCACCTTCGGGTGTTGGTTGTTCTGCGATTTTAATTTCATCCCATCTATCTTTTGGAAATTTAATATAAAAACTAAATACTCTAGCTATTCCCTGAATTTCATCTTTAGATATGGTTGGCATTCTTAACATACTTTCACTTGTATTTGATAAAGAGCAAATTTCTTCATCTTTTAGATATCCTTTCTCTATTGCTAATGTTCTTAAGGGTGTTCCGTGATATGGTGCAAAAATAAAAGCACCTGTTGCATCTATATTTTCAGGCAATTTTCTAACAAAATTTATAGTATCAAATATTAACTCCCTAGTTTCGTCTGGCATTCCAATAATACTGTTAGCACATGATGTATATTTGTGTTGACTTGCTATTTCAAAAGCTTTGATTTGAACTTCGTTTTTTACGTTTCTCTTTAGATAGTTTCTTCGATATTCATAATTTCCATGCTCGATTCCAATATTCATTCTCAACATATTCATTTCTTCAAGACCTGCGGCTCTATGTTCTGTAATTGTTTCTGCTCTAGTGTTCATCCAAAAAGGAATTTTATAATCTGAATAAAGTTCTTTTAGCTCATCAAACTCTCTATTTGACATAGCTAAAAATGTATCAACTACAAAATAAATTAAATTGGGATCGTATTTTTTTACTAAAAATTCCAATTCTTTTTTTAATCTCTGGATGCTTTTTTTTCTGTGAAATTTTCCTCCGGTTTCCGCTTTATATTCAACATTGTTAGAAGGAGAATTACAAAATGTACATGTATATGGACATCCCCTTTGTGTCTCAAGACCTACTGCTCTCCAAATTTTTCCCTGCATGGGTCTATATAAACTTCCTGGTTCAAATAAATCCCAATCTGGTATAGGAACCTCATTTATATCAATTGGAGGTCTCATTCCGTTCCTTACGATTTTACCTTCTTCCTTTATAGTAAAATTTTGGATATTATCTATTCTTTCGCCTGAACATAATTTTTTACACATTTCAACAACAGCCCCTTCTCCTTCGCCTCTGCAAACATAATCTACTAACTCATTATGAATAATTTTTTCAGAAGCATATGTTGCAAAAACACCTCCAAAAAGTGTTTTAAAATTTCTTTGATTTTTAGAAACTGATTTTAATAATTCTATAGCTAAAAAATATGTACTTTCTAAGACTGATACTATAATTAAATCCGGATTAAAAGTTTCTACTTTTTTTTTAAAAGATTCGACAATTCCAATCTTTGGTTTAACCCCTTTTGATGTCCACTCTTTATTATCATATTTGGCAACATTTCTATTAGCCACTTTTTCTTCATTTGTATTTTTACCTAAGGTTAAAGAATCTATATCTTCATAGTAAGTGCAATCAAACAAGTCTAAGATAAAACCTTCTCTTTTTAGAAGAGACGTAAATATGCCAATTGACTGAGGCATTAAAGCACTCATATGTAAATTTGGATAAAGCATTAAAATTTTAAAATCTTTAGGCGCTCTCGATTTAAATGAAGATTTTATCATAACTTAGATTGTTTACTTATAACCAAATTAAAATCTTTTTTAATATAGTTAATTGCAATAAATGTTAAATAAGAATAAAAAATTGTAGAGACTAGTGTATTCGAAAAAAAAGGAATGGCCAAAGTATAACATTTTAAAATACCCTTTAAATCTTGGGAATATAGTCCACTGTTAAGCCAAACAATAAAATTGGAATACAAAAAAAATATAATTGAACCTAAAAAACTAAAAAATATTAAATTTTTATAATTAATTTTTGTACTAAATTTAAAAAAAAGACAACTTATAAATATTAAGCAAATATAAATATGAATCATGCCACTATGCAGTCCAATTATTAAATCACTTATAAGCATTGATCCAATTAGAACAATTAAGGATATCAACAATGTTTCGAAAATAATTCCACACATTATTGCTACTGAGATTATGGGGGTAAAATTTGGAGGGTGTGGTATCAATCTAGAAAAAACTAATATCACAATCAACATAGCAAAATATAAAGTTTTTTTCTTTTTTCTTTTTTCAAAATAACTCATAAAATTATAATATTTAATAAAGTTTCAATATTCAAGTTAAAATATTTTCCTGGCTTTGATAAAATTTCTTATAGGCTTAATTTAGAAATTCCTTTTTAAACCAAAATTAAAACTTCTATCCATTTGGGAATAATCTTGCGCAGTCTCATATTTTTTATCAGTGATATTTACTACATCAAAATAAAGCTTATAACTATTTGGTAATTTATAGCTTATTGACAGGTCATTAACTAAATAACTTTCTAACTCAGCATCGCTAAAAGATTGAGATCCATTTCTATTGGCATTTCCATTTCCATAATCTCTTGCTTTATCTGACCATTTAGTTCTTAAAGTTAAATCTAAGTTTTTATAACCAGGAACTTTAATATTTGTAATTAAGTTCAATAGATTTCTTGGCACTCTGACCATTTGTGAATTAATATTTGTATTATTAGGGTTATCCTGCTCTGCTCCATCGTAAGTTTGTGTGTATGTATAGTTTAAACTAAAATTTAAAATCTCATTAAATTTGTAATTAGAAAAAAATTCTAAACCTTGTGATTTAGTAGTGCTTGGAGAGTTTTGAGTTGTAGAACCTGAACCAGCTGCATTATTTCCTGACCATCCCTCTAAGGCATCATTATACTTAATGTTAAAATAAGTAAGATCTATAGACAAATTTGGATTTATAGTTTTTTCAATTCCAAAATCATAACTTTGACTTGTTTCTGCTTTTTTGTGACCTATCGCTCTACAATTTGAACCACCAAAATTACAATTATTTGCTGAGTTCCATACATAAAATGTTTCATACAACGAAGGAAACCTATAGCCAGTTCCAAACGAAGATTTTAACTTCGTAGCTTTATCATCAAACACGTATGCAAGAGTAGCTCTTTGAGAGTCTTCATTTCCAGCGAATGAATGTTCATCAAATCTTGCTCCAAAAGTAGCATAAATATTATTTGTTATTCTACTTTGATAATCAAAATACTGAGATATAACATGAGAACTCGAGTTTATCCTTACAGTTGAATCTTTATTAAATCCCATCTGGTCATCCTCTCTCTCTAATCCAAAAACAATACTATTATCTAAATTGAAATTATAATTACCTTGGTAAAGAAAAGCATATCTATCGCCATAATAGTTATCTTGTTTTGTGTTTTTACTATTAGGCGCACTAGCATAAATTCTTTTTATATAAGTATTAGCTAAAGTAAATTTATTTGAAAATTTTTCTAAAGGCTTGTAAATTAAATTTATATTGTAAGAGCCCTCTAGCCCATCTGTCTCCTCAGCGTGATCATAATTAGGTGAACACCCAAATAGATTTGAAACACACGCTGCATCATATTGTAGATAAGTTTCAGCAACTCTTGCATTGCTTTGTAATTCAATTTTGTCTGTAAACTTTTTACTATAACTTGCTACTAATCCGTTGTTTCTATACCTATCCTTTTCATCATTGTGTGTCATTTGAGATATTCCATCTGTTTGAAATCTTTGAAGTCCTAAATAATAATTTGATTTTTCATTACCACCGGATACTGAAGCTGATAAATTGTGAGTATCATGTGATCCCGCAACATATTCAATATCTTTGTGAAAACCGGGTTTTCCTTGTTTAGTAAAAATATGAATAGTTCCGCCTATTGCCCCACTACCATAAATTGAACTTTGATTACCCTTTAAAATTTCAACTTTTGATATTTGACTGGTCAAAATATTATTAAAGTCAAAGTCTCCTGACACACTTGAAGGATCCGACATTTTAACACCGTCTATATAAACCGTTGAGTATCTTTTTGGCATTCCTCTTAGTTGAATTGCTGATGCTGTTCCATGACCACCACTTTGAAAGAAGTTGGCACTTGTAGTGGCTGAACTCAATGCATCACCTAAAAAATGTTCGGTTGAATCGTTAAAAAATTTTTCATTGAGAATAGTAACCGAAGTCCCGACAGTAGATAAAGATTGAGGTTTTTTGCTCGGCGCAGTAATTACAATTACAGGTATTTCAGAATAAACATGTGATGTGAAAAAAATTAATATTAATATAGCGTATATTTTTTTAAGCATAATTTAATCTCCAATTTAACCTAAACACTTGGTTTAGAGTTTTAATCTATGCCGATGCTAATTTTTCATTGCAGAATTAGACTTTTCCTGGCCCTCATTCAGCAGCGGACTTAAGTTGGGTGGCGCTCGGACTTAACTTATTCTAGTTTACCGTTGCAGGAACAGTTAATGATTCTAACATTATTTCCCACCATGCATTTCAACCTGATTTGTTTATATATAAAAAAACTATTATGTAAATAGACTAATTTAATGGAAATAAATTACTTACTTCTTTTTTTTAAATAATTAATTGAAAGTAAAAATAGATAATAAAATGATTTAAAGTAATTAAATTTCATATAAGTGTTATAAACTGTAAATCCATCGAAAAGTTTTTGAACAATACTTGAAGAAAGAGAATTTTCTACTTTTCTCCATTTAACTAATTTTTTTTTAATAGATTTTATCTTTATGCCAGATTTTACTAATTTAAGCCACAATACAAAATCTTCTTTGGTTTTCAGTTCAGGAAATGTAAATTTTTTATGTAGTAATTTTTTATTTATAACAACAGTAGACAATCCTATGTTGCAGGATTTAAGCAACTCATCAAAGTTTTCATAGTTATAAGCGACTCTATCGCTTTTCTCTTTACCAAATTCATCAATTATTGAATAAGATGTATGAGAAAAATCACACAAACTTTCTTCCATAAATTTAATTTGAATTTTTAACTTATTTTTTAACCATAAATCATCGGAATCTAAAAATGCTATAAACTTTCCCTTTGCAAATCTGATTCCTTTATTTCTAGATAATCCTGCACCTAAATTTTTTTTGTTAACTAAAATGTTTATTCTTTTATCTTTTTTTGCTAAATTATTGATATAGTTAAGATCTGACTTAATTGGATCATCGTAAATTATTATTATTTCTATATTGCTGTAAGACTGTTTAATTGCTGAAATTATTGCAGATTTTATAAATTTTCTTTTTCTGTAGTATGGAATTATAATACTTACAAGTTTCATAAATTAATTTTATTACTAAATTATTTATATATATAGAATTTAATGAAGAAATATAAACTAGTTATTTTTATGCCATCTATTGAAGGAGGTGGGGTTGAAAAAAATTTATTTATAATAACCAATTATTTAGCTTCAAAAGTTAAAAAAGCATTTGTTATTACTGTAAATGATGAATTTAAAAATAAATTTAATAAAAATATTGAAATTATAACCCCTAAAAAAAATATATGGAAGAAATTTGGAAGAAAGATCAAATATTTTATTTGCCTAATAAACCTAATAAAAATAATTTTAAATAATAAAAATATTTCAGTTTTTTCGTTTCAAGCTAATATGTATGCTATAGTGATTTGTAAGCTATTCGGAATAAAGATAATAACCAGATCAAATTCATCTCCAAGTGGCTGGTCCAAGAATTTTATAAAACTTTTTATTTTTCAAAAAATTTTAAAAAGTGCAGATAAAATTATAGTTAATAGTCAAGAATTTAAATATGAAATGAAAAAAAAATTTAATGTTAATGCATATTGTATTTATAATCCTCTGGACAAAAAAAGAATAATTAAACTTTCAAAAGAAAAGGTTAAATATAATTTTTTTGATAAGAATAAAAATATATTAAAAATAATTAATATTGGAAGATATGTTGATCAAAAAGACCAATTAACTTTACTAAAGGCATTGAACTTAATTAAATCTAAAGTTAATTTTAAAGCCGTTATAATGGGAAGAGGCATAAAAAAGAGGGAAATGGAAATATTTATAAGAAAAAATAATTTATATAAAAATGTTAAACTTTTAAAATTTCAAAATAATCCCTATAAGTATTTAGTAAAGTGCAATCTATTTATATTAACTTCAATTTTTGAAGGTTTGCCAAATGTTTTATTAGAAGCATTAACTTTAAAAAAAATAATAATTTCATCTAATTGTCCTACGGGTCCAAAAGAAATTTTAGAATATGGAAAAGGAGGAATATTATTTGAAATGTCTGATTACAAAAAATTAGCTAGTAATATTTTGCATGTATCAAAAAATTTTAAAAGATTAAGAAAAAAAGTTAACTTTGGATTTAAATCTTTAAAAAGATTTGACTCTGAAGAAAATCTTAATAAGTATTTATATATAGTTAGGAAGACTTTGAAAGTATGATTTTAAAAATTATTTTAATTTTAAAAAAAATATACATTGGTTTTTTTAGTAAAATTGGTTTTATGCCCATACTAAAAGATGTGAGAATATCTAAAGACAGTAAAGATATTAAATTACACAAAACATCGACGGGGGATTATTTTTTACCAAAATATCTTTATCAAGATATTATTATTAAATCTATAAGTAAAAATCGTATTTACGATGAAGATGTTTATGAATGTAGTAAAAATTATATAACTGATAACTCATCTGTTTTGGATCTTGGTGCTAGTTATGGTCAAATGAGTATACTTATGGGAAAATTAAAAAAAAATGTGACGGTTCATAGCTTTGAAGCTAATGGCTATGTTTTTTCAATTCTTAAAAAAAATTTGAAAATAAATAATACTCAATCTCAATGTTATAATGTTGCTATAACAGATGACTCAAATAAAAAATATTATTTTCCTAAATCAAATCCTGAAAAATTTAAAACACTCGGTTCATATAGTTTAAGAGAAAATAAGGAAGAAGGTCAAAATAACCAAATCAAATCAATGAAAATTGATGACTTACATTTTGATAAAAAAATTTCATTTATGAAAATTGATATTCAAGGCCTAGACCTTGAAGGAATGATGGGGGCACGAAAAACAATAAAAGAACATAGAATGCCAATTATTTTTGAGTATGAAAATTTTTTTCAAAATGAATTAAATTTTAATTTCCAAGATTACATAAATTTCGTAAACGGAATAGAATATAAATTTGAAAAAATCATTGGATGTAATAATTTCTTAATACTGCCTAAATAATTAATTTTTATTAATAATATTATTTAATTCTATAAAATGTTTAAAAAATGTATAATTATTAGACTGTTTTTTTAAAAATAACTTTTTTTTATTTTTTTCTTTTTCTTCAGACAAATTAAATCTTTCAACGGCTTGTATCAAATCTTGGCTGGAATTTGTTTTAAATATAAATCCACCTTCATTATTATTTAAAAATTCTTTTGGACCATAATTACAGTCCGATGATAAAACAGTAACATTACAAGCGGCGGCTTCAACCATTACCCATCCTGGGTCTTCCCATAAAGATGATATTATTACAAGCTCGGACTTTAATAAAAATTTATAAATATTACTATGATAACCAGCAAATTTTATTCTATCTTCTAAAAATAATTTCTTAACATTCATTTTTAATTCATCTTCAAGTTCCCCTTCACCAACAATTATAAGGTTATATTTATCAAAAACTTTATTTTTAAAATTCTCAATAATTAACTTTTGATTTTTTTGTTTTGAAAGCCTTCCAATAGATAAAATGAAAGGCTTATGTAGATATTCTTTATCTATATTTTGCTTTTTTAATTTATTTATTTTTGAAATACTGATTACCGGATCTCTTAAAAGATGTATTTTTCTTTCATTAAATATTTTTTCTTTTTTCAAATTCTGCAAGGTTCCTTCTGTGGGTGTTGTAATTATATCAATTTTTTTTGAAACTAATCTCCACAAAGTTTTTCTAAAAAAATTTAATCTCGGTAAACCTGAAATTCTTAAAATAATTTTTGTTTTGAAATTAAATATTAACTTTAGAATTAAAGGTAATGAAGTAATCAAATGGACTACAATATAATCAGGATTATCTTTTTTTAATAGTCGCAATAATGGAAAGAAAGAGTAAATAAATATTTTAATATAATTTAACCTCATAAAAAAACCATATTTTGGAAAAAAAAAACTTAAGTCGACAATTTTTTTAATTTCAATTTTATCATTTATTACAGATTTAAAATTATCCCATTCTTTTAAAGTATCTATTAAAGAAACCTTGATATTTTTTGAATATCTATTCGTTGCAATAGCAGAATTTAAAACTGCCCTTACTGTTGCTACATTTGATAGAACTGGACACCAATAATATAAATTTATATCTTTTTTTTTCATAAATATTGAACTAATAATTAATTATACATTTTTTAAAAAAATATTTTTATTTACTAAAAAATTGACTTATATAAATATCTCAAAAAATTTAAAAATACATCCAAGCTTTCTCCAATATAAAGCAGTTTCAAAAAAAATAAAAAAAAAAAGATTTACCATAATGAGAAAATATATTGATCAAAATATGACAAACAATTTTAATAAACCGCTTGTAACAATAATAACTGTAGTTAAAAATAGCTCAGATATTATAGAAAATACTATCAAAAGTGTTTTAAAACAAACTTATAAAAATATTGAGTATATCGTGATTGAGGGCAAATCAAACGATGATAGCTACATTAAAATTAAAAAATATAAAAAATATTTATCTGTTTTGTTAAGTGAAAAAGATAAAGGAATTTTCGATGCAATGAATAAGGGTATAATACTATCCTCAGGAAGTATAATTGGAATTATAAATTCAGGTGACGTCTATGAAAAAAAAGCAGTAGAAATTGCAGTAAAAAATTTAAAAAAAACAGACTATTTATTTGGACCAGTTAAAAAAAATAGAATTTTATTTAACTTTAAACCAAACTTGATTGATTACAAATTTAATATTTTTCCAAGTCATTCAACATCTTTTTTTGTAAAAAAAAAATTACATGAAGAATTAGGTTTATATAATATAAAATATAAACTTTCCGCAGATAATGATTTGATATTTAAATTAATTAAGTCAAAAAAAAAATATTTGATTTTAAGCCCAAAAAAACTTTTTGGAACCTGCCAGCCACACAATTATTCCTCTAAATTTTCGTTGATACAACATTTAAATGAGGAGTTCAAAATAAGATTACAAAATGATCAAAGTATCATTTTTCTATTTATGTTATATTTAATTAAATTAAATTATTATATTTACTTTCGTTTGAAAAAATTTTTTTAATTAATTAATTTATGAAAATTGCATTTATACCTTCAACATATTTTCCTTTTATAGGAGGGGCTGAGGTACAAACACATAATCTGGCAAACAAACTAATTGAATTAGGAGTAGAAGTTGATTTAATTCATTTAGAAAAGAAAATAAATGTAAAATATAATTATAATTTTTTTAATTTAAATAAAATTTTAGTTAATATAATTTATATTTTTCATTATTATTTTTCTATTGATATTAGATTTTTATTAATTCCATTTTTTAAAAATTTAATAAAAAAAAGAAAATATCATTGTTGGCACTTTCATTCTCTAAACTATAAAACTCTTCTATATATATCTGTTTTAAAAAAGCTTGGACAAAAAATCTACGTCACTTTTCAAGGTGCCGATATTCAAATTAAAAAAAACATAAATTATGGATACAGATTAGATATCAAATTTGATTTACTTTTAAAAAAAAATTTAATTTATATTGATAAGTTTCTATCTATATCAAAAGAAATAGATAAAGAATTAGAAAAATTAAAAGTACCAAATAAAAAAATTTTATACTTTCCAAATAGTGTTGAGGTGTCAAAATTTAATAAAATTAAAAAAAATAAATTTAATAAGGATGAGTTAATACTGATAACAGTTGCTAGAAATTCAGAAAAAAAGAAGGGGTATGATTTGATAACAAAAGTTTATCCACTATTAGATAAAAAAATAAAGTTTAAGTGGTATATAATTGGAAAGAATTCAAAAAAATTACTTGATAAAAAAAATTTTAATAATTTTAAAAATTTATATATTTTAGATGAAATTAAGAATGATAATGAATTATATTTTCCTCATTCTAATTTAATTAAATTATACAAAAATTCAGATTTATATCTAAATTTATCAAGAATAGAATCTTTTGGAATAACATTTATTGAGGCTATGTCCGCCAATATACCTATTATAAGTTTTAGAACTCCGGGCGGGAGAATATTAATAAAAAATAAACAAAATGGAATTTTAGTTAAAAATGGAGATTTTAAAAACTATGTTAAAAGTATTATTCAGTTTAAAAAAAATAAAGCTATGAATTTTACCTTTAATAAAAAATATTTAAAAAAATTTGATCTTAAAAGAAACGCCTCAACTCTAATAAATTATTATAAAAAATAATATTTTTTATTTTTTAATTTAAAA